>DATMGS010000042.1:0-163091 GCA_035555335.1 Puia sp.
CCCCAACAAATGCACCGTCAAAACCAAAGGAAGCCGAAGGCCTGGCACAAAAAAACCATTTGAACTTTTGAATGGTTCTAATGGTTTTTTACCTTCGCGCACTAATTATTTAACCAGTCAACTTTTACTTAGGACTTGACATTGAGACTTATTATATGTCTTAAAGGCTTAGAACTCCCCTTTAGGGGGAGGGGGGTAACAGCCCCAGCACATGCTTAATGCGATGCAGTGTCTCTTCTTTGCCCAGCAGGGCGGCGACATCGAAGACGCCGGGACCGAACTTGCCTCCTACGAGCATGATACGCAAGGGTAGCAGCAGATCTCCCGGCTTGATGGCGGCGGCAGCCGCCATCTCCTTAAATTCCTTTTCCAGTGTAGGCGCATCCCAGGATGAGATAAACCCGAACTGGCGCAGGAGCTCCGCGAAAAAGAGCTGTTTCTCGCCGTTCCACTTAGGCTGCACGGCGGCCAGATCAATACCGGAGTCGGCAGGCGCCGTGAAAAAGAAGGAGGCCTGTTGCACGAAATCGGGCAGCAGGTGGCAGCGGTCTTTTACCAGTTCCAGGACCTTGGTGAATTTCGCGTCGTTATCTCCAGGCAAATGGGCGTCTCCCGGCAGACCGGTTCCCCCGGCGCGGACGCCCCCCGTCACAAAAAAGTCTCTCACCTGGTCCTTATAATCCGCCACGGGAAGCCGCTTGATCCACTCATGGTTGAACCACCTGGCTTTATCGTAATCGAATTTGGCCCCGCCCTTGTGTACGCGCTCCAGCGAAAACCTGGCCACCAGTTCCCCGAGGGTAAAGAGTTCCTGTCCGCTGCCGTCATTCCATCCCAGCACCGCCAGCAGGTTGAGGAAGGCCTGTGGTAAAAATCCGATCTCGCGGAATCCTTTGTTGGTCTCGCCACTGGCGGGATCCGTCCAGTTCATGGCGAAAACGGGGAAGCCGAGGCGATCTCCGTCCCGCTTGCTCAGCTTGCCGTTGCCATCGGGTTTGAGGATGAGCGGGAGGTGTGCCCACTGGGGCATATGTTCGAGGCCGAAAAGATATTTCCACAATAGTATGTGTACCGGAGCGCTGGGGAGCCATTCTTCTCCCCGGAAGGCGTGGGTGATCTCCATGAGCCGGTCGTCCACGACAACGGCCAGGTGATAAGTGGGCATCCCGTCTGCCTTGAGCAATACTTTATCGTCTATGCCGGTGGTCGAAAAATGCACTTCGCCCCGGATGAGGTCGGTGAAGCCGACGTCTTCGCCGGGGTTGACCCTGATCCGGATGACATAGGGGGTACCGGCGGCCAGCAGCTGCTGCACTTGTTCCGGGGAGAGTGTGAGGGAATTCTTCATTTTCTCCCGGAGGATGTGGTTGTACTGCGGGGAAGGGTTCTCGGCCGTTTTGTATTTGGCTCTCATCTCTTCCAGCTCTTCAGGAGTGTCGAAGGCATAGTAAGCATGACCTTGTTGGAGAAGCTGGGCGGCGTATTGCCCGTAGATTCCCTGGGCTTTGCGTTCGCTCTGCCGGTAGGGGCCGTAGGCCCCGGGGCGTTCGGGGCTCTCGTCGGGCTCCAGTCCGCACCATTTCAGGCAGTCGAGGATATATTCTTCGGCGCCGGCGACATAGCGGCTTTGGTCGGTGTCTTCGATACGAAGGACGAAGTCACCGCCATGCTGACGGGCAAACAGATAATTATAAAGGACGGTGCGTACGCCGCCTAAGTGTAAACCCCCGGTGGGGCTGGGGGCAAATCGTAGCCTCACTTTTTTGCTCATAGGCGGCAAAGATACTACTTACCCTCATTCGGTCGTTATTAACCAACGCATTGACTTTTCTTTAATCAACCACCAGCCCGTGAGATCCCTTTTGTCACTAATCCTGCTTGTTTGCTTCGCTTCGGGCTATGCTCAGCTCACCTATGAGACCTTGTACGTCGATTATGACAGCGCGGCTGTATTCAAAAACCTGAAAATGATCCCCATCCGGCGGAAGGCGGGAGGGGGTAACCCGGGGGAAGCCGGGGGCGTGGTATCGCTGAACCAGGCTCTGAGCCAGGGGCTGGTGACGGTGACGGAACGGGGTACGACATCCATCGATAATGTGCATTTTCTGCGGTTTAATACGCATTCGGACAAGTCGGTCTATATCGCCGGCGGGGAGATCATCGCCGGGGGACGACAGGACCGGATGGTCGTCCGGGACACGATCCTGGCGCCTTCTTCAAAGGATCAGTATGTGCCGGTTATGTGTGTGGAAGAGGGGCGTTGGAGCGAGAAAGAGAAGAAGTTCGCCTACGGGAATTTTGCGAATATGCATTTGCGCAAGGTGCTGGACTCCAGCCATAACCAGGTATTGATCTGGAAGGAGATCGAAAAGCAGCTGGATTCGGGGAGGTTCAAGAATAACAGCCTGGCCTACCTTTCGCGGGGACAGGACAAGAAATATACCCTGGCGGGGGATGAATATTTTCGCTGGTTCAGGGACCGGTTTCGAGAGAAAGACAGTACGATCGTGGGTTTTGTGGCGGTGTCGGGGGATAAGATCATCGGAAGCGACATCTTTGCCGGGCGGAACTTGTTCTACCAGCAGCTGGAGCCGCTCCTGCGCGGATATATCGATGAAGCGGTGCTGTTTGGAGCGCCGCCGGCGCTAAAGGACCCGACGGTGCAGCGGTATATGGATAAGCTATTAAAAGATGAGAAAAGCCAGGAAGAATTCGTCCGCAAGAACGGGAAGATCTTCCGGCAGGGCGGACAGGTGGTACATGTGAATACTTTTTTGAAGGATCCGCAGTAACTTGCAGACGGTATGTTCTATCTCATAAAAACACCCTGGTGTCTGAAGAAATGGTATTCCCGGCTGGTATGGGATATTCCTGTACGTGAAAAGGTGCTGTACCTCACCTTTGATGACGGGCCCCATCCGGACGCCACTCCCTTTGTACTCGACGAGCTGAAAAAAGCGGGGGCCAAAGCGACATTCTTCTGCATCGGCAAGAACGTGCAGGCCTATCCGCAAATCTATAAGCGGATCCTGCTGGAAGGCCACCGCGTCGGCAATCACACCCATAATCACCTCAATGGCTGGAAGACTCCTGATCAAAAATATCTGGAGAATGTACAGGAGGCGGGTCTTTATATAGATTCGGATTTGTTCCGCCCGCCCTATGGGCGGATCCGGGCTTTTCAGTCGGCGCTGCTGCGGGAGGCGCCCTTTCATTACTCTATTATTATGTGGGATGTGCTGAGCGCGGATTTCGACCGGTCGCTCACCGCGGAAAGATGTGCCCGCCATGTGACCCGTCATGCGCGCCCCGGTTCCATCGTCGTATTCCATGACAGTGAAAAAGCCTTTGACCGCTTACGGGGCGCCTTGCCGGAAGTGCTGCAACACTTTGGAGAGAGGGGGTATCGGTTTGAGACGATCAGGGGGAGAGGGCGGGAACGAATGTTGGGATGAAGTGATGCCGGTTGGCTGCCGGGACGACCGGGTGAAAAAACATAAAAATTGCGTAGTTATACGTAGGGTATGGAATGAGAATTGCACGAGGAGCAGGGGTATATTTTTGGGGGAACGAGGGGGGGAATCAGACAATCGAAGAAGACGGGAAGACAAAAGCAAACTGTCATAAATAAACGCTGAAAAGTAAGCTGGGCGGGCTTGTGCTGGCTGGCATGGCTTTAAAATAAATTGGGCCTGGGTAGACACCCTGGCCCGTTTTTAATCCGTACCCTATGAAAACTAGTTTAAAGGTAAATCTTTTTTTGATTTATCCAAAGTAATTTACTCGGGGCATTTTCGTTGCGGTATTTTAAAACGCTGGCCGGGGTTGAATCCGGACACAGGGGAGCTGTTCGTTACTCATGGAAATGGTGAGTTTTCATTCCGATATTGATTCCGATATTTGCAAACATGAATCCATTGATCGACACCCATTGTCATTTATATGGGAAGGAATTTACGGCAGATATAGAAGATGTTATACAGCGTGCTGAAAAAGAAGGAGTTGAGAAATTTTATCTCCCTTCTGTCGATAGCGAAAGCCTGGAAGCCCTGCTGGCATTGGAGCAGCGTTATCCCGGGAAATGTATCGGCATGATCGGCCTGCATCCCTGCTCCGTGAAGGCGGATTATGCGACGGAGCTGAAGCTAGTGGAAGATTGGCTGGGTCGCCGTCCCTGGGTGGCGGTAGGGGAGATCGGGCTGGATTTCTATTGGGACCGGACCTTCCAGGAACAGCAATATGACGCTTTTCACCGCCAGACGGAGTGGGCGCTGCAATATGATATTCCGATCGTGATCCATTGCAGGGACTCGATGGCTGAAAGTATAGGGCTGGTCCGGGAACATCAAAAAGGCGGGTTAAGAGGTATTTTTCATTGCTTTGGTGGAGACCTGGAATCGGCGAGACAGATCATTGACCTGGGATTCTACCTGGGTATCGGGGGTGTGCTGACCTATAAAAATTCCGGTTTGCCCGCGACTTTGAAAGAAATCGACCTGGAACACCTGGTGCTGGAGACGGATGCACCCTACCTGAGCCCGGTTCCATTCCGGGGCAAACGCAATGAAAGCAGCTATCTGAAGTGGGTGGTAGCCAGGCTGGCCGAGGTCAAGGGGGTGTCTGTAGAGGAGGTGGCCCGGATTACGACCCAAAATGCTCAAAAAATATTCGGAATGTAGGGGGAATTTGCTATTTTTGCGGCCCTTCCGGAGAGTTGTCCGAGTGGTTGAAGGAGCACGCCTGGAAAGTGTGTATACTCGAAAGGGTATCAAGAGTTCGAATCTCTTACTCTCCGCCAATCAAATGAATGCCCACGGCTTTGCCGGGGCATTTTTGTTTGGAGCAGATCGGCCGAGCTTGCTCGGGCCGGATGCGGAAAACAAAAATGGGAGGCGCGGGTAGCGCCGGACATTCATTTGATTGAAGCCCCCCACCCGGGATCACTGGAGCGAAGCGGAAGTAATCTCTTACTCTCCGCCAAATCATTATAAACCCTTGTAATTCAAAAGTTACAAGGGTTTTTTCTTTCTCACAAAAACTCTTACACATGATTTAACAAAAAGGAAGCGTCAATTCCGAGCTTTTGATGTGCAGCTTTTAAAAATGCTACATCGGGGACTCTCTTGCCTGTGAGTATTTGAGATAATTTGGGTTCACTAAGGCCCATTAGTTTGGCCAGTTCTTTCTGTTTCAATCTTCTTTCATACATTTTAAGTTCGATCATGCCTTCCAGGGTAGTTGGTGGAGGGATTGTATAAATACTTTTTTCGTATGATTGTGCTGCTAAAGCCAAAGTACGTAATTTATCGGTTTGGCTTCTTGACAAATTAGCTTCCCCTTTATTCATAAGGGTAAGTATTTCATCCATGGACTTTTTATATTGAGCCTCAGTTTTTATTGTGTCACTGGTAATCTTTGCTTTCATAAACCTATTTTTTAAACTTGACTTTCGATGCATCTATTTTATTATACTCTACATGGGTCCCCACAAAAAGCACATATACTGTTCTGACATTGAATTGAATTAAAGCGATCAATCTGTATTTATTGCCTTTAATGTTAAAAACATATCTGTCATTGCCGACAGCATCTACTGAATTGAATATATTTCTCAACTCGTTAAAGTTGGCAAAATCACCTTTCTCGACAATCGTATACCAGTTGTTTAACGGATCTTTTGAATCACTATACTTATCGCTAAAATCTCTGATCGTCCTATAGCTAATCACTACCATTGGTCAAGCTTTCATTTTGTAAAGGTAAACAAATGTTTCAAAATATAAAATATAATTTCAATAAATGAAATTTTTGTCCATCATATTCCAGGCGCACCCAAAACTAACCCTGGAAATTCTGACGGCTCAAATAAAAGCAGCGATCCAGGTTAACCGTCAGTTATTAAATACTTACTAGGAACTTGGAAAGGAAATACTTGAAAAGCAGCAGCAGGCCAATTTGGGAGATGCGTTGATTCCACCTGAAAGTCTTTGCTGACAGTACTTTTAGCGGAAGAGTTCAGATCTCTTACTCTCCGCAAACAAACGCAAGGCCCCGCAAACGCGGGGCATTTTTGATTGAAGCCCCCCACCCGAGATCACTGGAGCGAACGAGGCGCCTATTAGTCTGACCTCATCCGTGGATCGAATAGGCACAGACAATTCTTCCCCCTGCCGGTCGCGGTGAGCGATGCCGGCAATTTGTGCATGATGGACCAGATAATCGGGCTGGCGTCTGCCGGGAGAGCTTGTCGAATGAAACAGCAATACTTTTACGTCGAAAGAAATGCTACGGTCCAAATAATTATAAGAAGCATCGCTGTTTGATAAGCGCTCCAGAAAGTGCCCATGCCATTATCCTTATCATAATGCGCCAGACTGACAAATATCCCTACGATGGGTATCCAATATATTAGCTTACTATGCATAAACCAATTACTCCTCAAAATCAAAGTTACATCAATTACCAGTTAATGATCAACATCCCGAAAATTGACATTTCCGGCCATAACTCAGCGGGAGGAGGTAAAAACGCTATAAATCATTGGTTTATAGCGCTTGTTTTTTTAAGCCCTCTTCAAATCTTTCATTTCCGCTCAAAGTTCCAGAGAACTATTCCTGACCTGACCTTGAACGGCAAAGAGGTCGCAGAAAATAGAACATCGGCATACCGCAATACCACAAAATCGCTCGGCCCATCGGTAATTACCGTTGTAGGAGCGCTTAGCTTATTATCAAAAGGCGCTCCTGTAGGCGCCAGCGTTACGTAAACGCCTTTGCGCAGATCATTCGCCGGATATAAGTTATATAGACTTAAAGTAGGCAGATTATGGCCCTTGGCTCCGCTTACCGTAGCCGAGGGGCTGAATTGCTGGTACATGGCACTGCCTTCGGAATTGCCGTTAACACCGGAAGCAAACTGAACAGCAAATATGATCTCCTTATTGTTTTCATTGCTTACCGCGAATACATCCTGTACCCTGCTCAATAAGCCGTGTTTACAGAGTTTATTACTGCTAACAACTGGGTTTCGGCATCAGGGTAGTCCTTCAGCGTCAAATACACCTTTAAGCATTATGTATACTGCTTTTATCTTTTTCAAAGTCGGAATTGATTTTAAAAAAGTGACTGTTGCTAATACGAAGATATTTTGCGTTATCCTTGTGGAATATATTGTGGGTCTTACCTGCACTGGTTTCCTATTAAATTGGGTATTAAAAGGATAATTACTTACTTGTCTTTCTCCCCACAGCTGCATTATATCAAAACGATCTTATGCGCATACTTACCGGTAAAGGATTACCCCTGGTGCAAGGGACTGCATCCCGCTGATGGATGGAATTCAATTCTTTTTTTAATGTCTAATAGTCTAAAGGACGGCGGTCCCAATTCTAATGTTATTATAATCATAATATTATACCCCTTTAAGTCGAATTAGATACATTTGCCATCATTTTACATATAATTCATTATGAGAAAAACTGGCAATTTCCTGGCTGTGGTCATCACAGGCCTCTTCTTTTTAACCGGATGTGTTCCAACGAAAAAATTCAACGATGCGATGCAGGCCTTGTCATCGGCAAGATATGACAGCGCCAAACTGGCCAATAAGGTCAGGGATCAGCAGACTTTTATTGAAAAATTACAGCAAGAGGGAACCGACCGGCAGCAAAAGATCGATTCGCTGACCCAGCAGGTAGCGCAGCAACAGCAGCAGATCAGCACGCTATCCCAGGTAGTCGCCGACCTGAAGGACAAAAACAGCCAGCTATTGGCCGACGCCGCCAATAAACAATCGCTGCTCAGCAAAAGCAAGCAGGAATTGATCAATCAGCAGGTTAAGCTTGAACATCTGCAGGCATTGATGGATAAGCAGAAGAAGGCCATCGAGGAGATCCGGAAAAAGATGACCGATGCCCTGGTCGGCTTCAAATCCAATGAGCTCACCGTGGCTATTAAAAATGGCAAAGTATATGTGTCTTTGCAGGAAAACCTGTTATTTCCCTCCGGCAGCGCGGTGGTCAACCCCAAAGGAAAGGAGGCCCTGGGTAAGCTGGCCGAAGTCCTGAACCAGAACCCGGATATCACCGTCGATATCGAAGGGCATACGGACTCTATCCCGATCCGGGGAAAATACCAGGATAACTGGGATCTTAGCCTGGCGCGGGCAGCATCCATCGTCCGGATCCTTACCGTTGATTATAAAGTCGAGCCGATGAGGATTGTCGCTTCCGGCCATAGCCAATATGATCCCGTTCAGCCCAACAGCACCCCCGAGGGCAGGGCCTTGAACAGAAGGACGGATATCATTCTATCTCCGAAGCTGGATGAGCTGTACAAGTTGTTGCAGACGCCGGATATGTAAGGACGCATCCGGTAAGAATAATTCGTCCGATAGAAATTTATACTGAAAGTGCTCCCGGAAGGGAGCATTTTTTATAGGAATTATACGGCACCCGCCAGGCGGTCAATATTCTTTCGGATGGTTGCCTTGTCCGCGGCTGAATGGGCAAGCCCTAAGGCCGTCGTAAAATGCTGCAATGCCTTTTTGTCGTTAAGGCCGGTATACAGGTTGCCCAGCAAAGAATAATAAAAATGATTGTCCGTGAGTTGTAGTTTCTCAGCTTCAATAATGGCTTCTTTTTTCCCATTCGTCTTTGCCAGCGCAAAGGTCCGGTTCAGTGCCGCAATAGGCGAGTACGCTGAAATCAGTAAGTGGTTATAGAGGTGTAAAATACTTTCCCATTTTTCAGGGCTGTCCTCCTTATGGGTATGCCAATAGGCGATCCCCGCTTCCAGGTGATATTTTGATAAGGTGTTTCCTGTCGAAGCAAGGTTTAAAAAGTGTGTTCCTTGTTCGATCAGCTCCCTATTCCATAGGGTTTCGTCCTGATCATGGTATAGGATGGTTTCACCCTTTTCGTTGGTCCTTGCGTCAAATCGGGAGGAATGAAAACACATCAGGGCAAACAACGCATTGACAGCCGGTTGGTTGGTGGTTTCATTTTCCAGCAGTAAATAATTCAATCGCATGGCTTCCACACAAAGGTCTTTACGTAGGATGGTGTTTTGCGAAATCGAGTAATAACCTTCGGAAAATAATAAATAAAGAGTCGTTAAAACGGTTTCCAACCGCTCGTTTATTTCGGCGATGCCAGGCTGCTCGATTTTTATATTCGCTTCATTGAGTTTTTCTTTAGCCCGGTTGATCCTTTTATAGACAACGTCTTTGCTGGTCAAAAAAGCATCGGCAATCTCAGTTATCCCAAAACCACAAAGCAGATTCAAGGCAAGCGCGATTTGCGATTCATTGGAAATACAGGGATTGCAAACGGTAAAGATCATAGCCAACTGACTATCGGTTATGTTCTTTGTAGACAAATCGATTTCAATTTCTTCCGTTTGGGGAGCAGTATATTTTAGTTGGGCCGATAGCTTTTTCTCGAAAATCGAATTCCGCTTTAAATAGTTCTTTGTTTTATTTTTAGCGACCGTATAGAGCCATGCCGTCGGATTCTCGGGCAACCCATTTAAGCTCCACAACTCGGTAGCGGCAAGAAAAGTGTCGCCGACCAGGTCTTCTGCAATTTCAATATGTTCAATGCCAAATAGATAACAAAGCACCGAAACTATTTTCCGGCGCTCCGTTCTGAACAAATGCGGCAAAAGCTGTCTCTCTTCCATATACTAGTTCGATGCAACCGCCATTCTTATTTCCACAGTTCCCCCCAATTCCAGAATTGGGCAGCCTTTGGCGATTTCTTCGGCCTCCTTGTAATCAGTGGCTTTTATGATAAGCAGCCCTCCGATGGACTCTTTGATTTCTGCATAAGGTCCATTGATGACATGCTTGTCATGTTTTACAACCCTGCCCTCGCCGTCCCAGCGTTGCGGCGGCCTGGCCAATTTATTCTGAGCAGCAATGCCACCCAGCCAATCCTGCCAGGGTTTAATGGAACGCTGCATTTGCTCCGGTGAAGGTTGTGCATCCTTGGTTGTAAAGTCTCTTCGGAATATTAATAAGAACTCGTTCATTTTATTGATTTTTCAGGTTTACTAACTATTTTTCTATCCGCCAAACTGGCCAACTTTGTACGTTCCCGGCGTATTAGGAAAGGCGAGGTTGATCCGGTTCCAGGTGTTAATAGTCGTAGTGGCAAAAGTAAGATCAATTAATTCTTCGTCAGAAAATTGTTTTTTTGCCACGCTGTAAATGTCATCGGGGACATGACATTTTGTTACGGCTTCCGCCCAGCTTAATGCAGCCCTTTCCCGGTCGGTGTAATAAGGGGTCTCACGCCAGGCGCTTAAACCATACAAACGTTGCTCGGTCTCGCCTTTGGCACGTAAATCTTTGGAGTGCATATCGAGGCAATAAGCACAGCCATTCATTTGCGATACCCTGAAATAAATCAACTCTAAAAGTGTTACTTCCACCGGTGACTTCTTCAGGTAACCGCCAAGACCAAAAAGCGCATGCATCGCATTGGCCCCTTTTTCGTGGACGTTGATCCTTTGTTCCATTTTGAAAAGAATTTAATTGTTAAAAAGAAATGACAATCGAATTCCTCAAATTGGACAAAAAGACAAATTTTTTTTAATTAGCTGTTTTTATAAACATCGCCCTTAAATTTTTCCGCTCCAGGAACAAAGCCGCCGAGGCAAATAGGATCAATAAAGCATTCCCGATAAAGATGTTTCGTGCAAAGACATAGAAGGATAGATAGACGAGCAAGACCGACACTACGATATAAGACAGGTTCTTTTTAAGGTGGTAGGGGATGGGGTAGTTTTTCTGCCCCCAGCTATAGGAGAGGATCATCATGATGGTATAGGCTATGAGCGAAGTCCAGGCCGAAGCCATATAGCTATAGCGGGGTATAAAGAGTACATTTAGCAGGATGGTGACGACAGCGCCGATACCCGATATATATAAACCATACCGGGTTTGATCCGATAGTTTATACCATACGGAAAGGTTCATATAGATACCCAGGCTTACATAACCGAACAATAAGGGTGGCACCACGTTGAGCCCTACCCAATACGCCTTGTTATTAATATAATGTTTTAGTATTTCAATATTTGCTACCACCCCCACAAACATTACGCACATCGTGATAACAAAGTAGTCCATGATCCGGGAATAAGTCTGGCCTGAATTTTTATTCCTGGCATGACTGAAAAAGAAAGGTTCGGCTCCCATCCGAAAAGCCTGGTTGAAAAGGCTTAGGAAAACGGATAATCTTGCGCAAGCCGAATAGATCCCTACTTCCTGTTCGCTGATATTGGCCGGCAGCAGCTTTCCGAGCAGGATCTTGTCGAGATTCTCATTTACCAGGTACGACAGGTTTGAAATTAAGATAGGCCAGCTATAGAGCAGCATGCCTTTAAACATAACCGTATCGAATTTCAGCCGCAATTGCAGCAGCGACGGCAGGAGCATCAGCAGGGTGACAAAACTGGCTGCCAGGTTCGATAAGAAGGCATAAGCTACCCAGCCATGTACATACCAGTGTTTGATCCAGGGGGTTCCATAATAATGGTGCTTTATCCAGTAAGGTATTACCAGGATAAAAAGCAGGTTTAGAAAGACCGTTACGGCTATATTGATCAGCTTGATAATGCCATATTTTATGGGCCTCCCGTCAGCCCGCAGTTTGGCGAACGGAATAACGCACCAGGCGTCGAGAACAAGCACGCCTATGAAATAACGTATATAAAGCTGAAATTCACGTTGCGGGGTATCGTTCCCGATTTTAATCAATCCGGCCAGCGTATGCGTAAAAGGCAGGGTCGTGAACAGGAAAATAAGCGATACAAAAAATATCACCCAAAAACCATTGTTGTATACCTGGTCCTTTTTGTCCGGCGATTTGTTCAGGTATCTGAAAAAGGTTGTTTCCATCCCGAATGCCAGGATGGCCTGAAGGATGGACGCATAGCTGAACAGGGTGCTGAAAATACTATAGACCTTTGGGAGATAAGCCCTGGTATAGAGCGGGGTGAGCAGGGAGCTTAGCAGCCGTTGTACAATGGTGCTAACCCCATAGATAGCGGTCTGGCCGGCGAATTTTTTAGCTGTCGACAATAGGGTTTCATTTTTTATGCTGATATCCTGGTGCTAAAATATCGAAATTATTTCGTATCCATTTGATTTCCGTTAACAGGTTAGCAGGGGAGAAAGGGTTAAATTACTTTCCATGAAACGAAAAATAGCTCTCTTTGCTTTAATTATTTGCGTCCTGATCTTCGCAGCTTATACGATCCCTACAGCTAAAAACAGGTACCGCGGCTATCAGAAGGCGATCGATATCGCTCATATAAGATCCGTACCCGGCAAACAGGATGCCAGGCTATTGGATATAAAAATACCTCTCTCCAACAGCACGACCTTCGATTACAATAAAAACCTGAAGGATCTTCACTTCGTTAAACTGGAAACCTCGGCCCGGTCCAAAATCGGCAGCATCGATAAAATATTGCTGACCGATAGCAGGATTATCATTGTCGATTTCAATGCTTCGAAAGGAGTGTATATTTTTGATTCCTCCGGACGGTTCATTAATAAAATACTGGCCAATAAGGATCCCAAAGATAATACGGCCGTAGTGTCCGATTTTTACGATGTGGCGTATGACTATACTGCCGATGAAATTATTTTACACGATCAAACTGAATACCAATCCTCTTATTTTGATAGAGATGGTCATTTCAGAAAGGCCTCCAAAGAGTATGTCTATTTTGCAAACCTGGTGAATTTGAAGAACACAGACAAATATGTCTATATAAATTCATTTGGCGGCAACGATCATATCCCTGTGCTTACTGAGTCCGCTCTTTATTTCGGCAAGAGAAATACAGAGATCCTGTATACGGCTACCGATGCGGTTAAGAACATGAAAACAGGGATTAATTATCAGATCAATAACAACTCTTCTTTTAACAATAGCAACAATAAGGTGTTCTACACGCCCGAATTTTCCGATACTGTTTATCAGATAGCTGCGGCCCCGCTAAACGTATATCCCAAATTAGTGATCCATTATCCCGGGGCCGATATCAATTCGATCATTAAGAAAGAGAATAAGGAAGGTATTGATGAATATATCAATTTAGAGAATCAGAATAAATATTATTCTTTTAAAGGGGAGATATTCTCTAATGACGATTCGATCTATTATATCGCCACTTATAAAGATGGATTATCAGGGTATTTTTACTCTGAAAAAACAAATAAAATCATCGGTGGGGACCTCGTCTCTACGGTTTTGCCAAAGGATTCTGCACAGATAAAGGAGTATAGATACCCCATAACTACGTTTAACGACTATTTCGTTAGTGCCCTGCCTGCTTCGGATTTTGGTCATACTGCCAAACCAACGGATAATCCCGTCTTAGCTTTTTATAAGCTTAAAAACTTCTAGCCCTTCCCGCTCTAACGATTTTCTAATAAATTTCTAATGAATCTTTATAAATCTTAAGGCAACTAAAATTCCGTTTAATCGTATTTATAAAAAACACGTGCCTCATTGCCGGATCGGTCGCAAGAGGCTCACATAACGGAATTTCTCTGACTATGCTCAAAGTCTTCGTATTAACCCTTCTGCTGGCAGGGCTCTTTTCCCCGGCCTGGCATTATAACATGCAGGAAGCCAAGGAACTGGCTAAAAAAGAACGCCGGCATATCCTGCTCAATTTCTCCGGCAGTGACTGGTGTGGTCCCTGTATCCTGTTGCGCAGGGAGATCCTCGATCAGCCGGCTTTTTTGCAAATGGCCGATACTTCCCTGGTGCTGGTGAATGCGGACTTTCCCCGCAAAAAGAAGAACCAGCCTTCTCCCGAACAACAGCGTTTAAATGACCAGATGGCCGACCAATATAATTCGCAGGGACAATTTCCCCTTACCTTGCTGCTGGATGCCGATGGCAAGGTATTGAGAAAATGGGAAGGCAACCCGGCCGTGAAGCCGGAGAGCTTCAGCGCCGAGGTTCGGGCTGTCATCGACGCGGATCAATAGCGTTCATCACCCGATAAACCGATCAATCACCCCATAAAATCGATAGTATGAAAAAGAAAGCCCTGATAAGAGCATGCTGCGCGGCGCTGACCATTTCATTCCTGGCTTCCTGCGTACAGGTGAAAGAATACCAGAAGAGCCGGATCAATGATAGTGAAATGACCCTGGCCAACAGGAAGGTCGAAAAGAATGAGTTGAATGCCCAATCCTACCGGGAAGGTTCTTCCGGCGCCAATGGCGGCAAGACAGGAGGCGGTTGCGGCTGTAACTAAATTAAAGCTGTAACTAAATTAAAAATATTATGAGAAAAATCTGCCTCACCGTAGTCGGCTTATACATGATGCTGCTGCACGCCTTTTCACAGGTTTCTACGAAAGATAGCTCCCTTACCACCACTCCCCACTATACCCCCAAAAAATTAAAACTGGATGAGGTCAACCTGGTTTCCAGCTATTATAATCAGACGGCGGACAAATCGGCTGTGATGGGGGGAAGGACCGACAGCAAGGGGATCGGCGATGTCACCGACCTGGCAAATGGGGTGGAGCTCAAATGGGTGGGATGGGATCCCAAAGGACGCAAGAATACTCTGACGGCAGGTCTGGGGGTCGATTATCATACCGCCGCTTCCCAGGCTTATGTGGACTCCAGCGGGCATGCCCGTAACAACGGAACAAGGATCTATCCTACCCTCGACTGGAGTATCGAGAATGCGAAAAAGGGAACGGAGTTCGGGATCGGGGCTTATTATTCCGCCGAACATAATTACTACCATTCCATCGGGCTGAATACTTCGTTGTCGAAGAAAAATCATCACAACGGTGAGTTCAGTGTCAAGCTAACCGGTTTCTTCGATCAGATAAAAATGATCAAGCCTTCGGAGCTGATACCGGTTGATTCCGTAAAAACCACTTCTACTACGGATAGTGTCGTTTACATTACGACGGCCAGCGGAAGAACGGAGACCCTGACCTATGTCAACGGACAGGCGGTAACAAGTAGTACGACTACCGTCACTCCTTCGAAGGCGCGGGATACCTATACGGCTTCTTTTGGTTTCTCCCAGGTGATAAATGAGCGCCTGCAGGGCAGTATTGCGATGGATGTAGTCTATCAGAGCGGCTACCTCGGACTACCTTTTCACCGCGTCTTTCTCAATACCGGCAAGGATACGATCGAAAACCTGCCCTCCCAACGATTCAAGCTGCCGATCGGTATCCGGCTGAATTACTTTTTGGGCGACAATATCATTCTGCGGTCTTATTACCGGTTCTACGTCGACAACTGGGGTATGGTATCGCATACGGCCAGCCTGGAAGTACCGGTGAAGATCACGCCCTTCTTTTCCATCACGCCTTTTTACCGGTACTATGTGCAGACCGCGGTAAATTATTTTGCCGCTTATGAGAAACATACGGCTGCCGATCAGTATTATACGAGCAACTATGCACTTTCTTCTTTTTCGAGCCAGTTCTTCGGGGCCGGTGTCCGGGTGGCGCCTCCCAAGGGCATCCTGGGGGACCTGAATTCCCTGGAGATCCGGTATGGCCATTATTCACAAACGACGGACCTCGCAGCGAATATTATTTCGTTGAACCTGAAGTTTAAGTAAGTTCGCTATGAATGGGACTATTAAAAACCGATACCAGCGCCGGGCGCCTTGTTCTCGCAGTGATCGTATGCGCGGGACCGCTATTCGCCCTGGCCCAAAACAACCCGAAGAAACCTTCGGGGCAGGGTAGGAGTTTCCCGTACGAGCCAAAGAAACCCGATACGACAGGGAAGAGGGATTTGGTCGGTGTCATAAAACATGCTTTTGATAAGGACCTGAATCAGGCGCCTGCCGGCAACGGGCGGAAAGTGTATTATTCTTTTTTCCCCGTGAACTCCCAGGTGCCGGGCGGCGGGATCGCGCTGGTCACTTCCACCACGGCGGGATTTTACCTGGGAGACAGGGCTAATACTTCTTTATCCACCATCACTTTCTCTCCTTATGTCACTATTAACGGCCGCGTGGGGTATACCTTCCGTTCCAATATCTGGCTGAACAGCGATCAATGGGAGATCATGGGTGATACCCGGTTCCTTTATTATCCGCAATATACCTGGGGGTTGGGGGGCAAGACAGATGAAAACGTTAAGCTGTCGGTGAATTATAAATACGTACGGTTCTATCAATCTTTTTTAAGAAGGGTCCGGCCTTATTTTCTGGTCGGGGTAGGATATCATCTGGATGCTCACTTCGATATCGATACGATCAACGACTCCACGACGCTGTCAAAGTTTACCGGTTATCCCTATGGCACGACCCCGAGCGAGAAGTCTATTTCGTCAGGATTTTCCCTTAATTTATTGTACGATGCCAGGAGGAATGCTTTCAATCCGCTGCCGGGATTTTATGGCAATGTCGTTTTCCGGGTCAATCCCCGGTTTCTGGGAAGCACCGATAGCTGGAAATCTCTTTATATCGATCTGCGGCGGTATATTTCTTTCAGCAATACTCAACAAAACATGCTTGCCTTCTGGTCTTTTTACTGGACGGCTCTTAAAAGCCATACGCCTTATCTCGATCTGCCAAGCATCGGATGGGACCCCTACCAGCAACGATCCGGCCGGGGGTTCGAACAGAACAGATACCGTGGTAATGGGTTGCTCTATTTTGAGAGCGAATACCGCCGGGATATTACCCATGACGGGTTATTCGGTTTTGTGCTATTCACCAATATGAGCAGTATTTCCGAACCGGTGACTAACGAGTATGCGCATTTGCACGTAGCGGCCGGGGGAGGCCTCCGGCTTAAATTCAACAAGCGGTCAGGTACGAATATCTCGGTCGATTATGGGGCCAGTAAGACCTACTCGATGTTGTATCTCAACCTGGGGGAAACATTCTAGTTGTTAGAGCCAATTTGACCGGCAATTTGGCTCTAAGTGGTCTTTTTACCCTGGTTAGAGCCAGATTGCTCCTTGAGGCATCCCTGACTATACCGGCAACGGGAAAGATCGCTTCGGTCCGCGAACCATGTCTGGCATCTTTAATTCCCTAAGCTGTCAATCTTCTGAAATACATCCTTGAAGCATTGCCAGGGGGTATGTGGCCGCGCCGGACCTTTTTGGCCGACACCATAAAAGCCATTCAGGAAGGATTGGGTCGGCGACCAGGTCGTCTCTACGATGCCGAGGAACCGGACCTTCATTTCGGGGGTCGATTCCTCTCTGAAACGGGCCATATCGTCTACCTGTACGATCCCGGATGCGGAGACCCTCCAGGGACAGGTCACCACGCGGAGCCCCTTCATGGCGAAATAGACGGCGGTCTTGTCAGGACGCTCATAATGCCAGTCGCAGATCACGACATCTTTGGGGATCAGGTCGATAGCCCGGTAAGAGTTATTATAGCTGGCCTCCCACTCGCCGATCCCCGTAGTCTTACCATCGATCAGCCGGTCTCCCCAGATCCATAGCTCCCGGCCTTTCTGCACCAGGTGGTCATGGATAGCCCGTACTTCGCCGGCAAATAAGACCGAGGGGTCCTGGCCTCCGCAGCGGGGGCATTTGCTTTCTCCGAGATAAAAGACCTCATCCATTCCCCCATGGAAGGCATTGCATTCAAAAGCGTCGCAGAGCTCGTCGATCACGGCAAACAGCACTTCATGGATCTTAGGATGGAGCGGGCAATAGCTTCTGCAATAGAGGTTGTCCGCATTCGGCCATACGTAATGCTCCGGGTTCTTCACCCAGGGCGTTTCGTCGAACTCCGGATAGACTTGCAGCAGCTTCCCCGGCCGCTCCTCCCAGCCTTGATGTCCCAGCAGGTTGATCTGGGGAATGATACGGATATGATGCGCGGCGCAGGCCTTTACAATCTTTTTCACCTCCGCATTCGACAAGGCAAAGCTATCCGTCAGCTCCGGGTGGCTCTTGAACTGGTACCGATAATCCACCAGGAGGAATAAGGTATTGACCTTTCGGGGAGCCAGCTCCTCATTGATGAAATGTACGAATGAGTCAAGACCGGCAGGGCGAGGCAGGTCGATACAAAATCCTCTTACCGGTAGCACGCTGTCCAGCTGCTGCGGATGCGCCGGCGTCTGCTGTGCCCGCCCTGCCTGCTGTGCATGCCCGGGGAAAGGCGCGCCTCCGAATAATGCGATGACGATCAGAAGCGAAGGGAGAAAGATTCTCATATAAGTTTTTTTGACGGAATACGGTATTGGGGTATCCCACCAAAAAATACATCTTTTTTTTAATAAAAAACCGATAACTACAAAACCGCTGGATCCCCCGGATCATATCACGGCCCCCCTGGATCGTGTCATAAGGCGGCAGCAGCGTATAGACCGGCAAAGGTGCATCCCTGTTATAGACCATCTGGCTACAGTACTGGGGTCATTATTTTAATTAGCAGGATTCAGGAATTTTTCAAACTCCTGGAGTATTTCATCAGTGATGTATAGCTCGATTTTTTCATCAAGCAAAAGCTCGATTAACCAATGATAAACAGATCGGGATGATAATGCTGATACAAGGACGTTGGTATCAATGACTGTCTTGATTGCCATAGGGAGCTTCGTCTTCGTTTAGCCATTGGTTCATTGTCTCGTTCGTGTAATTCTTTTGATCCCAAATCTGGTCAGCTTCACCGATGGCTTTGAAGGCAAAATATTTGGCAAGATAGCGTTTAATATGCAGCAGGTCTTCCTCCGAGACTTCGGAAGAATAGAGCTTTAACAGCTCTTGTTGAATATTACTTAATGGATGCACCGCCTGCATAATTTCAATTTAAAGTTATCTGATGCTAATTTATCAAAATTATCAGGATTTTAATAATGTTTTAATAACTGATTGATAATTAGCTGCATGCGCTCAATGTTCATCCCCGGCATAAATCCACATCGGTTCGGTATGCCCTGCCCGTACGAAGCCCATCTTTTGATAGAAATCGATGGCCCTGCCATCGGCCGTGAGCATCTGCATGTGAAAATGCCCGTATTTTTCCTGCATTTTGCGGACGATCATTTGCCCGATGCCTTTGCCCTGGTAATCCGGATGGACCAGCAGATGCGGATAATAGACGACCAGGTAGCCGTCTGAGATCGCGTTGCCGATACCAACCAGCCGGGGCCCATCCCAGGCGGAGATAAGGGTGTGCGAGTTGATGAGCGCTTTGTACAATTCCGTCGGTTTGTCGGCGGAGCTCCATTTATTGGCTCTGTACAGATCCAGGATGTCCTCCAATGGCAGATCGCGTGTGTCTGAGATCGTGATATTCATAAGAAGGTGCGTTTAGTGACCGTCCTCAACCCAAGGACGTTTTGAAGTATTCTTCCTTGTCGATATAGTCGCCTTCCGCCTGCAATTCCCCGGTTGTGAAGTAGTGCCGGCCTTTGGCGAGCGGGATAAGTCGTTTGCCAAATACCGCTTCGGCCGCGTCCGCCTCGTCTCTGAAAACATGGCTGGTCTCCTGGACAAAGTTGATGGACGGCGGGAGGGGCGCATCCGATGGCCGGACTGCAGATCGGGAGACATCCGGATCAGAATGGCCCTGGTGAGGAGCCTTAGGTTGACCCTGACCGGGATCCTGCTGGAAGGAAAGAGCTGTCAATCCTGTTACGACAGGCAGTGAGCCCAGTCCTGAATTCTTCAGAAAGTTTCTCCTGTTCATATACGATTGCTTGAAGGGTTGGAAAAAGAGATTTTCCAGAAAGGTATATTAAAAAGGGAGAAACAGTAACCAAGCCAGTTATATTCCTCATAATTCATACAGACAATTCACGGTTGCCTGGGAAAGGATCGGCTCCTTCCTGAGGACGTCGGCCCAGTAATGTTCTGCCCCTTGCGGCACTTTGACCTTGATATATTTATAATTAATGAGGGCATCAATGGTTGGCAGTTCCGTAAGTCCCAATGTCTTTTTCGTGTTGATCCAGTCCTGCTGGTTAGCCAGGTTCATTTCGTAAAAATACGGACGGATCGTTACGACTCCGCTGCCAAGGCTATCCGGGAAGATAATGACGGTGTATCCTTGTCCATTATTGATATAGGGTTTGGCGTTCAACAGGGCTTTCAGGGCGGGAATACTATCTGCCGGATAAGGAGACGCATAGAGGAACCCGACCATTAGGGTGATCGGCCGCTGCAAGCTGTCGAACAAGGCAAAAGCATCTTCTATCTTCGCCGTATCGTTCAGCTGGGCAAGAACGACCCCTGTTTCATAATTCTGACAGGCGACCGGCTGCGGTTGCGTCTTCTTCTTCGAACAGGAAAACAGCAGCAGGAGTGCAAGGAGCGGTAAAAAGACTTTCATTCTCTAAGGTTTGAAAAGCATGACAAGCGATCGGGAAAGAACGTTGCAGTAAGTGATTGTACTTATGAAAAGCGCTCCCTGCACAGCCAGATGGCTCTTGTAGCCAGTCTTTTGTCGTAAATTGTGCATCATGCACATCAATTCCGAAAATATTTTGCTGGTCGGCTCGGTACTGCTGTTATTGAGCATTCTTGGCGGGAAGACTACCAGCCGGTGGGGTGTTCCTACACTGATCTTTTTTTTGCTGGTCGGCATCCTGGCTGGTTCGGAAGGGATTGGCGGCATCGCCTTCGACGACCCGCATACTGCCCAGTTCGTCGGGATCACCGCGCTGAATTTTATCCTGTTTGCGGGCGGGCTGAGCACGGATTTCCCTACCATCCGGCCCGTACTCTGGAAAGGTATGGCCTTGTCGACGGCGGGAGTGCTGCTGACGGCCCTCTCCGTAGGTGTCTTCGTGCATTACCTGCTGGGCTTTAGCCTGCCGGCGGGCCTTTTATTGGGGGCCATCGTCTCTTCCACGGATGCGGCGGCTGTCTTCTCTATTTTACGTGAAGACAGTTCGCCGGTGGCGAACTGGATATTAAGAAGAGTTGGGCTTGGGAAGATGGAGTCTGGAGGAATAGGGCTCAAGGGCAATTTGCGGCCGCTGCTGGAGCTGGAGAGCGGGAGTAATGATCCTATGGCTTATTTTTTGACCATTTCCCTGACGGCGGTAGTAAAGGAAGGACATTTGCCGGTGGGGGAGCTGGTATTGCTGTTCTGTAAAGGGTTTGTCATCGGAGGGCTCATGGGATATGCTACCGGCAAGGGAAGTCTCTGGCTGCTCAACCGCATCCACCTGAATAATGAGGGGATCTACCCGGTACTGCTGCTGGCGCTGGCATTGTTCAGCTATTCCGCGACGGAGTTCGTGGGCGGCAATGGGTTTCTCGCCATCTATATCTGTGCGGTGATCCTCGGCACTTCCAATTTCATTCACAAGCGGAGCCTGATCCGTTTCTATGACGGTATCGCCTGGCTGATGCAGATCATCCTGTTCCTGACGCTGGGGCTGCTGGTCTTTCCTTCCAGGGTGCTGGCGGTAGCCGGGCCAGGGCTGCTGATCTCCGCCTTCCTTATCTTTGTCGCCCGGCCAATCGGGGTATTCGGCAGCCTGCTGTTCTTTAAGACCAACCGGCGCAGTAAGCTCTTTCTCTCCTGGGTGGGCCTGCGGGGGGCTGTTCCGATCGTATTCGCCACTTATCCGATGATCGCGGGGCTGCCCCAGTCGGATATGATCTTCAACCTGGTATTCTTTATCGCCGTCTCTTCGGTGCTGGTGCAGGGGACTACCTTGCCTGCCGTGGCCCGCGGATTACATCTGACCGTTCCCGGTAGGGCAAAGAAGCGATCGGGCAGCGACCTGGAATGGATCGACCCTACGATGTCGGTAAAGCAGGAAGTCCTGCTGTCTCCTCAGTCGGTTGCGGCCGGCCGGCGGATCGTAGAGATCAATTTCCCCAAAACGGCCAATATCTTACTGATCATACGTGGCCGGGATTATATCACGCCTGTCGGATCGACTGTACTGCAGGGTAATGACAAGCTGCTGGTGCTGGCGGAAGATGACCGGAGTTTTTTAGCGGCCACCCGGTCGCTCGGCGTGTAATCCGGCATTTTTTCCTTAAATTACAATCACCTGCACCCCACCGTTTTCGACTTTACATGAACCATGGATTTTGACCCGAAAAAGCCATCCGTCCTATAAAAAATATCGATATTGGATGAAAGTAACCATCGAAAGGAAGCTTATCACAGGTATAGCCATAGCGATTACGGGCGTTCTCGCTATTGTGCTGATCTCTATCCGGCAGTCGGGTCGTCTGCAGGATACGGCTGCTAATATCAGGCATACTCACCAGGTGATATACGAGACGCAAGAAGTACTGGGTATCAGTGACCATTACGAGCTAAGCGTAAAAAATTTCCTCCTTACCGGTGACAGCGTCTTCCTGGACTCCCTGGCAGGCTACACTTCCCTGCTGCGGCAAAAGATCGCAGGTCTGAAAGAACTTACCAGGGATAATGCAGCGCAACAGGAGCGAATAGATATCCTGCAGAACTATGTGGATAAGAACAGGAAACTGCTGGACGAAGCCATCCGGATGAGCCAGCGTAAGGATTTTCAAGGGGTCGCGGCATTGATCGCTAACGGAGCGTCCATCGGGTATTCCCGCCAGATACAGTCCCTGATCGGCCGCATAGAAGAGGAGGAAAATCAGTTATTGGACCAGCGCCGGAAGACCAATAGAGGGGCAGCCTCCGGATTGCAAGCTGTTCTGTGGACCCTTATTGTAGCAGTGGCAATTTTGGCGATCGTGGTTTTCCGGAAAGTATGGATCGATCTCGCGAAAGAGAAGCTGGCGAAGGAGCAATTGAATCGTTTCAACCGGGAACTGGAAGAGCAGGTACGGCTCCAGACCAGCGAGCTCAAGGAGTCGGAAGACAAATACAAATCTCTTTTTTATAAGAGCCCTCTGCCGAAATGGATCTATGACCTGGAAACCTTGCAATTTCTGGAAGTCAACGAAAAAGCGATCCTCAATTATGGGTATAGCCAAAAGGAGTTCCTTCAGATGAAGATCAGCGATATCCGGCCGGCCGAGGATGAGCCCCGCCTGCTCAACGATGTGGAGGAAGCCCGCTCCTCCTCTGAGGAGTCCCGGTACGGGGTCTGGCGGCATATCAAAAAGAATGGGGAGATTATTTTCGTAGAGGTGACGGCGCATCCCATCGAGTATGATCATCGCAGGGCCCGGATGGTGGTGGTGAACGATATTACCGGGCAGCGGCGGTCGGCGCTACTCTTACAGGAATTGAATGAGGCCCTGAAGAAAAGGGCGGCCGAGCTGGCCTTGTCCAATGCCGAGCTGGAAAGATTTGCCTATATCGCTTCCCATGACCTGCAGGAGCCGCTGCGCATGGTGAGCAGCTTCCTGCAACTGCTGCAGAAGCGGTATCATGGACAACTCGACGAGAAGGCAGGGCAGTATATTCATTATGCGGTGGACGGAGCCGAGCGGATGAAGGCGCTGATCCAGGACCTGCTGGAGTATTCCAGGGTCGGGACGGGGAAGGAGAGCTGGGCGCCGGTGGATACGGCGGAGGTGGTGGAGGAAGTGGGAAACACTTTCCGGGAGAAGATCATCGCGGCGCGCGCCCGGGTAGAGATCGGACCCCTGCCGGTGGTCCGTGGGGACAAAGTGCAGCTGGTGCAGTTGTTCCAGAACCTGGTGGGCAATGCGCTGAAGTATCATAGCGAGGATCCGCCCGTGCTCCGGATCCGGGCGACCGAAGAGCCGGGGTACTGGTTGTTTGCCATGGAAGATAATGGCATCGGGATCGACCCCCTGTTCTTCGATAAGATCTTCATTATCTTCCAGCGCCTGCACAACAAGAGCGATTATTCCGGCACGGGTATCGGGCTGGCGATCTGCAAAAAGATCGTAGAGCGTCATGGAGGACGGATCTGGGTGGAGTCGGCCCCCGGGAAAGGAAGTACATTTTATTTTACCATAACCAAACACCTTTAAATCTTACCTTATGCAAGGAATTCACATTCTATTGGTCGACGACAACGAAGGCGATATCTTACTGACCCGCGAAGCGCTGGAAGAGGCGAGGATCATCAACCGGATATCGGTAGCTTATGACGGAATGGAGGCAATCAGCTTCCTGAAGAAAGTACCTCCTTACAGTAACGGGGAAACGCCCGACCTGATCCTGCTGGATATCAATCTCCCCCGGATGGACGGCATGGAGGTACTGGGCATCATCAAAAATGACCCTGAGCTGAAGCGCATCCCGGTCATCATGCTCACTACTTCTTCTTCCGAAAAAGATATCCTGACTTCCTATGATAATTATGCTAACTGCTACATCACGAAACCGGTAGATCTCGAACGGTTTATGGAAGTCGTGCGGACCATCGAGGATTTCTGGATCAGCATTGTCAAACTGCCCAAAACCGCCTGAAGACATGTCGAGCCTCCATATATTGGTCATCGAGGACAACCCCGGAGATCTTTTTCTGTTGCAGGAGTTTCTCCGGGCTACGGATCTGGTGATCGGGAACCTCCTGCATGCTACGCGGCTGTCCGAGGCGAAGACGATCCTTGCCACCGAACCGATCGACCTGGTGTTCCTGGACCTGAGTCTTCCCGACAGCTACGGACTGGATAGCTATACCGGGCTCAGCCAGTCCGCGCAGCGGGTGCCGGTGATCCTGCTGACGGGCATCGCGGATACCAACCTGGCTTTGCAGGCTCTTTTGCTGGGGGCGCAGGACTACCTGGTGAAGGGCGAGTTCGATGAAAAGCTGCTGTCACGCGCCATCCGTTATAGCCTGGAGCGCAAACGTAACCTGGAATACCTGCGGGAAAGTGAAGAGCGCTACCGGGAGCTGTTCAACAATAATCCCATGCCCATGTGGGTCTTCGACGCCGTGAGCTTACGTTTTTTGGAGGTGAATGCGGAGACAGTTAACCATTACGGATATAGCCTTGAAGAGTTCCTCGGCAAGACGCTGGCGGATATACGCCTGGAGAGCAGCGAACAGCAGATCCGGGAAGAAGTGGAACAAATACAGGGAAGCGGGGATGGAATGAAAAAAGGAGTTTGGCAGCATATTAAAAAGAACGGCGAGGTGATCTATGTAGATGTGACCTGGCATAGCATCCATTACAAAAATCAGTCGGCCGTGCTGGTGCTGGCCAATGATGTGACCGAGCGGATCGTGCTGGAGAATGAGCTGAGTGAGCAGCGGCTGTCCAAACAAAAACAGATTACGGAGGCCGTCCTGGTTGCGCAGGAGAAAGAACGGACGGAGATCGGCAAGGAACTGCATGATAATGTCAACCAGATCCTGGGCGCCAGCAACCTGTATATCAACACGGCGATGACCGACGAGGAGATGCGGCAGGAACTGCTGGAGCGGAGCACGCAGCTGTTGAGCAATGCGATCAACGAAATCCGTAAGATCTCCAAATCCCTGATCACGCCCGGCCTCAGGGAGATCGGATTGATCGAGTCCATCGAGGATATTGTGGATGATTTGCGGCTGGGAGCGCCGGACCTGCGTATAGAGCTCGATGTCCATGACATCCTCGAGGAGGAGATCGAGGATCGGCGAAAGCTTACTTTTTTCCGGATCGTACAGGAGCAGCTGAATAATATCGTCAAGCATGCGCGGGCCACTTCAGTGATCATCCGGCTTACGATCGAAGACGATGCGGATATCGTGCTGACGGTGACGGATAATGGAGTGGGTTTCGATATCTCCCGGCATCGGAAGGGAGTGGGGATCACCAATATCATCAGTCGGGTAGAGCTGTTCAACGGAACTGTGGACCTGCAGTCCCGTCCGGGGGAGGGGTGTATGTTGAGCGTAAGGATACCGTTGGGGTAGGGATGACCGCGGACGGTGTAGGATACTTTAGGAATATTTAGTAATCCAGGATCTAATTTTGGCGACTTCAAGGCATTTTTTTTGACTGATAGTATTCAATAGGTTTTTAAAATTCGAGTCATTTTTTATTGATTGCTTTTTTGTAAAGCCTATAAACGCTTTTAACTCCCTGGGAAAATGATAATCTGCTAAATTGATACCTAAACTATTACATAGAGAAAATATAAATTTATCCATAGCTGGTTGCACGACCACAAGATATTGATCTTTATTCGGATGTTTTAGAAGGCGGACGTTATTGATTTTGTCTAAGACTTCAAATTGGTCGAAGTATTTAGGCATTTTTTTATCACCATCAACAAACCCGATTGCCTTTTGATTAGCTTTTTTCTTTTCAAGAATAGCGCTTACCTGAGAAATACTGGGAGCATGATTCGGGTTTTTATAACCCAGCATCTCTACAAATACTGTATCAACATTGCATTCTGGAATGAGATTAGGATAGTCAATCATTTATTCAAAGACTCAATGTTAAAAAATGCATCTACTCCGCTACCCCAAAGAATATCCAAATCTTTTTGAGTAAGTTTCCTGATTTTAGTTTGATAGTCTTCGTAATAAACATGAAAGAATGACATGCCTTTGATGGTTTTGGAATCCTCTACCATGCTATTGAAGAAATAAGGGCTATGTGTTGTAATAAAATAAGTGTTGTTTGTATCTGCTTTAATTAACTCCGAAAGCTCTTTTATATAGGGAGGAAATGAATGTGATTCGGGTTCCTCCAAAAGGATAGTTGCATTCTTATTCGAGTAAATGGCAGCAACATAGAACAGCATCCTTCGGAGCGTATCAGGAGTTAGTTCAAAAGGAATCTTATAGACTATTCCTTTTTCTTTTTTTTGAATTTCAAATTTTCTTGAAGAAAAATCTATCAGGAACTCAAGATGAAACTCTTCAAAAAATGAGTTGATCCATTCGCGTATTTTTGGATTATCCTGAACAATAGTAAATAGGTTTTCGCCTGAAGATTCAAGATAGGTTGCGAAAGGGTTATTATAGCTTATACCATCTCGGAATTCATATTTTCTTATAGGGTTCTCCCAGGTCAATGCGCCGGTTGCTTGAGTAGTACTTTGGCCCTCTTGATCCATCGCTGCAAATAAGGAGGAATATTTATCAGGCCTCGCCTGTTTTGAAGTCAGTGGGCTTTTTTCCTGAATTTGATTGAGTGAAAGCCCGTCTTTATAATACGAAGGTTTATTTTTTAAAAAATCCGAAGAAGGGTTTACGATTTGGAGAAAAAAATTTGTTGCCGCATAATATGACAATAAGGCCAAATTTTGATTAAAATTTACTTCAATATCATTGGAAAGATCTCTATCATAAAAAAGGTTGTCTAAGGTATTATACCTGATTAGAGTAGCCTCATTTTGCCGACTGGTTTTATTCTGAATAAAATTAAATAGTGTTAATGCCTCAAGCAGATTCGACTTCCCACTATTCGGTTTCCCCAAGAATATGTTAATCCTTGACGTGTCGATTTTTATATGCTTAATCGATTTGAAATTTTTTATCTCAAGTTGATTAATAATTGAGACTTTGGGCTTTATTTTAGATCTTTTTTTTGTTGTAACTGCCATCTGCTTTTTGTTGAAAAATAACTTCTATAAAATTAAAGATATGAAATCCTATGTAAATGCCTTAAAACCTGCTATTTGACTTTATTATCGCCAATGTACACTGCCAGCTTGGTAGGTACTAGGTACGAGTTTTAGTTTTTCCAACTCCTGGGGTCATTGCAATCGAATGCAAAATTATCTTTATATTTCCTTGCCCCAGGTTTGCTAAAATATTAGCTGATTGCTATATCTTCGCCACGAATGGGATCCGGCTGTCGCCGGGATCTCCCAGCCCAAGTTTTATTTTTTTTCCGGAGGAACCGACACTGGCCGTAAGGCCGGAGTATGGACGGCTAGTGCCTCGTCAACACTCGTCACCAACGATTGAATGCCATATGAGTACAACAACGTACATCTTGCCGTTGCGCAAGGTCGGTCTATCCGATATCGGGATAGCCGGCGGAAAGAATGCCAGCTTGGGAGAGATGATCACCAACCTGGATGAGCTGGGGATCCGTATCCCCGATGGATTTGTGATCACGGTCCACGCTTACCGTGAGTTTATCGATGCGGGTGGGCTGGAGGCGGAGATCCGGCGTCTTGTCGGCGCCATTGATTTCGACAGCGTTGAATCGCTGCGCCGGGCCGGCCTGCAGATCCGGCAGCAGATCCGTAACAGCAAATTCCCTTCTGCCCTCAGCGCCGCTATCATCGAAGCGTATCATCAACTATCGCAGCAGTACGGACAATCCGATACGGATGTGGCCGTCCGATCCTCTGCTACCGCGGAAGACCTGCCGGATGCCTCTTTTGCCGGGCAACAGGAGACTTACCTGAATGTAAGAGGACCGGCTGCGTTGATGGATTCGGTGCGGAATTGCTTTGCCTCTTTATTTACAGACCGGGCGATCAGCTATCGCGAGACGTTTCAATTCGACCATTTCGAAGTAGGCCTTTCTGTCTGTATCCAGAAGATGGTCCGTTCGGATCTGGGGGTGTCGGGCGTTGCCTTCTCCCTGGATACGGAGTCGGGGTTTAAGGATGTGGTAGTGATCAACGGCTCGTATGGACTGGGGGAGATGATCGTGCAGGGAGCGGTGTCGCCGGATGAGTTTATCGTATTCAAACCAAGGCTCAAACAGGGGTATGCCTCGATCATCGAAAAAAAACTGGGTTCCAAGGACAAATTAATGGTATATGGCGACGACCCGGATGAGCGGGTAAAAGTCATCCCCATAGAGAAACAGCTGCAGCATCGGTTTTGCCTGGAGGAGGAGACTATTCTCAAGCTGGCCAGGTGGGTATGTATGATAGAGGACTATTATTCCAGTTTGAAAAAACACTGGTGCCCCATGGACGTCGAGTGGGCGGTGGATGGTCTCACCGGGGAGCTGTTCATTTTACAGGCAAGGCCGGAGACGATTCATTCGCGGAAGACACAGCATACGCTGACCGAATATGTCCTGGGGGAACGGGCGCTGACGGCAAAGCCGATCCTGAAAGGAATTGCCGTAGGCGATAAGATCGCTACGGGTAAAGTAAATATCATGCATTCCCTGGACAAGCGGGTGTCGGACGGGCATGAGTTCAAGGCAGGGGATGTGCTGGTGACGGATATGACGGATCCTGACTGGGAGCCGATCATGAAAAAGGCGGCGGCCATCATCACCAACAAGGGCGGCCGTACCTGTCACGCGGCGATCGTGGCCCGGGAGCTGGGAGTACCTGCTATCGTAGGATGCGGACATGCGACCGATCTGTTGTCTGAGGGGCAGGTGGTGACGGCGTCCTGCGGGCAGGGTGACGAAGGACTGATCTATGAAGGGGAGCTGGAGTTCAGGAAGATCGAGACGGACCTGCGCGGGCTGCCATCGATCCGTACTCCGTTGATGTTGAATGTGGGTACGCCGGCGATGGCTTTTAACTATGCGCATCTGCCGCATAGCGGAGTGGGGCTGGCCCGCGAGGAGTTCATCATCAACAATTATATCGGCGTGCATCCTGTGGCGCTGATGACGCACCGGGCTCTCAAGGATGCGGAACTGACGGATGCCATTTTCAAAAAGATCAGGGGCTTTGACGGGGAAGAAGATTATTTCATCCGGAAGTTATCGTATGGTATCGGGCGGATAGCGGCGGCTTTTTATCCTGAGAAAGTGATTGTACGGTTCTCGGATTTTAAGAGCAACGAGTATTTCAATCTGCTGGGAGGCAAATATTATGAGCCGAAAGAGGAGAATCCGATGATCGGGTGGAGGGGGGCCTCGCGTTATTATTCGCTGGAATATAAGGAGGCGTTCGGAATGGAGTGCCGGGCGATCCGACGGGTCAGGGAGAAGATGGGGCTGGATAATGTGGTCGTGATGATCC
Source organism: Puia sp. (assembly GCA_035555335.1). GTDB lineage: Bacteria > Bacteroidota > Bacteroidia > Chitinophagales > Chitinophagaceae > Puia. Next base: position 29,765 of record DATMGS010000042.1, read on the forward strand.
CTTTTTGCAGGACCGTGGAGGAGCTGCGCAAGGTGAAGGAGGTGATGCGGGAGTATGGACTGGTGCAGGGAGAGGGCGCCGGCGATGCGCTGCCCGGAGCTCCGGGCAATGAGACGCAGCGCGAAGGACTGCCGGCCATAAAAGGGCTGGAGATCTATCTAATGGCGGAGCTGCCTTCGAATATTATTCTGGCCAGGGAATTTGCGAAACATATCGACGGGTTCTCCATCGGATCGAACGATCTCACGCAGCTGACGCTGGGGCTCGACCGGGATAGTTCGCTGGTGGCGCATCTCTATGACGAGCGGGACGAGGCGGTAAAGATCTTATTGCGGATGCTGATACACACGGCGAAGGAGTGCGGGGTGAAAGTGGGGATCTGCGGGCAGGGGCCTTCTGATTTCCCGGATTTCGCGCAGTTCCTGGTAGAAGAGGGGATCGACAGTATTTCCGTAACGCCGGATTCGGTGATCAAGACGATCCGGGCGATCCACCAGATCGAAGGAGCACTGGTCCCTGCATAGGGCGCCGGCCCGTGCTTCAGCCCCGGACGGGCCTTGTGCTTCGGCACCGGGCGGGATGCGGCGTACCCGAACCAGTGTGCCCCTGGTTCGGGTCCCAGCGGGATCACTAGAAAGAAGGATTACCGGAGGTAGACATTATTTAGATCGACAAAAAAATCGACAAAATCATGTTTTTACCTATCAAACCAATCTGTGATCGCCGCCCCCGGGGTGTGGGTAGTTGTATCAAACAGCTGCGCATTTTTCTCCGGGACCGGGCGCGCCGGAAAATAATTGCCCCGATCGATCTCAGCGATTTTAAAATACTGGATGAAGAAACGGACGCCATCTACCTGACGGTGCAGGAGATCCGGACGATGTATAATCTGGATTTGTCGGAGCATCCGCATCTAAAGCGCTTCCGGGATCTGTTCGTATTAGGAAGTTTCACCGGCCTGCGTTTTTCAGATTTCAGTAACATTAAGCCCGAGGACATCCGCAAAGGCATGTTGTATAAAAAGCAGGGAAAGTCAGATCTCTGGGTGGTCATTCCTTTGCGTCCCGAGGCCTCCGAAATATTGATCAACCGGTTTAAGAATAATGTGCCCAGGGTGACCAACCCGGAATTGAACCGGCATATAAAACAGGTCGGCCGGCTCGCCGGTATTTCCATTCCTATCAAGACCTCCTATAAGAAGGGCAACAAAGACATCGAGGTAACAAAGCCCAAGTATGCCTGGATAACCACCTATACCTGCCGCCGGTCATTTTGTACGAATGAATTCCTGGCGGGCACCCCACCGGAATTGATCATGAAGATCGGCGGGCATAAAAGCCTGAAGGACTTTTATAAGTACATCCGTATAACGCCGGAGGAAGCGGGGAAGAAGATTCAGGAGATTTGGGAGAAGAGGGGGGAGATGGGAATGGCCTGACCCAATTAGGGATGAATCTTTTGTTTTAAAATAAGGCGTTTTGTCAGGCAAAAGAAGTGTTTTATCAATGTAAATTACTCGTATGGCATTAATAGATATTATAATTATACCAGGCTTATATAAAATCTAACTTTGCATAATCTCCCTATGTCAGTTAGTAATAACCTTCAATCAATTAAACCCTCTTATGGCAACCTATAAACCACATATAAAGCTCAATACGGACAGGCAGCAAGAGCCTTCCGCTACACTAAAATATAATTACGGCTTTGGAAAAGAAGATGATGAAGAGGAGGAGGAAGAGAAGAATTATGTTCCCATGGCTCAAGCATTCAGAGGCTACCTTGACCGTTTTGGCGTCGATGAGCAAAACCGCGTGTCCGAACGGAATGAAAGCTTAGCTGTTCCTCTTCACATCGAATATATCCAAATTCTGTTTCAATCCCAGTTTGTGGTATCGACCTTTTACCAACAATGGATGAATGAATTTGGCCTACTTGGTGTTCGCTTTTCACAATTTAATCATGAAGTACTTTTTGCCATTAGCGACAGAGACAAATTTGAAGGTTTTTTCAGGCACATCGAAAACTTTATCGAAAAGGAATTAGGCACTCGTCCCGAGGCCGAATATTCAAACAAAGTTACCTATATCAAGGAGTTTCAATTACTTTCTTCAGCTGACATGCTGAAGTTTTCCAACATCGGAGAGTTGATGAATATCCAGTTGGTGGATGATCTTTCTTTGGGAAGCGGAGTTTTCAACGCCATTTATGACTCCCTAGAAGCGTACCTCAGCAGAAACCAGATAGGGTTTTCATTTTCTACAGATACCCATAATTTAGAAGTACACAATGCCACCCAGCAGCAAATTCTTGATGTTGTTAGAAACTTCGATATCGTCCTGCAGGTGACTTCATCGCTGGCGACCTTAATTAGCCCGTCTGCATTTAACCAGCCTGAGCGGTCCTATGGGTTTACAATCAGCAATCGGGATGAAACCTTGCCTATAATTGGTATCATTGACACGGGTATCAGTGCGGAAACACCGCTGAGCCCCATTCTCATTCAGGACGACCGGTTTAATTTGACACAAACCAGCCCATTTATCGACGAGGCCAACCATGGCACCGCCACAGCAGCCTTGGTAGCCCTTGGTAAAAGGCCTTATGGCAGCTCCTATCAAGGTCCTATTAAAGCGGATGCCAGGTTGCTATCTATTAAGGTTATGGACGACAATTCCCGGTTTTTGTCACAACGAGAGGTAGTGAATTTACTTTACCGAGTCAAAGAGGCCTATCCGGAAATCAAAATCATGGTGCTTACCATTTGCTACAATGCGTTTAAACTTGACAACGAGGATCATTCTGCATATGCCTATGAGTTGGATAAATTTGCACACCAAACAGGTTGTTACATCCATATTTGTACTGCTAATAATAATGAGGCTGCTGTACAAAATACGAAATATGACCTGCACTATTTTGCGCGAGAAGAAGCGAATATTTGCCCGCCTGCTGAATCAATGAACAACATGACGGTAGGAGCTGCAGCAGATTCATTGCGGGACGGGCATTTTCAGGGCATTTCAATTGATAAAGAATTTCCCGCCCTCTATTCCCGGAAAGGGCATATGGACCTGGTAAGACTGTATCCGAAAAACAAAATCAACAAACTTTATTTTAAACCCGATGTCATCGACTGTGGTGGGGATTATGAGTATAGTGGCTCTGGCAGGTTCATTGGGACGGGACCAAAAGCCTCCATGCAAGTCCTTTCTGCCGATCCGGCAGAAAGCTTTTATCCTAATGTCGGCACTAGTTTTTCCGCACCATTAGTGGCAAACATTGCAGCCCAGATACAAAAGGTCTATCCGGACATTAGGGCCCAGTCTATCAAGGCGCTCATTGTTAATGCCGCCTCCCTTAACCTGATCCGGTTCGAAAAACCCTTTAAGAACCTACTCAATAAGACAGCCGGGCACGGACTAACCAGTGATGCCAAAAGCATTTTTTCAACGGAAAACGCTATTACATTTTTGCTGGAAGAAAGCATCGAGCCGGAAAACATCCGGATTTTTCCTTTGCACTTTCCGGAGTACCTTACCCGCGACGACCTGGGAAAAAAAGAAGGATTCGTCAAAATCACTGCCACGCTGTGCTTCAGTTTTGCCCCGGTCTTACACCAACACCTGGCCTACTGCCCGATTCATATCGGGTTTTGCTTTTTCAGGAACCAAAGTGCCAATGAAATACAAGAAAAGGAAGCCGCGACGAATTCCTTGCTCAAATCCAACCTGCGCTGGTCGCAGAGTGCCCGGCACGTGCAAAAGCCAATTCCGTATTCCAATACCCAAAAGATCTCGTTTGTGGTAAGTAAACAGTTGTTAGAGGAAGAAACGTCTACTTTCAAGCTGGCAGTGAATTGCCGGATTAATCCCCAGCTTTTACCAGGGACCGAGGGGCCTTATCAACGAGCCCATCCGTTTTCTATAGTTCTCACTGTGGAAGAAAATTTGAAGAAAAGCAAATTAACAGGCCAATTATACAATGAAATGATCCTATGCAACGAAGTAGAAAACATAGCTGCTGCGGACTTAGAAGCCGATCAGAATGAAGCAACTGTCTGAGTAGTTGAAAATTATATCTTTTGAAGACCTCTTTTTTCCTGCTCGATCAGCTCTTTAACAGTAGTCGTGTTAATGAGGGCCTGCATTGGGATAGCGTCACTCGAAAGATCGAACAAGCTACGTTTGATAGCGGTAATTAGTGACTTTTGTATGCTATAATAAGATAGCCCAAGAGCGGCCTTTATAATGCCAGCCACATTTTGGGGTTTATCGAATTGAAACAGGCCATTTTTGAGCGTTAGGTCTAGTAATGCCTTAATCTGCGCGGCATTAGGCATATCGAATTGTATATTCAGGTCAAACCTTCTTAACAACGCGTCATCAAGCATGTCTTTTTGATTGGTGGCAGCAATGACGATACTGCTTTGTGGGAGGTAATCAAAAAGCTGAAGGATCGTATTTACGACCCTTTTCATTTCCCCGTGGTCCTGGTTATAGTCACGGACCTTTCCTAAAGAATCGAATTCGTCAATAAAAATAATACAATCTTCGGAAGCCGCTTTTTTGAAAATCTTAGCAATATTTTTACTGGTTTCTCCCAGTTTGGAAGAAACAACCGCTCCAAGGTTCACAACGACCATCATTTTGTGCAGTTCACCAGCAATCACGTAAGAGGCCAGCGTTTTTCCGCAGCCGGAGGGGCCGTGAAGCAGTATTTTATTAGCAATGGGAAGTTTAAAGCGGTTCAGCAGATCTTTGGATTGGTGCTCTTTTACAAATAGCGCCAATTCCTGCCGAATATCATCACTGACGATCAGGTTGTCAAAGTGATAATCAGAAGTTAGTTTCTCTAAAATTAGATCGCCCGTTTCTCGGTCATCAAGACGACTGAAATAAGCATCGGAACCAACCTTTGTTAAGGAATTGGGTTTTTGTTGCGAAATGGATTCTTTTAAAATTGATTGAAGCTGTAATGCGAAATTTATTTTTTTGGTCTTTTTTGAATAATCAATTAATTCATTGAGGACAGACAATAACCTCTCCTGGTCATTTTCTAACCCGAATTTTGCAATATCCTTTATTAGATCAAATTGGCTCATTGGGGCTTTAGATTTCAAGGCTTTAATATACGCAAAGTTACTCAATTTTATATACCATTGAACTCCTTTTTTGGCCTCCGCATAGGTACAATCTTACTTATTTGATAAGATCAACCTGAAGTCGCTAACGTAAAATATGACAATTTGAACCCAACATAAAAGACCAAGGATATTACAGGCCATACCGAGGCTTGGTAAATCGTATTCACTAAAAGAATTGTAAAATGCACGTGCTGTGAAATATATTGTTGCAGAGATTATACCCAAAATTGACAAGCCACTAATTAATCGAAAAAAACACTCTTGTAATCAATATTTAATATTTCAATCATAAGAATCCTGTGACCAAGTTTTGTAATTCCGGGAATCATTTCATACTTTGACTAAAATTACCTTTAGCCATATCAAAATTTATGAAATCAAGATTAATGTACGTTGAACTTAAAACCGGGTACAACGATAATGGACCTGCCTGGATAGGTAAAGCGTCTTTCTCAAAAACAGGAAGGACAGTTTATTTTAATGGGCAAGCCTTTCGGGGTGGCCGAATTGGAGGGAATCATCATGAAGTGGAAAGCGGGAATATCTATTGGATTTCAGGTGTTAAAAAGGATGGCTCCGATAGACATTGGGCAGGTTCTGGCGGAATTAAAATTGATAAGGCTGTAATTGCCGAATATTTAGCGATTGTCAATCAAAACAAATTGCCAAAAAACAAGTTTGAGATTGTTGAACTAGATAACAATCCACCTAAGGAAATGGTGAATGAGGTTGCAAATCAAAAAATATAGTGACTATTCAGTCAATATTTTCGACGACTTGTACAAAATTCTAAAATGACATCAGAACAATTCAAAATATTCTGGGAATCCGCTTATCCCGAAACAATACCAATATTTCATTACCTTAAACATGATTATCCCGACAGATGGTTTAGAATCCATAGTTTACCAGGATCAAAACGTTATGTTGAGACCCAGGATGAATGGAATATATTACTGGACAGGCAGAACACAATTATCTCAGATCTTTTGGGAGAGGAATTGAATGTTATTATGGTAACCGGAGACTCCAAGCAAGAAGGTCTCATTGAGTTGCATCCGATTTCCGCAGTAGACTCAATCAAATCCTTCTCATTCAAGGAACTTGATCCTTTTGATTTATATGATTTAAATCCCGGATTTTATGAAAAAGGGCAGATTTATACCCCCATTTTCACTGAACAAGCCTGGAACACTGATAAGTTCAAACAAATATTAAAGGATATTGCTGAAGAGCAATTAGAAGCATTCTTCATTTCTATTGATAATAATTGCATTTTCGCCCCTTATGACGGAGGGATGGACATTATTCTTAAAGACACTTTGATAAGGAATCAATATAAAACGAAATATTCGAGTTGGTTGTCACCAAGAGAAGACGGGCTATAATCTTACTGAAACTAGTTTACAATCAATAGATTACGCTTGCCAAATGACTCAAGCCTATATAAAACAAGTGGTTCGAAAATTGTCCTGTCAGGTCAACGGGCACTACCGGCTAAGAAGATATTATACGGGCTTCGGGAGTGGGGTAGCCAGTAAACTCTGCCAAATTCCAGGATTGCCTTGCGCCCCCTTGCATAAATAAATGCCTGCATTTTCACGGTTGACGCTTGTAAAATCATCTGTTCCCCATTCCGCCTCTTCGAAGCCAAGTGTACCCACATAAAATGCTTTGCTGACATTCATGTCCGCCACCGAAAGAATAACCTGTACACCTTCGATATGAATTCCCAACTTTCTGTTGCTCGTTGTCATATTCAATTATTCCAAATTACCAGTCTGCCCGACCGTCAGACCACGGTTTTAATCAAACCCCAATTTTTCCCATCCGGGTCACTGAAATATCCATATCCCGGTATATCGTTGGTCGAAAATATCCATTCGTACTATTTGCTTACGAAAGGTTTATGAGTGATGACAGCTTTTTTCATTGTTTGCTGAATTTTGTACAACCGCGTCGCCCTGAGAAACCGTTCCTTATATAAGAAAGGCGAAGGCTTTCCCGGAACAAATCCATTTCCGCCTTCTCAAAGTCGGGGGTTTGTTCCGGAGTCAGTTGACCTTTATCGCTGGACATGTTTTGTCTTATAATACAGCCACTAATTTAACAAAAATTAGCCAGTCTACAAACAACCAATTTCTCTGTCCATTGACAATCTTCGAATTATATCCACTATTACAATTCCAACCGTTTTAAGTCGGTGGCAAGATGTTTCGATTTTTGTACCATTACGTTCACCAGATGGGACAAGTTGGTTTCTACGCCACTTGTCCCATTTTCTTTTGCTCTAAAAGCCGCGTTCAGACTATAGATTAAAGGACCAGCTCTACACCCTATTGGACGCGACGCCTACGGCCTAAACCCCCTCCCTCTTCTCAATTCCAGACACATAAATAAAAAGTAACCATTTTGGTTACTTTTTATTATCTTTGTTGAAACGATGCAGCAGAATGAACATCTATAATCGTAGTTCGTTGGTTGCTTTTTATAAAAGGCATCCGGACTGTAAAGAGACGCTGGAGAAGTGGTATCACGATGCATTATCCAAATCATGGCGGAAACCCGGAGATATTACCCGAGACTTCAATACGGCCAAGACAATCAAGAATAACCGGGCGATCTTTAAGATCAATGAGAACGATTACCGGTTGATCGTCGAAGTCAATTATCAGAAGGGTTGGATATTCATCAAGTTTGTCGGTACCCACGCAGAATACGACAAAGTAGACGCCGAGACAGTAAATCAATTTAAAGCTGGAAAATAAAACTACTTAATATGCCTCTCAAAATATTAAAAACAAAAAAGGAATACCAGCAATCACTTGAAAGGTTCGAAGAAATCCTTCAGGCAAAACCAGGATCTGCTGAAAGCGATGAAGCCGACGTCCTTGCTTTGTTAATCAAAGACTACGAAGACAAACACTACGTTATTGATGCTCCAAGCCCTATCGAGGCCATCAAATATCGCATGGAGCAACAAGGATTAACTAACAAAGACCTTGCAAAAATACTTGGCTTTAAAAGCCGCGTATCCGATATTTTCAAAAATAATCGGAAATTAAATCTGAGTATGATCCGGAAACTATACAACACCTTGCATATTCCGTTGGAGACTTTGGTAAAAGAATATTAACTGAAAAAAGAGAGAGGATATGAAGGGTTTGTCGCTTTCGATTCAAAAACGGTTTTGGTGAAACATTATCAGGTAACCCTGGGAGCTATACAACTTAGAGGGCAGACACTGCCTTGGAATGAAGAAGAATTGGCTGAATTAAGTACCATCATACAAAAGGCGAAAAAAGCTAAAAAAGCAAGAGCCAAAAGAAAAAGTACTAGCCGGTCAAAAAAGCAATTAGCTTAGGGGTGACCTTCTACAACCTTACCGAAATCCCCCCTGTCACAAACTTCTTCTCCCTTTTTATCATCACAGCCTTATTGGACAGCATCTCCCTTTCCCTGTCCTTTTCCATCGCCCTTAACCAATACTCAGCTGGTACCAAATTATTGGAATGCAATTCCAGCCTAATCGGCATATAATCAGGCGGCATACGATGTTGATTGATGAATTGGCTAAGCAGGGTCTCGTCTATTCCAATCTCTGAGGCAAATTCTCTACGTTTCCGGCCCAACAATTCAATGTATAGCTTCAAAAAATAGGCAAAAGAATATTCACTACTGAGTTTATCAGATTTGAAATAGTCTTCCATCCGGAATTTTAATCCCATAAGATTACCCGTCAACCGCTCTTCCTCTGTCATTTTCTCAAGCGACTTCTTCCTGGTGTCGGCCAATTGCTGGTCCGCTACCCTTTGCTGCTTTGGAGAGAGTTTTACCGGAAATACAAATGCCTCGGCCAGTTCTTTTGGAGTAAATTCCTGTGACAATTTCTTATAGCTCATGATAAGTATTTATTAACTACTGCCTGCAATCCTGCACCATCCAGATACAATTGAGGCCCGCCATCCAGCATTCCATACTCACGCTTATAATGCGACCTTAGCTCGGTTTTGGGTAAGAGGGAAATACAGGCCAGACCCAAGTACTTCTTTAGAGCCATTTGCCTGACAAAGGCGATCAGGCAACCGACAATCCCCTTATATTGCTTACCCCTGCCAACATTTTCCTGTGACGCACAGAGTAGGTGTATCTGCAATCTATATTCACCTGGAAAATCAATAACAGAAACAAGCCCTAAAATATCCGATTGGCCCGCTGCAGTCAACTTAAACATATCAGTGACGCCACGTTCCTTTTTCCAGTCGAAGGAATACCGCTTTTTAGTGATTTGCCGAAAATCTTTACTTTCCACAGGGGAAATCGCAACCGTTAGCTTCTGGCCGGTCGCTAATTCAACGATGACCATACGCTAAATTACGAAACTTTACACAATTTGTAAAGTTTTTTTGACAGGCAAAATACCCTGTCAAGCAAATACAACCTTGTCGGACACTCATCCAGCGCGTATCCCGGAAATGGACGATGCCACTACAAGGCCAGACCGTATGTGATCCTGTCGCCTTTTCCTATATTTGACCTATACTTTAAACGTGATACAAGTTTTACAGCAACAATACACATTGGTGCAACGCACCCGGTCAATTGTTTTCGATTTCCTCGCAGACCAAATAAGCGACGACCTGAATACGCCGTGTGCTGACCCATGAATTTCACCACAAGGGTCAGATAATGTCGATGTGCCGTCTTTTAGGTCACCCGCCTCCTGATACAGATGTCAGTAACTTCTTTAACCCTTAATCGGTCATCAGGTTTTAATTGGGGTAGAGATGCTTCTTCCTGAAAACCTGCGGCGTCGTCCCGAATTCTTTCTTAAAAAGCCGTATGAATGAGCTTTGGCTCTCAAAGCCGCAGGAATCGCTGATCCAGCCAACAGACCGATTCGTTGTTTTTAACAAACGGCAAGCCTTCTTCATTCTAAGACGGGTAAGATACTGCATCGGTGTGAGTTCGTAAGTAGCTTTGAATAACCGGAGAAAGTGAAAAGGGGAGAGGTGGGCGGTATCGGATAATTTTGCGAGGGTAACCTCCCCCTCCATATTTTCCTGCATGTACTTTAGCGCCAATTTGAGCTTTTTGTGCAAATCGACCTTTGTTGGCCCGGCAGATGCCTTGATGCGGTTGACCGTTTTAAATTGTTCCAAATCAAACCAGGGCTTTTCAGGGCGATTAGCCGGGTAGCCCTTTTTTTGTCTGAACACCTTACGCTCACTCGTGAAGTCCCACCAATTCCTGACACTATCAGGATGGTCCGCATAATGAACAACCAGACGAAATTGATCTTCCACACAGGGGTCGATCCACGCGCCAATATAAAGCTCCAGTTTGTCAAGCAGTTTTGCCGGGTCTTTGCCCCTGATCTCTTTCAGGGAATAAAAGCCCAATTGCAGGAGGTTCTCGGCAAACCGCTTTCCGATTGAGGGGATACTTTGGAACTCAGACATGGCCTTAAGCTCCATCGCCCGTATTTCGGAGACATCCAACATAGATCTCAATTCCCGGATCGAATGATGATGAATTTCTTTTAATTTTATCCCATTGGCTCTCAACTTTCTCTTTTCGGAGTCCAGCATCTCTGCTATGTTCAGGGATGGTTCATTCATATTCTGCAAATGTTAACAGGTAATTGTTATTGTCTTTTACCGAAAACTCTGTTGCACCATAAAAGGTTTTTTCAAGGCCATGCAAAACGGTCACCTTATCTTTTATTTTCTCAAACAGCGCCCTGATATTCTCCACTTTGATGTACAGCAAAAGTGAGCCCCCGTCGTTTCGGCTAACCAGGGGCAAAATATTTTCAATGCTTTCGAACGTCTGAAACATAAATGTTACGCCTCCGCACCGCATCATTACAAAAATCGGATCACCCTTATCAGGCACGGTAGTAACGATTTCAAACCCCATGAGCTTGTAAAAATCGACGGTCTGTTGGATGTTCCTGACATAAATATTGGGCGAAATATTTTCCAGGACAATCGCCTTATTGGTCAACGGTGTCTGAGCCTCTTTTTTCATTTTTTTCTCAAAAATAGAAGATAGCGGTGAAAGAGAATGTGCAAAAATTGCTATTCTACTATCCCGCCAGCATATTATAGATCGTGGCATTGAGAACGTTCCGGACCAAACCATATTTTTTGTTCAATTCGTATCCCACCACATCCGGCTGGTCAGCAGGTCTCCGCCCGACAAATGGGACACGGCATCGTTGTAATTCACCTGGTTCGTGACCTTTTCGCTGGTAGGATATTCCAGTCTTCTCGGAACCGTCCCTCCCGTGACATTGCCGGGATAATTGGTAGGTGTCAATGCGGGATAACCCGTACGGCGCCAGTTGCACCAGGCCTCATATTCGTTCATGACGGTGGCCAGCCAGAATTGGGTGTTGATCTGGCTGAGGCCCATGGCATCGTTGTAAGGGTGGGCGTTATAATAGGTTTGGCCATCGGCATCGCTGATAGTGGAAGCATCCCCATAGGCCGACAATTGAGCCATCGCCGCCAATACCCCATTCTTATAGTGGTCCTGGGCGCTGCCCCCGATGCCCCAGCGTTTGGCCGCATCGGCCAACAGGAATTCCGATTCGGCATAGGTCAGGACCAGGTTGGGGGCTGTATAGCTGAGGATATTGTCATTGAACCTCGAATAGCCCTGTATGCCGGGACCTGCTGGATAATCGGGGGTTTGGGTGATATCGATCAAGGGATTGGTGCCGCCCAGGATATAGCCTGGCGGGAGGCCCAGCTGATCGGCCGGATCGGTGCTGCCGGTGGCGAATATTTCCGACATGACGGGGAGCCTCGGGTCATTATTATTCTTCAACGTATCGATATAGGTCTTGCACAGCTTGAGGTCTGCGCTGTCTTCTCCGATGATGGACCAGGCATCGCGATTTTGGGTCAGGGTGCCCGGCGAATGCTCGACGATGGCATTGTCATCATTGCTCGTCATCGTTTGACCCTGCACCTTCGTAACATAGGATTTCGCGGTCTCCGGATCGACCTTGGTCAGCCGCATGGCCATGCGCAGCTGCAGGGTATTGCCAAATTTCTTCCATTTACTGATCTGATCGGTGCCGCTGGCCGAATAAAAGACATCGCCCGTGGGATAGTCGGCGTTGACATCGAGACTATCCGTGGCTTCGGAGACTTCTTTTAAGAGATCGGCATAGATATCCTGCTGTTTGTCGAACACCGGCGTATAGATGCGGCTGTAATATCCCTGACCCGCCTGGAAATAAGGGACATCGCCGTAGAGGTCGGTTATCCGCTCGAAGATCATGGCTTTCATGATCCGGGCTATCTGGTGGAGGTTCCTGAACTTCTCGCTGGTCAACGTAAGCTGATAAAGCTCCACCACCGGCTGCACCTGGTATACATAGGCATGGGTGAAGTATACCCCGAAGTTTCCGATGGTGTTCAGGTATTTATCCCCGGAGTAAAATGAAATATTGGTGGAAGCGGTATGTTGTATAAAGCCGGCTATTTCGCACCATTCGCCCTGCCAGTTTTCCGCTCCGAAATCCGAACTGCCGGTGTACATCAGCTGCGCAGTCGTCAACAGAAAATTAGCATTGTAAATATCGGCCGTGGTGGTCGTCGGATTTGTATTGGTTTTCAGGAGATCTTTTTTACAGGAGGCAAGCACCATCATAAGTCCTGCTATGGTATATATTGTTTTTGATTTCATGTTAATAGGTTTTTAGTGTGTGCCGGGCTGTTTAGAATTTTACGTTCAGGTTGAGGCCGAATGTCCTCGAATAGGGGACGGCGGCCGATTCGAGGCCCTGGGAATAGATGGATGCCGAGTAGTTTGTTTCGGGATCCACGTTGGGCACGTGTTTCTTGATCGTAAACACATTCCTGGTCACAAAGCTAATGCGCACCCCATGGATCTTATTATTGAACATTTTCGTGGGAAAATCATAGCCGAAAACGATCTGTCTGAATTTGATGAAGCTGGCGTCATAAACGAACTTACCCTGGTCGGCGTTGGCCCAGTTGCCATAATAGGTGGCCGGGTACACATTGTCCGTCCCAAAGGTCTGGTCGCGGCCGGGCAGCGTCTCTTTTGAAAGCCCTTGCGTATAGGCGACGAAGTTGGAATTGGAAAAGAGCTTGCCGCCGAATTTGCCGTCGATCAGGAAAGACAGGCTGAAATGCCCGTATTTAAAAGTATTGGTGATGCCGGCGGCCCAGGGGCTGATGGCCGAGCCATAATCTTTTGTACCGGATGCGGAGGGGTCAGGCGAGCCGGACGCAGGATTGATAATGATATTGCCGTTGCCGTCGAGCGCTGGCGACTGGGCAATGATCTGCTGAGCCGGCTTGCCTACTATCTGCTGGATATAGGCGATAGATCCCCAGTCGGGCGTTGCGGAGCCGAGGGTGATCTGCGGCTGGCCTCCAAGGGACAATATTTTGGAGGAATTATAGGTGGCATTCAAGTCGATATCCCAGCTGAAGCTGGCTGTCTTAACAGGCATTCCGCCCAATTCCAGCTCGATGCCGTTGACCCGGAGGGTACCCACGTTCAGAAGCGCCGAATTGTATCCCGATGACAGGTCGATCGTCACCGGCACGATATCGTCGATGACTTTCTTCTGGAAGGCGGCAACATCGACTCTCAACCGGTTCTTAAAGAAATCCATTTCCGTACCGATCTCGAATTCCTGTCTTTGGGAAGGTTTTAACCCGCTGTTGGGTACGGTCGTGGGCACAGTTGCAGAACCTGCGTAGCCAATTGGATACACACCGCTGGGTACATTGAGGGTGCCCTGTATTCCATAGCTTTGCAGGGTTTGATAGGGCGCGTCCGCTGCGCCGCCGACGCTGGCATAGCTAAGCCTGAGTTTCCCCAGGTCCATGGATGGCATATGCAGCAGCTCGGAGAAAACGAAGGAGGCGCTGACAGAAGGATAGAGGTAGTTGATCTTGCCGGGTGCGAGGGTCGAATACCAGTCGTTGCGCCCGGTAAGTGTCAGGTACAGGAAGTTTTTATAGGCGAGGTCGGCGCTGGCGTAGACGGATTGGTATTTTTCATTGTTGAGCACATAAGTTTCCTGCAAGACTTCGAGGTTGCCTATATTATATAAGAATTCCGTGGCAAAATTCTGGCCGGCAGCGGTTACGAATTCCTGCACCGATTTGCGGTAGTTGCCGCCGACCAGGACATTCAGTGTAAAGTTGGGGGAGAGCGAAAAGCGTTTGCCGGCCGTAAGGTCGATATTCAGCTCGGTCTGTTTCACACTCTGCTCATACATATCGCCGCCGGTCTCGTAGCCTGTGCCGGTAGGGGTCACATTGGTATTGCGGTCATTGGTATAGTCGTTGGCTACCTGCGCCCCGATGTAGAGCCCATTGTCAAAGGTATATTTTAAATTGGCGGACCCGATGAAACGGTTGCGGTGGATGGCGCCCTCGAATTTATAGGCGGCGAAATAGGGGTTGGTAGTATATACGTCGGCAAAGGGATTGAGTTCATAGCCATTGTCCATCGTACCGTCGTGGTTTGGGCCGGCTAAAGTTTTGATATTGATATTGGGCGGCACGAACATCGGGCCCCAGTTTAAATTCCCGACGGCGTCGGCAACATTGGGGGCGTTCTTCGTGTATTCCGAGACATATTGCGCGGAGAGATCCAATGTCAAATGTTTGTCCAGCCGGAGATTGGTAGTCTGGGTAAAGTTGAGGCGCTGCAGGGAGGCATTGGGTACATAGCTGTTGTTATACAGGTGGCTGAAGGAAAAGCGTGTGGCGCCGGCATCGCCAAAACCCTTGCTGAAGGAAAGCGTATTGGTGGCGGTTCCCCCCGCTTGATAAAAGCGGCCCAGATTGCCTTTGGCCGCTTCCGAATAGGGTCTGGAAACACCGTCGAACTGCGGGGTGAGGGTGCCGTCAAGCCTGGCGCCCCAGCTGGATTCCATGGACCCCAGCGCATCCTGCTGGCTAATGGGTTTGGCTCCATTGTTTCCCTGTCCGTATTGGGTTTGAAAATCGGTTTGATCGATCACTTTCTGAACGACATAGTTGGAGTTTACTTCAACGCCCAGACCGGTACCGCTTTTGCCTTTTTTGGTCGTGATCAGAATGACCCCGTTGGCTCCGCGATAACCATACAAGGCAGTGGCAGCGGCGCCCTTCAATATCGAGACGGTTTCGATATCATCCGGGTTGATATCGCCGATGCCATCGCCCCCATCCTTGCCGCCATAACCGCTGATGACGTCGGTGGTGGCATAGTTGTTATTGACGAGGGGGATGCCGTTGACCACGTAGAGGGGCTGGTTGCTCCCGGTCATGGAAGTGATGCCGCGTATGACGACATTGGTGGCGCCATTGGGGCCGGTAGCCACTCCGCTGACATTCACCCCGGCCACTCTTCCCTCCAGGCTGTTGACAAAGCTGTTTTCGCGGGCTTCTGTCATAGAGCCGCCCTTGACTTCCGATACGGAGTAACCGACGGCACGCCTTTCGCGGGTGATACCCAGGGCCGTAACGACCACTTCATTCATCTGCTTGTCGCTGCGTTCCAGCACAATATTGAGAGTGGTCTTTCCTTTGACGGCTTCTTCTCTTGTCTTATAGCCTACCGATGAGAAAATGAGGATATCGCCTTCACCGGCGCTGACGGAGTAATAACCCTGGTCATCGGAGGCTGTCGTCCTGATCGATCCCTTGACCTGAACTGTCACGTTGACCAGTGGCTGACCGTTGATATCCGTTATCTGCCCTTTGATGGTTGGAGAGAATATCCCGGCCCTGGCCTGAGCCAAACTGGCAACAATCGATACAATGGTCAACATTACGCCGACCCCTGTTTTAACCGCGAAGGAGAGCATTTTCCGCCTTCTGCTGCCGCGAAGAGGTGTTTTCGTCATTCTTTACAGTTTTTTGGTTAGTATATGTAGGCTATCGAATGTGTATTATTGTATAATCTCCGGTTTCTTATCTACTTCGATGGGGTATCGGCATGCCGGAAGCTGAAGAGACCATTCTTCCTGGCTCCCGGGGCATGTGCTTTCCTCAGCAATTTATGAATCGTGCAATCCCGGGGTATGTTTTACCGTAGTACTGAAGTTAATGAAATTGTTCGTTTTCTCTATCTTTTTATAAAGATCTTCTTTTGTACATCCACTAAAATAATATCCTATTTTTAAGAACCAAATCGAACCAGTATATGAAATATAGGATAGGCTTATTTTTTTCGGTATTAATCCTTACAACCGCCACCGCTCAAAAGACCAATAGTATCCCCTCCCGATACGATCCCCGGGATCTTTTCCCCGCTCTGCCCCTTCTTCCCGCCGGCAACCCCTATCGTTCGGCGAACGGCGAACCCGGCCCGGCATACTGGCAGAACCGGGTTGATTATGCGATCGATGCGACATTGGATGATGAACATCATGTCATTCACGGATCGGAATTGATCACCTATACCAATAACAGCCCGCATCCATTACCCTGGCTCTGGATGCAATTGGATCAGAATGCCTTTAAACACCATTCAAAAGGACTGGATGCAAAGCTGTTCCTGGACAGCAATAATGCCAAGCTGAAAAAGACATTCGAAGGCGGCTACAGCATCCGGTCTGTCCAAATGGTCACGGCAGGGAATAACAGGCCGGATACGGTAAAAATCGACTACCTGGTTAATGATACCCGTATGCAATTGCATTTACCCCGGCCATTGGCCCCGGGGGCTAAGATCACTTTTAAGATTACCTACAGTTATACGATACCCCGTTATTTTTATAACGCGGATTTCAATGTTAACAGGACGGATATTTTACCCACTCCGGGCGGTGATATCTATTCCATTGCACAATGGTATCCCCGCCTTTGCGTCTTCGATGACGTGGAAGGCTGGAATACCCTGCCCTTTCTGGGCAATGGCGAATTTTACCTGGAATATGGCGACTTTACCGTGAATATCACCGTGCCATCTGCCTTCATCGTATCAGCCTCGGGTGAGCTGTTGAACCCGGAAGAAGTGTTGACACCCCTGCAATTACAGCGATACAAACAAGCGCGGGATAGCGAAAAAAAGGTATTTATCCGAACCCCCGGAGAAGTAAAGGACCCGGGGTCAAGGCCATCGAAGCCCACCTGTACCTGGAAATTCAGGATCGATAATTCCCGTGATTTCGCCTGGACCGCCTCCCGGTCTTTTGTGTGGGAAGGTATACGCATCGATCTTCCCAGTGGGAAAAAGGCAATGGGCATTTCCGTATATCCGGTGGAATCCCAACTCCCCGGAAGTTGGGACCGGTCATCGGAATATGTCAAATTCACGATCGAGTATTTCTCCGGAAAATGGTTTGAATATCCCTATCCATGCGCCGTCAATGTGGCTTCCAATCTGGAAGGCATGGAATATCCCGGGATTGTATTTTGCTCCGCCTCGGATACCGGCAATCGCTATTGGGAGGTAGTGAACCATGAACTGGGACATACCTGGTTCCCGATGATCGTGGGTAGCAACGAACGAAAATATGCCTGGATGGACGAAGGCTTCAATGTATTTATTGACAATATGGCCAGTAAGTCCTTTCACAATGGGGAATTCGAAGGGTACCTTAGTTACGAACCTCCGGCAGAACAATTTTTTTCCGACAGTTTAGTGCCCATCCTTTCCCGTCCGGATGGTATCAGGGGAAGTGATGTCTTCCTGATTCAATACCTCAAAACTACCTATGCCCTGCGGTTATTAAGGGACCATATCATCGGGCCGGACCGTTTTGATCCTGCATTGCGTAAATACATTCATGACTGGGCCTTCCGGCATCCCACCCCCTGGGATTTTTTCCACAGTATAAATAATTCTACCGGCGAGGACCTGAGTTGGTTCTGGAAAGAGCTGTTTGTGGAAAATTACCGGCTGGATCAAGCCATTACCGGCGTGGTATATGAAAATAATGATTCATCCAAAGGAGCCGATATCCATATCGAAAACCTCGAAAAGGCGGCAATGCCCCTCGTCGTAGAAGTCGTTACCGCCAGCGGCAAAAAAGAAAGACATGAATTCCCCGTTGAGATATGGGAATACACGCATGAGTACGTTTTTCGGACAGAGACTACAGAACGCATTCAACGCATTGTAATAGACCCGGATAATGTATACCCGGACGTAAACAGGAGCAATAATAAGTGGGAACGATAAATTACAGAAACTCTTCACAAACAAACTTCTCTTTCATACTTTTCAGGACGCCCCAGATAGGATGATCAAAAGGTTTGGGAGATATTTCCAAAAAGACAGGGATTTTGTTTTGAGCAGGGCATGATTTTACATGCACCAGGTATTGCAGGGTTATAGGCTTTTGCGCCATATAGTCGAGCATTTCGATCGTCCCGGTATAGGTTTCCAGATCGTCCGCCTCCGCCTTGATCTTCTTGATGGCAACCACGGAAGGGGGTATTTTATCCTTAGGGAAATTAATATTTCTCCGCATAAGGCCACCCGGAACCAGGTCGTCGTAATAAAGCTTCAGATTTTTTTGTAAGATATCCCCATCGATTTTTTGTCCGCCATCCAACCAAAATAAGTAGGCTACAGACCAATATTCTTCACTCTTTGCATCCCCCCAGCCCGCGGGAAAACGGATATCCTCCACCCCCCTGAGCGTTACATGGGGAGCATAGGGCGCAGGAAAATAATTACGCTCCATTCTCCAGCCATCCGGAACGATGAACCGATAGGGAGCTGCCCATGCCAGCGGATTGGTGGGATCTAAAATATGCAGCACTCTTTTTATCCATTGAATGCAATCCGTCTCATCTACAACGGACAAGGCGCTGGGTGTTCGAATGCCATTACTTCTGACACCCGGCAGTTTGGAGGCCATAAACTCAGCCTTGTTATTTCCTGCCAGCAATAACCGGTTGATCAGCTCGGTGCCATCTGGAATATAAGTATCATAGAGGCTGTTCCGCCGGCTGCCAAGCTGCCAGTTGATATCCACGTCATAATATAAACGCAGTGCCACCTGGTTAAGAAATTGCTCGTTACCGGCCGCAGTTTCCTCCCTGTTGAAAGGGGTCAGTTTTTTATAATTATCCGGATGATCATAGATCGTCCCCTGCTCTTTCGTCATCAGATCCAGGAAGAATCGGGCATCCCCCACTGTAGGGGGGAAGTAATTCTTTTTGATCTGTCGTTCACACCAATGATAGAGTCCGAAAAGGTCTACAAAAGGGGAGGCCCCGAATACCGCTTTCGGCCGCAGTATAAACCGGGAGGGATGCTCATAGGCCAGTTCGGTATACCGGAGCACGATCGCCCCTGCCTCGTCATAACTCCCCAGCACGAATTTAGTCGTATCTGCCGCATATTTATTGGACACATGCTTCAGGATGGCATTGATCCGGTCCGTTACAGTGTCATCCGGAATCAACTTGTTTCCCACGGATGCGTAAATGGTGAGCAGGTCATTGCCGGCGGCCACGTTGTGCAATTTTGTTTCAGGCAGCAGGCTTTCCGGCTTTCTAAAATTGCAAAACAATACTAACACTCCCCTGATAGTATTCGAGGCCGGCGGGATCGCTATATAATACCCATTGGTACTGTCACTGCCATCAAAGGAGACCTTGAATTGGCAGATCCCCAGGATCGGGAAAAGGAGCAGCGTTGTAAAAAGCAAACCCGCCATTCTTCTTTGAATCATTTTGGGAGGAATTAAATGTGGACATGAAAAATTAGCATCGATCCGGTCTAAAGCAAGCCAAGAAAATGCCGGATTGTTAATTTGTTGATGATCAGTAATTTAAATTGTGTGATTGGCCCGGGTTGCCCGGTTTTGATACAGTGCCTGCCCATTTCCGATCAGCCCTCGCTTTTCTTAGGCATATTTTTAGCGTATTAACATAACCGTTCCTTTTAAAAGTATTTTTCCATTGTTATCTGAGCCTGCAATCATATATACATAAGTATCAGGCTCACATGGGTGCCCTTTATAAGTGCCGTCCCATCCTTTACTGCTGTCATTTGTCGTAAAAATCATATTACCCCACCTGTCGAAAACTGAAAACCCGGTTAATGCAATGCTGACACCTGACGGTATGCGAAATATATCATTCTTGCCGTCTCCGTTGGGCGTAAAAGCATTCGGTATCTTAATCGTTCTATATACCTTGATATTTATTCCTGCTGTCGTCTGGCAGCCGTCTGTCGATCGGACAGTTACCTCGTAAGTCGTATTGGATGACGGTGTGGCGACAGGATCTTGTATCGATGGATTATTTAAGCTGCCGGCAGGAGCCCATAGATAGTTCAGAATATCTGTATTGGCAGTAACCAGCAGCCGGGCTTCCTGACCATATAAAAGTACAGTGTCGGAAGCGCTGAGGGTAATAGAAGGCAGTGGTCTGACCGCCATAATAATATCACCTGATACAACGGCAGTAGTACATTCCAGGCTGCTTGTCATAATACAGTTCACGACATCCCCATTGTTTAAATTATAACTGGTATAAGACGGACTGTTTGATCCGGTAAAGCCCCCATTCAATTGCCATTGGTAAACCGGGGCATCACCGCTATAGGTTGGTGTCGCAGTAAATGATACGGGATCGCCAAAGCAAATGTCGTTTGCGGAAACGACGATACCGACGGAAGAATTGACTGGTTGTTTTACCGTCGGGGAGAGGTTGTTGGAAACGGACGTCACATTCAAAACACAGCCTGCATTGCTGGTCATCAGGCAATTGACGATATCTCCTTCCGACAATAGATTGGTAGAATACACGGGATTATTGACTCCGATATCCACTCCGTTCAGTCGCCATTGATAATATGGGCTACTCCCGCCATTTACGGGAGTAGCCGCGAATGTTACGGCGCTCCCGCTGCAAAGATTCGTGGAAGAGGAAGCGATGCTGACAGAGGTAGCGACTTTGGGACTGACACTTATTGTCAGGTTGTTGGAATAACTGTTGACGTTGGAGATACATGCCTCATTGCTTGTCATTATGCATTTTACCTGATCCCCGTTCGCCAGGTTCGAATTAGTATAGGTGTCGGCATCCATACCCACATTCAGTCCATTCAATTGCCATTGATAGGAGGGTAATGAGCCGTCATTGACGGGAGCAGCTATAAACGAAACCGTTTCTCCCTCACAGATGGCACCGGATGAGGCCGTAATATTTACAGAAGATTCCAGAATAGGATTGACGGTCATCGCAATCGCATTGGAGGTGACTCCGGCATTAGATGCACAGGACAGGCTGGCAGTCATTATACAATCTATAATATCTCCATTGTTCAGGGAAGAGCTTTGATAAGACGGTGTGTTCTCCCCGGTGTTGATTCCATTCACCTGCCATTGATAAGAAGGCGCGGCGCCTCCATTAGAAGGTATTGCCGTGAATTGAACATTGCTTCCTTTACAAATAGTATTCAAGGGAGAAGAGATCATTATCGAAGGGCTCAGCGACGCACTCACCGTCATGTCGATCGTATTGGA
Source organism: Puia sp. (assembly GCA_035555335.1). Classification (GTDB taxonomy): domain Bacteria; phylum Bacteroidota; class Bacteroidia; order Chitinophagales; family Chitinophagaceae; genus Puia. The sequence continues at coordinate 51,391 of DATMGS010000042.1, forward strand.
AGATGCAACAGCGCTGGTTAAACAAGTTGCATTGCTGGTCATTATACAGCTCACCGCGTCTCCATTATTAAGTACGGAACTCTGGTAGGTCGGGCTGTTGCTGCCTGTATTGAGCCCATTCAGCTGCCATTGATAAGTAGGGGCCGCTCCTCCATTGCCTGGCGATGCCGTGAAAGTAACGGATGCGTTTTTGCAAATAGAAACAGAGGAAGCGTCAATAGTAACTCCGGGAGTCATGTTGGGATTGACAGTCATTGAGATAGCATTGGATGCTGCCGGCCGGGTACAGCCCGTGTTGGCAGTGAGCGTGCAGCTGACCACATCATTTACTGCCAGTGAAGTACTGGAATAGACAGAATTATTGGTTCCGGTATTAATGCCATTAACGCTCCATTGATAAGAAGGGACCGTTCCTCCATTGACAATGGTCGCCGTAAAAGTAGCCTGCTGACCCGCACAAATAGCATTGCCCGGATTGGCAGTAATGGTCACAATAGAAGAAGGGTCTATCGTAAAGCTGGCTGTCGCGATCTGTCCGGAAAAGGTAGTAATGGTGGCTGTGTAGGTCCCTGGCAAAAGAGCCGTAAGTGTATCCGGTATCTGCGGCAGGAATTTCTGTATACGCTGGTTACCGGCATCTGCTATAAACATATTGCCTGAGTTATCGACATATACCGACCAGGGATCGAATAAATCGCCTGGTCCGCTTTGCGCCGGAATAGTCGGGTCTCCGGCTATCGTTATACCCGATGTTGCCCCCGGCATCCATTCCACGATGGTGCCGTTGGCTTGTATAGGCAAATAGACATTGCCTATACCATCGACAAAGATGCCCATCGGATTATCCGTTTTGCTATAGGTTATAGGCAAGGTGATGCCGCTGGTCGCTCCCGCAGCCCATTCCTGGATACGGTCGTTCCCCCAATCTAGCACATAAATATTGCCTGCAGGATCTACGTACATTGCTTCGTTACCATACAGCTGGTTAGCAGCATTCCCAACCCCATTGCCCCCTGCAACGACAATACCGGATGTAGCTCCGGGCCGCCAGACCTGGATACGGGCATTCCCATCATCATTCACATACAAATTGCCGGACGCATCAATTGCTATGTCGAAAATAACACTCAATTGATTGGGGGCGCTCCCATTTCCATTTCCGCCGGCGACAGTAATGCCCGTGGTTGCTCCCGGCGCCCATTTTTGTACCCGGTAGTTCTGATAATCCGCTACATAGACATTCCCGGCGGCATCTACACATACGCCACTTGCTTCGCCCAATTGATTCGCTGCGCTTCCCTGCCCATTTCCGCCGGCGACAGTAATGCCCGTAGTCGCTCCCGGCACCCATTTTTGTACGCGATAATTATCAAAATCCGATACATATATATTTCCGGCGCCATCGACATAAAAATAGTCAGGGCTATGAAATTGGTTAGCATTACTGCCCCATCCGTTCCCCCCGGCGACAGTAACGGCATTGGGCTTCCAGGTCCCGTTATCGGTCCGCAATGGCTGCCCATTTAAACTCCATGTTATCCGCCCGGGCTGGATACTGCTGCTGACAGTGAGGAGGCTTCCGGGACAATTATTGCCTGTGATATTTACTACCGGCGTCTGTGCATTGACAAAACAGCAAAAAAACAAGAAAAATAAAGTTGAAATTCTCCCAGATGCCAATGAGTTAATGGAATACAAAAATAGATTTTTATTATATTAAATTATAATACGAGCAGAACAAACATTAGTGCGGTGGTTTGACCGGAAACTGGCAGTAGGTAAAAATAGGATAATACAGGGTAGGAATCAATTAAAAGGTATTCCTGGTTATTTCGCGATTGGCCAAGACCCAGGGCCTGCACCAACTCATTGTTTGAAATTTATAAACATCTGTTTGAATAGAGCAAGGCGCAACCGGAACGGTCTTCCTAATTTTATACTATAAAATAAATAGTATGAAATACAGGAATCTGGGAAGGACGAACGAACAATTATCCGCCATCGGCCTGGGATGCATGGGTATGAGCTTCGCCTATGGACCAAAGGATGACGCGGAAAGCATTGCCACACTGCACCGGGCATTGGACCTGGGCATCAATTTCTGGGATACCTCCGATATGTACGCCAATGGGGAAAACGAAAAGCTGATCTCCAACGTGCTGGTTCCCAACCGGGATAAAGTTTTTATCGCTACCAAATTCGGTTTCCGCTTCCGAAACGGCGTGGCAGGGGCCAGCTCAGGCCCCAACACCTATGTCGACGGCTCTCCGGCATGGATCAAAGAAGCAGTGGAGGGGAGCCTTAAACGACTGAAGATCGATACGATCGATCTCTATTATGCGCATCGGGTCGATCCGAATGTGCCTATAGAAGAAACGGTAGGCGCCATGGCCCGGCTGGTAAAAGAAGGCAAAGTGCGTTATCTGGGGCTGAGCGAGGCTTCCGCCGCCTCCATCCGCAAGGCCCATGCTGTACATCCTATCGCCGCCCTGCAATCCGAATACTCTCTGCTGACAAGAGACATCGAAGGCGATATTCTTTCTACGACCCGCGAGCTGGGCATTTCACTCGTGGCGTATTCTCCGCTCAGCAGGGGCCTGATCACTAATACCATCAATGTCGGTGCGATGGGCGACGATGATTTCCGCAAGAACCTGCCGCGCTTCACCGGCGAGAACCTGGAGAACAACCAGGCTATTGCGCACGCATTTGCTGCGATTGCAAGGGATAAGCAGTGTACGCCCGCCCAGCTGGCGATCGCCTGGGTGCTGAGCCGGGGCGAAGATATGCTGCCCATTCCCGGAACGAAGAAAAGAAAATACCTGGAAGAGAACGCCGGCGCCACGGACATCGTACTATCGGCTGCGGATCTCTCCTCTATCGAAGCGATCCTCGACGGTCATGCTGTCAAGGGCGAACGTTATAGCGAAGTCTCTCTTAAGATGGTAAATCTTTAATAGGCGAGGCATGGTCACTTACCCGGCGCCTTGGGATGCTCACTCGGAGCCTTTGCCCAGGGCATCGGCTATCTTCCTGTCCATGGCCGCAGCCTCTTCTTCCGTGCCCTTGTCGTAGCGGCCGATGATGACGCCGTTGGGATCGATGAGGATCTTGGTGGGCAGGGAATGGATGCCGAATTTATCACTGATGTCCTTGTCGTTCTTTTCATTCCTCCGGATCTTGTCCCAATCCAATCCCCGCAGGACATTATGCCAGATGCCGGTACCGTCTTTTGTCACTGCCTTCTTCCAGACGGCAGAGTCCCGGTCATCATCGGAGACACCGATGACTTCCAATCCCTTGTCTTTATAGCGCTCGTATAATTCTTTCACATGGGGCATGCTCTTCCGGCAGGGTACACACCAGGATGCCCAGAAATCGATCAGCACGTATTTCCCTTTCAAACCGGACAGGGTAAGCGTATTGCCGTTGAGCTCGGTTGCCGTGAAATCGGCGGCTACACTGCCGGGAGAGCCGGCCCTCAGTTGCGCGATCTCTTTGGCGATCTCTTTCCCGGAGCCGCTCTGCTGTATCGTTGCCCCCAGCCCGTTATAGAACTGTTGCAGAGAGTCCAGGGACAGGTCGCTCACATGGAAGCGGAGCATAAAAGCAGTTACATAGGATTGTGGGTGGGCGGCGAAAAAGGCATAGTCCATTTGAGCCGCCCGGGCATTGTAGGGATCGAACTGATCGTGAAGGGCCGCCGCTTTGTATTTCAGGGTGTCGATGGTCGCGTCGTCCTTTTTGGCTTTGACGGCCTGGTTATAAGCCTTGCCGGCTGCATCATAGGCTTTGGACAAGGGCTCTTCCTCTTTATAGATCGGCTCTTTTGATTTGGCCAGCGCCACATATTCGTCCTGTGTTTTGGAGCCGGTGATGATGGCGTGGTTGAAATCATTGAATGTTAGCTGAATATGCATAGACGCGGGCTCTATGAAAAAACGGGTTGCATTGGGATTGTCCCTGACTCCTGCTTTGGCGGGGCTTTCCAGGTAGACCATGCCGGGTTCCGCAATGTCGCCCCGGAATTCAAACCGGCCATTCTTAACAGGGGTGCTGTCCACCGCGCGTCGTCCGTCTTTGGCGGTATAGTATAGTTTGAGCTGACCCGAAGCCTGACCGGCAAGGGTGCCGGTCAGGGTAAAGGATTGAGATTGAGCCTGTGCGCAGACTGCTAACAGGAGCAGGCCGGCGAAATAAAATCCGGTCAGGCCTGCAAATGGGAGACTATTTTTTTTCATGGTATATTAATTTAACACTTTTGCCAGCTCTTTGCTCAGTTCCTCTCCATGCAGATCCTTCGCGATGATCTTGCCTTCCGGATCCAGAAGGAGGTTGGCGGGAATAGAGTTGATATCATATTGTTTGGCTACGGCATTGCTCCAAAATTTCAGGTCGGAGACATGGGTCCAGTCGAGGTGGTCGTCATGAATGGCCTTGAGCCATTTCTCCTTTCCGTTGGGCTGATCAAGGGACACGCTCAGCACAGTGAAATTCCTGTCCTTGTATTTCTGAAAGGCGGCCACTACGTTGGGATTTTCACCCCGGCAGGGTACGCACCAGCTGGCCCAGAAATCGACCAGCACGTATTTGCCCCTGAAATCCTTCAGGGATACGGGTTTGCCCAGGGTATCGTTCTGCGTGAAGTCCAGGGCTGTCTTGCCGATGCCGGTCAGGTTATTGATCCGGATGCTGTTGGCGATCCTCTTTGCCGGGGCATTGTCTTTGGCGGCAGGGGATAACTTCGCCAGCAGGGCTTCTTTATCGTCGAGGGGCAACCGGCCAAGGGTAAACGCAATCAAAAAAGCGCTGACGGGAGAGGCGGGATGCAGGCCGATCCATTGTTTGGTAAGGACTTTGTCGATGGAGTCTACTTTATTCAATTCGGGTTGCAGGGCAGCCAGGCCCGCGGAGTCATGCTTTGTATAGAGCTCATTGGCTTTCTTATACAATTCAGAACGCCCTTTCAAGACAGGATCTTTGGCGGTGAATTCCTTGTAGTCATTGTAAGCGCTGATCGAAGGGTTACCGGAGAGATTGGCTTCTTTGAACAGCGGCCCATCTCCATTGATCTCCACCGTTCCCTTATCGAGGTAAGCGATCAGCATGGAGTTGTCCGTATATTTTTGCCCTATCCTGACGATATAGGCATCACCCTGTCCTTCGGGGATGGAGAGGGTCATCTGGAAGCCGCCGGCGCTTGTCTGGGCCGAGTCTTTCTGCAGGCTATTGCCCATGGGGTTTACATAGACCCATTGGCCGGCCTCCATGCCCTTGATGGAGGCATGGAGGGTGAGTTGGTTCTGGGCTTTTGTCACGAGGGCGCTAAGGCATATTGCGGTAAATGCGATCGTTTTTTTCATTTGGAAATAGTTAATAGTTAGGATTCTGTTTGATGGAAGGATTGGTAGTTATTTCCGATTCGGGGATCGGCAGGATCAGCAGGCTCTGGGTGGTGACGCTGGGCAATAAAGCCTGTAAGGTGGCGAAGGGCAGGCGGCGGACGGCGAACCAGTCCTGGCCGGCCTCGGCTACGAAGTTGCGCATCTCTTCTTTGATGATCAGGAGCTGCAGGTCGCTGGCCGTGACGGCTGCATCGACGGCGGTGAAATCGGTAACGCCCCCATGGCCCTCCACGGTCTTCAGCAGGGTCTTTGCATCGGGCATGCTGCCTCCGGAAGCAACCAGGGCTTCCGCTTCCAGGAGATAGGCTTCCGTCAACCGGAAGGCGTAACAATTTTCCGAGATGGCGGCTGCGGCGATCGTGGTGACGGAGCCAGGATAATATTTGGTAAGACCCGGATTGGTACCATAAGGATTGGTGACGGGCTGGATGACCCAGGCGGCGCGGGGATCTCCGTTAAAGAGACTGTCCGCAAAAGCATTGGGGCCATAGTCGTTATAATAAATATAATCGGTCCATTTTATATTCTGGTTGGGGTATGGCGCTACCCCCAGCATGACTTCCGTGCTGGTCAGGGCTTTGGTCCAAAAGATGTCCTTCACATTCGTCTCCAGGGTGAAGGGGCTGTTGGTAATGATATCGTTGGTCAGGCTGATGACCTGGGCGTAGTCCGCGGCCGAGCCCCGATTGATCAATACCCTTGCCTTCAGCAATTTCGCGGTCCAGCTATTGGTATAGGCGGTCGAGGTATTGACGGAAGGCAGATCGGGGATGGCATTGCTGAGATCGGAGAGGATGGAATCGTATGTCTCCGCTACGGATACCCTGGGCAGGTAGATCGTGGACGGATCCACGAATTCGTTATGGAGGATGATCCCATAAGCGCTCGTGGTATCATAGAATTGCCCGTAGTAGAGCAACAGTTCGGCATCGCCGAAGGCCCGGAGAAATTTTGCTTCGGCGATCATCTGGGCCTTGCTGGTCGTCGTAATGGCGGTGACCGGCGCAATATTCTTTAAAAACCCGTTGGCGGCATTCACCAGCGCATAGCCATAGTTCCAGATAGCGTCGATCCCATTGGTCTTGACATTATACGTGTGTTCGTCCAGACCTCCGCCGCCATTCGTATAGGAGAGCATTCCGCTCAGCTGGGATGGTATTTCTTCGTTGGTATAATACCATATTGTCGAGGGAACGGTATTGTAATCGACACCGCCTGCGGCAAACCGGTAATAGACCCCGTTCAGGGCGGTGCCGGCGCTCTTGGCATCCACGATAATATTCCCATCCACTTCGGAAGTGGTAGGATAGACATTGAGCTGTTTATTGCAGGCCCCGAAGCTGCTGCTGAGCAGGATAAGGAGGCCGGTATATACATTGAGTTTTTTCATTGTTTGTTTTTTTACGTTAAAATCCAACTTTTACTCCCAGGGAGAAAGTCCTGACGGCCGGGTAATTGCTCACATCGAAATACCCGCCGGCCACGCTATACGCGTCGTCGGAAGTCTCCGGGTCGTTGCCGGGGTATTTGGTGATGGTGAAAAGGTTGGTGGCCGATACATAGACCGAAGCTGCCCGGATCCCTGCCTTCTGCATCCATCCCGCTTTGGAAAAACGGTAGTTGACCGAGGCCGTCCTTAATTTCAGGTAAGAGGATTTAAAGATGCTCAGGTTGGTATTGTACAGGAGCTGATCGCCCAGCAATAATCTTGGCTGGTTGGAATTCGTATTCGTCGGGGTATACCGGTTGAGCATAACGGCATTGGCATTCGAAGTTCCCACGAAATTCAGGCTGCTGACATTATCGCCCCACATCAGATGGCCGCCTTCTGAAAAGAGGAAATAGAGGTTGAGGTCAAAATTCTTGTAGCTCAGGTTTTCGGAGAATCCTCCGGTATACTTGGGGGCGCCGCTGCCGATGACCGTATTGAAATAAGGATAAGAGGCTCCATACCTTGCATACGTGACCGTATCCAGCAGGTACATGGGATCCCCAATGTTGAGGTAGGGAAAGAATGCGGCGAATGCGCCCAGCTTGCTTTTATAATCAGTCAATTGCTTCTGCGTTTTGATGAGGCCGGTGACCTTCATCCCACTGATCAGGCCCAGGGGCTGACCCTGGACAAGGGCCGTATTGCCGTATTCCAGGCCAGTCAGGTTGCCGATCTGCGTCTGGTCTGCCGTGCTGCTGATCCTGGTGACGATCGACTTGTTCCAGGTGATATTGACAGACATATTCCAGCGGAAGTCCCTGGAGCGGATGATATCACCCTGCAGGGATAGTTCCACCCCGGAATTTTTGATACCCACTACATTGCCCAGCAGGGAGGAATAGGAGCTGCTGGTTGGAACCGGTAAGGCAAACAAATCTCCGTCCGTCAGCTTTTTATAATAATCAAAGGTTCCCTGCAGCCTGTTCTTAAATAACGAGAAGTCCAGCCCGACGTCCGTTTGTTTGGTCGTCTCCCATTTGATGGCGGGATTGCCCAGCTGTGTAGGCACCAGCGCATTGCTGCCGTTATAGGACAGGGGGCTGTACAAAGTGCGGTACAGCTGATTGCCGATACTCTGGTTACCCGTCAGGCCATAGCTGCCGCGTAATTTGATATCCTCGATCCAGGATACGTCTTTCAGGAAATTCTCTTTGGATATGCGCCAGGCGATGGCTCCGGAAGGGAAGTAGCCGAATTTGTTGTCCGGGCCGAATTTGGAAGAGCCATCCGCCCGGCCTGTGAAGGTGAACAGATACTTGTCATGGAAGGTGTAATTGGCCCGCAGGTAATAGGATACCAGGTAGGCCTGGGGTTTGCTGGGATCATCTCCCGTGACGGCCACCGGGGTAATGGCGGAGCTCAGGCTGTTCAGGACATTATCATTCGGATAACCCGAAGCCGTCGCACTGAAGGAGCTGGTCTTCTGGGTCTCATAGGAAGTACCCGCCAGGATATTCACGGAATGCCTGTCATTCCATTCCTTGGTATACCCCAGGGTATTTTCCACGAACCAGTCGGTAAACCGGCTGTTCGAATTATTACCGATCCCGCCATTGGAAGAGACATTGCCATAAAAGCTGCCGATCTGCAGATAGCTGGGGGTATAGAGGCGTTGGTTATAGGCCTGGTTGTTCAAAGACACCGTACTCTTGAATTGCAGGTGGGAGTTGAAATCATAGACCGCACTGAGAGACCCTAACAGGCTGGTGGTTTTTGCATTATTGATAGCGGTCAGCATGGCTACGGGGTTTTGGAAACCCTGGTAGCTGGCCCCTTCATTCGCGAAATTGGTATAATTGCCGGTGGAATCATAAGGGGTATAGTCCGGCCTTGCGCGGAGCGCCTGCCCGTAAGCCCCGTTGGTGACATTCTGATTCGTATACCCAATATTGAAATTGGTGATAAATTTCAGGTGTTTGCTGATCTCGGATTCCAGGTTGATCTTTCCGACCACCCGTTGGTAATCGGTGCCTTTTATCACCCCGGGACTGCTGCTAAAAGCCACCGACGTGTAATAGCGGGAAGATCCGCCTCCGCCCTGGATGGCGATCTCCGCATTGTGGGAAACACTGGTCCGGGTGACCTCTCTGACCCAGTCGGTATTGGCGGCCCCGAAGAACTGCGAAGGGGTATTGACGATCTGATTGGCCACTGTGCGGTGGGCTCTACCGGCCAGATCCCGCGCATCGTTGTCGTTCTTCGCGGCTTCCGTAATCAGGGTCTTGTATTGCGTGGCATCCAATACCTTGGGCCGGCGTTCGAGGCTGGTGACCGTGCTATAGTAATTGAAGGTCACCTGGGGCTTCATATCTTTTTTCCCCCTTTTGGTGGTGATGATCACGACTCCATTGGCCGCTTTGGATCCATAGATGGCGGTGGCGGAGGCATCTTTCAGGATGGTGATGGATTCGATATCGTCGGGATTTAACCCCCCCAGGCTGTTCAGGCCGTTGACGAAGGCCGTTGACATGCCCGCGCTGACGCCGCCATATCCTGTTACGTCGTTGCCGACCGGGCTGCTGACATCATAGCCGGGGGAAACATAATTGGATTGCACCTGCATGGGTACTCCATCGATTACATACAAAGGGTCGTTGCTTCCCAGTAAGGAGGTGGAACCGCGTACCCGGATGCGTACCGCGCCGCCGGGAGTTCCATCCGTCTTGGTAACCTGCACGCCCGCCGCCTTACCGGCCAGGGCATTGTCAACCGTATTGAAAGGGATATCCTCTATGTCTTTTCCCGATACAGTGGATACCGAGCCGGTGAGGTCTTTTCGTTGGGAGGAGCCATAGCCGATCATTACGACTTCATTGAGGCTGCTGGCGTGGGGCGTCATGATAATGGACCAGATGTCTTTCCCACCGCTGACCTTACGCTCCTGGGGGGCATAACCTACAATGGAGAATTCCACCACATCTTTATCATTGGCCTGGATAGAGAAATTTCCCTTGGCATCCGACTGAGTGGCTTTTTGGGTGGTCTTGTTGGTGATGGTGACCGATCCCAGGGGGCTGCCGTCGGGACCGGTGATCTGCCCGGTAATGGTCTGGAAGGGATTAAGGGTTTCCAGGCTTTCCGCGGCAGGCGGAGGGATGGCTTTTATCTTGGGGCTGATGACCAGCATGCCTTCTACGACCTTAAAGCTCAGTCCTGTTTCCGCCAGGGCCCTGGAGAGGGCTTCCCGGGCGTCGAGGTCTTTTACGGAGAGCGTGACGGCGCCCGCTTTGCGGAGCAGGTCATTGTTATAGAGGATCTCGATACCGCTCTGGCGGCCGATCTCCAGGATCACTTTTTCCAGGGATTCGTTCCGCACGCTGAGGGTTACTTTCTGGGAATAGGCCCCGGCGGACACATGCAGGGCCGATGCCAGTAAAATTACAACAGTTATTCTCATGACTCGACACATTTGAGCGTTGCGGCCTTTCCGGCTGCGCAACAAGCAGTAGTTTAGAAAATCCATACCTTTGGTTGTTTAGGTGAAATAATAAGCAGTCAAACAGTTTAATTTTTTACCTGATCATTATAGCCGGGAACGCTGCGAACGTTTCCGGTTTTTTTTGATCGGTACTCTCTTCCCGTATCCGGTTAGTTGATTTTTACCTCCTTTCCCTGCACGGAGAAGGATACCCCTCCGGCAGCTTCCATCATTTTTAATACCTGCGAAATATTGACCTGACGGCTGATCCTGCCGGTGTAGTGATCATGTACCACTCCCGTCATGCGAACGTCGATATCATACCACCTGGTCAGCTGCTTCATGATGCTGATGATATCGTCATTATAAAAGATGAATTTCCCGTTCTTCCAGGCGATGATCTTTTGTACGTCTGCGTCCGGTATGATGCGCATGGATCCTTTGTTGCCGGTGATCAGTTGCTGACCGGGGGCGATCGTCCGGGAGGTCACTCCCTTTGTGATCTTCACGGCCCCTTCCAGCAGGGTGGTGCTGGCGACAGTATCGTCTTCATAGGCCATGATGTTGAAGCTGGTGCCTAATACTTCTATTTCGTTAGCGTCGCCGTCGTTTTCCACGCCGGCCTCGCCCTTGTGCCCCCCATCATGGCCGGTCTCGCCCCGCCGCGTAGCGATTGTCACTTTAAAGGGCATGGCTGCGTTTTTGGCTATTTCGAAATAGGCTTCGCCGGTTATCTCCACTTTTCGTTCCTTGCCGGAAAAGGCAGTGGGATAGCGGATGGAGGAAGCTGCATTTAACCATACTTTCGAGCCGTCCGGCAGGGCCAGCTGGTATTGTCCGCCGCGGGGAGTGGAGAGGGTATTATAAATAAGAGGGGCGGGGGCTGCCGTCGCCGTCTGTCGCTGGTTGGCCGGCTCCCGGCCATCAGCCGGCCGGTAGGCCAGCTGTCCGCTGTTCAGTTTCACGACACTGGTATTACCCTGCCGGGCCAGTGTTCCGTTCGAGCTGCTGTCCAGCAGGATCGTTTGGCCATTGGACAGGGTGAGGATGGCTTTGTTGCCTCCGGGGGCGATATCGTTTTTAAACCGGCTGTCCGGGCCGGCTTGTTGTGCTGTGGCCCGTTGCCCTCTGTTTGTCCAGATGAAATAACCTCCGGCGCCTGCCAGTAAAAGGAGGACGGCGGCGGCTATTCTCCGGACGGGGAAGATCCGGCGGGTGACGGCTGTCGGGGGCCAGTTTGTGGTGGCGGAATGATCGGGCCTGTCGTCTGCGGCGGCGGCTGCCGCTTTGTCCAGCATGGCGCGGAACATTTCCGGGATTTTCGCTTCGATAGAAAGCCCCTGGTAGTCCTTCTGTTCTAATTTCCGTCCTACTATCGCCAGCAGGATCGTTTCGTTGGCAGGCTCTTTGACGGCCGCAAGGAAAAACGATAGTTCTTCCGGCGTCAGGTCCTCTGCCAGGAATTTGTCTAAAATAATGTTGAAATCCATTGGCATGAATAGTCAGTTTTAATCAGTTGAAAGGATAAAATTTTCGGCAGGAAAGGGTGTAAATGACAGGCGGTTGCTATAAAGACGAAAAGGAAGAAGATAAGGGAGCGCCGGTGAAAAAATATTTTTACAGGAAGAATAAGATCCAGAGAATGATCATAGGATTTTCAGGATGGTCTTTGAGTAGCTGGCGTAAGCTGACGATCGATCGTACGATATAACTTTTGACGGTAGCCCTGGAGACGCCCATCTGGCGGGCGATCTCTTCATGGCTAAGGCCCTGGAAGCGGCTCAGGCGGAAGGCGGTCTGTTGCTGAGGGGGCAGGTCTGCAATGGCCTGCTGGATGGATTTTTCGAATTCCTTGAATTCCAGTTTCTGGTCGGGCGACAAGGCGGCATCCCGGAAATATTCCTGGAAATACTCGTCATAGCCGCCGCTGAAGACTTTCTTCCGCAGGTGGTCGAAGATAAGGTTGCGGGCGGTGATGAACAGATAGCCCTCGAATTGCTCTACTTCGGCCAGTTTTTTCCTTTTCAGCCAGATCCGGGCAAAAATATCCTGGGAGAGGTCTTCGGACAATTCGGGAGACTTGGTGAACATAAGGGCCGTGGAGTAGATCTGGTCCCAGTAATGATAAAATAATTCCTGGTAGGCGGCCTCATCTCCTTCCGATACCATCAGCAGTAGCTTTCTCTCATTATGTAGGGTTGATGAAGGCACTATAAAACAGCCATTTAAGCTATAAATGTAAGAACAAAAAAGCCTCCACGCTTATTTCCTTGCCGGGCGGCACTTCTACCTCCAGGTAAGAGATGCCCTTCCCATGCTCGCCACCCTCGTGTTTCATTTTCCGCCAGCTATCGCCAATGAGGGCCTTTGCAAAATCTCCTGTAAACCGGACCTTCCATGAAAAGGAATGTTGGCCCGTATTGATAAGGGTCGAGCGGGTGGGACCGGAATGAGTGAGGGTAACGGTCGTATTCAGAACGGGGAGGTCGATCAATTGTGCGCTTGTTGTGCCGGCAGACCGGTAGATCGTGCTCACGGTGCGGGTCATGGCATTGGCGTCGACGCCCATCAGCCCCTGCACTACCCCTTCTATCAGTCCATAGGATACTTCGGGATATTCCCTTCTCTGGGTCGCGGGGTTGGCGAGCCGCAGGATCAGGGCATGCGCCTGGTCCCAATAGCCGTTCCTGTAATATTGCAAGGGCAGGTAAGACAGGTTTTCCACATTCAGGTCCATGGAAAGGATATGTTCGATGGTATGTCGTCGACGGGTCGAATCCTTGAGGGCGTCGAACCAGAGGAGGAAGGTCTCGCCTTCGGATTTGCCGAATTTGTTTTCGTTATTATAATAGGTATGGTACAACGATGCCGTCTCATCCCACCAATCGGCGTCTATCCGGTCCCGGTAAATCATTGCCGTTTGCGCGAAGTAGCCGGAGGATTGCCGGTCGCCCACGGCCTTTAGTATTTCCGCATAGGAGGACATCCCCCGGTAGAGGGCCGCGACCAGGTCTACGCCCATTTTCAGGTTTTGTACGCCTTCCGAATAGGAAGGAAGCCCCCGGCAACGGTGGAAGGCATCGTCAATATTAAAAGGGACCGGGGCATTCGGATGAGCGGGCCGGGTCAGCAGGGAGTCGGGCTGCAGGGACCATTTGACGATATATTCCCGGACGCTCCTGCTATAAAAATTCAAAAAAGCCGGGTCTTTCAGGTACAGGCTGTCTCCTGTCCACAACCAGGAGCGCCAGCAGGCGTCCAGCAGGTCGAAGTTGGCATTCAGGTTATACCAGAATTCCCGGTCATTCCGGTAGTCGGCGGGAGAAGGCCGGTCGAATTTGTCGATCTCCCAATACGAACACCAGTCTTTGGAAAGGGAAATATTGCGGGTGAATTTTGTGAACATATTCCTGTTCTCCCGATGCATGCCCATTATCTCGGCGCCGATACACTGGTGGGAAACATCCCGCATGCAAAAAGCATATCGGGGAGGTAGGGCGGATTCGTACCAGGGCCCCACGGGGTCTCCGGGTGTGGCCTGGTAATGCAGGGCCATGGCCTTCGCCCAGGTAAAAGCGTTTTCGAGGACGGTATCCGATGAACGGAAACGGACTCCGGTTTCCGTTGGGTGCTGTCCCTGCCGAACCCGAGCCTGGACCTGGGCCCGGGCTCGGTTCTGATCGAACAGGGCCGCAAGAAGGCCGCAATGGATGACCAGCAATGCAAGAGATCTTTTCATGTTATACTGTTTTTAGGCTTTGGGGGAAAGACCTGGTATATTCCAGTGACAGGCTGTTCCAGTTTTTGGGCAGCCTGGGAAGGAGGGTGAAGATATTAAAGATTTTTTTAAGGAGGGAGGCTGCCGTACTCTTGTATGAAAATCGGCTGGACGCATGAATGGCGGAGGCTGATTAAACTATAAACGCATGTTATCAAAGAGGATAGGATCAGGAAAGAGGATATGGGCCGGAGTGGCTTTGAGCCTGGTATTGACCGTTTCAGGACGGGGAGAAAGGATTGGGGAAGCAACCGGAGATTCCGGCAGGCCGGCTTTGAGTTCCCAGGCGCCGGGCGGAAGTGATGATCCCGGGCGGCGGAATGCAGGTGCCCGGGCGCCGGGCTTACGGTCACGACCCCCAAAAGAAGTTCGTATCCTGGTAACGGATTTCGGGGCGGCGCCGGATAGCCGCAGAGATGCCACGGCTGCGATCCGCAAGGCGCTGGCGGCGTGTAAGGAAGCGATGACCGGCAGCGGGCGCACGCCAGATCCAGGGGAAGGCACGCTTCCAGCCGGCAGGAGATCCGCACGGGCTCTCAGGCGCACGCCCGTCGTACTGGTCTTTCCCCGGGGCCGGTATGATCTGTTTGCCGATAGTGCGGTGAAGAAAGAGTATTTCATCTCCAATACTTCCTCTGAAGAAGAATGTCCTTCTAAGCTGAAGACGATCGGACTGCTGCTGGAAGATATGAAAGGGCTTACGATCGAAGGAGAGGGCAGCCTGTTGCTCTTCCATGGCAAGATGATCACTTTCGTTATCGATCGTTGCGAGAATATTACGCTGAGGGGGCTGGCGATGGATTTCGAGAGACCGACGATGTCGGAGTTTACGATCACCCGATCTGCTCCGACGGAGGTGGATGTGCAGGTGCATCCTGATTCCTGGTACCGGCTGGACAGTGGCCGCCTGAGCTGGTATGGGGAGGGATGGGTCGCAAAAGATCATCATTGCATCCGGGTGGACACGCTGACGCATGCGATGTATTATGCCAACGACGAGTATGAAAAATTAATGGGGGCGGAAATAACGCAAACAGCGCCTTTCCGGCTGCGGTTTCGAGGGAATTTTGACACGGCGCGTTACCATACGGGAAATGTATTTACAGTGAGGGACCCGATCCGGGACCAGGTGGGAGCCTTGATCATCAACAGCAGGAATGTATCGCTGAAAGAGGTGGCGATGTATTATATGCATGGGTTGGGGATCGTCAGCCAGTACTCGGAAAATATCTCGATGGATCATGTGACGGTCGCGCCCCGGGAGGGAAGTGGCCGGTGGATCGCATCTTTTGCGGATGGCATGCACTTTTCCGGTTGCAGGGGGCAGGTACGGATCGAAGACTGCCGTTTTTCCGGGCTGCATGATGATGCGGTGAACGTGCATGGCACACACCTGAAGATCGTGAAGAGGCTTTCGGATCGTCAATGGGTCGTCCGTTTCATGCATGCGCAGACGTATGGGTTCAACGCCTTTTTTGAGAAGGATTCACTTGCCTTCGTTCATCCGTCGACTCTTTCCATTTATGCATACGGGATAGTCCGCCAGACCCGGCGGCTATCGGACAGGGAGATCCTGCTTACGTTTGAGAAGGTTGTTCCCGCTGGTGCAGGGGCTTCCGTTCCACCCGGCGTACAGGTGGGGGATGTGGTGGAGAATATTACCTGGACACCCCGGCTGACCTTCCGGCATAACGTGGTTACCGGCACCAATACCCGGGGACTGCTGGTGACCACCCGGCGCAAAGTGGTCATTGAAGGGAATGAATTTGACCGGGTGGGCATGCAGGCTATCCTGATAGCGGACGATGCATTGAGCTGGTATGAGTCGGGGCCGGTGAGGGATGTGCTGATCCGGAATAATGTCTTCCGGGAATGCGGGCACAATGCGCTGCCGGCGAATTATGTGATTGCTATCGCTCCGGAGAATCATGAATTGATCCCTGCTCCGGTGCATCGGAACATACGCATCGAAAATAACCGTTTTTATTGCTACAGCGCTCCGTTGCTCAGCGCCCGGTCGGTGCAGGGACTGGCTTTCACCGGGAATATGGTGACTTACGTACGCCCGTTTGAAGGCGTCCCCGCGGGGCCGCTCTCCGGGGGCAGAGCGCCGGGTGGTGGGGGAGCCGGCACGCCGGCTTTTCATCTGGTGTCCTGCAGGCAAGTGGTCATAGGGGATAACCGGATAGACGAGCAGCTGCCTGGGCGGGATATTAAGCTGGAGGCGATGGATGGGGGGCAGTTGAAATTGATAAAACAGGAGGGGCTGAGGATCTGGTGAAATTGTCAATATTTCATAAAAAAGGAAATTTTGGACGTTGTTTCATTAAAAGTGAAATAGTGTGAGCAGCTAGGGGCATTCACCCCAACACCTCCTCCATCTTCGTGCTCCTGGACCCCTTGATGAGCAGCCAGGTGTCAGTAAAACCGGCCTGTTGCAGCCAGCCACCGGCTTCGCGACTGTTGTTAAAGCTGAGGTAGGGGTGCTCGATCCGGAGGAAGTCTCCTCCGACGAGGACGACCTGCTGCCAGGGATATTTGCCGATAAGCTCAACGATCTGGCGATGTTCCTGCAGGCTCTCCTCCCCCAGTTCGGCCATGGCGCCGAGGATCAGGACTTTTTTGGGCGGCGCGGCGGGACCGGCGATTGCGTGGCCGGGACCCATATGTGCGGAAGCGCCGCCGGCATTCATACGCGCAAAATTTTCGATAGCGGCTTTCATGCTGGAGGGATTGGCGTTATAAGCATCCAGGATGATATGATTGCTATCTCTCTCGATCAGCTGCGAGCGGCTATTGGAAGGGGTATAGGCCTCGATGGATTGGCGGATCAGTTGGTCCGGCACACCAAACTGTTTACCCACGGCCACGGCTACCAGCACATTGGGGAGGTTGTAATCCCCCACTAATTGCGTGGAGATAACGCCGGTACCTGCCCCCCCGGTGATACGGACCCGGAGGAAAGATCCAGTCTGGCCGGCAGACCCGGTGAAACCGGTTTGCCCCGCTACGGGATCGGGTCCCTCGACGACCCCGATGATATCCGCATCGGCAGTGCCATAACGCACAATATGCGGAATGCCCTTGCTCATTTCACGCAGGTAATCATAATCCCACATAACGAAGGCCGTTCCATCGTGCTGCCGCAGAAAAGCATATAGCTCTCCTTTTCCCTTCTTCACGCCTTCGGGGCCTCCGAAGCCTTCGAGGTGGGCCTTGCCCGCATTGGTGATGATCCCATGGGTGGGAAGGGTATACTGACAATAACCTTCTATTTCTTTCTGGTGATTGGCGCCCATCTCGATGACGGCGAACTGCGCGTCTTTTTTAACGGACAGCAGGGTAAGGGGCACGCCGATATGGTTGTTCAGGTTGCCCACGGTAGTATACGTACTATATTTCGAGGCCAGCACGGCATAGACCAGCTCTTTGGTAGTGGTCTTGCCATTGCTGCCGGTGATAGCGATGAAAGGGATGTCGAACTGCCGGCGGTGGTGGAGGGCCAGGGCCTGCAAGGTCGTTAGCACGTCGTCGACCCGGATCAGCCGGTCGGAAAGGGCAGCGGGTACCTGCGGGACCGCAGACGCCTCCGCGGTGGAGCCATGCGGGGCTTCGGACGCGCCCGACCCGGAAGGCTGCGAGGGTGCCGGAGGCGCTTCGTCGATAACGGCATAGGCAGCCCCCTGCTCCAGGGCGCTGAGGGCGAACTGGTTTCCGGAAAAGTTCGGTCCCTTCAGGGCGAAGAACAGGTCCCCGTCCTTCAGTTTGCGGGTATCGGTCTGTATGGAAGGATGCCGGAGGTAGAGTTGGTATAGCTGCTCTATATTCATTGGTCAAAAATAAGAAAACCCCCGCCGTGCAACAATTCAATTTAAAGGCTGTCTTTTTTATGCGGGACCCGTTATGGGTGTAACCTTCTAACCTTTTCATGCGTCCAACTCAAACCATAATACTATGCTTAAAAATTACTGGAAGATCGCCCTTCGCCAGCTGAGAAAGCAAAAACTCTATTCCTCTATCAAGATCGGAGGTTTTGCCCTTAGTATCGCCGCCTGCCTGCTGATCGCCCTGTTCATCCGGGATGAACTGAGCTATGACCGCGGGTACGCGCATGCTGACCGGATTTACCGGCTGATCAACCTCTACGATGACAATGGGAAGATCTATAAGGGCACTGCCTTTTCGGCCCCTTTTGCCAAAGCGGTCAAAGCTGATTTTCCCGAGATCGAGCTGGCCGGACGCATCATGCCTTTCGCGCTTTTTTATGGAGCGGGCAGCAACGAGGTCATGCGGTCGGACGGGAATCAGAATACCTATGAGGAAGGTTTCACGTATGCCGACCCTGAAATACTGGACATCCTGGAGATCCCCATGGTCTATGGAGATAGGGCTCATGCATTGGCAGAACCCAATACCATCGTATTATCGAAACGGAAGGCGGATAAATATTTCCCGAACCAGAACCCTGTCGGCAAGATCCTCTATCTGAATAATGACAAGACCCGGCCCCGTAAGATCGGCGGCGTCATGAAAGATTTCCCTTCCAACATCCACTTTCAATATGACTTCCTGCTGACGCTGACCGGCCATGAACTGTGGCCTGGAGAGCAGAACAGCTGGGGACCACAGAATTATAATACCTATATCCGGATGCGTCCCGGCACGGATGCGGTACAGCTGCAGACAAAGCTGAAATCCGTCGTCAAAAAATATATCGTTCCCGATATGATCAAGGCCGGACGAACGGATGCGGAAAAAGCCGGAAAAAATCACAGCTTCGCCCTGCAACCCGTTTCGGCTATCCATATCACTGCAGATATACAGGAAGGATTACCTCACGGGGATATGCGCTTTATCTGGTTATTCGGGGCGGTAGCCTGCTTCATCCTACTGATCGCCGGTATTAATTTCATCAACCTCTCCACCGCGAAGTCGGCCAACCGGGCCAAAGAGGTAGGATTGCGAAAAGTGATCGGCTCCGGCAGGGCCAGCCTGGTGAGGCAGTTCCTCACGGAATCCGTGCTATACAGTGTCTGTTCCTTTATCCTGGCTATCGTACTGGCCTGGCTGCTGCTGCCTTATTTTAACCGGCTGGCCGCCAAGTCGCTCGTCTTTCCCTGGGGAGCCTGGTGGCTCTTCCCCATCATATTATTGGCGGCCCTTGTCATCGGGATCCTGGCGGGGCTTTATCCTTCCTTCTATCTGGCCGCTTTCAAACCGATCGAGGTATTAAAGGGCAATGTCAGCAGGGGCAGCCGGAATTCCAGCCTGCGAAGTATCCTGGTCGTCTTTCAATTCACTACTTCGGTTATCCTCATCATCGGAACCATAGTCGTTTACCGGCAGATGCAATTTATCCTGAACAGAAAGATAGGGTTCGATAAGGATCAGGTCGTGGTGATACAAGGTACGAGCACCCTGGACAAAGAGATCAGGACCTTTAAGAACGAATTGCTGAAATTGCCTTCCGTGAAGAATGTGGCGATCAGCGGTTACTTACCGATAGCAGACTCCAAACGGGATCAGAATCCTTTCTGGAAGGAAGGCAAAACAAAAGAAGAAGCGCCCGTGGGCGGGCAGTCCTGGTGGGTAGACCCCGATTATATACCCACGCTGGGAATGAAAATAGTCGAGGGGCGTAACTTATCCGCTGATATCGCCTCCGACTCCCAGGCCATCGTCATCAATCAAACCATGGCTAAGAAACTGTTGTTGCAAAATCCTGTCGGTGCTCTCCTTACTAACAGCTGGGCTAAATTTACGGTGGTCGGCGTGGTGCAGGATTTCAATTTCGAATCTATGAAGGAGGAGGTAGCTCCGCTTTGCCTGCATCGTGGCTATAGCAGCGACGCCATGTTGGTCAAAGTGCGACCGTCGGATATGACAGCCACGATCCAGTCGATCGGCGGTCTTTGGAAGAAATTTGCTCCCAACCAACCGATCCGGTATACATTCCTGGATGAGAGTTATGCGCTTATGTATGACGACGTGCAGCGGATGGGGCATATTTTCACCAGCTTCTCCATGCTGGCTATTATCATCGCCTGCCTGGGCTTGTTTGCGCTCTCTGCTTTTATGGCCGAGCAGCGGGGTAAGGAAATCAGTATCCGCAAGGTGCTTGGCGCTTCGGTGACGCAGCTGGCAGGGCTCCTGTCGGGAGATTTTGTGAAGCTGGTCTTGTTGTCAGTGATCATAGCCTCTCCTATCGCCTGGTGGGCTATGCACCAATGGTTGCAGGATTTTGTCTTTCGGGTCGATATCAGCGCCTGGGTGTTCGTTGCGGCGGGTGCGCTGGTCATCCTGATCGCGCTGTTTACCATTAGCTTTCAGGCCATCCGCGCGGCCACGGCCAATCCGACGGAAAGGCTAAGAGCAGAATAAAATAAAATAATACTATGCTGAAAAACTATTTCAAGATCGCCTGGCGGAACCTGGCGAAAAACCGGGCTTCTTCCTTTATAAATATCGGCGGCCTTGCCGTGGGAATGGCCGTGGCTATTCTCATCGGTCTGTGGATCTATGATGAATGGTCTTTTAATAGATACTTCGAACATTATGACCGGATCGCCCGGGTAATGACGAAATGGGAGATGTCTTCCAGGCCTGGATCTTCCCAGCCCATGCCGTTGGGGACGGAGCTTCGTTCTTCTTTTAAGGACGACTTCTCCTATGTCGTCCTGTCGACGCAGACAGAGGATTTTATTATTGCGGCGGGAGACAAAAAGATCAAACTGCCCGGTAAGTTCATGCAGCCGGAGGCTGGAGAGCTATTGAGTTTAAAAATGCGGAAGGGAACACGTGCCGGGCTCCGGGATATTAACTCCATTCTGCTGAGCGAATCGCTGGCGCAGAAATTATTCGGCGATGCCGATCCCCTGGATAAAATGATAAAGATCGATAACCGCATGGATGTGAAGGTCACGGGGGTATATGAAGATTTCCCCGGCAATACGGAATTCAAAAACCTCGCTTTTATTGCTCCCTGGGATCTTTACACGCGATCCAATGACTGGGTGAAGAAAAAAGAAAACGACTGGAATAATATCTGGGTGAATATCTACACGCTGCTGGCGCCCGGTGCCGACCAGGAAAGGGTCTCCGCCCGGATCAGGGATCTGAAGAAGCCGCATGTGGGACCGGAGGAGGCTGCGGCAAAGCCCGCTGTTTTCCTTCACCCGATGTCCCGCTGGCATTTGTATTCCCGCTGGGGTAAGGCAGGCGAGTCCGTAGAGAGCGAACAGCTGCAGTATGTCTGGTTTTATGGTGTTATTGGTTTGTTTGTATTGCTGCTGGCCTGTATCAATTTTATGAACCTTAGTACGGCGCGGTCGGAGCGGCGAGCCAAAGAGGTGGGCATCCGTAAGACGATGGGTTCGCTGCGGAGGCAGCTGATCTATCAGTTCTATTGCGAGTCGCTGCTGGTGGCTGCTTTCAGTTTCCTATTGGCAATACTGCTGGCACAGCTGATATTGCCCTGGTATAATGAGGTCGCCGGTAAAAAGATGCGGATCTTATGGGGGTATCCTTTGTTCTGGCTGGCAGGTATCGGTTTTAGTATCGTTACCGGGCTGCTGGCGGGAAGCTATCCGGCGCTGTATCTGTCTTCTTTCAACCCGGTGAAGGTATTGAAGGGCCGCTGGCGGGCGGGCAGGTTGGCTTCGCTGCCACGGAAAATATTGGTGACGGTGCAGTTCACGGTATCTGTGGCCTTGATGATCGGGACAATTATCGTATATCGGCAGATCCATTTTGCGAAGGATCGACCGGTGGGTTATTCCAGGGAAGGCTTGCTGTCGGTGCCGATGATCGCCCCGGAGTTCCAGGGCAAGTACGAGCTGCTGCGAACGGAGCTTGCCAAAACGGGCATGGTATCGGAAATAGCTGAATCAGCCAGCCCGGTGACGGGTATCTGGTCGGAGAATGGAGGCTTTGACTGGAAGGGAAAAGCTTCGGGATTCAGGGATCAGTTCGGGACTTTGTGCGTTACCCATGAATATGGCAGGACCATCGGCTGGCAGTTTGTGGCCGGGCGGGATTTTTCCAAAGCGATGGCGACGGATTCGGCAGGCTTCGTGGTGAATGAAGCCGCTGTAAAATATATGGGTCTGAGCAACCCCGTAGGGGCACTGATGCGGTGGGACCGATATACCGGGGTGGGATTCCGGATTTTGGGGGTGGTAAAGGATATGGTGATGGAATCGCCCTATGCTCCGGCAATGCCTACGATCTTTTTCCTATCGCCGGATGATGCTAAGAATTGTCTGTTCCTCCGGATCAGCGCGGGGGCGAGCGCCTCCCGGGCTTTGCCTGCCATCGAAGCTGTCTTTAAGCAGCTGGTCCCTTCGGCTCCTTTTGATTATACGTTTGTGGATGAGGAGTATGCCTCGAAGTTCGCGGGGGAAGAGCGGGTCGGCAAGCTGGCCGGTTTCTTTGCCGTGCTGGCCATTCTTATCAGCTGCCTGGGGTTATTTGGTCTTGCTTCCTTTGTGGCGGAGCAACGTACGAAGGAAGTCGGGGTGCGCAAAGTGCTGGGGGCGACTGTATTCAATGTATGGAAGTTGCTGTCAAAGGATTTTGTAGTGCTGGTGGTTCTTTCCTGTCTGATCGCTATTCCGATCGCGTATTATTGTTTGCAGCAATGGTTGGGCAAGTATGAGTACCGGACAGCGCTGTCATGGTGGATCTTTGCAGGGACGGCGCTCGGCGCCCTGGGCATCACGCTGCTGACGGTGAGTTATCAGGCCATCCGCGCGGCCACGGCCAATCCCGTGAATAGTTTAAGAGCAGAATGAAGATAAATATCAAAACAAACCGATATGTTTAAAAATCATCTCCGCGTGGCCTGGCGCAATCTGCGTAAGAACGGCCAGTTCACCATTCTCAATTTAATGGGCTTGTCGATCGGGCTGGCTTGTACCTTGCTGATCGGATTATGGGTCAGTGATGAATGGCTGGTGGACAAGTTTTTCCAAAAGGACAACCAGCTTTTCCAGGTGCTGCAGAACCCGCCGACCGGCGATGGCAGCTTGTTCACCACGGAACATACCCCGGGGATACTGGCGGAGTCACTGAAAAAAGACATGCCGGAAGTGGAAGAAGCCGCTACAGTGGTATTTACGAATCCGATGGATGATACGAGAGGGATCCTCTCGGCAGGAGGGGCGCGGATCAAGGCCAGTGAAATCTATGCCACCGGCAATTTTTTTGAAGTCTTCTCTTATCCCTTTCTTTTGGGAAATAAGGACCAGATCCTCTCGGATAAGCATGCCGTCCTGCTTTCGAAGGCACTCGCGCTGAAGCTGTTTCATACCACGGAAAATGTCATCGGTAAGCGGGTGGAATGGGACCGGCCCGGCGAGTTCAGCGGCAATACCAGCGGGTCTTATTGGGTGTCCGGTATCTTCGAGGGCCCTCCCGCCAATGCTTCCGCTCAATTCGATGCGGTGTTCAGCTATGCCCGTTACTATGAAATGAATACACAGTACCTGAATAATTGGGGCAGCAGCAACCCCAGCACTTTCCTGATCCTGAAGAAAGGCACGGACCTGAAGACCTTCAATAATAAGCTCCGGGGTTTTATGCGGGAGAAATGGAGGGCTGCCAACGGCGAAAAAGATGTGAAATGGATCGGGACCCTATTTGCCCAACGGTATTCGGACCGGTATCTGTACAACCGCTATGAAGAGGGCGCGGCCGTAGGAGGACGTATCGAATATGTACGGCTCTTTTCCATCATCGCTGTTTTCCTCCTGCTGATCGCTTGTATCAATTTCATGAACCTCTCCACCGCCCAGGCTTCGGGACGGATTAAGGAAGTAGGTATCCGCAAGGTCATCGGTGCCCGCAGGGGAACGCTGGTCCTGCAATACCTGGGGGAATCCCTGCTCTTGTCGGTGTTGTCACTGCTGCTCGCCATCGGGCTTGTCTGGCTTTGCCTGCCGGCTTTCAAAGCCATTACCGGCAAGGCGCTGCACCTGTCCGTTACACCGGGCCTCTTCCTTTCGGTGGCCGGCATTACGTTGATCACCGGCTTGCTCGCGGGCAGCTATCCGGCTTTCTACCTGTCGGGATTTAAGCCGGTAAGAGTATTGAAGGGGAAATTCACCTCTTCAGCCTCGGAGACCTGGATACGTAAAGGGCTGGTGGTCTTTCAATTCGCGCTCTCGGCGATCCTCATTGTCTCGGTGGGGGTGGTATACCGGCAGATGAACCTGATACAGACCCGCAACCTGGGCTATAGCCGGGACCAGGTCATTCATTTTCCCAATGAGGGGAATCTGCAGTATGGGCTGGCGTCATTTCTCACGGAGCTGAAAAAAATACCGGGCGTGGTGAATGCTTCGGATATGAATGGGGATCTGATGGGCACCCATAGCGGTACGGGCGGGGTAAGATGGGAAGGCAAGGATCCCAATGTCGGCGTTGAATTCAGCGGGTTGTATGTCGATGATAATTTTGTGGAGACGATGGGGTTGCAGATGGTGGAAGGACGCCCGCTTTCCGGTAAATATGGTACGGATAGCCTGGGTGTGATTTTTTCCGAAACGGCCATTGCCACCATGAAACTGAAGAACCCGGTGGGAAGGATCGTGAATTTCTGGGGGACGCCCCGGGTGATCGTAGGCGTGGTAAAAGACTTTCATTTTGAATCCCTGTATAAAAAGATACAGCCATTCTATATGATGTATTCGCCCAACAGCAGCACCATCCTGGTCAAACTGCAGGCGGGAACGGAGAAGGCGACCCTGGCCCGGATCGGAGAATACTATAAGCAGTTCAACCTGGGACTGCCTTTCGAATACAAATTTTTGGACGCCGACTACCAGGCATTGTATGCGTCGGAACAGCGGGTATCCACCCTGTCGCGTTGGTTTGCCGGTATCGCTATTTTGATATCCTGCCTGGGATTGTTCGGCCTCGCTGCGTTTACCGCGCAAAAGAGAAAGAAGGAGATCGGTATCCGCAAAGTAGTGGGAGCCTCCGTGAGTCAGATAGCAGTCCTGTTATCGACCGATTTCCTGAAACTGGTCCTGTTGGCCGTGCTGATCGCCTTGCCGGTGGCATGGTGGACCATGCATACATGGCTGCTCGGGTTCGCCTACCGCGTTAACTTCGGCTGGGACCTGCTCCTGGTAGCGGTGGTATCGGTTGTATTGATCACCCTGGCCGCCATCAGCTTCCAGACCATCCGCGCGGCGATGGCGAACCCGACGGAGAGTTTACGTGCGGAATAAGCCAGCCCGCATTAGCTGACTCTTCTACTATCGGTCGCACCCGCGTGCGCCCTCTGATCGGAATAGCAAGCCTGCCCACACCGCTGGCGCTTCTAAGATCAGCCGTGCCCTCGCACGTCTTCTTGTGCGGAATAAGCCTGTATCAAAAGCGAACAGTTTTGTATCGAAAACGAACAAACGCGTATTCATGGTATAACTACCACACTGTAAATCACTTATATGATTATCTGGCACTCTCTTGGCATACCATTCCCCGCAAATCATTCCCGCTACATTTCATCGAATTATTGATATACTATGATTAGAAATTTCTTCAAAGTCGCCTACCGGAACCTTCTTCGCAATAAAGGCTTTTCCGCAATCAATATTACAGGATTGGCCATTGGCATGGCTGCCGCGATACTTATCCTGCTGTGGATACAAAACGAATACAGCTACGACGGGTTTCATAAAAACAAAGACCGGATATACGAAGTATGGAATCGCGTACCATCTGAAGGTAAGATCTCGTGCTGGAATTCAGTATCCGCATTAACGGCCCGGGCAATAGAAAAAGATTTGCCTGAAGTAGAGCGTGCGGTAAGGGTAAAGTCAAATAGTAATTCTCTTTTTTCAGTTGGCGATAAAAAAATTATGGAGTCGGGATATTCGGTTGATACTGGTTTTCTGCAAATATTCAGCTTCCCGATGCTGAAAGGCGATCCTTCCTCGGCACTGAATGATATGCATTCGATAGTGCTTACTGAAAAGACAGCTAAAAGTTTATTCGGCAATGAGGATGCAATGGGGAAAATTGTAAAAATTGAGAATAAAGAGAATTTTACCGTTACCGGTATTCTAAAAGATTTGCCAAACAATACAAGGTTCGATTTTGACTACTTATTGCCCTGGTCATATATAAAATACAGGGAGGGGCAGGATTTGGGCTGGAATGATAACAGCACCCCTACTTATGTGCTGCTGAAGCCCAATGCAAACTATGCTTCTGTGGCTCTCAAAATAAAAGGATTGAAACAGAAATACAATGATGAAGCAAAAACGATGAAATGGGAGCTATTTATGTACCCGCTTAACCGCTGGCGTTTGTATTCAAGCTTCACCGATGGCGTGGAGGACAGCGGGGGCCGCAGCACATTCGTAAAACTATTTGGCATCATCGCGGGGTTCATATTATTGATCGCCTGTATCAATTTTATGAACCTCAGTACCGCAAGAAGTGAAAAACGGGCGAAGGAAGTAGGGATACGAAAAGTAGTGGGCGCCCGGAAAAGCTCTCTTATCAGCCAGTTTATCGGGGAATCTGTTTTTCTCGCCTTTCTGGCAGGTATGGTAGCCATCACTATTGTTCAGATAAGCCTGCCCGGCTACAACCAGCTTACTGATAAAAAACTATTTATAAACTTTGGCAATATCTATACATGGATGGCATTTATCGGGTTTATCCTGTTCACTGGTTTGTTAGCCGGCAGTTATCCTGCCTTCTTTCTTTCATCTTTCCAGCCCGTTAAAGTATTAAAGAGTACCTTTAAAAAAGCAAATGCATTGGTAACGCCAAGAAAAATACTGGTTGTATTGCAGTTCACATTTGCCACCATTCTTATCATTTGCACTATTATTGTAAAACAGCAAATAGACTATGCCCGTGACCGGGCGACAGGGTATAACAAAGACCATCTCGTTTACCATTTCATGACGGGTGATATACCTAAGAACTATACACTGATAAAAAATGAATTGCTGGCATCGGGTATTGCGAAGTCAGTTACAAAAACAAACTCTCCGCTTACACAAAGGTGGAGCAATGGATGGGGGCAGGATTGGGAAGGAAAGGACCCGAATGATAAAACATCTTTCGATCGGTATTTAGCGGATGAAGGGTTGGGTGTTACCGCAGGGTTGCAATTTATACAAGGCCGTGATTTCGATTTGAAGCGATTTCCTACCGATTCAACGGGGCTGATCATCAATGAATCATCGCTGAAAGCAATGAAGTTCAAAGACCCGATTGGTAAGAAAGTAGGAGACCTTGGCATTGACTGGCATATTGTAGGGGTTATTAAAGATTTTATTCTTACCAGCCCTTATGAGCCGACAAGGCCGATATTGATATGCGGTGCGAAGAGTGAGTTTATGACTTTCTACGTGATACAGATAAAACTGAACGGGAACAATTCTACGGCAAAAAATCTGGCAGGGACAGAAGCTATTTTTAAAAAATATAACCCTGACTATCCTTTTGATGCAAAGTTTGTTGATGAAGAATATGCCAGAAAGTTTGAGAATGAAAAACTGCAGGGTACACTCGCTGGTTTGTTTGCCGGCCTCACCATCTTTATTTCATGTCTTGGTTTATTTGGCCTGGCTGCCTATATGGCCGAAAACAGGATTAAAGAAATCGGTGTACGAAAAATATTGGGCGCATCTGTAACCGGTATTACCACATTATTATCAAAGGATTTTGTGAAACTGGTTCTCCTCTCATTTTTTATAGCAGCACCGCTGGCATGGTGGGCCATGTATAAATGGTTGCAAAATTATACCTACCGGGTTAGCATTGAATGGTGGGTGTTTGCAGTAGCGGGTTTATTATCGGTAATGATAGCATTGCTGACAATAAGTTACCAGTCGATAAAAGCGGCAGTAGCCAACCCGGTGAAAAGTCTGAGAGCTGAATAGATTCTGTTCCCACTCATCCACCGGAATTCACTCCGCTCTTAAACTATCAACCGGATTCGCCAGCGCCGCGCGGATGGATTGAAAGCTGATGGTAATGAATGCGATGACCAGGGCGGAGAGTGCGGCGATGGCCAGTACCCACCAGGGAAGGCTGTCCCGGTAAGCGTAGCTCTCCAGCCATTTGCTCATAGCCCACCAGGCCAGTGGCACGGCGATGAGGACTGCCAAAAGAACCCATTTTATAAAATCCCTGGAGAGCAGCAGGACGAGGGCGGATACTTCGGCGCCCAGGATCTTGCGGATACCTATTTCCCGGTGACGCTGCTCCGCTGCATAAGCCGCCAGGCCGAAGAGGCCCAGGCAGGCGATGATAATTGCCAGGAAGGTAAAGATGCCAAAGAGCCGTCCCAAACGTTGCTCCGTCCGGTAAAGGGCATCGAAATCTTCGTCCATGAAAGAATAGACGAAATGCTGCCGGGGAGCAAAGGTTCTCCATTTATCTTCCAATTGCGCTAACAAAGCAGGCAGATCCGTCTGCGCAGGCTGGATACGGACGCTCAGGTTGTCTTCCCAGCCCGGGGCCATGACCATTGCCAGGGGTGTAATATTATCCCGCAGGGAGTTGAAGTTGAAATCTTTGACTACGCCGATGATATGAAATTCCCGCTGCCCGCCATTGAATGAATAGGTGACTTTTTTGTCCAAGGGAGCTCCCGCATAACCCAGCATCCTGGCTGCCGTCTCATTGACAATGATGGCGGAGGAATCCGATGAAAGCTGGCTGGAGAAATTACGACCCTGCGACAGTTGTATTCCCATCGTATTTAAATAGCCTGTATCCACCGGCCAGAATTCCGTCCCGAGCGGATGAGTGCTGGTGCTCGTGGTGCCGAAATTGTGCCATCGCTGGCTGCCGGTGGGGATAAAGCTCGAGAGCGTGATGTTCAGAACACCCGGCAATGATTTGATCTCCTGTTGGAGTAGTCTGGGATTGCGCAATGCATCGGTATTTTTTATCACCAGGACCTGGTTGCGGTCGAAGCCGAGATCTTTACTTTGAATATAATGCAGCTGATGATAAATGACCAGGGTCCCGATAATTAGAAAGATGGAGATGGAAAACTGGAAGACCACCAGGGCGCTGCGGAGTCTGCCGCCTTTGAAGCCCATGGCTAGTTTGCCTTTTAGTACATCGATGGGCTGGAAGGCTGACAGAAAGAAGGCGGGATAGGAGCCGGCGAGTACGCCCACCACGATGACGATGGCCCCCAGGCAGGGTAATAGCCAGCCAAGCATGGGCGCGGTAATAGCCAGGGTCTTTCCCGACAGTTGGTTAAACAGGGGCAGCAAGGCCCAGGCCGCTACTACTGCCAGCAGGGTGGCTGCCAGGGTTATTAAAACAGACTCAGAGAGGAACTGGGCGATCAGGTATTTGCGGGGCGAGCCGAGTACCTTGCGGACGCCGACCTCGCGGGCCCGGTTAGCCGAGCGGGCCGTAGAGAGGTTCATGAAATTCACGCAGGCGATCAGCAGAATCAGCAGGGCGGCCGCCGAGAAAATGCTTACGTATTGCCGGTTGCCATTGGGGCCGAGTTCGTCGGTCCGATTGGATGTCAGGTGAATGTCCGTAAGAGGCGTCAGGTTCAGCTTCATATAATTGCCGCCTTTTTCAAATGCATCATAGCTGTATCCGCCGGTAGTAAGGGCCCTTCTCATAAAAGCAGGGAATTTTGCTTCCAGTCTTTGAGGGTCGACGCCCGGACGCAGCAGGATATAGGTGCTAAAGGGGTATATGGAATAGAAGTTGGTATTCCGGCTTTCAGGAATGGATTCCATCGATAGCAAAAAGTCGAAATTGAAATGCGATTGGGTAGGGATGTCCCGCATAACGCCGGTGACGGTATAGATGGTGATATGATCACTGTCTCCGATCTGTTCGAGGATTTTGCCTATGGCATGGGTGGTATTAAAATATTTTTTCGCGGCGCCGGCGCTGATGACGACGGAATTGGGATTGGTCAATGCGGTATTAGGGTCGCCTTCCAGCATAGGCAGGGTGAAAATGGAGAAGATGCCGGGGTCGCTGTTTGCGACCTGGTATTCTTTTATATCCTGATTGCCTTTCTTAAAGCGGGCGCTCTGGCTTTTCAGGAGTCGCACGGAGCTTTCAATCTCCGGAAAATTGCGGGTCAGGGCTGCCGATGCGGGCGGAGCGGCGATGGCGAAAGAAGTCAGGTTGCTGCCCAGCTTTACATCGGTATTGACCCGGAAGATCCTGTCGGCGTTGGTATTATAGCGGTCATAACTGAGCTCGTCGGTTACATAAAACAGGATGAGCAGACAGGTCGCCAGGCCAAGGGTAAGGCCCAGGACATTGAGAAAGGTAAAACCCTTATTCTTCAACAGGCTGCGGAAGGCCGTTTTAGCGAATATCATTATCTAATATAAAAAAAACCGCCCGGATTGGGGCGGCTTTCTTATATTATTTTATTTGGCAGATTTTATTGCTTACGCGTATTCTGTCTTCTTGCTTTGTAGTTGATACCGGTCTTGCGGCCATTCCCTGCCGGGCTGCCTACGCGGTCCATCGCACAACGGAACCCGATGGTGCTGTTAGCCTGGTCTTCTTCCAGGAAGCGGCGGGCGCCGGGGCTGAGCCAGTAGGCGCGGTCATTCCAGGATCCACCTTTAACCACTCTCGATTTGTTGCTGATCAGGGTGGTCTTACCGTAACCGTAAGCGATACCGGAGATGGTAGAGTCACCATCCAGGTAGTTGATAACGTCGCCTTTCTGGTAGTTCCGGCGATTCTTGCTTTCAGAGTCGGTCACGTTACGCATCTTGATGCGGCCGAGGCTGTCTCTTTCGGCTTTGCCTTCTTTGCCCATATCCACGGTTTCGAATTTATTACCACGGTAAGGAGCTACGTCTTCTACGTCCTGGGTATTCAGGGGACGATAGACGTCACCTACCCACTCGCTCACGTTACCTGACATATTATAAAGACCAAAGCCATTGGGGAAGAAAGAGGTGACAGGAGCAGTGTAAACGGCGTTGTCATTCAGACCGCCGGCTACTCCCATATTATCTCCGGAACCACGTTTGAAGTTGGCCATGAAGGTACCCTGCCAGCTACCGTGACGGGTATCACGCAGACCATTTACGTTATTGCTCCAGGAATAAACCTGTTTGTTGGCAATAAGCTCTTCCCCGCGCTTCTTATCATTTTTGCCGGGGAGGGGGTTCTGGTTGATATAACCCAGGGCGGCATATTCCCATTCTGCTTCTGTAGGCAGGCGGTAACCAGGCAGCAGGATACCATCTTCGAAGGTCACCTGCGTACGGGGAGTACCATTGGGATTCTTGAGTGTGTTGCTCTTGGATCTGGCTTGTTTGCCGGGGGTGGGCTGAAATTCGCCCATCAGATAAGCTTTCGTGTTGAAGTTCTCTTGTCCCAGGCCTTGTAAGTTCTTAACGGCATTCGGGTTGATAAAACCTTTGTCGAGGAGGGCCTTCTCATTTACCCGGTCGGAACGCCAGAGACAAAAGTCATGGGCCTGTTTCCAGGTAACCCCTACGACAGGGTAATAATTGTAGGAAGGATGGCGGAAATAGTATTCTACGAGGGGCTCATTATAGGCCAGCTCGCTTCTCCAGCAAAGGGTATCCGGCAATGCAGCGTCACGGACGCCTTTGTATTCGTCAGCATCAAACACGGCATTGAGCCAGTACAGGTATTCGCGGTAGTGGATATTGGCCACTTCCGTCTGGTCGATATAGAAAGAGTTCACCGTCACACGCCTGGGGATATTGTTCCAGTCTCTCATGACGTCTTCCTGGGTAGCCCCCATGGTGAAGGTACCCCCCTGAACAAATACCAATCCCGGACCGGTGCGTTGTTCTTTTTCTTTGGAAACCTGGAAGCCTCCCATTTTCGAGTCGTTATAGTTCCACCCTGTAACGCTGGACTGATCCGGCTTGTGTTTACAGGAGGTAGCGACCAGAAGGGTGCAGGACACCAGAATTGCTAGGTTTTTCAGATTCATAGTTAACGCTTTTAGCCGTAAGTTGTAATCCAGAATAAACGTTGTTTCTAAGTATATATTGTATATAAATACGGAGCATAGTTATCCACAGTTGCCCGGTATGCAAAGATAATGCCTAAATCGATGATTCTACCCAATTAAGTGATTGTGGGAGAAGGTTTTGTCGGATGGAGGCCAGATAATTGTCCGGAGGAGCCCGGCAGGTTTGGTACGGATATTGACAGGATGACGCGAACCGCGGAAAACGGGGCGGCCGGAGGGATGAAACCGGTGCGGATGAGAAGGCGGATTGGGGGGATGAAACAGATGGAACGGGACCGGGTGGGGCCGGAATACAATAAAAGCCCCTGAAGACCGTTGGAGTGAGATTGATTGAAAATTGATTGAAATAGCATGGGTGGGCTGTTGGCTGAAATGAGAAAAGGAATGTATATTTACGGCCCCGACCTGTCTGCAAAGGTTGAAAAAGATTGATTAATACTAAATATTAGCTGCCTATTACTAAAATTTACTTTTCTTAAAACGATTCCGACTTATGGGCAAGGCCCATGGCGAAATCCAGCCGGACTTTTAAAAACATTATTACCCGGAGGAAACCAATTGGTCGGAATTTGCGTGATTGTAAAAGAAAATTAAAAAAACTCATGAAAAGATTGTACCAGGATCTAGCTGCTCTTTTAGTGTTATTTTTTGCAGGAATGTCCACTATCCAGGCTCAGACAAATCAGATCAACGTGACGACGACGGCTGTGCCATTCCTCCGGATCTCTCCGGATGCAAGGGCTGGCGGAATGGGGGATCTCGGAGTGGCTACTTCTCCGGACGCCAGTTCCAATTTTTATAACCTTAGTAAGACGCCGTTTGCCAAAAAAGACATCGGGATCGGGCTGACCTATACTCCCTGGCTCAAGGATCTTGGACTCAATGACGTGTATTTACTGGCCGCCTCCGGATATAAGAAGATAGGAGAAAACAAGGACCAGGCCATATCCGGCTCCATCCGGTATTTTAGCCTGGGTAATATCCAGTTTACCGATTACAACGGCAACGAACTGGGCAGCGGACATCCCCGCGAGTTCGGCATCGATCTGGGGTATTCCCGTAAGCTGGGCGACAAATTATCCATCGCCCTGGCAGGACGTTATATTTATTCCAACCTGGCGTCGGGATATGCCGCCAGCGGCTCCACCTATCAGCCCGGCAAGACCTTTGCGGCCGATATCAGCCTTTTCTACCATGGAGTAACGGAAGAAGCCGGCGGATGGAACTTCGGTCTGGCGCTCACCAATCTGGGCGGTAAGATCGGGTATACCAACAATGCCCAGGAGAAGGACTATATCCCCGCAGATCTGGGTCTGGGCGCTACTTATACGGCGGTGTTCAATGAGGACAACAAGGTCACGTTCGGATTGGATATCCACAAATTACTGGTCCCGGCCCCTCCGGTCGCTACCGGTAACGCCACTACGGATTCGACCAACCTGGCCAATTACCATAGCAAAGGCTTCATCAGCGGCTGGACGAGCTCTTTCAGCGATCCGAGCCAGTTCAAGACCCTGCAGTTTTCGCTGGGTGCGGAATATGCCTACCAGGACCAGTTCTTCTTCCGGGCGGGCTATTATTATGAAGACCCGACCAAGGGAGACCGGAAATATTTCAGCGTGGGAGTGGGGTTGAAGTACAACGTCATGGGGCTGAACTTCTCCTACCTCGTGCCTTCGGGTAGCGGTACGAACAGGAACCCCCTGTCGAATACCCTGCGCTTCGGGTTGTCCTTCGATCTGGATAGCAATAGCGATAATAACAATACGACGACTACGCCTTAATAACATAGTCGCGAAGATTTAAGCGATATTTTGCGCGAAAGCTAATAATTTTGAAGCGTCCCGGTATTTTCCGGGACGTTTTTTTATTGGGGAACTTCGGTCTGAACACTGTTCAGCCCTCGTTCGCAACCTTCGCGTAGCTCGGTTGTGCCGTAGACCCGTGGTCTCCCTGTTTGTCTAAAATAAACTATATGTCATACCGGATCGGGAGCGGAGTAGATTTTCATCAGTTGGCCGAAGGGCGGGAGCTATGGCTGGGCGGAGTGCATATCCCCTCTCCCAGGGGAGGGTTGGGGCATAGTGATGCCGATGTCCTGCTGCACGCTATTTGCGATGCGCTGCTGGGGGCTCTCAACCTGGGCGACATCGGTCTTCATTTTCCCAATACAGATCCTGCCTACAAGGATATCGACAGTAAGATCCTGCTGCAAAAAACCTACGCGCTGGTCCGGGCTAAACAATACCGGGTGGTGAATATCGACAGTACGGTCTGCCTTGAAGCGCCCAAGATCATGAAGTATGCCGATGCGATGCGCAACGCGATGGCGGCTATCCTGGAGATCCCCGCGGAAGATATTTCCATTAAGGCTACTACGACCGAACAGATGGGGTTCGTGGGGCGGGGGGAAGGGCTGGTGGCTTATGCGACGGTCCTGCTGGTGAAGGAATAACGCAAATACCCCCTACCTTTGCGGCATGTCGAAAATTAACGTGAAAATAATCAATAAGTCTGTCCATACCCTGCCGGAATATGCCACGGAGGGTTCGGCCGGTATGGATCTGCGGACCAGTATCACCGAACCCGTCGTCCTGAAACCCCTCGAACGACAGCTGCTGCCCACAGGCCTTTTTATCGAACTGCCCATCGGATATGAAGCGCAGGTGCGTCCCCGGAGCGGACTGGCTTTCAAGCAGGGGATCACTGTTCTCAATTCGCCTGGCACCATCGATTCGGACTATCGCGGTGAGATCAAAGTGATCCTGATCAATTTGTCCGGCGAAGAGCAAACCCTGCATCCGGGGGACCGGATCGCGCAGATGGTGATCGCTCCCGTAGAACAGGTCCGGTGGGAAGCCGTTGAGGAGATCAACAGCACAGCCCGCAATGCAGGGGGCTTTGGACATACGGGGAAGGCGTAACCCCCAGCCCCTACCCCCCAACCCCCTAAAGGGGGAGTAATGATTCTGGAAGATTTATAAAAGGAATAAAAAATTGAAATGAAGGAATGCAACAATAAAAGCAGCGAGTTACCTAACTCCCCCTTTAGGGGGTGGGGGGTGATTGCTCTGATAGTGCTTTTGGCCGGAGGCATGTTCGCCTGTCGCTCGGCCAAGAAGATCCAGAAAGTGATGGCGGTACCCAGCAGCCGGAAAGACACGACGGTGACCGGACCTGTCGATACGCTGGCGGCGGCGGCGGACCGGAGAGCCGACTCCCTGCGGGTGATCAGTCAGACCCTGGCACAGCTGGGGAAGAACCGGATCGACTTTCAGACTTTTTCCTCCAAGATGAAAGTCCATTATGAGGGGGGCGACGGCAAGGATTATGAGTTCAATGCCTCCATCCATATCAAAAAGGATAGCATGATCTGGCTGTCGATCAACCTGGGGCTGGGCATCGAAGCGTTCCGGGTGCTGATCACTCCGGATAGTGTCAAGATCCTGGACAAACTGAAAAAAGTGGCCCGGCTTCGCTCCGTCAGCTACCTGCAGGAAGAGATCCACCTGCCGATCGATTTCAAAACGCTTCAGGACCTGCTGATGGGCAATCCGATCTACCTGGACAGCACCAATATCCTCTTCTACAAGAAAGAGCAGGTGGGCATCTCCCTGCTGAGCAGCGGCGATCTGTTCAAGAATTATCTCACCCTGAACCCCGGTGACAATACGTTGCGGCATAGTAAGCTGGATGATATCGATCCCATGCGCGCCCGCACCTGCGACCTGACGTATGGGGACTATGAGCAAAAGGATACGCAGCGGTTCTCCACATACCGGAAGATCTCGGTAGCCGAAAAGTCCAAAGTGGACATCGAATTGTCGTATAAGCAGAACCGATTTAACGAACCCTTAAGTTTTTCTTTTACGGTTCCTAAGAATTATAAGCGGAAATAAACGTTATGATGTATATTTTGTAGAGAATTACCCATCCAAATTCAAAATAATATGCTGAAAAGGGTTCTTACAGGGATTTTTGTCCTGCTGATGGCTGGTTTTTGTTCGGCGCAAGCGCCTGCACAAAGCCGCAGCGATCTGGAAAAAGAGCGGGCTGCCATCCAAAAAGAGATCGAGGATGTGAAGCGGTCGCTTGACGAAACCCATAAGAACAAAAAGGAGACCCTGGGCCAGCTGGCCCTGCTGCAGCGCCGTCTCAAACTCCGGGAATCGGCTATCCAGAATATCAATGCCCAGATCAATGTGATCCAGGGGGATATGAACGAGTCCTGGAGGGAGATCCTGAAGCTGCGCCGGGAACTGGACACACTGCGCAACCAGTATGCGGAGAGTATCGTGTTCGCCTATAAGAACCGGAGCAGCTATGATTTCCTGAATTTCATTTTCTCGGCGACGAGCTTCAACGACGCGGTCAAAAGGATCGAATACCTGAAATCCTACCGGGCTTACCGGGAGGAGCGGGCGGAGAATATCCGGCGTACCCAGGATCTTCTGCAAGGGAAGATCGACGGGCTGAAAGTGACAAGACTGGAAAAAGACGAAGTGCTGAAGAAACAGAATAAAGAAAGATCGATCCTCGAGGATGAGAAAAAGGAAAAAGATGCCGTCGTCACAAAGCTGAAGTCCCAGGAAAAGGAATTGAAGAAAGAGATGATCGCCAAGCAGAAGCAGGACCAGAAGCTGTCCGGAGCGATCGCGGCCGCAATCAAACGGGCCAGGGATGTGGCGATCAAGGAGGCGAAGAGAAAAGACGCGGCGGATAAAGCATCTGCGTCTGCCTCGGAGAAATCGGCTACGGCCAGGGCCAACCGGCCGGCGGCTGCTACGAATAATAATAATGCCGCTCCGGATAATACGGTGACGATGGCGCCAATCAAGTCGGCATCCAAGACGGTGTTCACCAGCGACGAGGATATGCATTTGTCCGGTAATTTCATAAAGAACAAGGGGCACCTGCCCTGGCCGGTCTCCGGAACGGTGAGTATGGCTTTCGGTCCGCATGAATATATCAAGGGCATCATCCATAACAACCAGGGGGTGACAATCGATGTGAGCCCGGGGGCGGCTGTGAAGGCTGTCTTTGATGGAGAGATAGGAAGTGTCTTCAATGTGGGGGATGTACAGGCGGTGGTGATCCGGCATGGACAGTATTTTACGACCTATAGTAATCTGTCGACCGTCTCTGTAACAAAGGGCGAACAGATCAAGACCGGGCAGATTATTGGCCGGGTAGGAGAGATCAACCAGCTGGAATTCCTCATCTCCGATGAAAAGGACCATATGTTCGATCCGGAGAAATGGCTGCGGAGATAAGCGCCGGATGACTGGATCGCCGACCTCACCGATCAATAAAATCGCCGATATGTTTAGATCTT
This sequence comes from Puia sp., assembly GCA_035555335.1. GTDB lineage: Bacteria > Bacteroidota > Bacteroidia > Chitinophagales > Chitinophagaceae > Puia. Next base: position 88,817 of record DATMGS010000042.1, read on the forward strand.
TTTTTGCAGGAGGGTTCCTGCTGCTGCTAGCTGCCGCTACCTCCGCACAGCCCGCACGCCCATCTTCTGCACAGAGCCGCGGCGACCTGGAAAAGGAGCGGGCGGCGATCCAAAAAGAAATGATTGAAGTAAAACGATCGCTGGGCGAAACCCACCGGCATCACCAGGAGTCCCTGGCACAATTAGCCCTCTTACAACAGCAGCTTTCTCTGCGCGAATCCGCGATCCGGCATATCAATGCACAGGTCGGTCTTATCCGGGGCACGATGAATGAATCCGGGCAGGAAACGTTGACACTGCAGCGGCAGCTGGACAGCCTGCGGATCCGGTATGCTGAAAATCTCGTAGCGGTCTATAAAAACCGGAGCAGCGCCGATTATCTCTCTTTTATATTTTCTGCCACCAGCTTCAACGATGCGCTGGCAAAGATGCAGTACCTGCGGTCCTACCAGACCTATCGTACAGAGCAGGCCAATAATTTGCGGCATGAAGAGCAACTGCTCCTGGAAAAAATATATGGACTCAAAGCGGCACAGCTGGAAAAAGAAACCATATTGAAGAAGGAAAATAAAGAACGGGTTCAGCTTGGAGAGGAGAAAAAGGAAAAGAATGCGGCCGTCATTCGTCTGCAGGGAAAAGAAAAGGAGCTGGAGCAACGGATGGCCGCCCGGCAGCGACAGGACCGGAAGTTATCGGCGGCTATAGCAGCTGTGATGATGCGGGCAAAGAAGGGGGCGGGATCTGCTAAGATCGCACCCGCGCCCGCCCGGGTCGGAGTGATAAAAAATTCGACTACAACCGGCAACCTCAGTAAAACAAAAAATATACCTGCAACGGGACCTGTTGATGAGTGGGGACCTATGAAAGAAAGGGATCATGGAGAATATTGGATCATGACGGAGCGTTTCGAAGCAGAGCGCGGCCATTTTCCCTGGCCTGTGGAGTCAAGGAGTATTGCCATGTCCTTTGGCATCCATACGTATCCTGACAATCTTAAAGGCAACAATCTTGGCCTCACCATTGGCGTAACGCCCGGCTCTCTGGTAAAAGCCGTGTTTGACGGAGAAGTGACGGCGGTCTTCCCCGTGGGAGATGTAGAGGCGGTGATCATCCGGCATGGAAAATATTTTACGACCTATAGTAATTTGTCAACCCCCGCTGTAAGAAAAGGCGACCTCGTGAAAACGGGACAGGTTCTCGGCCGCGTAGCAAAGATCGGCGAGCTGGAATTCCTCATCTCCGATGAAAAGGATCATATGTTCGATCCGGAGAAATGGCTGCGGAGATAAGCGCCGGATCGCCGGCTGCGACCCGCTCGCGACCGGGCTTCTGCGATTCCTATTTTATAAGAAATCTATTGTAAAGGGCCTCGTATTCCGGAACGATCGTATGAATGTCAAATCGTTTCGCATGAGCGGCAGCGTTGATCTTAAATCTTTTCAGTACATCGTCGTTCTCCAGTATGCTGATCGCACGGGCGCTCATATTTTCGATATCTCCCACTTCGCTCAGGTAACCCGTCTCGCCTTCTACCGCAATCTCCGGCAGACCGCCCGCATCGGTGGAAACAACAGGCACTCCGGCCGCCATAGCCTCCAGGGCCGCCAGCCCAAAACTTTCATATTCGGAGGTAAGCAGGAAAAGGTCGGCTATGGCAAGGATCTCTTCCATCTGCTCCTGTTTGCCTACGAAGCGCATCTGGTCGGTCAATCCAAGTTCCCGGCAGAGGTCTTCCGCTCCCGGACGTTCCGGGCCGTCTCCTACGAATAGCAACTTGCTGGGTATTTTTTTATTGACGATATCGAAGATGCGGACTACGTCCTGCACTCTTTTTATTTTCCGGAAGTTGGAGGCATGCATGAGGATCCTTTCTCCGTGAGGGGCGATCACCCTACGGAAGGCGTCGATCGGTTTCTTCTGAAACCGGCGGGTGTCCACGAAGTTATGGATGACCCGGATCTCTTTTTCAATGGCGAACGTACGGTAGGTCTCATCGCGGAGGTTGTACGATACGGCCGTAATGGCATCGCTCTGGTTGATGGAGAAGGCTACCACGGGGGCAAAGGTCTTGTCTTTTCCCACGAGAGTGATATCGGTACCGTGCAGGGTGGTGATGACGGGGATCTTCCGCCCCTGCGTCTCCACTATTTTCTTGGCCATATAGGCGGCCGAGGCATGGGGGATGGCGTAGTGTACATGGAGGAGGTCCAGCTGATGGTTCATGATCACGTCCACCATGGCGCTGGCCAGGGCTGTCTCATAGGGAGGGTAGTCGAAGAGGGGGTAATTGGTGACCCGGACTTCATGGTAGAAGATATTGGCGTTAAATTCGTTTAATCTTACCGGTTGCTGGTAGGTGATGAAGTGGACCTGGTGGCCTTTGTCGGCCAGGGCTTTCCCCAATTCTGTCGCCAGTACTCCACTGCCCCCGAATGTGGGATAACAAACAATTCCGATCCGCATAGTGACTGATTAAATTTTTTAGAGCAACAAGGTAATCTTTTCCTGTTTTTAGAACAGCCTTCCGTCGCAAACCTTAACTTTAGCGGAAAAATAACAGGGATGAACCATAAATTGTTGACAGGCAGCCTACTTTTATTTTTAGGAGTAGGGATAGGACAAAGGACCCTTGCCCAGACCGAAGATTCTTTATTTCTGCGCCGGCTGGCGGATGAAGTGCTGGTAAACGGGAAGGCTTACAGCAACCTCCGGGTGCTGGCCAAGACGATCGGGGGCCGGCTTTCGGGCAGTCCGCAGTATTACCGGGCGGAAGTCTGGGGACAGAAGGCCTTGCAGGATGCAGGCGCGGAAAAGGTATGGCTGCAGGAGTGTATGGTGCCGCATTGGGTGAGGGGAGGGAAGGATTCGGCGAGCTGGAGCAGCACGGGTAGCGGATCCGCGGCTGACGGCGCGGGCCACCGGATTGGATTGGATATCCTGGCCCTTGGTAATTCGCTGGGGACGGGCCCCAAGGGGATCGAGGCGCCGGTGGTGCTGATCCATTCCTTCGAAGAGCTGGAGCAGCGCAAAAATGACATTAAAGGAAAGATCGTATTTTATAATTATGCATTTAACCCCCGGTTGATCGAGACATTCCGCTCATACGGAGATGCAGTTCGTTACCGGGTATTTGGTCCTTCCCAGGCTGCTAAATATGGAGCTGTGGGGGTATTGGTCCGGTCGATGACCCATTCCGTCGATAATAATCCGCATACGGGAGCAATGATCTATAATGATAGCTTCCCCAAGATCCCGGCTGCTGCCATCGGTCTCTGGGATGCCGATAAGCTGGCGGCTGCCCTTGAAAGCAAAGGGGGCGGCGAGGTGAAGGTATACCTGCGGACCCAGGGCCAGATGCTGCCGGATACGCTGGCGCATAATGTTATCGGGGAGATCAGGGGCAGCGAGTTCCCGAATGAGTACATCACGGTAGGGGGACACCTGGATAGCTGGGACCCTGCTGAAGGTGCGCAGGATGACGGGGCGGGCTGTGTGCATTCGATCGAGGTATTGCGGGCCCTGAAGGCAGCCGGCTACAAACCCCGGCATTCGATCCGGGTGGTCTTATTCGCCAATGAAGAGAATGGAGGCCGCGGAGGAGAAAAATATGCCGATGAGGCGAAGGCCAATAAGGAGAAACATTTGTTTGGATTGGAAAGCGATGCGGGAGGGTTTACGCCGCGCGGGTTCAGCATCTCCCTGCCGGAGGACAAACTGGCTACTATCCGGCCCTGGCTGCAGCTGTTGCAGCCTTATGGGGTCTATTCTTTTAACAAAGGGGGCGGTGGCGCGGATGTGACTCCGTTAGAGGCGAAACTGGGTGCGGTCGTAGGAGAGCTGATGCCGGATTCCCAGCGTTATTTCGATTATCATCATTCCCGCAACGATGTGCTGGAGAATGTCAACAAGCGGGAGCTGGAGATGGGCGCATTGAATATGGCGGCATTGGTGTACCTGTTTGATAAATACCCTCCAACCCCCTAACAGCATATTAATTTTAATAAGCATACTATGAAAAAATTTCTTAGGGTCGCCGGCCTGCTGATCGTGGCGGGATTGATCATCTTTATCGCCATCCGTTACTTTTTCGTGTTCGGGGAAGGGGTCAAAGCAGGCGAACTGAATTATATCGTAAAGAAGGGATTTGTATTCAAGACTTTTGAAGGCAAGCTGATCCAGAACGGCCTGCGTTCCAAGGCTCCCAATACGGTAGAGTCCTATGAGTTCGTATTCTCCGTCAGCGACGAGGCCGTGGCACAGAAGCTGATGTTGAGCAGCGGCAAAAATGTAGAGCTGCACTATAAAGAATATATGGGCTCCATTCCCTGGCGAGGATATAGCGAGTTCATCGTGGATAGCATTGTGGCGATCTCGGAGCCGGGGAAGTGAATAAGTAAATTTATTTTCAGCTAAATTATTTAGTATTTTAGTTGTTCGTAAACCTAAATTATATGAACAACATAAAATTATTTGGAAGTAAAAAGGTCCGTTCCGCTTGGAATGAGCAGGAACAGAAATGGTATTTTAGTATTGTAGATGTGGTAGCCGTTTTGACTGAAAGCGTAGACTCTTCTGCATATTGGAGGAAATTAAAAGAACGGTTAAAAAAGGAAGGAAATGAAACCGTGACGAATTGTCACGGTTTGAAAATGGAGGCCCCCGATGGCAAAATGCGTCTTACCGATATTGCGAATACGGAGCAACTTCTACGTCTTATCCAATCCATCCCCTCCCCCAAAGCTGAACCTTTTAAATTATGGCTTTCCCAGGTTGGCTATGAGAGAATTCAGGAAATAGAAAACCCTGAACTGGCTCAGACCCGGATGAGAGAATTATATAAAGCTAAGGGCTACAGTGAAGAGTGGATCGAAAAAAGAATAAGGGGAGTTGCTATTCGGGATGAACTTACCGGGGAATGGAAAAAACGGGGTGTAAAGGAGGGTAAGGAATATAGCATACTCACTGCCGAGATCAGCAAAGCGACTTTTGGGCTTACCCCTGCTGCGTATGCACAGGGCTTTGTCCAAAACAAAAAGGCTGCCAATGAGGGTGGCAATGTAGCTGGGAGAGCACGAAAGGACCTGGAAAGTAAATCCGGTAAAAAAGTAATAAGCAAAGAGAATTATAAAGAAGTGCCTGAATCAAAAGTGCGACGATTGAAAAAGGGATAATATAATCAGTCATCCTGCCGAAGTTTGCAGCAGGATGACATTACACTCGCTTTAGCGTCGGCTTCACTCCGCCCGCAAACTCTTCACAGGATTAACCAGCGCCGCGCGGATCGCCTGGAAACCAACAGGGATAAGGGCAATTCCGATCGCCCCCAATCCCGCCCCTATAAATACCCAGCCGCTGATCCGGACCCGGTAAACGAAGTCCTGCAGCCATTGGTTCATAAAATACCAGGCAAGGGGAGAGGCAATCACAATGGCTATCAGCACCAGCTTCACAAAGTCCTTTGACAGCAATGCAGCCAGCTGCGCCACCGAAGCCCCCAACACTTTGCGGATCCCGATCTCTTTGGCCCTTCTGCCGGCAGCGAACAAGGCGAGGCCGAACAATCCAATGGAAGAAATAAAAATGGTGATCCACATAGCTGTATTCATGAGCCAGGCTGTCTTTGTCTCCTGGTCATACAGCCAGGTGAGGGCATCATCCAGGAAATAGTAAGACCAGGGTTCCTCCTTATATATTTTTTTCCATTCAGTCTCCATGGCAGAAAGAATTGGTTTTATATTCCTTACCTGGTTTCCGGTGGCAGCCAGTTTAACCGAAATGCTCCGCTCCCATTCAGGCATTTTGGCAATCACTGCAGGTCTTATCGCTTCATGGAAGGACCCTTCATGATAATCAGCCACTACGCCCACTACCGGGTAGGGCTTGTCCTGCCGATAAAGAAACTTGCCTACCGCCTCTCCCGGATTGGCGAAGCCCATGGCCCTGGAACAGGTTTCATTAATCACCAGTTCTTTCAGGCTATCGCCGGGCAGTATATTTCTACCGGCTACTAATCTCATCCGGTAAAAGGGAATAAAATCCTCATTTCCCGCATCAAAGGACACCGGGAGGTCGATCTCTTCCCTGCCCTTGTATTTGAAATTTGCGCCCATATGCGCAAAGCCTCCCGGTGTGTTGCCCTGCAGGATCACTTTTTCAATACCGGGAATATGCCGGATGCTTTCTGCAAATGCTTTTAGCTTACCATTTTGGTCGCGCCAATGATTCACTGTCAAAACAGCATCGCTGTTGAAGCCCTTGTCCGTATCGTGCATAAACCGGATCTGGTTGCCCATCACGAGGGCGCCGATGATAAAAACCAGGGCAATGCTGAATTGAAAAACGATCAACCCCTTTCGCAGGTTGCCTTTGCCGCCGCCGGCATTCGTGACCGATCCTTTTAAACTCAGTACGGGCAGATACGCCGCTAAGACTCTCGCAGGGTAAAAGCCGGCCAGTAAGGAAGTGACGAGGGTGACGATGAATAAAAAGAGAAGGGTAGACTGGGCAAAAGGATGAAAGATAATGCCTGGCCGGATAAACGAATGGAAGGCCGCCAGAACGGGGTTTACCAACAGCACCGACAAGACTACGGCCATTAGCGTAAGGACGAATGTTTCGGTTAGAAATTGAAATGTAATGTTCGTTTTGTTGCTGCCCATTACTTTGCGGACACCGATCTCTTTTGCCCGATACATGGATTGTGCCGTCGATAAATTAATAAAGTTAACAATGGCAATCAGCAGGATAAATAAGGCAAGCCCCATCAGGGCGTATAAGGCAGGCATATAAGGTTTATCGAAATCATCCCCATCATCGCCCCTGTGGAACTCTTTGGTAAAATGGATCTCCGTCAGGGGCTGAAGCCACATGCTGAAAGAAGCTCCCGGCTTATTCCATTTTACGTGTTGTTTGATATAGGTGGCAAATCGTTCATTCACCTGTGCTGCCGTAGTGCCTTTCACCAGCTTGACAAAAACCATGGAGTTATGGATCTGCAGGCTGCTCCAGTCATCCGTCGGGATCTGGCTTCGTAAGAAGCTATGGGTGGCCGTACTGATGGAAATGAAATCGGTGAAGGCGATGTCAGAGTTTTTATTCCAGTCTTTTACGATACCCGATACGGTTACCCGCAAGGAATCATCATAGATCACCGTCTTCCCGATCATGCTATCCGGAGGGATATCGCCAAAATATTTCCGGGCCCTGTTTGCTGACAGCACTACTTTAAAGGGGGCATTCAGGCTGGCCGCATTACCCGCGAGCCAATCGTATTTAAAGATATCAAAATATTGGGGCCAGGTAATGATGACGGTAGAACCATGGGTGCCTGCTATTATTACATCAAATTTCTTAGCCGGTTTATTTCCGTCGGGTATTTTTACATGGCCGCCATAGTTATGGAAACCTGCCTGGGCCTCAAACCCCGGTATCTGATGCTGGAACCCGGCTACATCCGGAAGAACACTGTTCAGGAACATGGTTTCTCCTGTGGGTTCGCGCCCTTCGCCTACTATCCTGTAAATACGTTCCTTATCCGGATGAAATTTATCAAAGCTAAGCTCATAGCTCGTTATCAGGTAGATCACGATGCAGGCGCATATACCCAGGGCGAGCCCGAGGATATTGATGGTGCTGTAGATCTTGTTCCGGGTAATGTTCCGCCAGGCGATGATAAAATAACTCTTTAGCATAAAGAAGGATTGTAAGAATTAAATAATTTACCGTTCGCTGAATGCCAGCCTTCACTCTGACCGCAAACTCTTCACCGGATTCGCCACCGCCGCCCGGATAGCCTGAAAGCTGATGGTGACCATCGTTATAAACAAGGCCAGCAAGGCCGCCAGCAGGAATATCCAGCCATTTATCTGAATCCGGTAGGCAAAGTCCTGCAGCCATTTATTCATAGCCCACCACGCCAGGGGCGCGGCGATAAGGAAGGCCAGCAGGACCAGCTTTAAGAAATCTTTTGACAGGAGGCCGACTATACCCGTGACGGAAGAGCCCAGCACTTTGCGGATGCCGATCTCTTTGGTGCGTTGCTCTGCCGTAAACGTAGCGAGGCCGAAGAGCCCCAGACAGGCGACGAAGATGGTGAGCCCGGAAAAGATGCCCAGGATCAGACCGGTCTTCTGCTCCGACTGATAGGTATTCTTAAACCGGTCGTCCAAAAAGGAGTAGGCAAAAGGAGCATCCGCCTTGAGGTCGGTCCATTCTTTCTTCATCGTGGCGAGCAATCCCGCGATGTCCCTGGTCTTTGCTTTTACGATCATCGTTCCATTATTCTGTCCCAATACCATCACCAGGGGAGAGATGCGTTCATGCATGGATTTGAAATGAAAGTCTTTGACGACGCCGATGACGTGATAAGACCATTTGGCCCCGGAATTGTCAGCATGAGTTACCATGTGGCCCAGCGCGCCAGCCCCCCATCCCAATGCCCTGGCAGCCGTCTCATTCAGGATTACGCCGGTGGAGTCCGTACCGAATTGCGGGGAGAAGTTCCGCCCCAGCGCCATCTCCATGCCGAGCGTAGGGATATACTGGTCATCCACATCATACCGCAGCGTCTTGACGAGCTGGGAATGGTCGTTCTCCGGGTAGACGAAGAAATTGTTGTTGTCGGACCATCCGGCCGGCAGGTAGCCGGAGGAACTGAGGCTTTGTACCCGCGGGTCCGTCCGAACCTGCTGACGGAATACTTGCTGATTATTACCCAGCCAGTAAGGTTCATGTACGATGACTACCTGGTCCTTGTCATAGCCCAGTTTTTTATTTTGGATATAGTTCAGCTGTTTATAGACGATGGCAGTGCTGACCATGAGAGTGATGGAGATGAAGAACTGGAAGACGACCAGCCCGCTGCGCAGACCCACCGTATTCCTGCCCGAGCGGAATTTGCCTTTCAATACGGTCACCGGGTTGAAAGAAGACAGGAAGAAGGCCGGATAGCTGCCCGCCAGGGCGCCGACGAGAACGACCAGCAGCAGCAGACCCGGCAGGAGCCAGGGATTGGCCGTCAGGGAAAAAGTCAGCTGTTTACCGGACAGCTCATTGAAGAAAGGCAGGATTTCATAGACCAATAGCAGGGCCACCCCCATGCCAATAGCGGTGAGCAGGACGGATTCCAGCAGGAACTGTCCGATCAGCTCGCGCTGCAGGGAACCCATTACTTTGCGGATCCCCACTTCGCGGGCCCGTTTGGATGCGCCCGCCGTAGACAGGTTCATGAAGTTGATACAGGCGATGAGCAGCATGAACAGGGCGATGGCGCCGAAAATATAGATGTAGCGGATATCCCCGGCAGGCGACAGCTCTCCGGACAGATCGGAGTGCAGATGGATATCGGTCAGGGGCTGCAGAAAGAGCCCGAACTGGTTGCCGCCCTTCTGCATCTGATCCAGGGTAATGCCCATGGCCTTCTGCATTTCAGGGCCCATATATTTTCGCACGACGCCGGGCAGCTTGGCTTCCAGCTGCCGGTAGTTGTAGCCCTCCGGCAGCACCAGGTAAGTGTAGAACCCGGAATTGAGCCAGGATGGATTGCGGGAGTCGGGATAGCTGCTCATCGATCCGAAAAGGTCGAAATGAAAGTGTGAGTTGACAGGAATCTTGTCAAATACGCCGGTGACCTTACAGGAGATCTTCAAGTCTTTAAAGTCCAGGACCTTTCCCATGGCGTCTTCGCTGCCAAAATATTTTTGCGCCATGGCCCGGGAGATGACGACGGAGTTGGGCTGGAGCAGCGCCGTCCGGGTATCACCTTGCAGCAGGGGAATGGTGAAGACCTGTAGGAAGTTGGAGTCGGCAAAGGCGAAAGCATCGTCTTTAAAAAGCTTGTCCCCATAGCTGATGCGCGGAGCGCCATAACCCCGCAGCCGGGTGGCTTCCTGTACTTCGGGAAAATCCGCTTTCAGGGTCTGGGCGGTGGGAGGCATCACATTGGCTTCGTTCAGTTTCTCTCCCTTTACCATGCCTTTGAGCACGACCCGGACGATGCGGTCCGCTTTTTTGTTGTAGCGGTCATAGCCGAGCTCACTCTGCACATACAGCAGGATGATCAAACAGGTCGCCAGGCCGATAGAGAGACCAAATATATTGATGGCGGAGAACGCTTTGTTCCGCCAGAGGTTGCGGCAGGCGATCTTGAAGTAGTTTCTAAACATGTGTTTTTATTTTATTATTCAGATCTCAGAGTTTTAACCGGGTTCGAAAGGGCGGCCCGTACCGCCTGGGAGCTCACCGTCAGCATAGCAATCAACATGGCAGCGATACCCGCGACGCCAAATACCCACCAATGAATGACCGTGCGATAGGCATAGTCGCCCAGCCAACCATTCATGATCCACCAGGCCAAGGGAAAAGCTATCAGACAAGATATAGCCACCAATTGCAGAAATTCTTTTGAGAGCAGGGTAGCCAGGCCGGCCACGGAAGCGCCCAATACCTTGCGTATCCCCAGTTCTTTTGTCCTTCGCTCGGCGGTATAGGCCGCCAGACCGAACAGACCGAGACAAGAAATAAAGATAGCCAGCGCAGCAAATACCCCCGCCATCTCTCCTATGCGGGTCTCCGTATGGAACAGGCGGTCGAATTGCTCATCGGTAAATTGATATTCGAAGGGATAGCCCGGGTTATTCGCTTTTAGGACGGCGCCCACTTTCGCAAGGCTCGCGGAAAGATCACGGCTATCTTTCAGACGGATAGTAAGAAAACTATAATTCCCATTTCTTTCCGAATTGCAGGTCAGCATCAGCGGAGCAACGGACTCATACATGTTATTGAAAAGATAGTTTTTTACGATGCCGACCACACGGTAGCTATGGCTATACCTTTCAGTGTAGGTAAGGAGACCTCCTATCCGGCCGGACTTTCCCATCAGCTTTGCCATGCTCTCGTTGATGATGACGTTCCCGCTATCTGCCTGTATATCCGTATAAAAATCCCTTCCCTCCTTCAATTGTAATCCCATCGTCGAAATGTATTCAGGGGAAACGCCTTCCCAGTGGACTTTCACTTCATTATCCGGATCGCTGCCTTCCCATGCGAGGCGGCTGGACGGCAACGTGTTCCACATAGCGAGACCAGGACTGTTGCTAAGCGCCGCATTCCCGACGACTCCCGTCTTCAGGAGCGCCGACCGCATGGCGCCAAAATGTTCTACCAGGTCACCCTGGGCATCCATATACAACAGGTTTTGCTTGTTATAGCCCAGATCACGGTTCTTGATATGCTGTACCTGCTGATAAATGATCACGGTACAAACGATCAGGATGATGGAGATGGTAAACTGGACCACTACAAGGCCCTTTCGGATAAAACCTGCTCCCGTGCTCAGACCGATCCGCTGTCCCTTCAGGACTGCCACCGGATCAAAAGAAGACAGATAGAAAGCCGGGTAGGCGCCGGCGACCAAGCCACAAAAGACGCCAAGTCCCAGCAGACCATAAAGATGGGAGGGAGCAAAGACATCGAAATGCAGCTGTTTATCGAATAGCACATTAAAGCCCGGTAGGAAAAGATAAATCAGTAGGACAGACAACAATACGGCAATAAGGGACATGATCAGGGCTTCGAGCATGAACTGTCCGATGACCGATCGTTTCAAGGCACCGAGCGTCTTCCTTACCCCGATCTCCTTCACACGCTGTCCCGCCCTGGCCGTAGCCAGGTTCATAAAGTTGATACAGGCGATGATCAGGATGATCCATGCGATCGCGGAGAACAGCCTGACATATCTGATCTGCCCTCCATCGGGCTTCCCATTGGTATAGTTGTCGTGCAGGTGCCAGTCGTTCATGCTCCAGAGCAGGCAATCGGCATGTGCATAGAGTTTGTCATTCGGCCGAAGGACGGCCGTCAGCTGCTGACTCACCGTGTTGGCATTGGCGCCGGGGCTTAGCTCCACCAACGTAGTGATCCCCCAGGTGTGCCAGGAATTCAGCCAGCCATTTTTCTCGAAGAAATTCTCTACAGGCGCCAGCCAGCCGAATCGCATGGAAACATTCTCCGGGGCGTCTTTGACAACCCCAATGACCGTAAAATCCTGCTGATTGCTGACCCGTAAGGTCTTGCCCACCGGATCGGCGTTGCCAAAGAACTTCTTTGCCATTGTCGCCGAGAGCACCAGACTATGCGGATCGGTGAAACCAGCGGCGCTGCCTTTTACAAAGGACAGCTGCATCATGGAGAAATAGCTCGTATCGACATAAAAGCCAAACTCATTCGTGGCCTTCTCGTTCAGACCAAAGAGCTCCCGTGCAAACCCGACACGGGTGTTATTGACAACTCCCGGTATAATTCCGCGGATGGCTTTCGACATAGGGCCGGGCACTGCGGTAAAGCTTTCGATCCTGCCGGAATAATCGATGTTCATCCGGACCGTGTAAATCTCATTCCGCTTCGCCACCTGGTGGTCAAAACTAAACTCGTCCTCCACCCATAAAAAGATCATGGCCGCGCAGGCGATGCCCAGGGCAAGGCCCGCGACATTCAATAAGCCATAAATGGGGCTTTTCCGAATAGCCCGGATAGTTGTCTTTAAATAGTTTATCAGCATGCCTGGCCTTTTTTAGATAATGATTAAACAAACGTTCCATATATATGCCAAGTTTTCATACTATTGATAATTAATTATTTAGAGTAAAACAGGGGTACTTTATTTGTCCGATATTGATACATCCGCTATTCATAATTGACTCAGGCGCTATTTCGCCAGCAGGCAGAAGATCGTCGGCTGCTTATGCAGATCGGGCAGCCCTCCGGGCTCCCCTTTCGCCGGTAGCGGGCCTCCGGATTTGCCCCCGGGGATTTCCCCTTTCCATTCCGCCACAGTCCTGGTGCGGATGAATTCATTGGGGGCCGTGAGGTTGGAGGCAACACAGATTTGGGTATGGGGGCGACAGGTCTGAAGAATGGTCTCCAGGACCTGGTTATTGCGATAGGGGGTTTCGATGAAGACCTGGGTCGAGCTGCGCTGCAGAGAATCCGACTCCAGCTCCTTAAGAGCCTTGGCCCGGGCGGCGGCGTCGACGGGCAGATAGCCGCAGAAACGAAACTGTTGTCCGTTCAGCCCGCTGGCCATCAGGGCCAAAAGGATGGAGCTGGGGCCCACGAGGGGGCGGACGGTGGCGCCGGCCTGGTGGGCGGCCTCGGTCAGGACCTGTCCGGGATCGGCTATGCCGGGGCAGCCGGCTTCGCTGATGACACCGATATTCTTCCCTTCCTTCAGCTTCTTACGAAAAGCGGATTTCACCTCTTCCTCTGCTTTGTGGATGGTGAACCATTCGTAGTCGTCGATGACCATCTCCTTCCAGAGGGATTTGAGGTAACGACGGGCGCTGCGCTCATTTTCTACAAAGAAGACCTGGCAGTCCTTCACCGCGTCCAGCAGGTAGGCGGGCAGCGGCTTCAGGGAGTGCTCGTCGAGGTAGCAGGGGATCAGGTAAACGGTCGGGTTGGAAGAAGACATTTTCGTTGATTTTCGTTGATTTCCGGAGTTCGGCCGGCCTGCGCCAGGGCCATCCTTATTCCAGGTTCTGGTGATAGAGGCTGATGGTGGCGGCGATGACGGCATAGGAAGGGGCAAGCACCCAGCCCAGGATGGGGATGAAGTGCATCCCATAAAAGACCATGCCATTGCCGATGGCCAGGCCTTTGTGCTGGCCGATAAAAGCGATGCTGGCGGTCGGCGACAGCTTGTGCCGTTCGCAGCTATAGTCCAGCATGGAAAACCCATAGTAATAACATTCTACGAAGGTAGAGATGACGGGGGTAATCCAGCCTATCAGCGGTATAAAAGAAAGGATGAGGATGGAGACGGTATATACGGTCTGCCAGAGGCTATTGCGTAGGGCGAGGCGGATGCCTCGCCGCATGTCATGCCATAATTGCTTGAATTGGAATGCGTTATACTCTTTTCCGTTGATCAGGGCTTCCGTCTGCTCGCTCAGGTAGGCGAAGACGGGCGAGCCGATGATGAGGAAGAGGTATTTGAACAGGGAGAAATAGAAGAATACCAGGACCAGGCGTACCATGATACCTCCCATGAGCGCCATAAAGCTGAAAAAGGCGTTTTGCCGGAGGTGCAGCCATTTTTCGATGCCGCTGACCTGGCTCAGCCAGGAGACGGCGCCATTGGAGGATTCCCAAAAGAAATACATCCCCGTGCAAAACAAGAGGGTATAGAGGATGCCGGGGATAATGATCCATTTCCACAACCTATGCTTACTGATGAACTGATGAGCCTTATAGTAGGACTGAAAGGCAATGATAATCTCTTTTAGCAAGGTGTTTTCCTTTTTGTTTATTTTGTTTGGTCAAAGGGCTCCGGCTTCGCCGGGTAAGTCAAAGGGTCCTCAAACTTAAAATATTTATTTGGTGGTAAGGATTAAAAAACTGGATAATTCTTTTTATGACCGGCCGGATGTGGTGCGTATTGCCAGGGAACTGCTGGGGAAGATCCTGGTAACGGATTTCGAAGGACAGCGTACTTCCGGCCGGATCGTGGAGACGGAAGCATATAACGGGGTGGTGGACCGGGCCAGCCATGCCTGGTCGGGCAGACGGACGAAACGGACGGAGGTGATGTTCGCAGAGGCAGGCAGGGCCTATGTCTACCTGATCTATGGCATCCATCATTTGTTCAATGTGGTGACCAATAAGAAAGATGTTCCCCATGCCATCCTCATCCGGGCACTGGACCCGCTGGAAGGCATTCCCCTCATGCTGCAGCGAACGGGGAAAGAGAAGCCGGACCATACGCTCACCCGGGGACCGGGCAATTTATCGAAAGCCCTGGGGCTGGCTACGCTGCATACGGGAGCTTCACTGCACGAAGGCGAGATCTTCATTGGCGACGATGGTGTCCGTCCCCGTAAGGCGGAGATCGGAGTCTCTCCCCGGATTGGAGTGGACTATGCGGGCCCGGATGCAGAGCTGCCATACCGGTTCTTTATTAAGGGAAATCCGAACGTGAGTGGCCCCCGCCCTTAAAACCTCGGACAAGGCACCCCGTGACGTCCGTCAGAAGCCTTCTTGATATAGATTAAAGAGATCTCGATGCCGCCGCGGCTTTGCGAGGCCGTTTGCAGGGCGGAGACATTGACGTCATACGTCACTCCAAGGCTGAAGCTGCCGAAGTCCAGTCCCACATAAGGGATTAGCGCATCTGTGGTATTGGTGAATCGTCCCCATAGTCCCGCATAGAAATTGACCGGGTCTTGCTCGTCATTATTGGCGTTGACGGCCCAGGCGCCTCCCACTACGACTTCCCGCGCTCCTGCCTGGCTGTTGAACAGACCGCTGACATAGATGGTGCTGGGAGAGCCGGTCACCGGGAAAAAACCGCCGCCATGCAGGGTGATCCGGGTGGGAACGTTGATGGTATCCACTCCCAGGAAAGACTCCTTGGGATGGTTGAGATGGTAGGCCGAAGCGCCAAAATAATAGTTATTAGTACCATTGGAGCCATTATAGAGAAGGCCCAGGTTCATATCGAAATAGTGTACCTGCACGTATTGAGAGTTGATGGCTTCCGTAGGGGAGCGCAGCCAGGTGCCGTCCAGCTGTAACCCATCCTCGAAGGTGAGACGGGTGCCGTCCAGGCTTTTATTGGCATAAGTGCCCTGAAAGCCGACGCCCAGCTGATGGAGACCGTCCTCATCCAGGCTCTTATGATAAGAGGTGGAAAGGGAGAAAAAGTTGCTGGTCAGGATGCCGCTGGCTGTTTTATCGGTCATGGCCATGACGCCAAGCCCCCAGGTGTCATTTTCGGGAAGCCTGTTTTTCAGGATGGGCGCATCCACGGAGATGGTGGAGGTGATGAAGGCGTTATTGATAGAGGGCCATTGGTTGCGGTAGTTGCCGGCCACCCGGACCACGCCGTTGAATTTACCGGTAAGGGCCGGATTCAGGGTGAGGGGAGAGGCAAAAAACTGGGAAAATCCGGGATCCTGCGCCAGGGCGGTCTTTGCCAGCAGGAATAAACCGGCGAAAAAGAGGGTGCTGCGGCGGATAAGGATGCTGCGGAATTCGGTCTGCAATGTTTTCAGGATCTTCATAAACAGTTAAAAAAATCTCACGTTATCAATAAATAGCATTCGTTCCTTTGTTATTTTATTATAAGACGGGTAAAACGATCCAACGGTTGGTCCTTAAGGGTAGATTTCGAAAAATAGTAAAAAAAACGCGGAAATTATAAAGAAAATTGCTCACATCTGGACCTTGGTGCCAAAAGCCAGATCTCCCGCATCCCCCAGTCCCGGCACGATATATCCTTTGGCGGTGAGCTCATCGTCGATGGCGCCGCACCAGATTTTACAGCGGGGCTCGCTGCGAAGGACATATTCTATGCCCACAGTGCAGGCAATGGCGACTACCACATGAATTTCAGCCGGGTGACCTTCTTCCCGGAGGAACTGAATGGTCTTTACCAGGGAGGATCCGGTCGCCAGCATGGGGTCCGAGATGATGACTACGCGGCTTTCCAGCTCGGGGCAGGAGACATAGTCCAGGCTGATCTCAAAACTACCGTCGGGCTGATGTTTACGGTAGGCGGAGATGAATGCGTTGTCTGCCTTGTCAAAATAGTTCAGGACACCCTGGTGCAAGGCTAATCCCGCCCTCAGAATGGTGGCGATTACGGGCTGCTCCTTTAACTGTTTGGTGGTGGCGATGCCCAGGGGCGTCTGTACTTCTTTCTCTTCGAAGGACAGGGTCTTGCTGATCTCGTAGGCGGCTACTTCTCCGATACGTTCCAGGTTGCGCCGGAAGCGCATCCGGTCTTTCTGGATCTCTTCGTCGCGGATTTCCGCGATCCAGTTGCATAGCAGGGAGTATTCTTGGCTCAGATTGACGACCATATCGAAAAGGTATTTAAAAAGTACTTGGCTTTGGTGCGGCCGGTGGGCATGGCTGGCTTTCGAGGGCGAATTTACATTAAAAATCGGGAATCCACCCCCCCATCATTCGTAGGAGCGCCGGGCCAGCTCCAGTCTCCTTTTGATCCTGGAAGCGAGCTGGCGGGGACCCAGCACCTGCATGCTTTCTCCGAAACCAAGGATCTCTCTTTCCAGCTCAAAGTTCAGGACGACATCGATCCGGATGACGAGGCCGTCCTCGTCTTCTTTGAGAATGGACTGGCTGGGATGGAGCGGTTTGGTGAGGACATAGGGGGCATTGGGTTTATTTACCCGGAGGATCACTTTGTGCGGACGATCCCTTTCTGATTTGGTGACGCCGATCAGATCGGCGAAGTAACGGTCGAATTCCACTCCTTCATACGGAATAAAAGGCTCTTTGGGCAATTCCTGAAATTCCCGGATCCGGTCCAGGGCCAGGGTCATCAGGGATTTTCCGTCCTGCGCCCTCGTGATCAGGAACCAGCGATTGCGATATTCCTTTAGCAGATATGGATAATAGATATGCTGACGGGATTGGGCGGCTTTGAAGGATTGGTATTCCAGGAGCAGGCACCGTTTGTGCAGGATGGCCTGGTAGAGAGGGTTGATATGCTGTAACCCTTTCAACAGCTGATTGCTTTCGAACTGGATATAGTTTCCGTCGCGATGAGTCGATTTATAGAGGTTGTTCTCCAGTTTGGCGATCATGTCGCTCATCTCGTCGAAATAGTTGAACCCGTTGAATTGCTTGAGCACGCCTACGATCTCTTTCATTTTCTCCATATCCTTGTCATTGATCGGCGCCTGGGTAATGCTGTATTTCGGGTCCTCATAGGAATAGAATTTCTTGCCCGTGACGATGATGGGAGCATTGTATCCTAATTTATTGCTGCGCATCAGCTGAATATCCATTTGCACGGTACGCCGGCTCACGCCGGTATCGATACCCTCGTATTCATAGAGTACCGTCGAGACCCGGTCTATCAGGTCTTCGAGGGTCCATTTCCGCAACCTGTTGCGGAGGCACTCGTCGATTGTCTTGTACCGGATCAGAGCTAGCTTATTGATGGACATGGGGGTAGAGTCTTTGAATCAGGCAAAAATAACGACTCTTTCAATCTTTTCTACTCCGCCTTCAAACTCCTAACCGGATTCGCCCGCGCGGCACGGATGGCCCGGAAACTAACGGTGATCAGGGCGATCAGCACGGTAATAACCCCCGCCAGGAAAAATATCCATCCATTGATCGACACACGGTAGGCGAAATCCTGCAGCCACACATGCATGGCCCACCAGGTAAAGGGCACCGCTACGATAATGGCGATGCCCACCAGTAACAGGAACTCCTTTGTCACCAGGACAAGGACCTGCCGCACAGACGCGCCCAGTACTTTACGGATGCCGATCTCTTTGGCGCGTTGCTCCGTCAGAAAGGCGGCCAGCCCAAAGAGCCCCAGACAGGCGATCACAATGGCCAGCAAGGCGAAGAGCCCGAATATCTGGCCGGTTCGCTGCTCGGTGGCATATAGATGCGCGAACTGATCGTTCAGGAAATACCAGGAGAAGGGAGCGTCAGGGCTCAGCGCTTTCCACCGGCGCTCCAGATCTTTGACGAAGCTACTAATGGATGCTGCATTAACTTTTATGATCAACCCGGACCCGGGCCTATCCAGCCGCATCATGAGAGGGGCGATCTTTTGCCGCAGGGAACTGTAGTTGAAATCGGCGACGACACCTATCACTTTGTATTCATGACGCCCGGAAGTAACAATGGTCTTTCCGATGGGATCGGTGTGAATCCAGCCCAGATCACGAACAGCCGCTTCATTAATGACCGTCGCGAAGGAATCCGATGAGAAATCGCGGGAAAAATTCCGTCCCCGGACGATTTTCATTCCAAGGGTCGAAATATAATCATAGTCGACATGATAGATATTGCTATGTATCTCCACTTCACCCTCATTGGCCTCCTTTTCTTTCGGGTACACCTGAGTGCCATCCATATCTCCTGTACAGGGGACATTGGTACCGATGCTGGCATTGATGACCCGGCTGTCTTGCGCCAACTGCTGCCGGAAAGCGTAGCGGACATCCCGGGCGCCTAACAGGTAGGTATCCCGGACATACAGGACCTGCTCCTTATCATATCCTAACTTGCGGTCCTGCATGAAATGCAGCTGGTGATAAACGATGAAGGTGGCTATGATCAGCGTGGTCGAGACAAAGAATTGAAATACCACCAGGCCGCTGCGGAGGGAGAAATGGCCAACCTTTGGCATAACGCCCGCGCCCCCCTTCAAAACCCGGATGACATTGAAAGAGGATAAGGAAAAAGCCGGATACCAGCCCGCGCAGATTCCCACCAGGAGGCCCAGCCCTGCCAGGGCGGTGATCGCTTTGTAATTCAGCAGATCTGCGGAATGAAAATCTTTTCCTGACAGCTGGTTGAAAAAAGGCAGCAGTACCAACACCAGCCCAAAGGCCAGCAGCAGGGAGACGAAGGTCAGCACGATCGATTCCGTGAGGAATTGGCTGATCAACTGATTTTTCAGTGAGCCCATCACTTTTCGAATGCCCACTTCTTTCGACCGGTTGGAAGAACAGGCGGTGGCCAGGTTAGTGAAATTGACACAGGCCAGCAAAAGGATGAATATGGCCAGGGCGCCAAAAATATATACATACTGAACATCGCCATTGGCCTCCAGTTCATATTTGGTATTGGAATGCAGGTGGATATCGGTCAAAGGCTGCAGGAAGAAGAGGAAAGTGTTGACGGATTTTTGAGCCTCCGCCAGACTGACGCCCATGTCATGCTGTACTTCGGGTACAACATATTTAGCCACGAGCTCCGGCATCTTCGCTTCGATCTTCTTCGGGTCTGCCCCTTTATTCAACAAGAGATAGGTGTAAAAGCCGATATTACTCCAGGTATGTTCGGTCAGATGCATAGTGGACATGCTGATAACGGCATCGAAATGAAAGTGGGAATTGGAAGGTATTCTTTCCATGACTCCTGTCACTTTCAGGACTGCATTGCCCATTTTCAACGACTTGCCCAGGGGCTCTTCTTCCCCAAAATATTTTTTAGCGAATGCCTGATCAATGACGATACTGTTCGGCGCAACCAAGGCCCCGGCGGCATCTCCTTCCCGGAGAGGGATGGAGAATATCGAAAGGAAGCCCGAATCCACAAACCCTATCTTGTACTCTTTGAATTGCCTGTTCCCATTGCTCATGAAAGTCTCTCCCCGGGAGCTGATCCGCACAAAACCTCTTACTTCCGGAAAAGCCGTTTTGATACCCTCACCTACCGCCACATCTACGTTCGGGTAGGTGGCGACATTACCATTGCCCAGGACATTAATCCCCACACGGAAGATATCCCGCGCCTGCGCCGGGTAGGTATCGTAGTTTAGTTCGTCGTAGACGAATAGAGATATGAGAATGCAGCAGGTCAGACCAATGGCCAGACCGACTACATTGATCAGGGAGAATGTCCTGTTCTGACGCAGATAGCGGAAGGCTATCCGGATATAATTTCTAAACATAATGTAATTATAAAAGGGATGATTATCAATACAGCGCCACCATAAATATGCCGCTATTATAATGCTATAATTTACAGTATTTTGAAAACCCGGATGGGGACGGATTGTCCGTTTTTGATACAGTCGTTGTTTCAATTTTGTCATTAACGAACAGTTTCGTAGATCTGTTGATACTCATTGATTTGGTTATCAGGCTGTTTGGAAACTGGCATATTATTTACGGTATTATTTTCATGATCACCCATCTCCTCAAGACCGCATGGCGGAATATGCGCCGTCATTTCAGCTATTCTTTGTTGAACGTATTGGGGCTTACCCTGGGTATTGCCACCTCTATCGTTATCTTTTTAGTGGTCCGTAATGAGCTAAGCTATGACCAGTATAACCGGAAGGCCGATCGTACCTACCGTGTTACGCTGAATGCCATTGATTTTAACTCCAGCGTATCCATGGCCATTACACCCCTCCTGCGCAATGATTTTCCGGAGCTGGAGCAGGTTACGCAGGTATGGTATCAGTACGATGGCGCGGTCCGGGTCGGGGAACAGCGGTATACGGAGAAAGGATACTGTTTTGCGGATGAGCATTTCATGGACGTCTTCGATCACCGGTGGCTGGAAGGAAACCCGCATTCGGCTTTGTCAGCTCCCGATGAAGTAGTGCTGACGGAGAGTATGGCGCATAAGTATTTTGGCAAGGGTGAGGCGATGGGGCAGGTGATCAAACTGGACAATCAATATGACCTGAAGGTGACAGGAGTGATCAAAGACCCACCGCCGAATACGCATCTTCCCTTCCTGTTCCTGGTATCGTTTGAGACGATAAAGAAGGATGTGGACCCGGCTCATTTGAATTTCTATGCGATCATGGGCGGCTTTACTTATTTCGTGACGCCGGAACATTATGACATAGCGAAACTCCAGCGCCGGATGCATGATTTTATCGCCCGGCACTGGGGGGATGATCTTGCCAAAGAAGCAAGGCTGCCGTTGCAGCCACTCCGTGAGATACATTATGATACGCGTTACCTGCACAGTAACGCCATGCCCACCGTATCCAGGGAAACCTATTGGGCGCTGGGCGCCGTTGGCTTGCTGATCATTCTTATCGCCGCCATCAATTTTATAAATCTTTCCACCGCTCAGGCAATCAGGCGGGCGAAGGAAGTGGGCGTTCGTAAGGTATTGGGTGCGGACCGCTTTCAACTGGTGCGCCAGTTCCTGGGAGAGACTGCTGTGCTCGTATCCCTGGCCTTGCTGCTGGGCGTCCTGATTACTGCCCTGTTCCTCTCCCATACAGGCGACTGGCTGGAATTAAGGATAGGACCTGCCGCATTGCTGAATCCACCCGTGCTCCTGTTTATTGCCTGTGTTGCAGCGGGGCTTATATTGCTAGCCGGCCTATATCCTGCTTTTGTGCAATCTGCCTTTAATCCCGTTGCCGCGTTTAAGAATATGAAGACACCGGTCGTGCGTGGCTTCTCTCTCCGGAAAAGCCTGGTGGTAATACAGTTTGTAATTTCCCAGGTGCTGATCATTGGTACACTTGTGGTGGCATACCAGATGGACTTTTTCAAAAACCAGGACCTGGGTTTTAAAAAGGATGCGATCGTTTCTTTCTTTTTGCCGGACGGGAAAAAACGGGAAGTACTGCAGCAACAACTGATGGTCGACCCGGGCGTGAAAGAAATAAGCTTCTCGACCGGAGAGCCCTCTTTCAACAGCAATTTTGCTCCCTTTTCCGCTCCTGACCGGGGTATCAGCAAGGATGATGTGACCGAGCTGAAGTCTGTCGATGAACATTATATGGATATGTTTGGCCTCACGATGCTGGCCGGTGAAAAAATAGGTCGTAAGGATGTCAATGATACCCTGCACCAGGTGGTAGTGAATGAAACATTAATTCATAAATTGGGTATTCAGGAGCCGCGGCAGGCGATAGGAGTTCGTTTTAAGGCCAACGGGTACACCGCTACTATCAACGGCGTGGTACAGGATTTTCAGAGTGAATCCAAACACAAGCTCAGGAGGCCGGTCATTATCGATTACAGCGCCAAACGTTTTTTCCGTGTAAGCGCCCGGCTGCAGCCGACAGACATGCCCAGGACCCTTAACAGCATCCAAAAGACCTGGACTTCCCTCTTCCCGGATCAGCAATTTAACTATCAATTCCTCGACGACCGTATTGCCGGCTTCTACCGGCAGGAACAAAAACTATATATCGCTTTTCGCCTGTTTGTAGGTATTGCTATCTTCATCGGCTGCATGGGCTTGTATGGATTGATAGCCTTTACCACCCTGCAACGCACCAAAGAAGTGGGTATCCGCAAAGTGCTGGGCGCTCCGCTGGCGAGTATTGTATACCTGTTCTCCAAAGAATTTATCGGGCTCATCCTGATTGCTTTTCTGGTGGCGGCTCCCATAGCGTATTATGCTATGCATAGCTGGCTGGAAAATTTTGCCTATCATATCCGTATCAGCGCCGGCATTTTCGGGGTGGCTATAATGGCTTCTTTTGCGATTGCGGCGCTTACGATTGCTTCTCAAACGATTAAGGCGGCCTTGGCCAATCCGGTGAAGGCGCTGAAGAGTGAGTAATATCCCCCTCTTTAAATATATTTTTTACTACGCAAGTATACTGCGTAGTACTGTATGCATATTTGTGTTATGAACACGAAATTGAATGGGAATGACCTGTTAGCGATAGGTTATCCCAAAGGAAAAATCCTTGGCGTGGCCCTTGAACTGGCAGCAGGAATGGCGGCGGTTGATAATGGCATGCCGGCCGCGGAACTGTTGCTTAAGCTGGCAGCGATCCGCGAGCATCCGGAGAATTACCTGGATGACGAACAATGGGAATCCCTGGCTACCGCAATGATAGAAGAGGCACAGGCCCCGAAAGACGAGACGATTGCATTGCGGGAGCAGGCGGGTGAATATGCCGTCTATGGCGCGGACTTCATAGAGCAAGGGGCGATCAAACAGATGGAGATCGCCATGAAGCTGCCTGTTACGGTAGCCGGCGCGCTGATGCCGGATGCGCACCAGGGGTATGGCCTGCCGATCGGGGGCGTATTGGCTACCCGCAATACCATCATCCCTTATGGGGTGGGGGTGGATATCGGGTGCCGGATGGCCTTGTCGGTCTTCGATATCCCGGAAGCCCATTTTTTAGCAAACGAGGCCAAATACAAGCGGGAGCTGATTGCCCATACGAAGTTTGGCGCCGGGCATGGTTTTCAGGGGCAATACAAAGCGGATCATGCGGTACTGGATAGAGAGGAGTTCAATATAGCG
The DNA here is from genome assembly GCA_035555335.1 of Puia sp. Taxonomy (GTDB): domain Bacteria; phylum Bacteroidota; class Bacteroidia; order Chitinophagales; family Chitinophagaceae; genus Puia. Next base: position 112,559 of record DATMGS010000042.1, read on the forward strand.
CCTTTTATTAAGCAGCTGCACGACAAGGCATATTCGCAGCTGGGTTCTTCCGGCGGAGGAAACCACTTTGCGGAATGGGGCTTCATCGAATTCGCCGAAAAGGACGAGCTGCTGAAAGTAGAAAAGGGCCGTTACCTGGCTTTGCTGACCCACTCGGGCTCCCGGGGATTTGGCGCTACCATCGCAGGTCACTATACGCGGCTGGCAAAGGAGATCTGTAAGCTTCCGCAGGAGGCGATCAACCTGGCCTACCTGGACCTGGACTCGGAGGCGGGGCAGGAATACTGGCTGGCGATGAACCTGGCCGGGGATTATGCCTCCGCCTGTCATGAGGTCATTCATCAGAAACTGACGAAGGCCATCGGGGGACAGCTCCTCGCCAAGGTAGAAAACCATCATAATTTCGCCTGGAAGGAACAGTGGAAGGGGGAGGAAGTGGTGGTACACCGGAAGGGGGCCACCCCGGCCGGAAAAGGGGTGATGGGCATCATTCCGGGAAGTATGACGGCTCCGGGTTTCCTGGTGAGAGGCCGGGGCGAGACGGGTGCGATCCATTCCGCTTCGCATGGAGCGGGACGGCAGATGAGCCGGACCAAGGCGATACAAAGCATTACCCGGGAAGCAATGCAGGCGATGCTCCGGCAACATGGTGTGACGTTGATCGGAGCCGGGTTGGACGAGGCGCCGATGGCCTATAAGGATATCCATAAGGTGATGAGCGCGCAAACGGAGTTGGTGGATATCGTGGCGACTTTCAGCCCGAAGATGGTGCGGATGGCCGATGACGGGAGCCGGGAGGATTAAGGGGCGGAAGGTTGGATAAGGGTTGGATATTTTAGTTCAAAGCTATACAAATAGCTAATAAAACTAAATTCATTGACACTCTTCTTCCAGCCTTCTTCTTCATGGCTCATTTCGATGATGGTACTGACCGTTGTTTGTTTAAAGAATTCTGTAATGGTGTGTAACGTTTCTTTTTCGCTGTCACTGAATAGTCCCTCTTTAAATACTTTTTGGTTAGTAGGTATGAATTGTTCCCCCCTGTATTCTCCAAAATCATGTATTTCGGTGCTTACATATTGATTTTCCATAGCCTGGTCATACAAGCCACCATAGTTTTTGGGGACCGGCCCCATCTGAATCGCTTTATAGGTCAATCCGCTGATTGAAAAGCAGGTTTTCCTGAAATGCAGAAAATCGGCATAAAAAAGCAGTTTGTTCATTTTTGTCTTAAATGGCTTCAATTTTTCCGAGAAGAAAAGTATCATATTTTCTGCCTTTTCCAGATGTGGTATCCGGTATCCATTGTACTGATTGGGTCTTTTCTCTCCCAGTAACCTTATTTCATAATTATGCTGAAAGATATCCCAGTCGTCTAATGCCCGCTCCAGCTTTTTATTGATTTTTGCCAATTCTTCCGGCGTAAATTCTTTGCTACTATATTCCAGCAGCCTTTTGAATTCATTTGGATCTTTCACCAACTGAAGCAATCTCCCGTTAGAAACACTGGGCACTTCTCCGGCCTCATAATTACGGTATACGTTGATGCCCAGGCCCAGAACCTCCGCCATTTTATTGGCAGGTAATTCGTATTGCTCCCGAATGTTCTTTATTTCATCCGGGAAGGGGATACCGTATTTTTCCCGGTATTGGTTATAAACCTGGTTGAGGTCCACTTCGTCCAGCGTATCATCGGTAAATTGCTCCCCCGTATCCTTACAAACATAATAATGATACATAATTGTAAAGGATTCCTTGCGGAAATCCATCGTTCTCCATTCCTGACGGAGGACGGCTTCGCCTCCTGTAAAAGGGCTTTTCATTTTATTTAAGTTTTGAGCGGATACTTCATTTCCAAGTCTAAGAGAGTTTGTCTGTTTTTTCCACGTTCATCTCTGGTCACAATTCCCCAGATCTCCATTTTGGCGTGAAAGTCAGATAGGAAAAGCTGTATTTCATCTGGGGTGGCCATGATTATCGATAGAATAAGTTTCGATAAAGTTATGAAATGTTTTTATTAAAACAACTTTAAAGTTGCTTTATGGCTGATTTTGTTATTTTTTCCTCTATTTTTGCTTTGAGGTCATCTGTCGAAGAAGGACGGAAAAATACTTACAAAAGGACTTCTGGAGCAAGACCCGAGCCGGGACGGGATCCAGTGGAAGCTGGGGGACTGGCTGGTTTTTTCGAGAGATTTTTCCAGACCTTAGTTGGGTCTTTTCCCGTTCGCGCGGACGCCCCCGCCGGAGCGGCCAATTGCTCCAGTTAACTTATTTTTGCGGTCCTATGGTTTATAAAGTTATCGGACTCATGAGCGGCAGCAGCCTGGATGGATTGGATATAGCGTATGTTCACCTGCAGGAAAGCGCTGCTACTTCAAAGGACAGTCCCCGGAAATGGGCGTTTGAATTTCTGCATACCGCCTGTTACCCTTACACACCGGCCTGGAAGCAGCGGCTGGCGGCGGCAGCGGATCTCTCTGCCCGCGATTATCAGTTATTACATACGGAATATGGCCACTACCTGGGAGAGCGGGTAAATGAATTCATCGAAACCTTCCACCTGCAATACCAGGTGCAGCTGATTGCCAGTCATGGGCATACCAGCTTTCATATGCCTGCCCGGAAGATGACGGCACAGCTGGGCGACGGGGCGGCCCTGGCAGCCACGACAAAGATCAATGTGGTGAGTGACCTGCGGGCCATGGACCTGGCCCTGGGAGGACAGGGGGCGCCGATCGTCCCGATAGGAGAGAAGTTATTGTTATATGGCTATGATCTTTTTCTCAACCTGGGTGGAATCGCCAATATTTCCCGTCAGGGAGGGGAGGCTCGGGCCGTGGCCGCGAATGAAGGGCCCGGCGCTGCATCAGGAGGCGGAGCCTCCCTGGTAGCTGACCCCGGCGCTCCGGCGACGGGCTTCGTAGCCTACGACGTATGTCCGGCCAACCGGGTGCTGAACCAACTGGCGGCAACGGTGGGTAAGGAGTATGATGAAGGGGGCGCGTTGGCCGCCGCGGGACGGGTCGACGAGCCTCTCCTGCGCCGGCTGAATGACCTGCCTTATTACGAGCAGGCATATCCGAAGTCGCTAGGCAATGAGTTCGGGACGGAAATCATCTACCCGATAATAGCAGCGGCGGGACTGTCGACCGCCGATGCATTGCGGACCTATGTGGAACATATCGCCCTTCAGATCAGGGATGCGGTGGCGGGATTGGTGGGAGGTAGCCCGGCGCAAGCAGGGCAGAGCGTGACCGGCCGCCAGATGCTGGTAACGGGTGGAGGCGCACACAATCATTTCCTGATCGGGCGGCTGCGGGAACTGCTGGATCCGCTAAATGTGGAAGTCGTGGTGCCGTCCGCCGACGGCGACAAAGACCTGATCGATTATAAGGAATCGTTGGTCATGGCTCTCATAGGCGTCCTCCGCTGGCGCGAAGAAAATAATGTACTGGCCTCCGTAACCGGGGCCAGCCGCGACAGCATCGGCGGAGCCGTGTGGATCGGACAGGAGGCGTAGGATCCCCGGGCCTGCCCGCGGAATCCGCGCTGTTTGAAATTTTCTTCTGTTTAATTGGGTATCAATTGCCTGGTATGGTCTCTTTATTAATGTAAAGATAATATTGGCAGATAAAAGCTCAACATTAACGGATGAAACACCAGTACAAGCCACTGCTTCTGCTTTCCCTTCTATTCCTGATCGTAGGGGCATTGTTCTGCATGAACGATATCCTTTTGCCTTCGCTGATCACTCATTTCAAGCTGAATTACGCACAGGCGACGCTGATCCAGTTCACGTTCTATCTTACCTATATCATCTTTCCCATGCCTATAGCCTGGATGATCCACCAGTATGGCTATAAGGTCAGTCTCCTGGTGGCGGTGCTGACCTGTGCGCTGGGCTGCGGTATCTTCTTTCCCGCCTGGCTGCTGGACTCCTACGGGCTGGTATTGACGGCCATCTTTGTTCTCTCGACGGGCGTTACGATCATCAATGTAGCCGCCAATCCTTTTGCGGCGATGCTGGGCGACCCGGAGGGGGCGCATCAACGGATCAACTTCGTACAGGTATTCTCCCGGGTAGGCTATGCGGCTACGCCGCTGGTGGCCACGGCCCTGATCTACAAAGGCAGCGGCGAGATCCGCTATCATTTCCCGTATCTGCTGCTGGCCATCGCGCTGCTGGCGATTGCCATACTGATGTTCTTCTCGCATCTTCCCGCTATGAGACCCGAAGGTGAAGAGAAGTTCAGCACGAAGGGGATCCTGAAAGAGGGTTTGTCCCACCGGCATCTGTTCTATGGGGTATTTGCCATGTTCTTTTATATGGGCGCAGAGGCTTGTACGGCAGGCTTTTTTATCCCTTACCTGAAATCCGTCATGAATTATAGCGATAAGACTTCCGCCAGCTTCCTGACATTATATTATGTATTTACGGCCGCGATGGGAATAGTCGGGGTTCTCCTGCTGAAATATGTGAAGGCGCACCGGCTGGCGGGCTTCTTCGGGCTGGGAATGATCTTCCTCTATGGGCTTTGCCTGCTATTGAGAACGGAGTATAACGGTTTCTTTCTGGCGGGCCTCGGGATTTTTCTTTCTATCCTGTTTCCCACCCTCTTCAGTCTCGCCATCGATGGCATCGGGGACTTTACGGGTAAGGGTTCGGCCTTGCTGAACTTCGCCATTATCGGCGGATCCGTATTCCCGCCCATCCAGGGGCTGATCGCCGATAGCCATGGCGTAAGAATATCTTACATTATCCCGATGCTATGCGTAGGGGTCATCACTTTGTACGCTTTCTTTTTTACCCGGGAGCCGTTGGCAAAACGCCGGCTAAACAAAGAAGGACAGCAAAAGGTACTTTTATACAAAAGTTGAGAAATGAAATTACTGATAACGGGATTTAACGGGTTCGTGGCGGGCAGCCTGCTGGCACAGACACCGGCGGATTGGGAGCTGCATGGGATCGGTCGGTCGGTTGCGCCGGAACCGGGAACAGGATCATCCAACAGGTTTTATCACCAGCTCGACCTGCTGGATGCCGCGGGGCTCGACCGGCTCCTGCGGGCGATACGACCCGATGCGGTGATCCATGCGGCGGCCATCGCCAATATCGATCTCTGCGAGCGGGAACAGGGGATGGCGGAGGCCGTGAATACCGGCGTCACCGAAAGGCTGGCAGGGATCTGTGCGGAGATCGGCGCCAAACTGGTGTTTTGTTCCACGGACACCGTCTTCGACGGGCAAAAAGGCAATTATACGGAAGACGACCAGCCAATCCCTGTAAACTATTACGCACAAACGAAAATAAGGGCCGAGCAGGCCGTGCTGGCGGCGGATAAAAGGAATGTCATAGCCCGGCTGGCCCTGGTGATGGGGTTACCGGTAATGGGCAGGGGCAATTCTTTCCTGGCGGACATGCTCGAAAAGCTAAAAGCAGGCGAGACCTTGCGTTTTGCAGACAATGAGATCCGTACGCCGATCGATGTCATCACCCTGGGGGCTGCCTTGCACGAGCTGGCTGCCGGCGAATTCGCGGGTATCGTTCACCTGGCCGGCAATACGCGGGTCAACCGCTACGAGATGGCGCGCCGGATAGCGCTGAAGACCGGATTCCCGGATGCCGATATACTGGCCATCAACTCGAATTCGCTGGCGGGAAGGGCTTGCAGACCGGACGATGCATCCCTGGACAACAACCGGGCCCGGGCGAATTTAAAAACGCCGATGCTGTCGCTGGAAGAAGGGTTGGACCTAACCCTGTCGGGGCCCCCGCTAAAAATCATAAACCATAAGCATAGCAATGAGTAGTATTAAGTTTGATTTGGAGATCAGGTTCGGAACAAAGTACGGGAAGGAAGAGGAAGAAGCCGTATTGCGGGTGTTGCGCAACAATGCCCCGACCAGCGGCGACGAGTGCATACAATTTGAAAACAGTTATGCAGCTTATTCCGGGGCGAAACATGCCCGCGTAGTCAGCAATGGCTCGACGGCCTTATTCCTTTCCATGATCGGGATCGGGATCAAACCCGGAGACCGGGTGCTGACCACGCCTGTCACCTGGATAGCTACGGCCGCCGCGCCGGACACCCTGGGCGCCGAAGTCGATTTTGTGGATATCGATCCGGAGACTTACAATATCGACCACACGCAGATCGAAGACAAGCTGACCCCGAATACCAGGGCCGTCATCCCCGTCCATCTCTATGGTCAGCCCTGCGAGATGGACGAGATCATGGCTCTTTCCAGGAAGCATGATTTTGCCGTGGTGGAAGATGCGGCGCATGCGATAGGCGCGGAGTACAAAGGGCGGAAAGTGGGCACGTTCGGAGCCGCCGGCTGCTTCAGCTTCCACGAGCAAAAGAATATCTCGACGCTGGGGGAAGGAGGCATGGTGCTGACCAATGACGCACAGATCTATGAGCGGGTATCGCTTTACCGGTCCCAATGTACGCGGGTACATGGCGATAGCACCAAATATTGTAAGCTGGACGAAGCGCAGTTTCCTGTCGGGAAAAAATTCTGGTGGCAGGACTTCGATGATTGCGGGTACAATTTCCGGATGACGGATATACAGGCCGCGGTGGGCAGCGAGCAATTGAAGAAGGTCGACGCCCTGAACCAGCTTCGGATCGACAATGCCGCCTACCTCACCAATGGGCTGAAAGATATTCCCGGTCTGACGGTACCCGTGGTACGACCCTATAACAAACACGTATTTCATCTTTACCCGGTGATGATCGATCCAACAGAATTCGGCCTGACGAAGGAAGACCTGATCTACGACATGCTGCATAAATTTGGCATCAAGCTGGGGTTCCATTATATACCGCTGCATTATTCCACGGCTTTTAAGAACCGCGGGTTCAAAAAAGGGCAGTTCCCGAATGCGGAGAAGCTCGGGGAGCAGCTGGTAACCCTGCCGATTAATCCCCGGCAGACGGAGGAGGCCCTGGCCTACCTGGTGGATAGCTTTAAGAAAGTACGATAAAGTCGAGCGCATGCGATAAAGTCAAGAACGTACGATGTCGAACCCAAAGCGATAAAAATCAACACATGCATTTTGAAGAAACAGTAGAAGGGCTTCTGTCACAAAAGGTTTTTTTCACCGGGGATACGCCGGTATTTATAGCCCGGGCCCCGGGCCGTCTGGACCTGATGGGCGGTAATGACGATTATACCGGCGGGCTGGTATTCGAGTCGACGATCCGCGAGGCTACGTATACCGCCGCGCAGCTGCGGGACGACCGTATCGTCGAACTAAAGAATATCAATGTCTCTCAGGCGGGCTGGCAGGGAGAGGTGCAGATCGGCCTGGATGAACTATACGACGAAGAGAACCTGCGGCAGCTCGTCAACCGTTCGCCTGACGTTCGCTGGATGGCTTATGTGGCAGGCAACCTGCATTACCTGCTCCGCAAGTATCCGGATAAGGTCCGGACGGGCATCCGTCTTTATATGGAGTCTTCCATTCCCTTCAACCGGGGGGTTAGCTCCTCTGCGGCGATAGAGGTGGCCGTTATGAAAGCCGGCGCCGCGGCTTATGGCATTGAGCTGGCGGGGGTGGAGCTGGCATTGGCCTGTCAATGGGTGGAGAATGTCATTGCAGGTTCGGCCTGCGGCATTATGGATCAGATAGCGGTGGTGACGGGCCGGGAGGGATATATTATGCCCCTGGTATGTCAACCCTGCAATCCGGAAGCGCTGATCCGGTTGCCGGAGGAACTGAAGGTCTGGGGCATCGATTCGGGCGTCAGCCACCAGGTGGCGGGGATCGAATATGAGGCGGCCCGGGCCTCGGCTTTTATGGGTTATAAGATCATCTGCGATCTGCAATCCATTCCGGTGACGCTGGACAACGGCGCGGAGATCCCGCGTTATACGGACCCGGTCTGGAATGGCTATCTGGCCAATATTTCCCGTTCGGAGTTCTATGAGAAATATGAGCAATGCCTGCCGGTGAGGATACAGCGCCGCCAGTATCTTGAAAAGTACGGGGAGCATACGGATCCGTTCACCCCTTTAAAAGACAATGTACAGTATAACGTGCGGGCCAATACGCGGTATGCAGTAGAAGAAAACCAGCGGGTACAGCTATTTTCGGAGCTGTCGGGAGGCGCTTCCGCATCCCCCTCCCGCCGCGCATGGGCGCTGATGGGGGACCTGATGTACCAGAGTCACTATGCCTATACCGAATGCGGACTGGGGGCGCATGCCACCGACTACCTGATCGGCCTCTGCCGCAGACAGGGGATAGCCAACGGTATTTATGGAGCGAAGATCACGGGGGGAGGGGCCGGCGGCACGGTAGCCATACTGGCCGATGCGCATGCCGGGGATATCATCCGGCAGGTATTCAATGACTATTCAGAAGCTCAGCTGGGAGATCCCTATCTCTTTGAAGGGAGTTCGGATGGGGCTGACAGCTATGGAATCCGGCAGTTGTAACAAGTGTCCGATATGGAATCCGGCAAATCCGGCAATTATAACTATGAAGCAGATAACAACTCTCGTCTTTGATCTGGGCGGCGTACTGATCGACTGGAACCCTGACTACCTCTATCGTACCATCTTCGGCGACGAGAAAGAGCGGCTTCGTTTCCTGTCGGAAGTATGCACGCCGGACTGGAATGAGGAACAGGACGCCGGCAGAAGCCTGCTGGATGGTACGAACGATCTGGTGCAAAAATTTCCGGAACAGGAGGCGCCGATACGCGCTTTTTATGATCGCTGGGAAGAGATGCTCGGTGGCTCCATTACAGGTACGCTGGAGATACTAAGGCATCTCCGGTTTACCGCCGGCATAAAGACCTACGCATTGACCAACTGGAGCGCGGAGACATTCCCGATTGCCCTGCGCCGCTATGATTTCCTGCATTGGTTCGACGGCCGGTTGGTCTCGGGTGAAGAGGGTATCCGAAAACCCGATCCCGGCTTTTATCAATTGCTGATCGACCGCTATGGGATTCGTCCGGAAGAGACAGTATTCGTGGATGACAATGCGCGTAACCTGCCCCCCGCGGCCAGCCTGGGACTGCATACGATCCATTTCCGGTCCCCCGGACAATTCCGGGAGGAGCTGAAGGCGCTGGGCGGCCTCGGACTTTGAAGGCGCCGGGCAGTCCGGGCGCGGATTGTCCGGGCGAGCCTGAACCCTTATAACCCCAATACTGCTTTTAGTTTTACATAACCCGCTTTACTAACAGGTACCTGCGCTCCGGACTGGAGGATGCAGAGATGGCTGTCTTTTTCGTAGGGGTCGATACGGGTGACCTGCTGCACATTGAGGATATAAGAGCGATGGGTGCGGACGAACTGGGAGCCGTCGAGCACCTGCTCGAAATAGCTCATCGTTTTATTTTTCAGAAATGCCCCGTTATGGGTATGGATCTTGACATAGTCGTCGGAGGCTTCGAGGTAATGAATGTCTTCGACAGGGATGATCTTGATCTTTCCGCCGGTCTTGACGACGACCCGGTGCTGCTGCATGGGTGAATGCGCCGCGGTTTCCAGCAGGGCGCGGGTATTCTCCCGGGGATCCGCAGGAGAATTAAGCAGGGGCGCCGGCTCGCCTGCCGGAACAGGCGCCGTTTCAGACGCGGCGTCTGTGGGAGCCGGAGACTGTGCGGCTGCGCGGGTGAGCGCGTGCTGGTCAAGCCATTTGCGGATAGCTTTTTCGAAGCGCTGCTTGTTAAAGGGTTTGAGCAGGTAGTCGACGGCATGGGTTTCGAAGGCGCGGATGGCGTATTCGTCAAAGGCGGTGGTGAAGATGACGGCGGGCGGATCTTCTACCAGCTCCAGCATCTCGAATCCATTGATCTTGGGCATCTGGATATCGAGGAAGAGGAGGTCGGGATGGTGCTGCTGGATGGCTTTGATCCCTTCGAATCCATCGGCGCATTCCTGTACGACGCTTATCTCCGGGTAGGCCTGGAGGTATTCGTTTACGATCAGTCTTGCGAGAGGCTCGTCGTCGATTATAATAGCTTTTATCATAAGTAATCGTTGTTAGTAGTAATAGGTATAATGGGTAACTGTGGTATTTTCACGATGGTCGTAAAAAGCTGTTCCTCGATCTTGGTTTCGAGCAGATCGGCCCGGGCGAAGAGCAGGTAAAGCCGCCGTTGGATCGAGCTAAGCCCGAAGCCGGCGCCTTTTGTAGGCCGGGAGGTCTCGGGGTCGAAAGGGTTCTGTACGGTGATGCGTACGAACCGGCCTTCGGCGCGGGCGGAAATGGATATGGTGACGGCTTCTGTCGTATCATAGAGCCCGAACTTGATGGCATTCTCCACGATGGGCTGTAGCAGCATGGGCGGCAGCCGCATGTCGAGGCTATCGAGGTCATGGTCTATGACGGTCGTTAACCGGTGCCCGAAGCGGACCTTCTCGATGTCGAGGTAGAGCTCGAGATATTGGAGCTCCTCGGAGAGCAGCACCCATTGCTGTTCTTCTTTTTTCAGGTTGCCTCTGAGGAAATCGGAGAGCTGCTGGATCATTTTGCGGGCCTGTTCGGGCTGGCTGCCGACCAGGGCGCTGATGGAGTTGAGGCTATTGAAGAGGAAGTGAGGGGCGAACTGCTGGCGGAGTTTAAAGAGCTCGGCTTCTTTGGATAGCCGCTCTGCGTCCGCTTTGCGCTGGAGGTTCTGCTGTTCTTCTTCGGAGGAGTACCAGAGTACGCTGAGGATGGTCATACAGCCCATCTGCAAAAATATGATGTCGAACCGGACAGGCCAGGAGCGGGAAAAGAACAGGGCGTAGCTGTTATCGCCTGTCTTCTCGCTGAGCAGGGGTACGAGAATGCCTTTGCAGGCGAGCAGGATCAGACCGCTGAGGCCCAGGCTGACGAAGAGGATATACCAGTATCTTTCTTTTTTAGGAAGGTAATATTGGAGGTTGTTGCTGATAAAGCCGCAGGCAAGCGCCAGCAGGGTATTGGACACGAGGCTATCGGAGAGGGCTATTCCAAAAGGCAGATCGAATCCCACAAGCAGCATGGTTTGCAGGAGCGCCCAGATGAGCCACCAGGAGATGAAGATGAGGAGGAATTTTCCGATCGATAAGGGGCTTCTGGCCAAGTCAATTATTTTTTTTCAGCATGAGCGGACAATTTTCAGCATGAGCGAACAATCAGGCGCGTGAATGGGTGCAATTTTCCGGATGAGGCGGCCTACAGGAGCCGTAGCATTTTCGGGACGCAGCTGAACCGGATATGGTCGGCTTTTTTGTTGATGACCTCGATATAGCGGTCGGGGTCGTCGGTCTCCTGGATCCGGGAGTAGACCTCGGCTCCATCCAGCAGTCCGCTCAGCTTGTAAAGCTCCGCGACATTGACGAATTTCCACTGCACGAGCTGCTGTTCCTGGTTGTAGAAGCCGTCCTGTTCTTTTTCGCCGATGAGCATGGCCTTTTCAAACGCCTGCTGTTCATTGTCGGCGATGATCAGACGGAGCTGCTCGTCGAATTGCGGGGTATGCTGCCCTTCTCCGCAGATGATCCTGAAAACGATTTTGCTCAGATACCAGTTCATAGTTGTTGGTTTACCCCAGCCCTGAATGGAGTTGCTGACTCCCCCTCCAGGGGTTGGGGGGTTAATAATTTTTCAATTCGATCCCGCCGAAAACGGATGTCCCGTGCAAAATGAGCAGTTTATCCGGGTTGGTGATGGCGGGCTGCTGCCGTTTGTCCTCATAGCCGGCGAACAGGGCGGTGACTTCCGAACGGACTTCCCAATGGGGGGGCACGATGATCTTGGTGGCGCCCATTATCTGGGTGACTTCCAGTTTGGCCACACCGGTGAAGTCGGCTTGTGTCAGGTCCAGCTCGGTACCGCCCATGATGCTGGTGACATCGCCGCCCTTGAAATTTTTCGAGACGACTTTTTTATGTACGCCGCCAAAGATGGCGGTGGCATCGATAAAGTCTTCCGAAGAATAGCCTTCCTTCATCGTGGCGAAGCCCTGGGTATTTCTCCTTCCACATCTTTCTGCCCACCGGCCCCAGTCTCTGCGTCGGCCCCAGTCTTCACCGTCTCTCCAATAACGCCGGTGCCCCCTGGGGGAGATGATGATCAGCATGCCGATAAAGATGAGTATGGCTGGCCAGATGAAGCGGTGAAAAGGAATATTGGGGTAATTGTCCTGTATGAAGAAGAATCCGCCGATAAGGATGAACGCCAGCCAGGAGCCGCCCCGGAAATTATGCCGAAATCCTATGAAGAGGCCGGCGGCTATCATTATGACATACCACCTGAATAACCAGTCGGGAAGGGGGAACCCCATCTGGTCCAGGAGGAGCACCCCCCCTATCAGAAGCAGGAACAAACCGGCTCCCAGACGTCCCATTCCCCTGTAACGGTGCCAGTCCCCACCCCTGTTTTCGTTTTGATCATCCGTCTTTATCTGCTGATCGTCCATTGTCATTGAATTTTGATCAAAACTAGGGTGTTCATGCGAACGATGCAAGGGACAATAGGCGATAACCGCGGGAATGAACGGTAAAAGAAGGGATTTTGTCGGTAAAAAAAAAGGATGGAAGCTCGGGAATCGGGTATTTTAATTATATTTTACAAAAAAGACGACCATGCTAAAGAACTGGCTTATTACAGCCCTCCGCAATTTCAAAAAGCATAAGGCTCATTCCGCCATCAACATTCTGGGATTGACGATCGGTCTGACCAGCTGTCTGCTGATTGCGCTGTATATCCGGCATGAGCTGAGCTATGACCGTTTCGAGGAGAAGGGGGACCGGATCGCCCGGGTGATCATGGAATATCATTTCGATGGTCAGGGGGATACCAAGCGTGGGAATTTTACCAGCACGAAGGTGGCGCCTGCTTTCCAAAAGAATTTTCCGGAAGTGGTCTCGGCCGTGCGGATGACGGATGCGGACCTGGTAGTGGGGTATGGGGACAAACTCTTTTCGGAGACCCGTTTTATGTACGCCGACTCCAGTTTCTTCAACCTGTTCAGTATGTCATTGCTGAAGGGGGATGTCCGCAGTGCATTATCGGGCCCCCGCAAGGTCATCGTCACCGAATCGACGGCAGGACGTTATTTCGGCAAGGGAGATCCTCTGGGGAAGATGCTCCGGGTGGGCACGGACAGCACACTGTATGAGGTGACGGGGGTGATGAAGGATGTGCCTTCTCATTCGCAGTTCCGCTTTGACTTTCTCGCTTCCTTCTCTTCGCTGGGGGCCAACCAGGAGCAAACCTACTGGGATGCGAACTATACTACCTATCTGCTGCTAACCAGTGAGGGGGCCCGGGCTACCCTGCAGGCGAAGATCCCGGCTTTTATGAAAAAAGAAATGAAGGGTGAGGGGGCGACAGTAAATTTCTACCTGGAACCGTTTCTACAAGTCCATCTCCACTCGCCTTACGATGGTTTCGAGCCCAATACGTCCATAACCTATATCTATATCCTGGCTGGCATAGCGTTGCTGATCCTGGTGATTGCCTGCGCAACGTATATCAACCTCAGCACGGCGCGCAGTATCGAGCGGGCGCGGGAAGTTGGGGTGCGCAAGGTGATCGGGGCCGGCCGGGGACAATTGTTCTGGCAGTTTATCGGGGAGTCGGCGCTGGTCTGTATGACCTCCGCTATCCTGAGCCTGTCCATTGCCTGGTTGCTATTACCTGCTTTCAATGGGCTGACGGGAAAGGAATTGATCCCGGCAGACCTGCTTGGTGCGCCATTCCTGATTTTTGTCGGGGCCGTAACGGTGCTGGTCAGCCTGGTGGCGGGGAGCTATCCCGCGCTGATCCTGGCAGGGTTCCAGCCCATAAAAGTATTGAAAGGCTCCTTCAGGAGCAGCCGCTCGGGGCAGGGGCTCCGGCAGTCGCTGACCGTATTCCAGCTGGTGATCTCCGTTTTCCTGATCGTGTCTACGTTTATCATGCAGGAGCAGTTGTCCTATATCCAGCATAAGAAACTCGGGTATGACAGGGACCATATCCTGGTATTGCCGATGAATAATAAGATGCAGCCGCAACTGGCGCTGATCAAGCAGGAACTGCGTTCGGACCCCGATGTGCTGAGTGTGAGCCGTTGCGTCAGCACGCCGGTGAGTATCCATGGGGGCTATATTATGCGTTCTTCGACGATGCCGGCAGGGGAGCAGCTGTCTGTCACGGCTAATCCGATCGATGAGGACTATCTCCGGACGACGGGGCTGCAGCTGGTGGCGGGAGAGAATCTCACGCTGCAGGATGCGAAAGATGCGGCTCCGCCGGAGACGCCGGTGGGAAGCGGCAACGCCGGTTCGGCAGGCGCCGGTGCGGCCACCGTCAAGGCGAAGCCCGTATTTCATTTTATATTGAATGAATCGGCGGCGCGGGCACTGGGTTGGAGCCCGCGGGAGGCGATCGGCAAGCGCATGTTCCTGGGTGGTGACCGGCCGGGTTTCGTAAAGGGAGTGGTGAAGGACTTTCATTTCGAGTCCCTGCATCATGCCATCAGGCCGCTGGTTTTGTTCCCCGAAGGTTGGGGCCGGCAGCTGCTGGTGAAGATGAGCGGGCAGCACCTGACCCGTACGATTGCAGGGCTGGAGGCGAAGTGGAAGGTGCTGGTACCCTATATGCCCTTCGAATACCGCTTCCTCGACGAAGATTATAATAAGCTCTATAGCGCCGAACGGCGGCTTGGCAGAGTGATGAATATCTTTTCTTTAATTGCCATCGTGCTGGCTGGTCTGGGGCTGTTCGGGCTTTCCTCCTATGCCGCCAGGCAGCGGGTGAAGGAGATTGGCATCCGCAAGGTACTGGGGGCTTCGATGATGGATCTTATCGTGTTGTTGTCGGGCAGCTTCATCCGGCTGACGGCGCTGGCGCTGCTGATCGCTATTCCGCTGGCGGCTTGGCTGATGAATCGCTGGCTGCAGGACTTTGAATACCGGGTCTCACCCGGGATATGGATCTTTGCGGGCACGTCCTTGCTGGTGCTGCTGATCACGCTGGTGACGGTGAGCCTGGAGGCGATGCGTACGGCGATGATCAATCCGGTGAAGAATTTGAAGGAATAGACTGCCGCTCAGCCCAATTTTGTTTTAATTTCGACGCTGTGATTTGCAGCTATATGAGGAGCCGCGTCCTGATCCGCCGATGCCTCGTCGCTTCGCCAGGGTCCGATCCATTTTGTCTCCGAATCACACCAGGCCCGCCAGGCGGTTGGAACTTCAAGATCGCGCGCCAGCATGTTTTTTGATGCCGCTTTTTTAGGGGCTGCTTTTTTCTTTGCCATTGTTTAGTGGTTTAAATTATTGCGTGGTGGGAAAGTTGATGGGGATTCCAAACAGCAAGCCGATAGTATTCCGGCTATAAAAATGGGATTCCTGTTCGGGGAGCGCCTTAAAAAGATCCTGGAATTTAACATAGGCCTCGACATTCAAAACCGAATTGTCCTTGCTGTTCTTAAAGGAAAAGATATAGCCCAGCCCCAGATTGACCGGATTCTGACCGGAATTCCGGAATTCCGCCTGACTACTTAGATGCAGCCCTTGTTGCTGACTTTTTCCCAGGAACAGATAATAATTGATATATGGGTTCCAAGCCTCGTACTCCTTGATCGGACTGGTATAGACGTTATACGTTTGAGTGATCTTTTGTGTAGTATCGTTTAAGGAAGTCCTGACCTTTACCGAGAGAGGACTGGTGGTCAGGTCACCGATATTGTTATTGCGTATCCGCAACAGCCCAAAGTTGAAGTAATGCATGGCCAGTGGATTGTAATGAATGAGATTAAATTCCAGGCCGATATTGAAAAGGGAAAGGGTGCTGCTGGAAATACGGTTGGAGAAGGCAAGTGAATCAAAATAAGTATAATAGCTATTGCGGTTGAACGAACCGACTATCCCCAGCCATCTCAGCGTATACGGCGAGAAATTGGCGTTCATCTCGGCGGAATCCCGCAGGCGATCATAAAAGCTATCGATCTTCTGATATTGCTTGATACCGTAATTTGACAGATTCGTATTGGGTCGGTGAGGAGCACGCTGCTCATCGGCCAAAATGACCTTTTTGATATAATTGAGCGAATCCTGCTTGAGTTGGAGTGTAAACTGGTCCTTATCTAAGGAATCAGCCTGGCTATCAATGGTGAGAAGGCTATCAGCAAGCGTGAGACGTTCGTTTACACAGGCCGCAAACGCAGCAGAGTCGCCAACCGCCGCTATTCCGTATATAATGTCCTTGTCCAGTTCCTCTTTCACCTTCTTAGCCTTATTTCTCAATGCAGCCGCGCTGAGCTTTTCCTGGTCCCTCTTCGCCATGGTCTCATCCAGGTTCAGGTCGGCGTAACTGGATTTCACGGTACTCCAGATTTTCTTTTTATCCGACCAGCGTTGATATTCGATCGCCTGTTTTTTCTTAAATACACCGTCGGCATCGTAGCCGCCAATGATGATTGAGTTATGCAATGGGATCAAGATCTTTCCGGTGATAGTCGCTCCGGAATTGAATTTTGAATTGTTAAACAGCACTCCAATATTATTGCCGATAATACTGCCTCCTGCCGACAGGCTCAGGAACCAGGAATGTTTGGCATGACCCTTAAAATCCTCCAGGTTGGAATTGCAGTATACGTCGGAGTCGGTCATCGTAATGGTATGCTTCCTGGCTATCTTGATCTCCTGGGCATAATTGAGCGAGAAAGTGCCCGCCACCGGGTCAAAAGTACCCGCACTGGCCAGGCCACCGGACTGTCCGCCCGCAAGGGTATTATATATCTGGGAAATGGTGTGGCGGTATGAGCGGTCCCCGATTACCTGGTTGGTATCTACAAAACGGTAGCCCGGTTCGACAAAGCAATCCGGTAGTGGGAGTATAACGCTTTGCTTTATCTTTTTGGTGTCGGATTGTCCGTTGGTATGGAAAAAAAGAAAAAGGAACGACAGGAAAAAAACTGCCTTTATTCTTTGATATCCTATTCTCATAATAGCCGTTGGTTTTTATGAAAATAGGGAAAATTTATCAACCTTTTACCCGGTGAAAACACCCATTTTTTGCGCTGGTTAAACGACAGGGGGAATAACACCCTAAAAAAAATGGAAGTCATATCCGGGTCTGGACTACAAGCCCCGTCGTGGAAGACGGGGCCGGGTGTAATTGATAGGTTGAGTCGAATGGTTAGGCTGGTGTGTTAATTCTTGGCTTTCTTTTCATATATTTCCCAGGTATTGGTGCCGGTGGAGCGTAAGATCAATTTCGAATCGGCATTTTCCAGGGTGACGTAGTAACAATTCTGTTCGTCGCCATTGAGCTCGAACAATTCGGAGATCCAGTAGTCGCTATACTTATTTTTCAGGTTCAGCATGAGGTTGACAGGCAGCTGAGAGGAAAGGATATTGCGGGTTACGGCCAGCAGTTCACCGTTATCGGCATAGAAGGCGAAGAGAATGACATTGTTCATTGTAAAGGTCAGCTTAGTGAACTTCTTATGCACTTCGGAGCTGATGATCTGCGCATTGCTGAAATCCTTCCGGAAAGAGGTTTTGATATCACCGCTGATTCCGTCTGTGCCGGAAGCGAAGCTGTAGCTGATGCCGATTGTTAAAAACAATGCGATTAGTAAAGCCGCTTTTTTGCTGTTATGGAGGGTCTGGCGGAGGATGTTGATTGACTGTTTCATGATTGTAAGTTTTATAGTATTTTTTATAAATTAATTTCGATCACTTGATAACCGGTTCGTGCCAGACTAATTGCCAGCGGGATGCCACAAAACTATTTCTGTGGTAATCAACACTTTAATATTTGGGGAGGGAGAGGGCACTGTCCAGAAACGATACACTCATTGTCCGGTTGCATGACTGGGGCTGCGGCGCACCGGCTGACTAAGCGGTCGGTGTTATGGTGAAGGAGCCTTCCAGGTCATTGGGACTGGTATCAGGATCGCCTGCGACACCTCCTTTGATGGCCGGGCATTCTGTCTTCTGCATATCCTGTTTAATATTGTACGCGGTGAAGGCCCTGCTGCCGCCCCATCCCATGGATTGCGCCAGCCAGGTATAAGTGACTTTGCCTCCGTCGAGCAGCGCGGAGCATGTCAGCCCGGAGCCATATACTCCGATCGGATAGATGGCATTGTTGGTGCCGATGGTATTAAACGCATCGTGGATGCCCTGGAAATACTGCATAATAGGACCATTGACGTCCGGTCCCGAGGCATCGTAGTCCACGGCAAAGTAGATGGGGGAGCCGGCCGGCTGGCTGATCTGGTCGAGGGCATAGTGATAGGCTGCCGTTCCGTCGAAGACTCCTTTCTGGTAATTGAAATAACCGGTGGCGGTGGGGTAGCCATTCTCCCAGACGACGATGATGCGGAGCCCTGCGGCTGTCAGCGCCTGGGCCTCCGCCAGGGTAAGATTTTTCGAATGGTTATTTACGTTATAATACCTGCCGGCGAAATCATAGCCTGCTGCTTTCAGACCTGCGGCGAAGGGAGTGAGGTCGCGGGATGCGTCAAATCCTTTTTTCATATGATGAAGTTGTTGGTTCTATAGTCACAGGCATACAAAATATTGCAAAAGGGGGCTTCGTGCAATACCGCAAAGGGGGTATAATAGCGAAAGCCCCATCCGGTGGGGCTTTCGCATAGATCTATATGATTGGTGTATTTTGTTAGCAGCGGCGCGTGGGTTAGTACTTGGCGGTCTCTTCGTATACTTCCCAGGTGTTGTCGCCGGTGGAACGCAAGGTCAGTTTCGAATCGGCGTTTTCCAGGGTGACATAGTAACAATTTTGTCCTTCGCCGTTGAGCTCAAACAATTCGCTTATCCAGTAGCCTTTGTGGTCACCTTTCAGGCTAAACATAAGGTTGAGGGGCAGCTGGGAAGAAAGAATATTGCGGGTGACGGCCAGTAATTTACCATTCTCAGCATAGAAAGCGAAGAAGACGGTGTTGTTCATGGAGATGGTCAGCTTGGTGAACTTCTTATGCACTTCGGAGTTGATGATCTGCGCGTTCTTGAAATCCTTCCGGAAAGAAGTCCTGATATCATTGCTGACATCATCGGTGCCGGAAGCGAAGCTGTAGCTGATGCCGACTGTTAAAAAAAGTGCTATTAGTAAAGCTGCTTTTTTACTGTTGTTGAGCATTTGGCGGAGGATGTTGATTGACTGTCTCATAATTGTAAGTTTTATAGTATTTTTTAGAAGTTGATTTCGATCAGTTGACATAACAAAGATAATAGCAAAGGAAGGTACTATGCAATAAATAGTACTATAACTGGCTAATTGCCGTGATGAACGGCAGATTGCAGGGATAAACTGCGTGGTGTTGGCGATTGAAGGGTTTGATGGGTACTTTGTTCCCCGCCAGCCGCCCTTTTCAGCGATTGAGCAATGCCGCATAAATATTCCCGCCGCCGTAGATGGAAGGCTTTTCGGCCAGTCGCCGGATGGAGCCATAGCCGGCATGGGTGAAGAGCTGTGTCAGCGTTTGAAAGCTCGCCGGGTAGGGCACCCAGGTAGGAACGGCGATGTCGGTATCGTATTCGACGATGAGGAAGGTAGCCTGCGGCTGGAGGAAGGTGCTGATTTTCGAAAGAAAAGCCGCTTTGTCTTTTACATAATGAAGGGAATTGGCCATCAGCACTCCATCTAAGCGCTGCAGGCTATTGCCGGGCTCCCTGCTCGTCCCCTGCCTGACTGCTGCCCAGTCGCCGGTGACAAAATCCAGTTGCAAAGGGATGAGCTCGACATTGTTGGGAGTGGTCTGCCGTTTGAGGGAGGGGTGGATGTCGATGCCGTAAATGCTGCTGCCGGCTTGCAGCAGGCGGCTCAGGGCCTGGGTGAACAAGCCTGTCCCACAGCCCAGATCGACCCAACGGGTGATACGGCGGTCCTGCTGGACGACGTCGTTCTTTATTAAAGAGAATGCTTCTTCAGGGCTCATAAACCAAGGCGCATTTGGATCAGATTGGAAACGAATCCTGCTTTTTCATAGGCTTTGATGGCGGGCAGATTATCGGCATAGGTGCTTGCTGTGCTTTCATGAGGACGATGTTATAATGTCAATGGAACTTTCTGACCTGTTTTCGCGGCGAGGTAGATCGCATCGATGATCTTCAGGTCTTTCAGAGCTTCTTCGCCGTCTACGGGGACGATGGGCTGTTTGCCTTCCAGCAGGATGCCTGCCATTTCATCCATTTGTACCGTTTGATGGGTGGTGATGGGCTGGGTCAGCTCGCCTTTGTGGGTGCGGCCTTTGATGGGACCATAGCCGGTCGAGGGCCACATTTCGGCAAATCCTTTTTCGCCGTCCAGGAAGAAGCGGTCCAGGTTATTCATGTTATAGGTGGACAGGCAGGAAGCCACCGCTCCACTGGGGAAGCCCAGCTGAAACTGGATGGTCTCGTCGACGCCCTCTTTAAATTTCACGGTGTTGGTCTTGATCTCCTGTGCGGTGACCCAAATAGGATCTTCTCCGACCATATAACGGGAGCCGTTGATTGCGTAAATGCCGATGTCCATCATAGAGCCGCCGCCGGCCAGCTGTTTGTTCAACCGCCATTGCGTGGGATCGCCGATGGTGAATCCACATAATCCCTGGAAGAAACGGACCTGCCCGAACTCCCCCGCTTTCCGCATCCGGATGATCTCCAGCGTTTTGGGTTCGAAGTGCATACGGTATCCCACCAGCAGTTTGACGCCTGCCTGCTTACATGCGTCTATCATTGCCTGTCCGTCGGAGGCATTGACGGACATGGGTTTTTCGGAGATAGCATGCTTGCCTGCTTTGGCGACCCGGATGACCTGATCCTTATGCAGGGCGTTGGGAGTAATGACATATACGGCGTCGATGTCGGGGTTGTCCTTGATGTTATCGAAGTTGCTGTAGTTATAGCAGTTCTTGTCGGGGATATTGTATTTTGTCTTCCAGGCGGCGATCTTGGAAGGGGTGCCGCTGATGATACCTGCCAGCCTGGCTTTTTTGCAGGACTGCATGGCTTCCGCCACGCGGGTGCCATAGCTTCCCAGGCCCATGATCGCGACCCGCAGTAGGGGGCCGTCCGCGGTCCTGTCTTCGGGGGCGCCGGCGCCGATGTTTTCCGGGGCGGCGCCCGAAGTGCCGGTGCCGGATGGTTGTCCGATGCCGGCAGCGGGTGTGCGTCCGGGTAAGATGGTCAGGGCGATGGCGGAGCCGGTAAGCTTTTGTAAGAAATCGCGACGTGAGTTCATGGCAAAGGTTTTATACTAAGTTAAAGATGAGTAAGGGAAGGGGGCTCTAATGAAAGCAAAATATACGTAAAGTATTTTTTATGGAAAAAAATCGATTATTTCCGGGGAATTCGTATATTGCAACTGAAATATAGTTGCAGATGTATATTGTTAGGGTATATCGTGATTATGTTATCTACTTATTCAAACAAACAAAATCTAGAGGTATGCACACGAAAAATTATTTAAAATTAATTGACTTAAAGTATGTCCCGGACAGAAAAGTTACTTCAACGATTGTTATCCGTTCCCAAGGATCTGACCTGGGAGGAATTAGTTAAAATTTTAGCGCAGTTCGGTTATATCGAACTGAAAAAAGGGAAAACCGGTGGTTCAAGAAGGAAATTCGCAGATGCAAAAAAGAATATCATCATCCTGCATAAGCCTCATCCCGGTAACATTGTAAAAGAATATGCGATCAAACAAGTGATTGTGCAATTAAAAGAAAAAGGATATATAAAAGATGAATGACATCTTAGAATACAAGGGTTACTACGCCTCTCTTCATTTCAGTTCTGAAGATGAGGTGTTCTATGGTAAACTCCTGGGCATCGACGATTTAGTGAACTTTGAAGGTGCTTCTGTAAAAGAGCTCAAGAAAGCTTTTCATGAAGCCGTAGAGGATTATTTGCAGACTTGCGAAGAGTTGGGGAAAGAGCCGAACAAAACCTATAAAGGGACCTTTAATGTCCGGATCCCGGCCGATCTGCATAAATCGGCAGCTGTCTATGCCGGGGTTCATAATGTTTCTTTAAATGACTTTGTCAAAACAGCCATTCAGTATGCGCTTCTGCATAAAGAGGACGTAAATAAGAGGATCATGGCCGGCAATCGGTAAATAATTTGCGCTTCTGCGACTTTTACCATATCCTAAGTAATAGTCCCTAATTTTATCAGATACGCTTCCATCTACTTCGTCAAGGCGCAAAGCCAGCGTATATTTAACCTATCCAATACAAATGAAAACAAAGCCGTAACCCTAACCCTTCCGTATCTATTGATGGCCCGTTCCGTACCTGATTTGTCGGTTGAAGGCTCTGAATTCAACATTCTCTGAGAAACCTCTGGCTGACCCCGGAGGTTTTTTCGTTTTATGTCTTTTCCTTCCCGGATTTCTGCGCAGTTTTCCTGAAATTCATCCGGATTTTGTAATTTTCTCACCAGCATTATGGAAAACAGCTCCTATATTATCACGACGGAAAGACTGGGTTTGCGAAGATGGGTCGAATCCGACCATGCTCCTGTTATCGAAATGAACAGGGACCCCGCCGTCATGCAATTTTTTCCCAAGCCGCTGACGCCGGAAGAGACTATGGGTTCGATCGGCAGGATCACCCTGTCTTTTGAGCGGAATGGCTATGGCCTCTTTATCGTCGAAAAGAGAGCGACGCGGGAGTTCATCGGTGTTACCGGATTTACCAGGCCCACTTTTGAGAGTTTTTTTACTCCCTGTGTTGAAATAGGCTGGCGGTTCAGAAAAGAAGCCTGGGGCAACGGATATGCCACCGAAGCGGCGCTTGCCTGCCTGGATTATGGTTTTCAAACGCTGCACCTGGACAGGATCCTTTCCTTTACAGCCATATTGAACACGCGATCGGAAAAAGTAATGCAACGGATCGGACTGACTAAGATCGGGGAATTCGATCATCCCAATATCGATCCTGCTCATGCCCTCTACCGGCATGTTGTTTATGGGTTGGAGAAACCTGAAGCCAGGGAATAGGCCGGACCGATCACTGTGGGAAAGTTTTTTTGTTAATGTTTTCCCGGAAAGACATAATAGTGGTATTATAACGTTTAAAAGGATATGGGAAAATGGTTGTGCTTGATTTTGGTGGCGTCCCTGTTTCCCGGAAGTATCGCCTTCGCGCAGTCTTCCTGGGAACTTAAGAAGGACAAGGAAGGTATCCGTATCTATAGCCGGACGGCTAAAGATTGTAAATTCAATGAATTAAGGGCCGTTTTCGACCTTTCCGGCAACTTTGGACAATTGCGTTCCATCCTGGAAGATGTCGGTCATTATAAAGATTGGGTGTATAGCACCACGTCCAGCATGCTGATGGAGAGACGCAGCGACAGCGAAATGGTCTATTATTCCGAAATTTCCCTTCCCTGGCCCTTGTCCAACCGCGACTTTTGCAGTGATACCAGGGTCTGGATGGATGCGGGTACCCGGCAACTGCGGATCTCCTCCCGCAGCCTTGCCAATTTCGCTCCCCTAAAGGACCACCTGGTACGAATCCCCTTTTTGATGGCGGAATGGTTCATCACGATGCCTTCCCCCGCCTCTTTACACGTGGAATATACGCTGGCCTGGAACCCGGGAGGCGGTATCCCTGCCTGGGTCGCCAATATGTTCTGTACGACAGGCCCTCTCAGATCCTTTACTGAATTGAAAAAGAAAATGGATCTCCTGAACCATTGAGACCCGGCTCAGCACCGCCCGCCGCGGATCAGTACGGCACCAGCGGATCAATACCCCGCCTTACAGGTGCTTAGGAAGAGGAATATCGCGGCTATGTTCATCGGCTACCGGCGGCATTCTCCTGGTCTCGATCGGAATGAGGCCAGACCAGATCGGGAGGACCAGGTCTTCTTCTTCATCCACCGGCATGCCGGTCCTGACTTTGGCCGAGGCTTCCTCTATTTTAAAGGCCAGGGCGGTCGTTTTCCTCACTTCATTGGCTTTGACCGGACGAAGGTAGTCCCAGCTGCCAGGCACCATCTTGTTGGTGAGCCACTCGAATGCATCGGTCTTTTGCTGTTCGTCCTCTATCTTTTCCGCTTTGGCAAAGAGGATCACCGACCGGTAGTTCACCGAATGGTGAAAGGCCGATCTCGCTACCACCAGCGCATCCAGTAAGGTGACGGAGAGACAGACAGGTATGCCCTTCTCTATCTCCCGGATAAAATGACTGCCTACCGAGCCATGGACATAGAGCTTGTCTTCATAGCGGACAAAGGCGGTTGGAATGGAATAAGGCATATTGTCCACGGAGTAGCTGATCGTGCAGAACAGCGCTGCATCCAGGATAGAGTAGATGGTCTCTTTGTCAAAATGAGCCCGTTTGGCCAGGCGGCTGGGGACGAGGGGTGAAGACATGATAGTCAGATTTTTGACAAAGATGGATCTTTGCCGGATGTCCCTGGTAGTCCAAATTGGAAAAAGGTAGTAGTCCAATAAAAAACAAAAAGGGCAGCCCATTTTCGGAGCCGCCCTTTTATAAGCTGTCGCTCTATAATTTGATCAGGGCCTTCTTCAGTTCTTCTTTACTTTCCAGTTCATCCAGGGCAACGGTAATATATTGGATCTGCAGGCTGGGCGACCGGTCTATATTAATAAGATTGATCTTTATCTGGGTACGGTCGGTAGTCCACACCGTATTTAAAGAAAGATAACCGTCGGCAACGGCCTGGCCGTAGTTATGCTTTTCCGCTACCGGCATGTGGCTGCCCCAGGTTTCCTTATCACTGGTAGGCTTGCCGTATTTTTGGGTCAGCAGGGTCTTGAACTTGGTATAATCCTGCAAATAGAGTTGGGGATTAGCATATTTTTTCGTGAAGAAATAATTACCGCTTACCAGCTTATTATTGTCATTGAAGATGTAAATGACATTGCAATCAGATCCTGCCACCTGATCCTGGTACTCAAGCTCGTCGTCTTTAACCTTGATCAAAAAGGTGGCTTTCTCATTCGTTTGGATTTTTTCCATGGGGTTCCCCCAGCTAAACTCCCTGAAATCGTTGGATTGGGCAAAAGAAGAAGACAGGGCAGCGGTCAGAATAACGATACTAAGCAGGATTGTTTTCATTTGTTTTTGCGATTTAAGTTTAATGAGGGTAGAACGTTATACGTTAAAGTAATAGACCAAAATTTGGCCTTCCTCCTGGTGCAATTTTCGTACCATTTTCAACCTGGGAAAAATTGTTTTTGATTTACAATTATATATTATATAATTTAGTTATGTAAATTGAAAAACAAAAGAAAACATATGAAAAATTTATTTCTATATTCCTTTATTATCCTTCCTTCTTTTGTCCGGGCCCAGGACACGGTCAAGCTAAACGATATTAAAACTAATATTACCTCGCCGGTCGTGAACAATTATCATCTCACGTATGAAAGGAGCCTGTCTAAAACGGTGGCGGTTTCTTTGGGAATTGGGTACATGCCCAAGGGTAATCTGCCTTTCAAGGATCAGTTCAAGAAGCAGATTAATAGTGACAAAGTAGATCTGGACCAATTCCAGATGGGAAATTTTGCCATCACCCCGGAATGCCGGTTCTACCTGGGCAAAGGGTATCTGCATGGGTTTTATATAGCTGTGTATGGCCGTTATGCCAGTTTCAATGTCACGGCGCCGATACAGTTCACCCATGATGACGAAAGTACCGGCGTGGCCTTGTTCGACGGCAAGATCAATTCTTTCAGCGGAGGCATGTTATTCGGGATGCAATATACGCTATGGAAAATACTGGTGCTGGATATAATGCTCATAGGCGGTCACTATGGCAGTTGTTCCGGCACTATGAATGCCAATAACATCAATCCACCATTATCAGCGACGGAACAACAATCCTTGCAGGATAACATCAATACGATCAATGCCAAGCCCTACCATATCACCGGGCAGGTCACTTCTTCCACTACGGCCTGGATGAAAGCATCAGGTCCCTGGGCAGGGATACGATCAGGCATCAACCTGGGGATCCGGTTTTAGAAATCGGGAACCCTCTATTTCGCTCTAACTACTTCTTTTTACCTACTTAGAGCAAAATATAGAGCTATATTTTGCTCTAAGTGCTATTTTTACCATACTTGCAGCAGATTATAGATTACCCCGCCTAAAGAAATGCTTATCGCTCGCCCATCTACACCAGCTTAAACCCATCCCCATCGAACAATCCCAGATCCCCCAGCTTCAAATGAGGAATCACCAGCAACGCCATGAATGACAAAGTCATAAAAGGCGCCGAGAGTGGAGAGCCCAGGCTTTTGGCGAGGGTGTCGATAGCAGTGTAGGCTTCGGCTACGGCATAGCCATCGTCCATGCTCATCAGGCCGGCAACAGGCAGCGGCAGGATCATCTCCGTTGGACCATCGCCCGATGAACCGGCCGAACCAGCCGGGCTCCCGGAGCCGGGGGCGCCGGTCGTTCCCGGATCAACGCAGCTAAGACCGCCTTTTTGGGCGATGACGAGGTTCACGGCGCGGACGATGCTTTCGTCGTCGACGCCGACGGCTACGATATTATGGCTGTCATGGGCCACGGAAGAGGCGAGGGCGCCCCGTTTCAGGCCGAAGTTGCGGATAAAGGACTTGGCGACGGGCGCCGGCTGATAGCGGTTGACGACCACAATTTTCAGAATGTCTTTTTCAGTATTGCTTTGTAAGAAGAGTCCATTAGCCGGAACCACCTCTTTGACGGGAACGATGAGCTTATTGGTAATGAGCTGTCCGTCGAGCGCTTCGATCACATAGACCTGCTCCACATTCTCCTGTTCGCCCCACTTATCGAGCGGATAGGCGAAGTCGGCGAGGGTATGGAGCTCCGCATGGAAATTATTGATGGGAAGAGGGGCCGGGGAAGGCGCGGCATGTGCCGTCCGGGTCGGGGGAATGAGGGTTTTACCGTCTTCCGCCACCAGAATACCACTCACATAGGTCCGCAATACCCGGAATTTTTCCAGGTCTTCGACGAGGATCAGGTCGGCGGAATCGCCCGCGCGCAAGAGGCCGGAATCCAGTTTGTAATGCAGGACAGGATTGATACACGCGGCTTTTAGCACCTTGAAGACGTCGATGCCTTTGGCGACGGCCCGGGCGCAGAGCTGGTTGATATGGCCCGAAAGCAGGCTATCGGGATGTTTGTCATCGCTGCAGAGCATGATCTGGTCGGGGTAGTCATTGAGCAGCCCGATCAGGGCCTCGAAGTTTTTGGCGGCGCTGCCTTCGCGGATGAGGATCTTCATACCGGCCTGCAGTTTGTCCAGGGCCTCTTCGGCAGTGACACATTCGTGATCGGTGCTGATTCCCGCCGCGATATATTGGCGGGCCTGCTCTCCGCGCAGTCCCGGGGCATGTCCGTCCACCGGTTTGCCCAGGCGATGGGCTGCCGCGATCTTTTCCATGACCTCGGGATCTTTATGCAGCACCCCGGGGAAATTCATCATTTCACTGAGGTATTTAATGTCATCGTTTTTCAGGAGTTCGGCAACTTTGGCCGCATCCAGGGCGGCTCCGGCCGTCTCGAATGGGGTCGCGGGTACGCAGCTGGGAGCCCCAAAGTTGAAGTGGAAGGGGACCGTGCCGCCATTATGGAGCATGAACTCCACGCCGGGCAGTCCGCATACGTTGGCGATCTCATGGGGGTCGCTCACCGTCGCCACCGTGCCATGCACGACCGCGAGCCGGGCAAATTCCGAAGGAATGAGCAGGGAACTCTCGATATGGACATGGGCGTCGATGAAACCGGGGAGGATGAAGGGCAGGAGGCCGTCGGACCCAATGGGGGTGATGGACTGAATGCGTCCGTCTTCGAGGATTATTTCTGCTGCGTAAATTTTCTGCTGTAAAATGTCTACTAACTGGCCTTTAATGCTGTACATGAGATTGATTATACCTGAAAATTATATATATGTTCTTATAAACCCCGGAAAATTAAAGAAATAATATCTTTATGCGCGCAAGGTAGCGCTAAAACGCATTCCCATTGTTCCTATTATCATTAATCAATAAATGCTGTTATATGAATAAGCTGAGAGCTGTTCTCCTGTCAGGTGTTTTTCTGCTGATGATCGCGGCTCCCCGGGCCCATGGTCAGACCGTCGAGGATATCATCGCCAAACATATCGAAGCCCTGGGCGGCAAGGAAAAATTACAGTCGATCCATTCCGTTTACCTGGAAGGGGTAGCTGTCATGCAGAACGGAGCCGAGATCGATTCCAAAACCTGGAAGGTAAAAGACAAGCTCTATCGCCAGGAGATCACCACCCCCATGGGGAATATCGTAGTGATCGTCACTCCCCAGAAGGGCTGGAGCCTGAATCCCCGCAGCGGGGGCAGCTATGCGCCGCTGCCGGACGAACAGCTGAAAACGATGCAAAGCCAGCTGGATCCGGCAGGCCCTTTCGTGGACTATGTCGCCAAAGGCAGTAAAGCAGAACTATTGGGGAAGGATACCATAGGTGGAAAGGAATGTTATAAGATCAGGCTGACGCCGGCTTCGGGACAGCCCATCACCTATTCGCTCGATGTGCAGACCTACTATATTCTCCGCGAAACCCGCAAGGGCGGCGGTACGATGGGTGGCGGTGGCGGGGGTGGCGGCGGACATCGCGGAGGCAATGCGGACGGCGAGTTCAATATCGACTTCGGCGATTATCAGAAGACGACGGACGGATATGTTTTCCCCTATACGATCATCACCGGAAGCTTCGGCGCAAAGACCAGTGTGGAGAAGCTGGAAGTGAATAAGCCGGTCGATGATGCGACACTGAGCAAACCGGGGAATTAACCCGGCGGGGCTCATATTCTCTTTTCTTTTACCAGCTTCCAGTAATGGTATCCCAATGCCGTTAACCTGCAGGACCCCCCGTTCATAGCAGCAAGGTACATATGTTCTTCCCCGACCGGCACCACCAAACCCACACTCTGAAATTTCTGCAGGTGCTTAAAAATAGCTACATGCTCGGCTTTTGCATACGGAGCTACCACGGTATGTTCGGTTTTCGTGGTATTCGTATACTCGAAGGAGGGGGCCAGCTGCATCTCATCCTGCGGAGCCGGGAAATATTCAATGATCTTCCGCAAGGTTGCCGGGGGAACCGGCGGTGTAACCATGCGTAAAGAGGTGAATCGTTGTACATTGGTCTTGAAGACGGGCCTTTGCTGCCAGGCTCCAAGCGCCTGATCAATATAGGCATATACGCTGCCCGGGGATATATGACCTCGCAGGTCGGCGGAGCCGCCGCGTAACGCCGCGAGCAGCAGGCTGGTGAAAACGCCATGTCCGTTAATCTCCAGGGCGGATTCGTCATCCCTGCTCGCAGTCAGAATGGATATGCCGGCTTTTAAATGCGATGCCCCGTCGGCTATCCCGGGGCTTCCCATGGCTCCGGAATGACAACAGTCGAGAATGATGATCTTGTCTTTGATCCTGGACTTGTTTGCCAGCTTGAGAATATCCTCCATACTGACCCCTTCGTCATATTTGGTAAAGTCGGGCGTAACGATATAGCCGCCGAGTTCATTTACATACCCATGCCCTGAAAAATAGAACAGGGCGATGTCGCCCTCGCCCGAAAAAAGGGTGGCTATCAAGGAGGTAAGGTCCGATTTTGCCGGAACGTCCAGTTCCCGTTTTACCTCGAAGTTGGGGGAACCGTCGCCATGTGTCTCGAGGACATCGCCGATGCTTACCGCATCGCGTATACAGCCCTTTAATGGCGAAGATCTGTATTTGTTTATTCCAACGACCAGTGCTTTTTTCATGTATTTTTCTTTCTTATCTAACCGCAAAGATCTTCCACCCACCCTTGGGTAAAAACCTGTATCCCCCCGGAAAAACCCGGTTTCACCGGCAGGACAAATACTCCTTTTACCGGTTTTTTCCTTTCCTCCGTCAGCCTAGCTTAGCATGATCTAATCACCAAAACCATTAAGTATGCTCAACCATCAAACAGTAAAACCTTTGCCTGACATTTTCATCGGTAAAGAACTGCTGGACAGCCGTGTAGCCCGCTACCTGACCCGGAAGCACCCGGTGCTCAGCAAACAGCTCAGCGGCGATGGCCCTTACCGGGAGGACACCAGGTCGGTCTGGTATACCCGCGAACACGTGGAAAGCTGGCTGGAGGAGATCCGCCACCTCAACGCCGATGGAATGAGGGTCTATTTCGGAGCTTACGGAGACAATGAAGAAGGTAGACCCCCCGGCCAGCTTTGCCTGCTGATGGTAATGACCCGTTCGGACGGATCAGGCAGGCTCCACGGGGACATTATCCTCGAAGACGAGAGCGATTTCGAAGCTCGCCTGCAGGGAGCCCGCAGTAAAGCACTGGACCCCGGCGCAGGCATTCTGAGCCAGGCATCCATCCCGAAGGAATACAACTACGGCGCTCCCTGTCCGCCTATCT
This sequence comes from Puia sp., assembly GCA_035555335.1. Taxonomy (GTDB): domain Bacteria; phylum Bacteroidota; class Bacteroidia; order Chitinophagales; family Chitinophagaceae; genus Puia. The sequence goes on from DATMGS010000042.1 coordinate 142,913, forward strand.
GCAATCCAATACCACCGCCGGCTTCTGCGCAGGAATGAGTAAATTAGCGAATGCGGATAATGATACAGCACAGCTATATGTTGCCCCTCCTGGTCAGTGTCGTATTGAGTTGTAAGGCTTTTGGGCGTAGATGGCCTGCACCGTACAGGGTGTTTTCCGTTCTGCTGCTAACTATATTTTTGGTAGAGGTATTGGCTTATCTGTGGCAATCCTATTTTATAACATTCCGGAACTGGCCGTATTCCCAGTCTAACCTCTGGCTGTACAACTGTTCCCTCATCCCGCAATACCTTTTGTATATGGCAGTCTATTACAAGGTCCTGCATAGCACAAAGCTTAAAAGGGCCATCCTGGCTCTGGCCGTAGCCTATCCGGTCTTTGCGGTGGTGAACAATATTTTCTGGCAGGATATCAATAGTTTCGACAGCTATACGCTGGCAATGGCCGACGGTATCGTCATCTTTATGACCATAGCCTGGTTCAACCAGGTGCTGAGAGAAAGCGAGATCATCCGGCTGGCGGCCCACCCCATGGTGTGGATTTCTGTCGGGGCCTTTATTTTTCATGCCGCCAACCTTCCGTACATCCTGTCTCTCGATTTTCTCATTCATAACGACGTTCCGCTGGCCATTGCCTTATTTTATATCTTCCTCACGTTGAACTGTATCATGTACTCCCTTTATATAATCGCCTTCCTATGTCAGCCACCTCCGCCCACCTCATAAGCCTTATCGTCGTCATTTCCACGCTGCTCCTGGCTATATTCGGTGTAATCATCGTCAGGTATATTTTCCAGTACCAGCATAAACGATACCGACACGAGCAGGAGGTCCTCGAATTACGGGAAGCATTCAGCAAGACGCTGCTCCAGTCCAGGCTGGAGATCCAGGAGCAGACCCTTGATCATATCGCCAAGGAGCTGCACGCCAATTTCAGCCACCTGGTCTCCCTGATCAATATCAACCTGTCCGAGATCCTGCCCCAGAGCACGAGCAGCGTCCAGGACAGCATCCTCGAAACCAAATCCCTGGCCAAGCAATTGTTATCCGAATTGAAAGCGCTGAGCGCCAGCCTGAATACCGACCTGATCATGCAGATCGGTTTCGTCAAAGCCCTGGACAACGAACTGACCCGGCTGGGCAAGACAAAGAAATTCCAGGTTACGTTCAGCCGGACCGGTACCGAGTTCCGTCTTAGCCCTGAACAGGAGATCATTCTCTTCCGTCTTTGCCAGGAGGTGCTTAACAATGTCCTCAAGTATTCGAAGGCGGCATCTCTCAGCGCTTCGTTGCACTATTCACCGGATCTTTTCACATTGGAGATAGCGGATGACGGGATCGGGTTTGATATCGATAAGGTTATTTTGCAGAGCGCCGAAAACGAGAGTACCGGCCTCTTTAATATCCGGAAAAGGGCAAGACTTATCGGAGGTGATGCCCTCATCGTCAGCAAGCCGGACCATGGCACTACCGTAAGGATTTCAATTCCCCGCAAACACATAGAACCATTCAACCTATGACCGAAAAAAAAACGCATTTCAAACTGGCCATCGTCGATGACCACAACCTCTTCCGCAAAGGGCTCATAAAACTGATCAACCTCGCGGATCAGGCTCGTAAATACGAAGTCATCTTCGAAGCGGCCAACGGCAATGACCTCAAAGAAAAATTGAAAGACCGGCACCTGCCCGATATTGTGCTCATGGACATCGATATGCCCGATATGGACGGCTATGAGACCGTCGCCTGGCTGCAGGAGCACCATCCCGGCATCTGTATCCTCGTTATCTCCATGTTCGAGTCCGAAGAGACGATCCTGCGCATGTTGCGCCTCGGCGTAAGCGGCTACCTGTCCAAGGACATCGAAGTGGAAGACATGAACAGAGCGCTGGAGGCCATTGCCGCAAAAGGCTTTTACTACTCCGACTACGTTGCCGGCATCATGGCGGGTAGCATTCAGAACAGGCAGCGTGAGGGCGCTGTGCGGTTGTCCACAGGCAAAAGGGATATCTGGATCGACCTCTCGGAAAATGAAAAGGAATTCCTCCGGCTGGCCTGTACCGAAATGACCTACCAGCAGATCGCCGACAAAATGTACCTCAGCCCCAAGACCATCGACGGTTACCGCGAGGCCCTCTTCGGCAAGTTCCAGGTAAAAAGCCGCGTAAGCCTCGCCATGTACGCGGTAAGGAATGGTTTGGTGAAAATCTAAGCCGGTACGCCAATCCCGTCCGGTACGCCAAATAGTATAGCCAATGTCACAAAGCGAACCACGCATCTTTATCAGCTATTCTGCCACCGAAAGCGCCCTGGCCCAGGCTCTGTGTGCGTTTCTCGAAACACAGGGCCTGTCCTGCTGGATAGCGCCGCGGGATATGGAAGTGGGCAACTCCTTCTCACAGACCATCATCGAAAAGATTGAGAGCTCCTATGCCCTCATCCTGATCCTGAGCCGGACCTCCAATGACTCCGATTACGTCTTCAGCGAGATCGCCAATGCCTTTCAACGGAAAATTCCGGTGCTGGAATTTCGGATCCACCCGATAGCGCTTCACAAACGGCTGGAACTCTATCTGCGGATGCAACACCACCTGGACGCGACAACAGGCCGGCCCGAAGACCATTTTCCAATGCTGTACAACCATTGCAGCGCAACACATGCAAGACAAGCAACACAAACCGACCCCACCCCGCAGCAGCTGAACATGACCCAAATACTGCCGCTGCAATCGGAAATAAAGCAGCCGCGGCCTCCAACGAGCGCAACAGCGCCGCCGTCTCAAACGAAAGTAACGCCGCGACTGGTTGTCACCTGTTCTGTCTTTTTCGTCATCATAGGCCTGGTCCTGGCCATAACACTTTACCTGGCTACCCCTAAACGTGACGGTGGCAAAGTCGTCCTGCCCGGACCTCCCACCAATGCTGTGCCAATGAAAGACTCCCTTACTCCGGAGAAGAACAAACCAAGGGACTCCATCGTTCACACTGATAGCAGCAGCGACCAGCCCAAACATCTGAATCCCCCTGTATCAAAAGCAATGCAGGCCCTGGAAGGCGCCACCTTCATCGACGGGCCATCCCCTGGCCTCGTTAAATCAGACGATAAGATCAGCTTCTCCGGCCTGCAAGGGAACAGCATCCAGTTCAACCTTCACGTAAGCATTTATTATATCAGCGGGAAAATGAGAATAATCGGGAACAACCTGGTGATCGTAAACGCAGACCCCCGTTGTTCGGGGAATATGAGCGTGGTTAGCGGTGGCGCAAAATTGATTGGATCCTTTAAGGTATTCACTTCGGACAGTCCCACACCGGTCGAGCTATCGAGACAGGAGCAATAAGGCGTTCAGTGATGACTTCCCGATGGGGACTGGACCGTCGCCTGGTATTGGATGCTGATCTTCGAGACGGCGGTTCGCATCTGTTTTTTTACTTCCGTCTCGTTCCTGTCTTTCCCGGCGCTCATCTTTTTCAGCTCCCAGGCGTGTCGCTGCTCTTCATTAAATCGGCCCTCTATTTTTTTGATCAGGTTGGTGGCCTCCCCATAGCAATCTTTCGAAGCCGGGTCCAGGTTCTCGATGATCTTCATCACCTCGTCGTAATTGGTCAGACTGACTGTGTCATTCGTCGTCTGCGCCCTGGCGACAAAGGCTTTCAGCTGTAGCAGTTGCTTATTGCAGTCTTGCGCGACATATTTGACATACGTTTTTTGTATACCGCTCTGTGCTTCCTTGTAACAGGGCGCATCGGAGGGCACGGAGAAGTAGAGGGAGATCGATTGGGCGAAGTCTTCGAGCTGATATGCCTGCTGTGCCTCATCGATCACCTCCTTGCAATGCTGCTGGAAATAGGCGCTGATTCTTGCTTTCGCCTGCTGAAGGAATTTGACCAGTTCCGGATCGCCAGGCGATATGCTTCCGATGGCATTGAACAATGCATCTTCACGTCGCGTGGCTGAACCGGTGAGTTTTCTGGCTATGGAACTGAAAACCATACGCTGCTGCCTGGGGGAGTATAACTTGTTCTCAATTGTCAGGGTCAGCTCACATTCGGTCGTATAGATCTTCCCGATGCCCGCATCGTCCACATAGGTGCCGACGGTATCGAGCCGGGGGATGACATAAAAATTACTGTAACCCAATTCCGCAACGCCAGTCTGATTGATGAGCTGCGTGACCTTGGAGAAAAGCCGGTCGCGTAGATTCTCCGGCAGGTCAGAAACAGCCCCGGGGTCCTGTTTGACGTATAGTTTGATGGTATTGAACGGCTGCTCCTGGGCTGACAGGCATACCGGTGCTAAGGCGCAGCAGAGCAGCACCCCTAGTTTACTTACAGATGATATCATAGAATGGTTATTAAGATCTTGTTATTCGTGCCTATTTCCCGCTTCGCCTGTAGCCCCAGCGACTTCATAAACTTGTTGATGTCGCTGTAAAAATTCTGTCCCGTATAATTGGCATTGTGGTTGACGGGACTCTGCAAAGGGATCCGCGCATCCGAAATGATCAGCATATTGGCCGTTACACCCTGGTTGTTGAATACACTATGGACAGTATGCTGCTGGAACCAGTCGTCGATCGATTCGGATAGCATTTTGGCAGGACTGCCTACTTCCGAGTCAAACGTATATTTCGAGTCGGGGCCCAGCGTAAACTGTACGTAGATCGACTGGCCATTCTCGCGAATGTCGTCGAATTTTATCTGCATCAGGCTCAGGAAGCCCTCGGAAATAGTATCCATGGCCTGTGAGGTCAGCAGCCCGATGTCTTCCGTCATATTGATCCGGCTCCGTCCTTCCTTTACACCTAGTATATTGCTCGTTCCGTTCTGATACGCTTCCAGCAGAACCGATACGCTGTTGGCATTCCGCTGGGTATGCCGGACCACATTCACTTCCGCCTCGACATAGATATCGGCTCCTGACATTTGCAGGACCAGGCTTTTATAATCTTCCTGGTTTCCCGAAGTCCGGTTCAGCTGTATGTTCTGCTCGACCTGCTTTAATTTGGCGTCGAAGCTGACCAGGTTGGCGCCCCTTCGCAGAAAGGCCTCTTCTATCTTGGCGATGGCGATGCGGATATTCTCGCTGGAATCATACATAGCTTTCAGCTCCTGCCCCGCCTTGACCTTAGGAATGACCATGATCTTAGGTTGCACCGTCTTTGCAGCGGACCCCTGCTGCGCCGAGCCCGTGAGAGGACTGTAAAGCATCGACAGGCAAAGGATCGACAGCCAAAGCGGGATCATCCCACCACAAAACTTATTTTTCATATGGTTCATTTTTAATAGCCGAATTTCCGGATCACCGAATGCGCTTCCAGGTACCTCCTCAACGCGTCATAGTTGAAGGTGATGGTATGGATCGTCACGATCCCCTTCATGCCATCGGGCTTTTTTTTCGTGGCTTCCATCCTCTCCAGGACATCCGCCGTGACAAAAGAGCCATAGCCTCCTTGCAGCAGCGCTCTGACCACAGGGTCATCCTTTTTGGCTTGTTCATCCGGGATCATGGGCAGGTCATAGACGCTGCCCGGCAGGCCCCTGAACAGCAGCGTATACAGGGCCGTAGCGCCGGCATTGACGTCGCTTTCGGGCTTTTTTTTGGCGAAGCCGGTACTTTCGACAGTGACAGTGCCCTTGTCCGGAGCGCCGACATATTTTACCAGCCCGCTATATTGGGCGGACAACGATACAGGTCCGCAGCAATAAAGGAGAAGCATTGCCGCAGTGTAGAAAATCTTTTTTTCCATAACGGTGATTTTTTTTCATTGCGATGATTTTTACCTCCCCATAATACATTCCAGTTTCGCGCCGGCATTTATCCGCGCTTCGATAACCTGCTCCCCACCGGTGATACGGCACACCGTGACATCTCCCTGCCGTTCGGTGATCCTCATATCCGCCAGCTTCTGTTTCCGCTGGATCTTCCCACCATTCCCGTCATCTATGAACGAGATCTCATTGACGACCAGGGCGGCCCCCTTCCGGGCGGAAGCGCCGATGCCGCTCACGAGGACTGTCTTAGGATAGCCGCTGCCATCCCGCTGATCGATACTTACGATCCTGATCCCGGGGGAAAGGGATTCGTCGAGCCAGCTCAATATCTGTTTTTGACATGTCCTGACTGCCTGCATGACCGCGCTTTCTTTGGAGGTAGCAAATTCCAGATGCACAAGGTCCTTCCAGCTGCCGTTCGCATTGCTGAAATTCTTGTGGCCGATGACGGCCCCACTCTCTACATCGCTCAGCTGGAGGGAAAAGCTGACATTAGCGGTATAATAGATGGATGGAGTAGTCGGTCTGCCAAGAACGGTGCCGCCCGCGGTATGCTTTTCTTCCACGACGACATTCGAGACCGTCCCAACGATCATCTCTTTGGCGCCCGCCACCTTGCCTTGCTCGACCAGCCCCTTCGCGGCCACGGATTGTTCCCTGATCTGGTTATCCAGCTCCCTCATAAGGAGGCTGTCATTGGACCGGTCGATCAGCTCTATATTCGGACTGGACCGGATGGTTTCTATGACCATCTCCTGTATCTGCGAGGTCCGGGCCCTGTATTCCGGCAGAGAGGCAACGAAAGGAAAGATCGCAACAGGCGTCCTGGTATGCTGTGCATGCGACAAAAGACCGGCGGCTGCAAAGACAAGGAGAAGGAGAGTGTGCTTCATAGATGGGGGAGGGTTTAATGATTATTCAAAAGTAGACGAACAGCACACTCCAAAAAAGGGGATTTCCGCCCATATCCGCAGCACGAAAAAAGGGGCTTTTTCCTGTTTGGGGATTTTGGCCGGATTAGTATATTGGAGGAAGGCCCGTTCTAAAACAATAGAATGGGTCTTTTCCCGTTATGAGACTCGGAGAACTACTATGTTCCCAATCCTATATAAGAACCAATGACCCGTAGTATTATGAGAAACCGAAAGAGTGCTTTACTCCTTTTAGGAACACTGTTGTGTCTGGCCGCATCTTCCCAATCCTTTGTCGGCTATGGTTACGACAATTATTCCGGCGTGAACAGCGTGCTGCTCAACCCCGGTATGCTGGCGGACAGCAAGTATAAGGTGAACGTCAACCTCCTCTCCGTGAGCGGGTTCGCCGGCAACAACGCCTACGAAATGGACCGGAAGAAGCTCTTCGGCTTCCACCTTTCCAATCTCTCCGAAGGCAATGGCTATTACAAGACTACCAATTCGGACTATAAATATGTGTATGTCAATGCGGACATACTGGGTCCTTCAGCCATGTTCAATCTAAACTCCAAAAATGCGTTGGGGTTGATCACCCGGATGCGCATTATCGGCAACGAGTATAACCTGAGCAATGGTCTTTTCCAGCTCTTTGGCAATAACCCCAATATCAACTATTATAATATCGATATCATTAACCGCAGCCTGCAAACGAAGATGCAGGCTTTTGCCGAGGCGGGACTGTCCTATGGCCGGGTGCTGGTGAAAGACGAGCATCATGAGTTCAAGATAGGGCTGACCGGTAAATATATTGCCGGGCTGGCTTATGGGGGAGTTTCCTCCGGCCAGATGACGGTGAATATCGATCCGCTCAATAATATCGCCAAACTGGATGCCGATGTCACCGCCCAATACAGCGCAAACCTGGATAACCTGGGGAATGGCACGAAGTTCACGGACGCGATCAATAAGAAGACGGGCAAGGGCTGGGGCGCGGATATCGGGTTCGTCTATGAAACGAAAGAAGCCGGAGAGACCAGGCTGCGGTTCGGGATGTCCCTTACCGACCTGGGGTCCGTGAAGTATACGAAGTCCACTAACTCTCAGACCTATACGATGACGGCCGCCGGCCACAATACGTCGGAGCTGGCCAAGCAGAGCGGAGAGACTTATTCGCAGTATATCAGCCGCCTGGAGACCAGCGGGATAATCGTCGCGAAGAGCACTCCTGCCAACGTGAGCGTGAAGCTGCCTACGGCGGTGCATGTCAACGTGGATTACCGGATATACCGGCGCCTCTTTATCGACGCGGATGTACTGATCAATACGATAGCCACCTCTAACCCGGTGACGCCTAATTATATTACTACGGTCACTGTGACGCCGCGGCTGGAGAAAAAATGGTTCAGCGTCTACTCGCCGGTGTCTTACAATGCCCAGGGGCAATTGTCCTGGGGAGCGGGATTCCGCCTGGGACCTCTGTTCGCCGGTAGTGGCACCCTGGTATCGAGCCTGCTCAAGAGCAGGATCCAGGCGGCAGATTTCCATGCCGGGCTGAATATCCCCATCTTCCAGAATAACAATAAAAAAGAGAAGAAGGACAAGCATTCCAAGTCCGACACCTTGTATAGAAAGATCTACATCACCCATGACCGCGATAGCGACGGGGTCGTGGATGACCGCGACGCCTGCCCGGATTCTGCGGGTCCCATCGCGCTGATCGGCTGCCCCGACAGCGACGGAGATGGAGTGCCGAATTATAAGGACAAATGCCCCGGTGTGAAAGGGTCGCCTAATTTCCAGGGCTGCCCGGCGCCGGATACGGATGGGGACAGTGTGAATGACGATGAGGATAAATGTCCGCTGGTGAAGGGGCTGGCTTCGAACCATGGATGCCCGCCGATCAAGCCGGAAGTGCTGCGACAGATGCAGCGGGCTGCCGATCGTATCTTCTTCGTCCGGGCCAAAGCGACCATCGAAAAGAACTGCTATACCGAGCTGGACCGGGTGCTGGAGATCCTGCAATCCGACTCTACGCTGCACCTGCATATCGAGGGGCATACGGATAGCGAGGGAACGGATGCCCGGAATGAGGCGCTGTCCAAACGAAGGGCGAAGGCGGTGATGCATTGGCTGGTCAGCAAGGGAATCGAACCATCCCGGATGGATACCGAGGCCTATGGCAGCAAGCGGCCGCTCGCCGATAATTCTACGCCGGAAGGCATGGCGCAGAACCGGAGGGTGGAGATGGAACTGTCGAACTGGAAGCATTAACGATAAAAAATAAATGAAAGGGCGAAGCCGCGCGGCTTCGCCCTTTTTTTGTGCCTGGTGGTTCGTTTTTTTGTTAGGAGTCTCTGATTTAAAAAGGGATACCCCCGAAAGACATTTTAATGCTAATGTAGAAGTAGAACTAGTACTACCGTATGGTTCTTTTGTTTATAGTTTATAAATAAATCCCTTTCAATAAAATACTGCGTATTATGCCCTCGCAGGGCAATTATTTCTCTATCCCTCCGATTTTATACTTTATTCGCCAAGAAAAAGCCTACTCCGAGCTGAGACCTCCTTCTTTTTACTAATCTTCCTGTATCTAAGTGTTTTCATCAAGGCCCTTTTTGTAAAGGAGAAGGTTATGGCATTTATTTTGAGTGCCCCAGCGGATAATTTTATTGTTATGCCAGGGGAAGCATAATTTTACAAATCATTGAAGTAAAGTAGCGTACATGAAAATACAATTTTCCATTGTTCCGATAAAAGATACTGTTGATGAGATCATAGCTTGTATCAATGAATTCTATAAAAAGGACGATACGGATCAGTCTATAGGAGATTCTATATCCGATTTAATCAATACACTAAAAGAATATTTATGGTCGGTGATCGAATACCCTTACGTCGATAAAGTTTATCGGGATAGTTATTATAGCTATTTTGCGTCAAAGCATAATCCCTATTATAGAGATTGTATCCGCGTTTCCTTTTTTTCTGAGGAAGTAGAGCCAGGCGACTTCAGGGATGAAGAATACAAAAAAACGCTAAGTATGGCTTTTATGGGGTATTTAATAATTCGCCCCACATTCTCCTGTCCCATTGGACGTTCGCTGCTTAATAAAGCAGCTTTCAGGGATGATAATTTTGTCATTTGCAATTCTGCAGGAAATGTCCTTATAAATGGGGTTAAGTTGAATGTGCATGGATTCCCTTATAGTTCGCAGGACACAGAAAGTATATCCTGCACTGAAACGACGATATGGAGTATAATGGAATATTTTGGAAACAGGTATCCGGACTATCGGCCTACTTACCCTTCCCACATACTAGATGTATTAAGTAAGTTTTCGAAACAAAGATTATTGCCTTCGAATGGGTTAACTGTAGATCAGATTTCTTTTGCATTAAAGGAATTTGGGTTCGGGACAAATATTTACGCACGTGATGCCTATGGGGCTGAATTGGAGAATATTATTGCATATTATATTGAATCCGGAATTCCGGTAATCGCAGCTATACAAAATGAAACAATAGGACATGCTATCGTAATAATTGGACATGAAACAGATCCTGCACCTGATTTTGGGAATGTAAACAAAAGAGAAATTAACTATAAAGGTGAGACCTGTCGATATATCGATTATACGGATCTACCCAAAAAATACATTGTAAATGATGATAATCTCCCGCCATATAGGAAAGTGGATTTAAGTTATCCCGTAGTGCATTATGGTGAAAATAGCGATTTTAGGGGCTGTGTAATTGAATCTGCGATCGTTCCTCTTTATAAGAAAATCTACCTGGAAGTGACTAAGGCTAGAGAACTGGCTCTTGCTATTTTATCAGATCCTAATTTTGGATATAGGTTCGATGAGGGGTTTGTTTTTAGATTCTTTCTTACCTCAAGCAGATCCTTCAAAGAGCATATCAGCCAATTGCCTACGTTGAACAGATTACAGAAGGACTATATTATTTTGAGCCAAATGCCCAAATTTGTTTGGTGTGCAGAAATTTACGAACAAGATGATTTTCAACATAATAAGGCAACTGGACTTATTATATTGGATGCTACGGAAGCTAACCAGGTCTGGGTCGATTCGTTAATATTTGCAGGCTATCCAGATAGAATCTTTGTAAAAGATGAAGGAGAATTTGTAATTTTGCAGGAAAGGTTGAATCTTTATCAAAGATTTAAAAATAATCTTAATTAATGAGTAACCAACGTAAAATAGTATCGCTGAGTAATACACTGAAGGATCATCCGAGGGTAAAGAAGGAAACCGTTGCTGAAAGCAACCAGCGGATTAATACGGTTATGAAAGAGACTGTGCGGGATTTTCAAAAAAAGCAAAGAACTTCTTTGGAAAAGGCTTCTCAAATTATTCTGAACGCTTAATTTCAAGGTGAATTAATTTCTCCTGGATTTATGTCCTTCGGCGTTCCTGACGTAAGGACTAAGACAAGGTCTTCAAATTATTACACTACAAAGCAAGACTGAAAAATAAATGAAAGGGCGAAGCCGCGCGGCTTCGCCCTTTTTTTGTGCCGATCGGTCCCTTTTTTTATGCCCAATCGGTCCGCGGACTAGTGCTTTTTCGGGATTGGCGTGTTTATACGGCCGGAACTGTCGTGGTTCCCAACCATTAAACCTGACTCCGGTTCCGTCCCACCTAACCCGATTTAAAATTTTATACTAATCTCATGCAAACCTATCGAGTATTTGTAGCTTTTGCTGTCTCGCTGACGATCCTGAGCTGTCACAAATCCGGCACGCCGGTGGCTCCGGTATCCCTGAATGTGGTCAATGCCATTGCGGGTAGTCAACCGATCATTCCGGTATTGGGAACAACCGATACGATCCTGTATTTTTCGGGTGCATTGACGGTGGGTTATGCAAGCGCACAGCTTTATTCGCCTCTCAGCGGTCCCAACCTGCTGTATGTCGTACAGAATACCGATACCGCCCCGTCCAAGGAGAAATTATTTAACGGGACCCTCAATCTGTCGGCGGGCGCTATCTATTCTTTTTTCCTGGCGGGAGATACGACCAAGGCGGATACCCTGCTGGTCCAGGATCATATCCCCCTGTATAATGACAGCTCGGCCGGCGTCCGCTTCGTGAACCTGTCGCCGGGTAGCCAGCCCATCAATATTACCCTGAATGGCAACCCGGTTTCCCAGACGGAGTTCAGCGGCCTGGGCTACAAACAGATCAGCTCCTTTAAGACATACGCCGCTAACAGCAGTGTCGGAGGTAATTACCTGTTTGTCATCCGGGACCAGGCGACCGGCGATTCCCTGACGAGCTATCCGTGGTACTATAGCCTCTATAAAAACAACACGCTGGTTATTTCCGGGTCGGAGGATCCGGCGAGCAGCACGCCTTTGCAGGTGTTCTCCGTTAACAATTATTAGATCGAAGGGGTGGGACTTAAAGAAAGAATGCTCTGAAAAGACATTTTTTTTGTTGTTTCGTCAAACTATTATTAATTTGTTCCACCACCGAACCACGTAACAAAAGCGCTAACGATTGCCCGCTTCCTGAGAGCTTTGAAAGGCCTGGCGCAGTGTTCCTGCTATGATGATCGAATAGCTTTCTAAAACAAAACCTTCTGATACCATCGATGGTGTCTCTCGTTGATCCTTCCTATTAGTAATTGATTATGTAAGCCGATCATGGATCCGCGGGTAACGGATTTAAGAAAAATCATCATAAAGCCGCTAAAATCAGCAATCAGCATGGACCATCCAGATTTAAATCCGGATATTATTATTGAATTCAGGAAGGGTGATCCACAAGCGTTTTCCTCTTTTTTTCACCTGCACTACCGCCCCCTTTGCTATTTCGCGACCCAGCTGGTGAACAGCCAGCAGGACGGGGAAGATATCGTAAAGGATACGTTTGTCAAGCTGTGGCAAAAACATACCGATTTCGACACTTCCCAGAATATAAAGGCCTTTCTTTATATCACCACCCGTAACGCCTGCCTGAACTGGCTCCGTCATATGCAGGTGCGGGAATCCTCCCGTAAGGAGCTGATGTACATCGAAGAGAGCAAGGGTGAGGAACTGGTCATCAACCAGATGATCAAGGCCGAGCTCATGCAGGAGATCTACAGCGAGATCGAAAAACTCCCCGAAAGACGGCGTGATGTCTTCAAGATGGCCTATCTCGAAGGGCTGAAGAATGAAGAGATCGCCGAACAGATGAATATCTCGATCCACACGGTAAAAGAGCATAAGGGGAAAGCCTTATACTCCCTGCGGCTACGCTTCTCCGACAAACAGATCATCCTCTTTATCATGCTGTTCTCTCAGTGCATCGAGCTGATCGATAAAAATTAACGCAAGAAAAATCTACATGTGACTCTTCCCGGGATTATAAATTTTCACTATCATTGTATTTCTTAGCAACCTGTCTCCCCTTTTCACAATGCTGATTAGTCTCCAAGGCCTTATCCCTTTTAGTTAGCGTACATACCCATCACGTAAAAACGCCTGTACGATGATACCGGAAAATTCTGAGCAGCAGTGGTTTGCATCACTTCTGCAAGATGAGGAGGCCGCCTTGGGCTATTTCTTCCAAACTCATTTTCCCTCGTTGCTGGGATATGTCTGTCCTATTGTAAACGACGATATAGCAGAGGCGGAAGATATCATTTCATCTGCCTTTCTGAATTTATGGGACGCACGAAAAAAGCTGGATAGCCCGGAACACCTGAAGAATTTTCTGTACCTGGCGGTCAAAAGGAAAGCGCTCAGCCATCTGCGAAAACAAAAAACATTGACGGACGTGCAACAGGAATGGATGGCCGTGTATGGGAAAGAGGAAGCGGAGACCCCGGATCTCAGGGATAGTGAACTGTTGAAAGCCATGGTATTGCAAGAGATCTACCAGAAGGCCGGGACCTTATCGCCGGCGTGTAAACAGGTGTTCGAGCTGCACTACCGCGATGGGAAGCAGGTGGAGGAGATCTCGAAGCTGCTGCTGATCAGCCCCCAGACGGTATACAACCAGCTGTCAAAAGCTGTCGGCATCCTGCGGAAGATGCTGAAGGAAAAGAAGCTTATTTAAAAAATAGTTGCTCTTTTCCGTAGTTAGAATCTTCCACTCTGCGTAATAATAGAGGGAAAACGAAAAACTTGATTCCATGTCTACGGGGGAAACTATATATTCTATTAGAGATCTGCTGCTGCAGTCGATGAGCGGGGAAGAGTCGGATGAGTCCTCCTGCTCCCGGCTTCAGCGGTGGGCGGATGCTTCCCCTAAGAACCGGCTCCTGCTGGAGCAGCTGAAGAGTGACCACTGGCTGGCGGACGAGCTGGAAAAAATGAATAGGGTAGAGACCGCGCAGCGGTGGCAGCGTCTCGCTAAGCAGCTGCACGGGAAGGATAGGACCGGGGAGCTGGCTCCGCTTCGGAGGATGCCGCGCCGGACATTCCGTGGTTATTGGGGCCGGGTGGCTGCCGTAGTCCTGTTGGTTGTCGCCGGTCTGGGGCTGGGCAAATGGTGGACTCACCCTTATCAAAAAGGGGAAGCCCTGGTCGATCATCTGGATCATCTGAATACGCCTGCCGGTATTGCCGCTACGAAAGCTACGCTGACGCTGGCGGATGGCTCGGTCATCGTGCTCGACAATAGTAATAACCAGGTGCTGCCGCAGCAGGAAGGTAACAAGATCGTAGGGGCGGCGGGTCACCGGCTTATTTATATTCCTGCCGCGGGGGCCGGAACCGAAGCCGGAGTGGCGGATGCAAAAGAGGCGTATAATATACTCACGGTGCCGCAGGGGATGCAATATGAGCTGACGTTGGCTGACGGCACGAAGATATGGGTGAATGACGGCACATCCCTCCGTTATCCCGTTGTCTTTACGGACAAGCAGCGGGACCTGGAGTTAAAGGGGGAAGCCTATTTTGAAGTAACGCGATTGGCGGGTCTGCCTTTCCGGGTGAGGACGCCTACGCTAATGACGGAGGTATTGGGAACACATTTCAATGTCCGCGATTACCCGAATGAACCGAATCCGAGAACCACGTTGCTGGAAGGAAAAGTAAGTGTCCGCAAGGGTGATGTGAAGATGATCCTCGATACGGCGGGGCAGGAAGCCCTGGTGCGTGAAGGGGAACCCGGTCTGCAGGTGACGCCTGTCGATCTGGGAAAAAGAATGGCCTGGAAGAGCGGTTATTTTTATTTCGACAGCCTCGATATCCGGGCCTCCCTGGAGGAAGTAGCGAGATGGTATCAAAAGAAGCTGCTTTTCAGAGAAGGCGCAGCCATGGCGAAATTGGGCAGCGGGAGGGCCAGAAGAGATCAGCCTTTATCCCAGCTGCTGAAACATATAGAAAGAACGGATCTGCATTTTCACGAAGGGGATAGCACTATCATCGTTAGCCGCTGAAAAGCATTGGGCTCATTCAGTTGCTGAGAGCCCGCCATAGCCATTAAACCTATCTCACCGGGTAACCTGGGACAATTCCTGGTGGTTACCCGGTGAGTTCCTTTTTACAATCGCTTCATACTAAGCTTACCTTCTGTATTAAACCCATCCTTCGATCATTGAACAGGCCTGTTCAATGATGGATCTCCCGGCATTAAATCTTTCCTGCGAGTTTTTGCTATTACCAAACAAAACACAAATGTATCAGCAATGATCCTGCAGGCTCGTCGTATCCGGTATGTTCCGGGTAGCTGTCGCATGGTAATCCTGGCAACCTGCTTATTTTTTTGTATCGGGGGCGCCGCTCAGATCACTCTTACCGGGAGATCGATGCCGGTGCGTATGGTAGTCGATACCTTAAAGAAGCTGGGTTATGAATTTTATGTAGACCCGGGCGTACTGGAGGAGGCAATGCCGGTCACGTTCAGGCTGCACAATGCCAGTATCGTTCAGGCGATGCAGGTCTGCTGCCGGCGCCAGCACTTTGATTTTGAATTTGACGGAAGCACGGTGTATATGAAGCGACGGGTAAAGGCAACCCCCGCCCGTATAGCGGGTGCGGCTGCCGATACGGGTCTGGTGTCGATAGTGAATGTATCCGACCAGGATAGCCTGCCGCTGGCGGGTGCCACGGTGAGGGTCAAACGAACGGGGCGGGGTGTCGTCACCGATGCGGACGGGAGCGCCCTGATCAGGGGCCTTGGGCCCGGGGATACTGTCCTGGTTTCTTTTATCGGGTATGAGCCGGCGGAAAAATCCCTGGCAAGGGGCGAAGAGACCGGGATCGTTCTACGATCCAGCCCGGGGCAGCTGGACGAGACGGTGGTGACCGGTTACGGACATACCACTGCCCGGCAGAATACGGGTAATATCACGGTGGTCAGCGCAGACGATATCGGCAGTCAGCCGGTATCCGATCCGCTGGCTGCTTTGGAAGGAAGGGTGCCCGGCCTCGCTGTCACGCAGGCCAACGGGGTACCCGGCGCGGGTTTCACCGTGCGGGTGCGGGGCGAGAGCTCCATCGCCAATGGGAAGGAGCCCCTTTATATCGTGGATGGGGTACCCTTTGGCAGAAACAACGCTTCGAATAGCAATATCCTGTCGGGTAGTGCGGCGGGTTCTCTAAGTCCGTTCTACCTGATCGCGCCCGGTGATATCGGGAGCATCGAAGTGCTCAAAGATGCCGATGCGACGGCTATCTATGGGTCCAGGGGCGCCAATGGCGTCATCCTGATCACCACCAAAAAAAGGCGACCGGGCGACAGCCGCTGGAATGTGCAGGTGAATTCGGGGATCAGCCAGGTCACGCGGAGGCTATCGTTGCTGGATACCCGTCAGTATGTTCAGATGCGGACGGAGGCGTTGGACAATGACGGGCTCAAGCCGGATAGTCATAATGCGCCGGAGCTGTCGGCCTGGGATACCACGCGGAGCAGGGACTGGAGCAAATACCTTATCGGCGGCACGGCGTATACGACGGATCTTCAGACGACACTGTCGGGCGTTTCGGGCAATTTTCAATACTTATTTGGTTCCAGCTATCATCATGAGTCCACGGTATTTCCCGGACAAATGTCGGATGACCGGGCGACGACGCATGCCAACTGGATCTACAGATCATCCGATAAGCGCTGGTATGTACAGGTGAATGGCTTGCTGGGCAGGGACTGGAATAACCAGTTCACGAAGGACCTCTCTTCTTTTCAGCTGCTGGATCCGCATGCCCCCGGGCCTTATGACGCTATGGGCAACCTGGTCTGGAGCGAGAATGGGGTTTCGATGACCAACCCGCTGGCTTTTACGCGGAATAAATACCGGGCGGTGTCCGACAATTTCCTGGTGAACGGCCTGTTCAGCTATCAGCCTTTTCGCCGGTTGACGGGGTTGACGTTCCAGCTTAATCCAGGGTATACTATCATGCAGGTGAATGAGAAGGGGGTTACCCCTATTGAAGCGCAGGACCCTGCTACCAATCCTACGGCGGGCAGCTATACCGCCGGCACGGTGACGCATACCTGGATAATGGATGGCCGGGTGGAGTTCAGGGATACGCTGGGCCGGGGAGTGCTGACGCTGCTGGCGGGAACTTCGTGGCAGCGGGAGCATAATACGGTTGCTACGCTGTCGGCCACCGGCTTTACCAGCGACGCCTTATTGCCCGTCACGGCGGCAGCGCCCTTCCTGTCGGTGGCGAATCAGGCGACGGATTATCATTATGAGGCCTTCTTCGGGCGGGTCAATTATACTTTCCGGGATAAATATTTCTTTAACCTGACGGGGCGCAGAGATGGCAGCAGCCGGTTCGGGCCGGGTAAGCAGTTTGGCAATTTCGGGGCGGCGGGTCTTGCCTGGCTTTTCCGGAATGAAAGGGCGATCCGGGAATGGCTGCCCTCCCTCAGCTTTGGCAAGCTGCGGGGCAGCTATGGGGTCACGGGGAATGACCAGATCGGGGATTATCATTACCTGGAGACCTGGGGGACTACTACTACGAGACCTTACCAGGGGATCCCGGGTTTCTATCCTACGGGCCTGGCCAATCCCCGGCTGGCCTGGGAGACGCTGCATAAGCTGGAGCTGGCGGTGGAGCTGGGTTTTGTTCATGACCGGATCTTTTTTACGGGCGCCTGGTACCGGCATCGCAGCGGCAACCAGCTCTTACCCGATTTATTGCCGCTACAGGCCGGATTTACATCCGTGTTGCTGAACTTCCCGGCGGTGGTGCAAAATTCAGGCGTGGAGCTGAGTCTGCAATTGCAGCCCGTCGTTAGTCAGCACCTGCAATGGACGATGACCCTAAGCGGCACTTTCCCGCAGAACCGGCTCCTGTCTTTCCCCAACCTGGCTAATTCATCCAGCGCCAACCGATTGGTTGTCGGGCAATCGTTGAATATCCTCAAAGGGTACCGTTTGACGGGAGTTGATCCAACCAAAGGGACCTTCAGGTTCCAGGACGTAAATAAGGATGGGGTGATCGATCAGCGTGATTGGGTGGTGGTGGGGAGTAAGGACCTGCGCTTTTATGGTGGATTGCATAATAGCGTGCATTGGTATCGTTGGGTGCTGGACGTCTTTCTGGAGGAGAGGGTGCAGACCGGCAGCGATGGCCAGGCTGCGCTCTACGGGCTCAATCCACCCGGCATGCCGGGACCGGGGCAATTCAGCAACCAAACGAAGAGTGTGCTTGACCGCTGGCGGCATTCGGGGGACGCGGCACGGTATCAAAAGTTTACGACGGTCTATTCTTCGGCAGCGGGTCAGACCATCCCTTATTATACGCTGTCGGGCGCCTTGCTGGCGAATGCCAGTTTCTTCCGGGTGAAGACGATCTCCCTGTCCTGGCAGTTACCGGAGAGCTGGAAGGGGAAGTTGGCTTTATCGGGAGGCCGCTTCTTTGCGGAGGCGCAGAATCTCTTTACCATCAGCCCTTATTCCGGGACGGACCCCGAGACACAGAATTTGTTGGCCCTGCCGCCGCTGAAGAGTATCGTGGCAGGTATTCAAGTCAACTTTAAATAGCAATCGTATGTGTTGTTCTTTCCGAAAATATATGGTCTTGTTACTCTTGCTGGCGGCAGACGGTCCGGGCTGTAAAAAATTCGTGGAAGTGTCTCCGCCGGATACGCAGCTGCAGACGGGGCTGATCTTTTCCAGCGACCAGACAGCTACGGCAGCCATGATGGGGGTTTACAGCCGGGCGATGGCTACCTCGGGCTATTTCCTGAATGGGGGAAATTCGCTCTATCCCGGATTGTCTTCGGATGAATTTGCTGGAACGGCGGCTGCTGCGTCGGTGGATGCCTTTACCGGCAATAGTCTCTCCAGCGCAAATTACTTTATTAGTTTGCTCTATTCCTCCGCCTACAATACTATTTACGATGCCAATGCGATGATCGAAGATCTGCAGGCATCCAAGGGTATTACGGTAGCGACTAAACGCCAACTGAAGGGGGAAGCCCTTTGCCTTCGTGCGCTGACCTATTTTCACCTGGTAGATTTATATGGTCCCGTGCCGCTGGAGACGAGCACCAATTATGCCGTCAATGCCGTTGCTCCCCGCTCTGCTGTCACGGCGGTGTATGGACAGATCGCAACGGACCTGCAGGCGGCCGATAGTCTGCTGGATACAGCCTATGCTGTCAATCCCGCCGATCCGGAGGCCCGGACGAGGCCGAATAAATGGGCTGCCCGGTCGCTGCTGGCCAGGGCCTATTTATATCGGGGGCAATGGGCGGCAGCGGAGGATGCTGCGACGGCCGTGCTGGGGGTGAGCGACTATCGGCTGGAACCCTCATTGGACAGCGTATTCCGGGCGGGTAGCCGGGAGGCGATCTGGCAGCTGCAGCCGGTGAGCGCTACCACGAATAGTGCGGAGGGATATTTTTTCGTGCCGGCCTCCGGAGCTTTAATGAAGCCTGCGTATACCCTTACGAATTTCCTGTTGAATGCTTTTGAGCCGGGCGACAGACGCCGGCTGCATTGGGTAGGCAGCAAGACCGTTAGCGGGGCCGCTTATACCTATCCCTTTAAATACAAGGTGCGGACCGGTCTCTATCCTTATACGGAATACGATATGGTCCTGCGCCTGGCAGAGCAGTTCCTGATCCGCGCCGAGGCCCGGGCGCAGCAAAATAACCGAAACGGGGCCCTGGCCGATCTGGATATGGTCCGTTCCCGTGCGGGGCTGGCGGTCTTGCCGGCCGGCTTATCTGTTGCGCAGGTATTGGTGGCCGTGATGCAGGAGCGGCGCATCGAGCTCTTTGCAGAATGGGGGCATCGCTGGTCGGACCTGCGAAGGACGGGGCAGGCGGACGCCGTGCTGGGAGTGGAGAAGCCCGGCTGGCAGCACAATGCAGCCTTATACCCGATACCGCTCACGGATATAGAGCGCAATCCCGCTATCGTGCAAAATCCCGGGTATTAGGTGTCACGAACAAATGAAGAGTTCTTTGAATTTGAACATTTGATGCTTTGTAAATGATGAAGGTGGGCCCTTCGTAATCGACGTACAGGCGTTGGATACAAACTACTTCTAAGCTGCTGCGGTTAAGTAGCCGTGGTG
>DATMGS010000043.1:0-133397 GCA_035555335.1 Puia sp.
CCCCAACAAATGCACCGTCAAAACCAAAGGAAGCCGAAGGCCTGGCACAAAAAAACCATTTGAACTTTTGAATGGTTCTAATGGTTTTTTACCTTCGCGCACTAATTATTTAACCAGTCAACTTTTACTTAGGACTTGACAACAACAACAACAACAACCGCCACTACCCACTTACCCTTTATTTCCCCAGAAACAAATGAAAAGAATCCCCTCTGAGCCCGATGCGCATCGCCTCCAGCGCGATCACTTCGGAAGGATTTATATTCCCCAGGTTGGCATTGGCGCCGATCAGGGTTAAGAAATAGAGTTGCTGATCTTTTTGCGGAGCCTCCCAGATGATCTTTTCAGCAGGCACCTTCGTAAGGATCTCCTGCACCAACCCCTCCCGCACTTCGCCGGAATCACGGTACAAACCCACCGTGCCCGTCTCCCGGGCCTCTGCGATGATATAGGAAGCGCCCGCTTCCAGCTCCGCCTTCATCAGCCGGATCCATTGGTAAGGAGGAGTGATATGCTCCCGGTCTTTGTCCTTGGAACCCACCTCGCTCAATACCACGCCATATTTGGAAAGCTTCTCGATATAACCGCACTTCTCTTCATGCGAAATATCGATCGACCCGTCCGAGACTTCGATATAAGGGATCTCATATTCTTCCAGCAGGCGAACATAGTCGGCAAACTGATTGCGGATAATGAACGCTTCGAACAATAGTCCCCCGAAATAGACAGGCACACCAGCCGATTGATAGATCCTGATTTTCTCGCGGAGATCGGGCGTTACAAAAGAAGTCCCGAAAGCCAGTTTCACCATATCTACATAAGGATAGGCGACCGATAACAGGTTCCTTGCTTCATTGGCGCTAAGCCCCTTATCGTTGATCATCGTAAGCCCATAGGCCCGCGGTCTTGCCGTTCTTTCCGGTATTTGTTGCAGCGTGAAATTATTGACGGTCATAGGTCATTATTTAGTACTTCAGCATTAAAACTGCAATTTACCCCTATATCTTTATTTTTTTATACCTTGCACTAAATTTGACATATGGCTTCGATGGATGCAAAGAGGGCGGAAAAGATTTCCAAAGCCCTGTCCGACCCCACCCGACTGAAGATCCTCAACGAGATCAAAAAGAAAGCAGAATGCCTCTATTGTGTTGACCTGAACGATACGATCAACCTGGCCCAACCCTCCATCAGCCACCATCTCAAGCAGCTCACCGAGACAGCTATCATCCTCTCCGAAAAAGAAGGACGTAATATCAAATACACCCTCAACAACGCAGTGATCGACGAGTATATCCACTTTCTCCAGGGGCTAAAAAAATAATCCCCCAACCCTTAAAATAATTTTTTTTCATTCATTAATCGAAATATTCGAATATATCAATTACATTTGCCGGCACATTCGTTTCTCCGCACCCAAAGTCCGCGATAATTTATCGAAGTATTCAAATAAATCATTAGATAATCAATCAATTGTTTAAAGAAAGCTTATGAACAGCAACAGCACAACAAAAATACAGCATGCATTTTTCGGCCTCTTAATCCTCGGCCTCCTCACCGGCTGCTACGGTAAAGAAAAAGACAGCGCCGCCGCAGTAGCCGCCCAGCTCAACACCGCACCCCCCGCTACTCCCGTAGACGGCATGATCGTCAAACCCACCTCCTTATCGGAAGAGCTGGAAGTCACCGGCTCCCTGGTAGCTAACCAGCAGGTCGACATCGCCAGCGAACTGACCCGCAAGATCGTCCGGGTGAATGTAAAAGAAGGCTCCCTCGTAAAAAAAGGCGAGCTCCTCTTCCAGCTCGACGACCAGGACCTCCAGGCCCAGCTGGATCGACTCTCCCAGCAGGAAAAGTTAGCCCAGCTCAACGAACAACGCCTGAGAGACCTTATCAAACACGAAGCCGTCGTTCAGCAGGACTATGACCAGGCCTTCACCAACCTCAAAGTGCTGGAAGCCGAGATCGCCGAATTAAAAGTGATGATCGCCAAAACACGCATCCAGGCGCCCTTTTCCGGCCGCATCGGCATCATCCATGTCTATCCCGGCGCCATCGTATCCACCAACACCGTCCTCACCAACCTGGAAGACAATAGCGTGGTGAAGCTGGAGTTCTCCGTCCCCGAGAAATATGCCAATATCATCGTACCAGGCAGCGAACAACGCTTCACCGTAGCCTCCGGCTCCCAGGAATATAAGGCCACCGTCGTAGCCCGTGAATCCAGGCTCGACGCCAACACCCGAACCCTGCTCGTCAGAGCAGCCAGCGCCAACCCCGGCGGCATCCTGCTCCCCGGACAGAGCGCCCGTTTGCACCTGGCCTTACACGAGTCCAGCAACGCCCTGGTGGTGTCCTCACAGGCCCTGATCCCCTCCGCCGGCGGCTATAGCGTCTACCTGGGCCGCAACAACAAGGTAGCCATGGTGCCCATCGGGATCGGCCAGCGCGGACCCACCACGGTAGAAGTCACCAAAGGCTTGCAGAAAGGAGATACGGTCATTGTCAGCAACCTGTTGCGGCTCATGCCCGGCGCCTCCGTCCAATTCGTCACCCTGAAATAATATTTTCCCCAAACTAGTTGAATCAAAGTAATCAAAGAATATGAGTGCCATCTCACAAGTAAGCATATCCCGACCCGTATTGGCCGGGGTCCTATCCATCCTCCTGGTGCTTTTCGGCATCGTCGGCTATACCTACCTGGGGACCCGCGAATATCCCGTAACGGATTCCCCCATCGTCACGGTGACTACCGTCTATCCCGGCGCCAGCGCCGATATCATCGCCTCCCAGGTGACCAAACCGCTCGAAGAGGCCATCGCCGAAGCCAACGGTATCCGCGCCATGTCCTCCGTTTCCCGCGAACAGGTCAGCGTCATCACCGTGGAATTTAACCTCAACGCAGACCTCGAAGCAGCCGCTAACGACGTACGTGACAAAGTCTCCAAGTCCCGCCAGCAGCTGCCCACCGACATCGAACCCACCATCGTGGAAAAGACGGGCCCCCCGGAATTCCTCGTCTTCCTCACCGTACAGAGCGATACCAAAAGCCTGGAAGACGTGACCGACTTCGTCAACGTCAATATCAAAGAACGCCTTCAGTCCATTCCCGGCGTTCGCCTCGTGGACTCCTACGCCGGCCGCAAAAGAGCGATGCGCCTTCGCATGGACCCCGTGAAGCTGGCTTCTTACCATCTGACACCTTCCGATATCCAGGCCGCCCTGCAGAGAGAGAATGTCGATCTCCCCAGCGGCCGCATCGAAGGACAGAACACCGAGCTGACCCTCCGCACCCAGGGACGCCTGGTGACGGAAGACGATTTCAATAACATGATCCTGAGCCAGAAAGATGGCGCCATCGTCCGCTTTAAAGATATTGGCTCTGCTGTCCTCTCTTCCCAGAACGAGCGTACCGCCATGATCGTGTGCGAAGGACCAACCGCCCGTTACGGCGTGGGCACCGGTGTACAACCCCAGCGGGGAGCCAACTCCCTGGCCATCGTTGAAGAGTTCAAGAAACGGTTCGACGATATCGTAAAGACCGCCCCCAAAGATTATATCATCTCCCTGGGTAAAGACTTCACCGTCCCCGTCCGTAACTCCCTCTCGGAAGTGCAGGATACCCTCCTGCTGGCTTTCGGACTGGTGGCCCTGATCATCTTTATCTTCCTCCGTGACTGGCGCAGCACCCTCATCCCGCTGGTAGCCATCCCCGTGAGTATCATCTCGGCCTTCTTCATCATGTACATCGGCAACTTCTCCATCAACGTACTGACCCTGCTGGGACTGGTCCTGGCGATTGGACTGGTGGTGGATGACGCCATCGTCGTCCTGGAGAATATCTATAGTAAGGTGGAGCAGGGCATGACTCCCATCCAGGCTGCCCGCAAAGGCGCCGACGAGATCTACTTCGCCGTCATCTCCACTACCGTCACCCTGGCCGCGGTATTCCTGCCCATCCTGTTCCTGGGAGGCATCACCGGCCGCCTCTTCAAGGAATTCGCCATCGTCGTATCCGGCAGCGTACTCGTATCCGCCTTCGTGGCCCTGACCCTGTCGCCCATGATGAGCGCCTACCTGCTGAAAGCCGGAGCCTCCCATGGCTGGCTCTACCGCAAGACCGAACCCTGGTTCGTGGGCCTCAACAAAGGCTACGAAAAATCCCTGGGCCTCTTCTTCCGCAGACGCTGGCTTGGATTCGCCATCCTGGCCATCTCCCTGGTGATCGCCTGGCGCATCCTGCCCGTGCTCCCCTCCGAGCTGGCGCCCCTGGAAGACCGCTCCATGGTCGGACTGGCCGTCATCGCCCCGGAAGGCACTTCCTACGAGAGCATGGAAGAGACCATGAAAGAGATCAGCAACTACGTCGCCGACTCCATCCCCGATCTGAATAACAACCGGACCTATGGCGGCATCGCCGCCTCCATCGGCACCCTGGTACAACCCGTCAACGGAGGCTTTCAATGGATCTTTCTGAAAGATCCCCAGGACCGCAAATCCGGCATGACCCAGGCCCAGGTCTATCAAAAACTCATCGCCGCCTCGGGCCGCTTCCGCAACGTGATCTGTATCCCCATCCAGATCCCGACCATCGGCGGCTTCTCCAGCTCCCAGCCCCTGCAGTATGTCGTGCAGGCGCCGGACCTGAAATCCCTGGTGGACATCATGCCCCGACTGATGGGAGAAGTGTATCAAAGTAAAAAGCTCAGCTTCCAGGACCCCGACTTCAAAGTCAACCGCCCCGAGATCGGCATCAGCATCGACCGGCAGAGAGCCGCCCAACTGGGTGTCTCCACACAGGAGATCGGCCGGACCCTGCAGCTGGCGCTTAGTGGACGGCGGTATGGATACTTCATCTATAATGACCGGCAATACGAAGTGATCGGCCAGCTCGACCGGCAGGAACGGGCAGCGCCTGCAGACCTGCGCTCCCTCTTCCTCCGCACAGGCAGCGGAGAAATGATCTCCCTGGACAACCTCGTTAAAATGAACGAATCCGTGAGCCCCCCCGCCATCTACCGGTACAATCAGTCCTATAGCGCCACCATTTCCGCGACTCCCGCCCCCGGCGTGAGCCTGGGCGAGGCGATTAAAGAGATCGACGGCATCGCAAAGAAGACCCTGCCCCCGGGATTCCGCACAGATATGGCCGGCCAGAGCCGCGACTTCGCAGAAAGCAGCTCCAGCCTCATCTTCGCATTCATCTTTGCCATCATCCTGATCTATCTCGTACTGGCAGCCCAGTTCGAAAGCCTGATCGATCCGTTCATCATCCTGTTGACAGTGCCCATGGCCGTTACCGGAGCGCTCCTCAGCCTGTGGTTTACCCACCAGTCGATCAATATCTTCAGCGAGATAGGGATCATCATGCTGATCGGACTGATCACCAAGAACGGGATCCTGATCGTGGAATTTGCCAACCAGCGCAAGGAAGAAGGAATGACGGTGCGCCAGGCCGCATTGGCCGCCGCTTCGTCCCGGTTCCGCCCCATCCTGATGACCACCCTCGCGATGATCTTCGGGACCCTGCCCATCGCCCTTTCCCTGGGCACCTCTTCCGGAAGCCGGACCTCACTGGGGATCGTAGTCGTAGGCGGCCTCATCTTCGCCGGTATCCTGACCCTCTATGTTATCCCCGCAGTATATTCATACTTCTCGCGGCCACATCGCGCGAATGTCGCCCTATCACCCAAAATTTCAGAATAATATAATTGAATAAAAACAGCAGCATAATGAACACGCAACAGCAGTCTGGTTTCCAACCCGGTTTTCCATCCGGGTATTGCCCGCCGGGCTCGGCCATCGATGATTGCCAGCCCGTCAATAATAACAAGCATACAAATCTGATGAAGTCTTTCTTATATACTATCCTCGCATTCCTGGCCCTGTGCCTGGCCTCCTATATCGGCAGCGCACAACCGCCCCAAAAAAACCTCTCCCTGAGCGAGGCCCTCTCCCTGGCGCGGCAGAACAACCGCGACATACAAGTCGCCGGGCTGGACATCGAACGCACCCAACAGGAGAAAGTTATAGCCAAAAGCCTCAGCCTCCCCGCCGCCGGCATCGGCGCACAGGCCAGCCACTATTTTTCATTGCCCGTGACCTTCGGCTTCGGCAACAACGGCACCGCTGACAAAGTCGCCTACGGACGCTATGGTGGAAAAGATCAGCTCTCCGCCACCGTCTGGGTCACCCAGTCCCTGTACAACCCCGCCGCAAAGCCGACCCAACAGCACGCCGAAAAATCAGAACAGCAGAGCCACCAGCTCCTGCGCGATCAGCAGATTCAGGTCTCCGCGGAAGTAAGGCAGACCTACCTGCAGGTGCTGGTGCTCGGCGAACGGATCCGCCTGCAGAAAGAAAGCCTCAGCCGTAACCGCAAAGCCCTCGAAGACGCCAAGTCCCTCCTGGCGCAGGGCCGCGCCCTCCGCGTGGACACCCTCCGCGCCTTTACCGGCGTTAAGAACCTGGAACCCGACCTTCTCCGGCTGGCTTATTCCATTGAAGTAGGATTGCTCCGCCTCAAGACCCTCGCAGGCATCGATTCCCTGCAGGAGATCGTACTGAGCGACTCCCTCTCCCTTCCCGAACCCGGAGCTGCTCCCACGGATGAGGAAGTGTACGCAGAGGCGGTAAAAAACCGGCCCGACCTGCAGGCCATGGCCATACAACCAGGTATCGACGACCAGCAGATCCGGATCGCCGCCGCCGCCCGCAAACCGAATGTTTCCCTGGTAGGACAATACCAGGTGCAGACCCAGGCCAACCGCTTTGACTATTTTAACGCTTACTATCCTTCCACGCCCTTCGTGGGAGCCCAGGTAGCCCTGCCGCTGTTCAGCGGATATGCCAACCAGGCCAGGATCAGGGAGGCAAAGATCGCCCGTTTGCAATCCGTCACCCGTTATGATAATGCAAAGGAACAGCTGCGGGCAGAAGTACGACAATCCGTGGCCAACGTCCTGGAAGCAACCTCCCGCATCCAGACCCGCACCACCGTCAAACAGACCGCCCAACTCAGCTACGATATCACCCAATACCGCTACGCCAATGGCGTAGCCTCCCGCCTGGAGCTTACCGACGCGGAATTGGCCCTGACGACCGCCCAGTCCAATTACCTGGAAGCCGTCTATGACTACCTCGCCGCCCGCATCCAGCTGGACAGGACTCTGGGAAACTAGACGGCCGGGCGAACGGCCCCAAAATCAGCAATCCATTAGATGATCATCAGTGGTCATCTAATGGACTATTTTTCTTCTTCCCATCATCAGCCGCATCGACCTTCTTTTTATCCTCCTCTTCCTGCTTCTTCCGCTCCTCCTCCTCCTTCTTTTTCTTCTCTTTATCCTTTTTCTTAAAGAACCCTCTCAGCAGGAAATTATGTTTCGCCGCTTCCATATTTTCATTCAACCCCTCGCTGCTCTTCTTCAGGTTCTTCATCGTGCTGCTGATATTCGAAGAAAGACTGGTATCATGTAACAGCCTTCCCAAAGCCCCCTGTCCATGATTGATCCGGTTGGAGATATCGGCCAGATTGCGGGTGATCACCGCCGCATTATCCGCGGAAGTCTTCAGGCTGGCAAGGATCTGATCCGTCTCCACCGGCTGAACGGAGGCAAGCGAGTCTCCCTCCGCTACCACCGGCTGACCGGCCATACCCGGGGAAATAACGACTACCTTGTCTCCCATCAGACCCTCGGAACCAATGCTGACCCTGGCATCCTTCTTGATGAATTTTTGGATATCCTTATGCAGCACCATCTGTACCTGCACCGAAGTGTCCGTCACCAGGGCAATGTCATCCACCGTCCCGATATCGATCCCGCCCAGACGCACATTGCTGCCCAGCTTCAGCCCGCTCACGGAAGAAAAATAGGCATTCAGCCGGAAGACCGAACCGAACTTATTCTTTTGCTTGCCGATATAATAGATCGCGCCGATAGCTACGATCAACGTCACCACGGCAAATAATCCCAGCTTCCATTTATAATTTCTTTCTTTAGGCATAGCATGGTTTTTTTACGAAAAAAATGATTGGACCCATTCGTCATCCGACTTCTCCAGTGCTGAATAGCTCCCCTCCGCCACGATGACCCCCTCTTTCATCATAATGATCCGGTCCGCCGTCATCCGCGCACAGGCCATATCGTGAGTGATCGTTATCGAAGAAATATGATACTTATGTTTCATTTTTATCATCAGCTCACTGATCTCCCTGGCAGTCCCCGTATCCAGACCGGTGGTGGGTTCATCGTACAACATCAGCTCCGGCCGCAAAATCAGCGTCCGGGCCAGCCCGATCCGCTTTTGCTGTCCCCCTGATAATTTGGAAGGCATCTGGTCGATGGAATCGGCCAGCCCGACATTGTCCAGCATCTCCATGATCAGCTCCTCTCTCTTTTCCGCCGGCACCTTCTTCTTATGCTGCTTCAGCGGGAAAGCAAGATTCTCCCGCACCGTCATCGAATCATACAACGCGGCATTCTGGAACAGAAATCCCGTCTTCAGCCGCATCTCATTCAACTCATCATAGCTCAGCGCGGAAATATCCTTCCCGAAAACGACCAATTCCCCTTCATCAGGCCATTCCAATCTCACCAGGCATTTGATCAGCACGGATTTGCCGGACCCCGACTTCCCCAGCACGACCAGGTTCTCCCCCTTGTTGACATGCAGGTCGACCCCTCTCAGCACTTCATGATCGGTAAAGGCTTTTCGAAGCCCCTTGATACACACCACCGGTGCCTGCGGATCTTCCGCATATTCCTCCGCCTGAGAATCTTCTTTGACAGGCGGATCACTTTCATTCCAACCCTCTATTTCCGAACCATCCGATCCACCCGTCTTCCCGGCATCCGGGCCCTCCGAAGCGCCCGGGGCATCCGGCCCCTTATCAATATCATTGGGTTCCTTATTCATATAGCTTATATGCTTGCTTATGTTAGAAGATCCGTGATCTGAGCCGCCAGCAGATCGATGACAAACACAGCCAGTGAAGCCGACACCACGGCGGAATTAGCCGCAACCCCCACACTCTCCGTCCCCCGGCGGGCACGGTACCCCTTATAACAACCGATGATCCCCACGACAAAACCAAAGAAGAAAGACTTGATGATCGCCGGAAAAACATCGATAAACTCCAGGTGAGCAAAGGCCACGGAAAAGAAATGACGGAAACTGGTGGCATCATGGATATTCATCGCCGCAAACCCGCCCACCAACGCGATCGCATCGGCAAAAATAGCCAGCAGCGGAATCATCAGCGTAGTCGCCAACACCCGCGTCACTACCAGGTATTTATAAGGATTGATGGCCGACACTTCCATCGCGTCGATCTGCTCCGTCACCTTCATCGAGCCCAGCTCGGCCCCCATCCGCGATCCTACCTTCCCACAGCAGATAATAGCCGTTATCACCGGCCCGATCTCCCGCACCACCGACACGGCAATCATCCCCGGGATCATCGACACCGCCCCGAAGGCAGCCATAGACGGACGGGTCTGGATCGTAAGCACCAGCCCCATGATAAACCCCGTAAGCCCGATGAGAAAAGTAGATTTATAACCAACCAGGTAACACTGATACAACACCTCCCTCCACTCGAACGGAGGCCGGAAGACCTCCCGGAAGAACCGGCCGGCAAAAGCCACCCCGTCCCCCGCACTATAAAAAAAAGTCTTTAAATCACTCCTTTTTTGAGTGACGCCCACTTTCGCTTTCTGATATGGGTCTAGGCTGGCTGACATAAATCAAGCCGTCCAATTTTTAATCCAAAAATGACCGGCTCACCCAAAAAACAACCACCCTCAGTAAAACCAGGCCTTCCGGCGATCAACCCCTTTCCACGGCTCCTTTCAGCCCGGCAAAACTGTAGAAATACTTCTACACCTGTTTTACAACATCGGCGATATAAACACTTACATTTGTCAATAGTACTTTTATTACATAAACACTATTAACGAACAGCCGTACTTTTCAACAGACCCCTCTATGGTATTGATCGTAGATGATAAGCCGGAGAACGTCTTTTCGCTGAAGACCATCCTGGAATTGCACGCATTTCCCACGGATACGGCGCTCAGTGGAGAACAAGCGCTCAAAAAGATCCTCCGTCAATCCTATGCCCTCATCATACTCGACGTCCAGATGCCCGGAATGGACGGCTTCGAAGTAGCAGAGGCAATAAGCGGATACAGCAAGGCAAAGGACATTCCCATCATTTTTCTCTCCGCCGCCAGCACCGATAAGAAATTCATAACGAAAGGATATACTTCCGGTGGAGTGGACTATATCACCAAACCCGTCGATCCGGACATCCTCTTGCTCAAAGTAAAGACCTTTTACCGCCTTTATGAACAGAACAGCGAACTCAACCGCATCCAGGCCAGCCTGCGCTCGGAAATCGAATTCCGGAAGAAAGCCGAGGCCGACCTGCAGGAAGCCGTCAAAAAGAAAGACGAATTCATCAGCATCGCCAGCCATGAGCTCAAGACCCCCCTCACCACCATCAAAGCCTACCTGCAGCTGCTGGATCGCTCCATCGACGACACCGACCCGACCAAAATGTACATGGAACGGGCCCTCGTACAGGTACGCAAACTCGACAACCTCATCGTCGACCTCCTCGACCTCTCGAAGATTGAAAGCGGTAAGCTCAAATTCAATAAAAAGAAATTCAATTTCGATAAGACCCTTTCCACAGCCATCGAAATGATCCGGCAGACCTACCCGGAATACCAGATCCTGCAGAAAGGACAAGCCGAAATACAATTGTTCGGAGATGAGATGCGCATCGAACAGGTCCTTATCAACTACCTTACCAACGCCGTCAAATATTCCCCGGATAATAAAGAAGTGCAGATCGAAGTCTCCATCCGGGACGGTAACCGGCTCTTCGTCCAGGTACGGGACTTCGGCATCGGCATCACCAAAGCGCACCAATCCAATATCTTTCACAAATTCTACCGGGTCGAAGAATCCGCCAATCGTTTCCAGGGACTGGGCATCGGCCTGTATATCTGCGCCGAGATCATCCGCCGGCACGAAGGAGAATATGGCGTAGAGAGCGAGCCCGGCCAGGGATCCGCCTTTTATTTCTCCATTCCGGCCCTCGCAGAATAAAAAAATAACCCCACAGTATAAATAACCTTGTAGAACAAAAATCAACCTCATCAATGAACATCGTTACGCGACCCGGCTTATTACGCAATCTGCAGATCGGCTTCGGCCTGTCCCTGCTGATCCTGGTCATCTCTTCCGTTGCCTCCTACAGCAGCATCAGCAACCTGCTGGATAGTTCAGCCCTGGTAGATCATACCGACTCCGTTATCATAGAATTGCAAAGAGAACAGGCTGTCCTGCGTAATGCAGAGTCCTCCCAAAGAGGATACCTGCTGACAGGAGACACCACCTACCTTCAGCCCCTTATCGAGGCCCGGGGCCGGACCCTGCGCCTGGCGGATAGTATCCGGTTGATGACGGCGGACAACCCCGTACAACAGCACAATTGCGACACCCTCCGCAAGACGATCATCGCAACCATCGCCAACCTGCAGGACGTCGCCGATCAGAAAAAAACCGCTAATATCTTCAGCCTGATCGAACAGCAGCACGGCCGGGAATATATGGCCCGGGTACGACAGGTCTTATCAAATATGCAGGAAGAAGAACATAAGCTAATGATCGGCCGCGTAGAAGAGAAAAGACATTTTTCAAACTATACACCCATCCTGATCCTCGTCGCCGCCGGCCTCTCCATCCTTATCACCCTGTTCTTCTACCGGCGCGTACACACCGACTACCAGGAACGGACAGCCCTCTACGAAGAGCTGCAGCAGAAAGAACGGGAAATATCCCGCCGCATCGACATCATTAAAGAAATTGCAGACAAAATATCCGAAGGCGAATACCGGACCCGCGTCACCGACGAACAAAAAGACGGCCTGGGCGGCCTTTCCGGCTCCCTCAATAAAATGGCCGAATCCCTCGAATATTCCTTCGGCCTCCTCTCCGATAAAGAATGGCTCCAGGCTGGCATCGCCCACCTCAACGAGATCATGGTAGGAGAGGCGGACATGGACGCACTCGTATCGAATGTAATGAGCTTTCTGGCCGGATACACGCATAGCAGGGTAGGGGCCTTTTATGTCATGGACTTCTCCCGACGCGCCCTCGATCTCAAAGGACACTACGCCCTGTCCGCCGGCAGCAGAAGCAGCTCGGTTATGACCGGAGAAGGCCTCGTAGGCCAGGTCGCCCGGGATGGCAAACGCATCATGGTCCAGGATATCACCCAAAATGAATGGGTCATCAGCTTCGCCGCCGGCGACATCCGCCCCCGCACCATCATCGCCTTCCCCCTCTTCTTTGAAAGGAAGGTCAAAGGCGTCATCGAGCTGGGCTCCCTGGAATCCTATACCGAACGCGACCTGGAATTCTTTGGCGCCATCGCAGAGAATATCGGCATCGCCGTCAACAGCATCGAGAACCACTCCAAACTACAGGAGCTCCTGGATGAAACCCAGGCACAGACCGAAGAGCTGCAGGCCCAGCACAGCGAAATGGAAAACCTCAACCTCGAGCTGGAAGCCCAGGCCGAAAAATTACAGGTCTCCGAAGAAGAGCTGAAAGTACAACAGGAAGAACTGCAGCAGACCAACCAGGAACTGGAAGAAAGAAGCCGCTCCCTGGAAGAAAAAAACCAGCTGATCCTCCTGCGCAACCTCGACATACAAAAGAAGGTGGACGAACTGGCCCTGGCCACCAAATACAAATCCGAATTCATGGCCAATATGTCCCATGAACTCCGGACACCCCTCAACTCCATCCTCTTACTGTCAAGGCTCCTCTCCGAAAATACAGACGACCAGCTCTCCGGCGAACAGCGCGAATACGCCCGCGTCATCCAGAGCTCCGGTCAGGGACTGCTGGAACTCATCGACGAGATCCTCGACCTCTCCCGCATCGAATCGGGCAAGCTGCAGCTGGAGCACACCATCGTACCGCTGGAAGAGATCCTGACGGATATGCGTATGCTCTTCGTCCCCCTGGCCAAAGACAAAGGCCTGGAACTGAATTTTATCATGGAAGAAGGAGTCTCCCTTCAGCTGGAGACGGATAAGGCCCGGCTCTTACAGATCCTGAAGAACCTCTTATCCAACGCCTTTAAGTTCACCCCGAAAGGGACCATCACCCTCCGCGTCGCCCCCTCCCCCAATCAGGCCAACTTTATCGATTTTTCCGTAAAAGACTCGGGCATCGGCATCCCCGAAGACAAACACCAGCTTATCTTCGAAGCCTTCCAGCAAGCCGATGGATCCACCCGGAGAAAATATGGCGGTACCGGCCTCGGCCTGTCCATCAGCCGCGAACTGGCCAAACTGCTCGGCGGAGAGATTTCCTTGCTCAGCATTCCGGGCGAAGGCGCCGAATTCAGGGTATCCGTACCCCTCTTTAAAATGGATCCCCTTCCCGGGAAGCCCACCCAGGCCCCACTGCCGGAATCCCCCTATACGGATGAGGGTATAGCACCTAAATTAACCCTCACCGAAATACCCCCGGACATACCCGATGATCGCAGCGGACTCACCCCGGCAGATAAATCCCTGCTCATCGTAGAAGATAACCCCGTCTTCGCCAAAGCCCTGCTGGAATTTGGCCGCAAGAAAGGATATAAGGTCGTCGTCGCCGTCCGGGGCGATGCAGCCCTGTCCCTGGCAAAGGCTTACCGCCCCCGGGGTATCCTGCTGGATATCCAGCTGCCCGTGAAGAACGGCTGGGAAGTCATGGACGAACTCAAGAAAGACCCCCAGACCCGCCACATTCCCGTGCATATCGTCTCCTCCTTCGAAGTAAGGAACGAAAGCCTGCGGAAAGGAGCCATCGACTTTATGTCCAAACCCATGGCCTTCGGGAACATGGATACGATTTTTGAAAAGATAGAGCAGGTCCGGAACCGCAGCTCCAAAAAAGTGCTCATCGTAGAAGATAATACCCGCCACGCCGAAGCCCTGTCCTATTTCCTGTCCACCCATGACCTCCGCGGCGAAATAGCCCATACCCTTGCCGGCAGCCTCACCGCCCTTCTCAGGAAAGAAGTGGATTGCGTGATCCTCAGCAGGGAAGGACAGGAGCAAAAGACCGACCTGACCCTGGAAACAATCCGTCAGAACAAAGGGCTGGAAAATATCCCCATCATCGTGCTGACCGGTAAACCGATCTCCCGGGGAGAAGAAGTCCGCCTCCGCCAATACGCCGATTCCATCGTTGTGAAGACCGCCCATTCCTATCAGCGCGTATTGGATGAAGTATCCCTATTCCTGCACCTCGTAGACGAAGGCAGAGAGAAAGAACCCTCCAATGTCTTCGGAAAGCTGGGCGCCCTGGACGAAGTGCTCCGGAATAAGACCGTACTCGTGGCCGACGACGATGTCCGGAATATCTTCTCCCTCACCAAAGCCCTGGAGACCCATAAAATGAAAGTCCTCTCCGCCATGGACGGTAAAGAAGCCCTCGCCACCGTTCGCGAAGAGACCGCCGACGTGGACATCATCCTCATGGACATGATGATGCCCGAACTGGACGGATTCGAGACGATCTCCCGGATTCGCCGGGACCCGAAGCTGAAACATATTCCCATCATCGCCGTGACGGCCAAAGCCATGGCCGGCGACCGGGAAAGATGTATACAGGCTGGCGCCTCGGACTATATCTCAAAACCCGTCGACATCGACCAGCTTTTATCCCTGTTACGTATATGGCTATATGAAAAATAACCCGGCCTTAGCCGACCGGCTCAACCAATAATCGCACATGGATTTTTCCGTGATACAATATGAAGAAATGGAGATCTTGCTGAACGACCTCTTCACAAGGTACGGCTATGACTTTACAGAATATTCCAAAGCCTCCATGCAGAGAAGAATACAGCGCCTGTTCATCGTGGACAAGTTTCCCAGCTTCGCCGAGTTCCGCCACCGCCTGCAGAACGACCCCCAATACTTCCGCCGTTTCGTGGAAGAGATCACCGTCAATGTGACCGAGATGCTGCGCGACCCCGCTTTTTACAGGACCCTCCGCACCTCCATCCTCCCCATCCTGGCCACCTATCCCTTTATCCGGATCTGGAATGCCGGCTGCTCCACCGGCGAAGAAGTATATTCCATGGCCATATTACTAAAAGAAGCCGGTCTCCTGCATAAATCGCTGCTCTATGGCACCGACATCAATCCCCTGGTGATCGAGAAAGCCCGTAAAGGCATTTTCCCCATCAGCCAGATGCAGAAATATTCGGAGAATTATATCCAGTCAGGAGGCGTGAAAGACTTCTCCTCCTATTACACCGCCAATTATCACCTGGCGAAATTCGAGTCCTCCCTTATGGAGAAAATGATCTTCTCCA
The DNA here is from genome assembly GCA_035555335.1 of Puia sp. Taxonomy (GTDB): domain Bacteria; phylum Bacteroidota; class Bacteroidia; order Chitinophagales; family Chitinophagaceae; genus Puia. The sequence continues at coordinate 15,401 of DATMGS010000043.1, forward strand.
CGCACAACCTGGTATCGGATTTTTCTTTCAATGAATTTCAATTGATCCTCTGCCGGAATGTGCTGATCTACTTCGAAAGAGAATTACAGTCCAAAGTGTTTAACCTGTTCGACTACAGCCTGGAAAACTTCGGCTACCTGGCCCTGGGATCCAAAGAATCCCTTCGGTTCTCTCCCATCGCCGACCGGTACAGGCAGATAGGAAAAGAAAAAATATGGAGGAAAGTACATGAAGCCGGCTAAACTCATCGTCATAGGAGGCTCCGCGGGCAGCCTGCAGGTGATCCTGAACTTTTTAGCAGCGATCCCCCGCACCTTCCCCCTGCCCGTACTAATCGTCCTCCATCGCAACAACGTCCTCGAATCCACCCTGGAAGAATTGTTCTCCTCCCGCACCTTACTGCCGGTAAAAGAAGTGGAAGAAAAAGAACCCATCCTTCCCGGTACCATTTATGTCTGCCCCGCCGACTACCACGTCCTCCTCGAAAAAGATCATAGCTTTTCCCTGGATTACTCGGAACGGGTGAACTACAGCCGCCCCAGCATCGACGTCACCTTCCGGTCGGCCGCCGACTCCTTCGGCTCAGCGCTGGTCGCCCTCCTGCTTTCCGGCGGTAATGCCGACGGCGTCGAAGGACTGGAGTATGTAAAAGCAAGGGGTGGGGTGGTGGTGGTACAAGACCCCGCTACCGCCGACGTCCCCTTTATGCCCCAGCAGGCCATGCTGAAAAACGAGATCGACTACATCGTACCGGCGGAAGAAATCCCCGCCTTCCTCCAGGGCCTCGCCCGCAGCTAAGCCGCTGAGCTTTCGGCCCGTTGATTAATTTCTTTCGACAGGATCCGTCAGGCTGTTCGCATTCCTATTGGCCTTCACCACCAGCCTGATCGAAACAGGATATTTATTGGAGAATTGAAAGAGAGCATCCGCTACGGCAGCCGGAACGGAGCCATTGGCCACAGGACTGGCGCTGTTGACATCGGCACCCAAACGATTGCCGTCATTACCGATGGTCTGATAAGAACCGGGCAGATATTGCACATAATTGGCCCCCCCGGTAAGCCAGGAGGAAATAAAGATATGGTCGTACCAGGAATTGGCCCCCCCGGATGTACCGCAGGAATTAGGGATGCTGGCCGATAACCTCGTGGACGTAGTGAGATAAGGCTCGAACAAATAAGGCGATACATCCCAGTTGGCAGGATAAGTTACCTTCCTGTCAGGAAAAAAAGGCGGGTCGCTCATCATCGTACTGCTGTCCACGGAGGATATGATCGATTGATACCCCGCTTCCAAACTGTTTCGGGTATTGAAATCACCCATATTGATCAAATTAGGAAAAGAGCTGAACTTATTTCTCAATGCCTGCATTTCAACGGTTACCTGCTGGTCGCGGCTGGTGCTGGATGAACCGGACTGGGTATGGTTGACCACCACATACAAGAAGGTGGTATCCCTGGTAATGGACAAATTAGGGTCATTATAATACAATTTGTACAGATCGAAATCCGAAATATTGACCACCAGGGTCTCCGTCTTCACATAGGTAAGCTTCTGCTTATTATAGAACAGGACAGAAGGTTTATCCCCTGATGCATTCGTAGGCGTCGCGTATGAATACGCGCCGGGGAAATCGGCATTAAGCACATTGTTGCTGATTTCATCCGCCAGGTTGCCCGCCGCCCCGGGCGTCAAAGGGAAAGGGCTCATTTTTTCACAGCTGAGCAGATCAGGCTGAACGAATTGAAGGATGGTTTTAAAATACGCATCCAATGTTTGCGTACTGCCCTGGCAGCCATCTCCATAATTTAATATATTATAGGCCATGACGGTCAAAGTATCCGTCTTCTCCACCGTATTGGGTAAAGCGGCAGTGTCCTTGACCCCGCCAGAGGATGTAGACGGGCCGGACGATTTGGAGCAGGACACCCAAACGGTAAGACCACCACAAAACAATAACAAATGAAATATTCGCATGTTAATTTTCTTTCAGGAAAAAAAACATCGGAAGCAATAAAGCTCCCGATGTTTTTTATAGATATAGATGTATTTATGCTCAAGGTCGATCGCCCTGCGATGCTCCCTTGTTCTAATGCTGGTTTCCTTTTCCGTTGAATTGGTAACAGCCCAGGTCAGCACCCGGCGCGGTCACTTCCGTAGCCCCATAAATGGGATCCAGCGGCACCACTTTCAAGGGGAGAATATTCGTATTCCCCTTACCGATCAAAGACGATCCGGGTTGCAGATGGAAATTATACGATCCGACGGCTGTAATGGAGAACAGGGGACCACTCTGCGGCAACGGATAATTGACGAACAGGGGGGCCAATTTCTGTACGACCGGCGTACCGTCATAGGCATTCTGCGGAGGATTCGGATAATAGAAGTTCGCAGGCAGATAAGTAGCCGGATTCGGCAGGTCCGTTGACTGTGGCTTGGTACAAACACCACCATACGTAAAGAACTGGTTGGCGATCACCAGGGAATCCGCCCATTGGTAGTTGTTACCATAAGTGAGATTGGCCGTATCCGCTACGGGATTGTTTACCACCCGGTAACCCACCCGGCAATTGATAAAGGCATTATTATAAAAAGAACCTTCCGCTCCCTGTTCGAAATCGATGCCGCCAGCTCTTGCACCGGGTACTATTTGTACCCCGCCATTCACAAAAGTGCTGTTATACATCACGATATTCGTTTCAGGTGCTCCGACAGGCTGCCCTTTATTAGAAGCTTTCTGCCCGTTATAAGCCGTACCCATGAAAAGGTTATAGGCTACCGTACCGACGGTGCCTCCCTTCATATTCACACAGTCGCCGCCGCTGCCGCCGCATTTTTCAAAAGTATTACGGAATACATGCACTTTCCCGTCCGATATCCGGATACAATCATCCGTTCCCCCATACACCCAGCTATCTTCCATGATAAAATAACCGCTGGGATTTTGAAACAGGATATTGAAAGAAGCGCCGGATTTTTGTACGGCAGCCCCATCGACATTACTATAAGTAGCTCCGGCAAAATCGATATGTGTCCATTTCAGCACCAGCAATGGACAGGTAACGTCGCACATGATCCCTTCCCAAAGGCCGATATGAGCGGAATCCTGGTTTAAAGGAAGACCAGGAGTATTGTTCTTGGTCACGCCCGGTACGGTGAAGATATTCGGCTTTGCCTGCGTGCCAAGGCTTATTAAGGTTCCGTGAGCAATGATACCCGCGCTGTTCGTTACATTAATGGTCACCCCTTCCTCTATGATTAACGTATCTCCGGAAGGAACATTAATAGTGCAACCGAGCGTATAAGTCTTGCCCGCCAGCATCACGCCCTTAATAGAACCGCAGAGCGGGGTCGAATCGCTGATGGTCCCGGTAGCAGCAGGAGCGACATATTTATAGATATTCTGTTTGTCCTCAGCCCATTTGTTACAACCGGCTAATAAATAACCGCTGAACAGGACAAGCAGGGAAATTTGTAATTTTTTCCGAGTGTTACGCACGTTCATATTCGTCTTTTTAATTGTGTTTGTGAGGGCTTCGCCGTTCATAACTATTTTTTTATAAGAATTTGTCAATTAAAGTTTAAACCGGAAACCTCCAAGGAAACTAAGTTTGTAGATATCCCGCTGCGCCACCGTATAATTGCTGCCCGCATCCTGGTAGGGGATCTGGTAGCCGCCATGGAAATTGCTGTTCACCGAGCTGTAAGGGAATTTGATATACTCCTTATTGGGCGAATTGGTAAGGTTATTCACCTTGGCATAGAACCCTATTCGTTTGGTAATGCTCTTCTCCAAACTCAGATCCAACTGGGTGAATGGTTTCTGCCAGATATCCAGGTTGGCATAGGGCGATACCTGCGCGATCCTGTCACCCGTATAAGAGAAGGCCAACTGTACATCCAGACCGATCCTTGGATTCTTATACAACAGCGACACATTGCCCACATGGTTTGCCTGTCCCTGTAAAGGCCGGCTTTGAGTAGTGAACTCTGTCTGATTCCCGGTGCCCTGAACAAAAAGATATAAGAGTTTGGTCGTAGTGATCCGGGAATGAGTATAAGTATAATTGGCGGAAACTCCGAACCTGCCGAAATATTTGGTGAAAACAGCTTCAAAACCAAAGTTCTTGGCCGTGCCCGTATTCTGCGGCTGAAGGTATAAGGAGCTCGGACCGTAGAGGTTTGTTACAAAATATTCAATCGGGTTTTGCAATTGCTTGTAGAATGCGCCCAATAAGATCTGGTCTGCATGTCCGGGGAACAATTCATAACGAAGATCGAAATTATCCGCCCGCACATGTTTCAGGTAGGGATTTCCCAATTTAGTAAATTGCTCATCGGAAGGGTCAGAAGTAGGGACGAGGTCTCCGAAGCCAGGTCGGCTGATGGATTTAAAATAAGACAGACGCAGATTCTGCTTATCGTTCAGCAGATATTTCAAGTGTACGCTGGGCAATACATCCGTATAATGAATGGTGCCGAATGGTTCTGCGGTAGAAGTAAGCGGCAGGGCAGTCGTATAATCCTGCTGGGTATTTTCTACCCGTACGCCGCCTAATACCTGTAATGCTTTCAGCAACATAAATTTAGCCTGTATATAACCTGCCGCAATTTTTTCATGCGCGGTATACGTATTCGCAGTGGTGGCATTTACCGCTCCTGTAGCATCCTCCTTGGTTTGAAAGTAAAGAGGTACCGCCGCAAGGGTGGTGAAGGGTGTATTTGCCTGGGCGGTGGACTGCAGGTCATACTTATTGTAATAATTATCCCTTGTTTTATAACGGTACAGTCCTCCTGTAGAAAATTCTACCTCGCGGCTGAAAATAGTCGGTTTATAGGCCAGGTTGGCATAACCCGCATAATCCTGATCCTTATTATGCTGCCAGGTACGGCTCATTACATTGGCTGTTCCGACAGGAATAGTGTTCTTGATGCTGTCTGTTTTCCCATTGGAGTAATACACCTGTTCGTCCCATTTGTAGCTGGCCATATCGGGAATATCTTGCTTGGCAATCGAGTATACCCCGCTCCAGTCCACCTTTACCTTATTGCTCAGCTGGTGGTCCCCATGCAAAGTGGCGTTATAAATATTCTGGATCTGCCACCGGCTCCTGTATTCAGGACTGACGGTCGCATGGGTAGGGGAGGAGTTGAGCCCTACCGTACTATCCGGCGTATACCTGGATTCATACTCATTCTGGTGCAGGTAGAGATTGAACAGCGAGATCTTATGCCGGCTGTTGAATACATAATCGATCTTGCCCTGCAGGCCGACCCTGTTCGTTTGGGTATTGTACTGCCTGGTATAAGCATCGGAAGGATTCAGCGTATTGGCTGAAGGGGCGGGAAGCGGCTGCGCATCCGGCACCAGGCGTTCTGAAATAGATCCCTTGTAGAAGTTCTGGTAACTGGCAGACAGGATCACGCCCAGCTTCTTGTTCAGGAACCGGTCCCCGACCGTAAGTCCCAATGTACCGTTAACGGGATTGGATTTATTAGAGTAATTCAGGCTGCCAAGGGGAAAATCACCAAGAGTGGCTGAATAACTGTTCCCATGGATTTCGGCAGGCGATTGTTTATTGATACCCGAATGACTAAAGGTAGAAAAAGGTCGGGTGGAAAATAGCGTAGAATATCCGGCCGAAACATTCGCGCTCAATAAAAATTGATCCGGGGCGCTTTTCATCACCAGGTTCATCGTACCCCCGATGGCATCCCCTTCCATATTCGGAGTTAAGGCCTTGATCACTTCCAGGCGCTCCAGCATTTCCGAAGGAAATATATTCATAGGGACAAAACGGTATTTATCATCAGGACTGGGGATCTTAATGCCATTTACCAGGGTGTTATTGTAACGCTGGTCCATTCCCCGGATGATCGCATATCGCCCGTCGCCCGTATTATCCCGCTGAATGGTTACCCCGCTTACCCGCTGTAAGGCATTGGCTACCGTCAGATCCGGTAATAACTGGATCGTTTTCTCCGACAGGATATTCTGCACCATGTCCGAATTCTTCTCGATATTTCTTACCGAATGATCGCTGCTTCTGTCTCCGCCGCCGGCAACAATCACTTCCGTCAGGTTGGTCATCGTTGCTTCCAGCTGAAAAGTGGCCACCTCCGCATTGTTACCACTCACATTCACTTCCAGGTGCGCCGGTTTTTTATATCCTGCCAGGCTCACCTCGACTTCATACTTTCCAGGTTTAACATTTTTAAAGATATAAGTGCCGTCCAGGTTTACCATGGTCGAATACCTGGTTTCCTCCAGGTGTACCGTCGCGCCGACCAAAGGTTCGCCGGTCCTGGCATCAAATACTTTCCCCTTAATGGTTTGGGAAAAAGCCATAGTAGCCAGACAGATCAGCAAAACAGATAAGGCTGATCGGATGAAGCAATTAGTAATTCGCACTAGTTTGGGTTGCATAAAGTCTTAATATTTTTTTTAAATTCTTCTGCAAATATTTCAATGAACGCAGCAAACTATTGAGCGAAAAACCATTGTTGGTAATTTAATAAGGATTTGGTAATGATTTAATCACACATTGCTCAGATTGTCTTCAGAATCCAGTCCCAGCTTGCATTTTCCCGTCTTTTCCTGCCCCGCCCCCCTCCCGGCAAGCGCCCTCGACCCCCTAAAACGGCGAATTCCTCCTCCAATCCACCCCCCCACCGCCCTGCATAGGGCGGCCCCGCCGTCCCTGATCGTTCAAAAGAAATCACCCAATTTTGCAATGCTCCTTACATCTGCCTAATCATATACCTTTGCACCCTAAAAGAAAAAATCATCATCGCCTCGCATGAAAAAAATCTTTATCGCCATCCTGCCCCTGACCGCTAGTCTGTGCCTGATTGCGTTAGCAAGCAGCGCACAGAATAATATCATCCAGCTCGTATTGACCTCGGATGTGCACTATGGCATCACCCGGACACATTTCCGGAACGCCGACAGCGTCCAGTCTACCGTAGTGAATAAAGCCATGATCGCAGCGATCAATAGCCTGCCGATGCAGAACCTGCCCGGAGACGACGGCATCGCGGCAGGTAGAAAGATAGGGGCCATAGACGCCCTCCTGATTACGGGCGATATCGCCAATCGCGAAGAGAAAGGCATCCAATCCGACGCCGCCTCCTGGGCGCAATTCCTCGCGGATTACACCAGTGGCCTCACAACGACCGGGCGCAACGAACAGCCAACCGCGCTTTGGCTTACACCCGGAAATCATGACGTATCCAATGCCCTCGGCTATTGCCGGGCACTCGATCCCGCTCAGGACGCCTCTTCCATGGCAGGTATCTATAACAGCATGCTGCATCCCGCCCGCCCCAGATCGAAGGACGATTATAACTATGCAACGGACAAAGTACATTATTCGAAAAATATCGGCGGCTCACCCGGCTCTTCCCCCAATAACAGCGGCGCCCCCGCCATCCACCTTCTTTTCGTCAACCTGTGGCCCGACTCTGCCGAGAGACGCTGGATCGACGAAGACCTCAAAACAGTACCCGCCGGCACGCCCGTCCTCCTCTTCACCCACTCCATGCCCGAAGTAGAGAGCCGCTTCTTCACCAACCCCAATGGAGGACATACTATCAATAAGGAAGACAATTTCGAAAACCTGCTGTCAGAGCAATTCAAAGACGGCTCCAGCTATACCCAGCCCGCTTTGATCGAACAGAAAAGCCTGGACAGTTTCCTGAAAAACCATCCGTCCATCCAGGCCTGGTTTCACGGCCATTCCAACTACAATGAATTTTATGACTGGCATGGTCCGGCGAATGACCTGAACCTGCATTGCTTCCGGGTAGACAGCCCGATGAAAGGTAAGTACTCCTCCAAAGATGAGACGCTCCTGTCTTTTCAGGTGATCACGATCGATACCCGGACAAACACGATGACGGTAAGGGAATGCCGCTGGAACACCTCCCCCGACAATCCCTCTTTACTGCAATGGGGACAACAAAAGACCATACACTTATTTACAGTAGTTTCGTCCGTGCATGTCCCGGGCCACATCATCCCCTAAACAGCTTCATCCGTCAATCCATCTTCCTCGCGCGCCGCTAAATAGTTAGTCTAAACGACTAAATATCTTTTAGCATGATAAAAAAGCAAAACCCCGGTTACGTTCTCTTGCGAGAAGAGGCTTTACCAGGGTATAACAATACAAAAGTAGTATAATGGTAACAAAAATCTGCCCGAACTTCAGGCTCCTTAAATATGCTTGAGCTATTCTGACTCAGTCTTAATCTCAGAAGAACTCGTTTCTGGTCCATCGGAAGGGGAGACTTCCACACTAGGGAAAACTTTTAAAAGATCATCGATAAAGATCTTAAGACTGGCATTTAAGGCGGCTTTTTTTGTCAAATCCTTTCTGTTTTTCATTAGCTTGGAAAGGTCGTCATAATGTTTTCCTTCCTTGTAATTCTTTTGGTGTAAAGAAATACCCTTAGGGTTTAAAATATGTTCTAATGTGTTTAAGCAACCGACAAGCTTTGCATGATGTGATGGCAAAGTACTATTAAAAGGCAATAACCAACATTCAATGTCATGCACGCAAATGGCAAATAGAATCCTGTCCTTTTGCTCATCATAAAAACCCTCGCCCATTTTTTTTATCAGAACCTTTTTTATATTTTCTATGAAATCCCCAATTTGCTCTGTATCGGTACCTATGTGTTTCAAATTCTCATCCCAGTCCTCACAAGTGCCCGTGTCAATTTGAACAATTACATGTCCTTCAAAGTCAAAAATCTTTCTAAATCTATCGGAAGCCAGAAAATTAAATAAGTTCCCCCATCCAACAGGTTCATCACCTTCTGGAAGAGGTCGTGTGACAATAAGATTTTTATTACCGGTAAACCCGACTAATAAATTTCTCAATACAATATGATCTGTTTTTCCCTCCCCAACGACAGCAAAGCTCATTATTCAATTGTTTCAGGTTGACCGCCTATATAACCTCTCATCCAGGCCTCGGATAGTTTTAAATCTTTTGGCTGTTTTTTAATTTTATTGGCAATTGTCTCGCCTTCTGAATTTCTTGTCACGACAAAAAGGCTTTGATTGACATCCTTCAAATCCAAACCATCCAGAACAAATGGGTTATGCGTGGTTATAATAACTTGCTTATTATAGGTATGGCATAATTTTATTAAATTCTTTGTCAGCTCCTGGCAAAGTCTTGGGTGAAAAGATGCTTCAAGATTATCGATCGCGAAGAAAAAAGGTGTTTCCTTACTAATAATCAAGGAAATATAAAACAATAAGAATAGGAAGCCTTCATTTACATTGTTTTGGTTCAATGACAGATCCTTTATATACCTGTCCTTAATTACCAGGCTTTTTCTTCCGGATACTTTATCATCTATGGCCTCAAAATCATCAAACCATTCGATCATGTTCAAATAGTTTTTAATCTCTTCAATGGTCTCGGGCCCATAGTTTTCGTTAAAAATCTGCAATAAATTAAAAAGGCCTTCTCCTTTTATTCCCAAAGGCTTGATTTGACTTTCTTCCTCAAATTTTCTTAAAGAGCTTATTTCCGGGCTGTAGACAATAAAATTCGCTAAAATTTCATTGTGATAAGCACGCTTATATACATCGCCGATGGGAGAGGCAGTTCCGAACATTAGCTTTATAGCTTCATTGAAAGCTTCCGCATCGTTTTTTTCAACAAATTGTTTAATTGCGCTGGAAAGTTTCTCAGCGTCTTTATCTTCATCAGCTTCCATAATTAAATTGAAAAGCTCTTCCTTGAATGCGTTGCGTAAAATCGCTGAAAAACGCTCTTCAACGACAATTTTTTCCTGGACTACCCATTTTAAAATGGGCTTATCCTGCTCTTCGATGGTAAAGGGGAATTGCTTTTCATTCACCATAAATTCTAAAGAAATCGCCTGGGAAAAAGCCTCTGCAGAGAACGCGCTTTTCATTAATCGGGAGTCAGCGGTTCTGATGCCCCTTGACCCCAAAAATTCGTTATCGAGTTTGTCTGCGGAAGCAGCCGCTCCAAAGGCAATAGCTTCCAAAATATTGGATTTACCAGAACCATTTGACCCAATCAGAACGTTAAATTGGCTTAAAGAAAGCGTTAGATCTTGAACGGATTTGAAATTATTGATTTTAACCTCTTTTATCACGATAAATGATTGATATAGTCAAAATTACCTAAAATTCAGCTTACAATATCGGTATTTTGCCAATAGCTTCTCAATCCCACAGATGTGCATCCTGCCCGCAGCCATCCCCCCACAAGTCTGCGCACCCTAGAAGTAGCTCAACCACTTCTTCTCCGCCTGGTGCGCCCGCTTGTACTGATCGAACCGGCGGCACAACGGATAGAGCGCGATGACCACCCCGATCCAGATCACATACACGGTCAGCAGATTAAAGCCATAGCCCTGCAGCTGCGGATTCGCCGTCACCCAGGTAGTCAGATCCACCATCACCGACCAGGGATGCCCCGACACCATGGCGCCAATGATCGCCAGCAGATGAATGAATACAATATGAAGCAGGTAGTAGAACATCGGCACCCTTCCGAAAATAATGACCTTCTCCGTAACCGCATTCAATGGCTTTTCCATCAGCGCGAGGAATACCAGCGCAGGCCCCGTTGTCATCAACACATAGAGCAGGCTGGGAGGGTACTTGGCCACATTTAAAAAGGACATAAACGTAAAGAGGGCATTCTTCTGAGAAGACCAGGGCGTAGGATTCCCGTATAGATTGGAGAGACGCAAAAGAATAAACAGCACAATGATCCCCCCTCCCAGGGATAGCAGCGTCTTCTTTCTCTGCGCAGGCTCCACCGCAGGAGAATACACATCCCCCAGACAGTATCCCAGGCATATGATCCCAATCCAGGGCAGGATCGGATAGCCGACGAAAAACGCTATCGGACCGAACTGAAAGAAATGCTGTTCGTGCAGAAAAGCCCAGCCCGCGGCGGGGAAAGTATTGCCCGGTACATGCACACCGTCCAGCAGATTATGACCCGCTATCAACACCAGCCCGATCGCTGCGATCACAGGCCGCGGCAGATAGATCAGTACCGATAACACCAGCATGCTGATCCCGAAAGCCCAGATCACCTGCAAAATAAAGGTCGGATAATGAGGATTGAAGGTCCATTCCAGCGTAACGATGAAGAGCTCCAGCAGGATCAGCCAGATCCCCCGGGTCATCAGGAAAAAGGACAATTCCTTACGGCCTTTCTTCGACCCGTACAAACAGGCGGAAACCCCTGCCAGTAACATAAAAATAGGGGCGCAGAAATGAGTGATCCAGCGGGTGAAGAAGATCGCGGCGCTGGTCCGGCTCATATCCGTAGGATCATACATATAGGCGGCTCCATGAAAATAATCGCGGACATGGTCGAGCGCCATGATGATCATGACGACCCCTCTCAAAAGGTCGATCGACTCAATACGTTTACTTCGGACCGCTGATACAGGCTGGGTAGCTGATAAAGGAAGGGAGATAGCTTGGGTTGGCATAGACAGTTATGTTTACAGATAAAATGGAATCGCTCACAAATATCCATATATTATTCTGAAAACATAATAAAAAAAGAACTTAATTCGGTTGGGAGCTGTATTTTCCTCTTATCCTTCTCCCGGCGAACCATCACAGCGCGTAATCACCCGTCGTCGCCTTACATCCGCGACCCTCACCCCGCCACACTCTGGCTGATAGCGATCTGTACAATCGACTCTAACTCGCTGATATCAAATGGTTTTTGTAGAAAATAGTCGGCCTGGGCATCCCGCGCCAGCTGAGTGACATTGCTGTTGGCGCTGAAGAAGATCACAGGAATATCCTGTAGCTCCGGCGTACCCTTCAGCTGCCGCGTCGCTTCAATTCCCCCGGGACCGGGTATCCAGTTGTCCATAAGGATAACATCCGGTTGAATTGTTCTGACATTGTCCAGGATATGATTGGAATTGTTCAGCGTCGAGACGTTAAAGCCCTTTTTCCGCAGGACAATCGAGCAAATCTGCAGAATATCCGGGTCGTCATCCAGTATAAGCACCTTTTTATCCATAGTAGAGAATTAAAACTAGTGAACTTTCTTGGGAACAGAAAAACTCTCTGATACGAACATAAAAATTCATGCCACCCCGAGGGATGGCATATTGGCTTTTTTATTTTACCTGCGGGGGCCCGCAAGAGCAATGATATCCTATTTCTTAATAAACAGAGGCTTTATCGTAAACCAGGCCAGCGCCGGGAAGAAATGCATGGGGACCGCCATCCCGTAAAACAAGGCGGGGTTTTGGATTTCCAATGGCAATTTCGCGGCAAAGGGCGCCAGCAGGCTAACAAAACTTAAGGTGGTGAACAAAAGATTAAAGATGATCTCTCCTTTCTGTTTCAGTACCTTGTCCAGAGCCCAATATCCGATCGCCGCCAACACCCCGCCGAACAGGCTCGCCGCAACGATTCTTACCGGCCAGGCCACTTTGGAAAAATCCTCTTCCGTAGATGAATAATATACTTTCGCATATACCAGCGCGGCAACACCCGCCAACAGACCCGATACAATACCTAATAGCAATGCTTTCTTAAACATGATGTTTGATTTATAACAATTACTTGGTCATAACAACGACCAGGACAACGCGGTCAATTATCAATGGATATTGGTTCACAGTCCTTATTTCGTAACCGGCACCGAGAGATCGACCTTGATCTCTTCCCCTACATCTCCACCGGGCTTACCTATTTTAAAATCATTCCGGTTCAGGTTAAAGCTGCCGGTAAACTGACCACCCTTGGCCGTCTTGGCAAAAGAAAAAGGGATCGTCACCGGTTTTTTCACACCATGCGCTTCCAGATCGCCCGTTACCTGGTAGCCGCTCCCTGCTTTCACAAACTTCTGGGAAGCAAAGTGGATCGTAGGATACTTGGTAACGTCAAACCACTCGTCACTCTTGGCATGCTTGTTCTGCAAACCATTCCCCGTATTGATCGTAGCGACATCCACCGTTACGTCGAACTTCGAACCGGCCGGATTGGCCTCGTCAAAAACCAGCGTTCCTTTGAAACCCTTGAAAATGCCGGAAGCATCATTGCTGGAGAAGGCGATCGAATAGCCATCCGCTATCTGCCAGTTCTGACCCGCAATAAAAGTAAAGGCGCTTCCAACCAAAAGGGCCACCGCTATAACGGGATAAATAATCTTTTTCATACAATCTTTTTAAAAGAGGGTGCCTCAGATTACTTTTGAGACACCCTCCCGTAATAAATTTAGTCTTTAACAAATTCTGCATTTGCATTCAATGCAACTTCATCGCTAAGCATAGCAGCAGGAAAACCCGTTGCAATACCGAAATCCGTACGTTTGATCGTACCCGTCACCTTGAAACCACCTACCGTCTTCTTGCTCTGGGGATTCACCACCGTACCGTTGAAAGTAGCCGTCAATACTACGGGTTTGGTAACGCCATGGAGGGTCAGATCGCCGGCTACTTCATAGTTCTTACCCATTGTCTTTTTGAAAGAAGTGCTCTTGAAAGTCAGCGTGCCATATTTAGCCGCATCGAAAAAATCAGGGCTCTTCAGGTGATTGTTCCTTTGCTCGTTGCCGGTGCTGATGCTGCTCACATCGGCGCTCAGTTCTACCACGGCATCCGAAAAATCATCTTTCGAAGAAGTGATCTTGGCGGTCACGGTGCTGAAAGTACCGTCGATCTCGTTGATCCCCATGTGGGTGATTCCAAAGTTAAGCTGGCTATGCGCCTTGTCCCAATTCCAGGTCTGAGAGAAACCCGCTGTCGCTAAAAGAAATAAAGAAGCTGCTGAAAGAATGATCTTTTTCATTTTTGTTTTTTTTTGATTTTACTTGTCTATGTTGGTTAATGGTCCCTCTTGCTCAAGGGGCGCCCCCTAAATTTAATCTAATTCAATGACCAGTTCCTCTTTGGGCCGGCGCACTTTCTTCAGGTGTACTAACTTGTCGTTTACCAGGTCGCGATAACCCAGGGTCAGCAACGTGACGCTGCGCAATCCCTTTTCCTTCAGCCCCAGGAATTTATCCAGCTCCGTATTGTTAAACCCTTCCATCGGAGTGGCATCTACCTCTTCCACCGCCGCGGCGGCAATGGCAATCCCTAAAGCTATATAGGTCTGCCGGGCAGCAATCTGAAATCTTTCCTCCTGTGTCTTCGCGGCAAACATCCCCTTCAGCTTGTTCTTATACGCATCCTGCGCATCCACAGTATGATTACGCTCCTTGTTGATCAGGTCGAATACCTTGTCGATATGCTTGTCATTGATATCATCCCAGGCGGCAAAGATCAGTAAATGACTGGCCTCCGTGATCTGAGGCTGATTATTGGCAATCGGCTGGATCTTTTTCAACAGCTCCGGATTCTTCACCACCAGGATGTTAAACGGCTGCAGCCCGCCACCGCTAGGCGCCAGTCTCGCAGCCTCCAGGATAATCTCCACTTTTTCATCCGGGACCTTCTTCCCGTTCATTCTCTTCGTGGCATAACGCCATCTCAGCGATTCTAAAAAACTCATATATAATAGTATTTAAAATTTTACTCCGATAACTCCGCACTTCCATTCTCATCCGCCGAACTCACCGCCGCCTGCACCCCCCGGATAAAACTGCATATCACATCCTCCAGCACCAGCGCCGGCAACCCCTCATGTCCCCCCGTCCTGCCCGCCGTATTATCCACCGCCACCATATTGATTGACACCAACCCATGCAACATGGACCAAAACGACTGATACTTCAGAAAAGGATCAAAAGGCGGCTTCTTCCCGGCCGGAGCCATCGCCACAATACTGCCCATGATCACGGCATTGAAATCTCCCATCGCCGGAATCTTCCGTACCACATCACAAGTGGGAATTCCCAACCCGAACATCAGTTGATAATACTCCTTATTCGCAAAGGCAAACTTCCAGTATGCCCTTCCCATCACCCGCAGCTGCTCCGCAGGAACCGCCTCACCTGCCTTGGCAGCCGCCAGTGCTTCCGTCAGCAGCGTGAATCCTTTTCTGTTGAATTCCAATAAGATAGCGTCTTTATTTTCAAAATGACTATAGATAACCGGCACACTGTACTCGATCGCATCGGCAATCTTTCGGATGGAGAAGGACTGCCACCCCTCGGCGACTACCAATCCCCAGGCTGTGTCAAGGATATTCGCCCTGACCTCCTCTTTCTGCCTTATTTTGCGATCTATAATACTCATTTTATATCTCCGTTACTTTTTATAACAGCGTTAGCAAATATACGACTGTTTCTGATCGGGCCAAAACTTTTTTAATCTACCCCATCGCCGACCCGCAGGTCCTCCTTCGTCCTCCCCCCATGGTCTGGTTGTTGCGTAACAACAACAAACTACACCAATATGCGAACCAACAGACTCTCGGACACCCTTTCAGCCAGCCTCAATGCCCAGATGACCAAAGAAGCCCATGCCTCCCAGATCTACCTCTCCCTGGGCGCCTGGGCCGACAGCCAGGGATACGAAGGCATCTCCAACTTTCTTTTCCGCCACGCACAGGAAGAACGCAACCACATGATGAAAATATTGGAATATATCCTGGAGAGAGGGGCCAAAGTCAAAGTAGATGCCATCCCCGCCCCCTTACCCGACCCCACCAGCATCCAAAACTGCTTCGAGAAAGTCTTCGAACAGGAAGTAGACAACACCACCGGGATCTACAAACTGGTAAAAATGAGCCTGGTCGAAGAAGACTGGGCTACCTGGAACTTCATGCAGTGGTTCGTAAAAGAACAGACCGAAGAAGAAACCCTCGCCCTCAATCTCCTCGATAAGATCAAGATCGCAGGCGGAGAAAAAGCATCTCATTCCGCCCTTTCTTCCCTGGACCGGGAACTCAGAGTGACCCCCGACGACGCTACCCTGGCACAGGATATCACCGCCGATAATCCATAATAAATGACCGGCATGTAGATTGATAACCCGCATGTTATACCTTTGTACCTTAGCACCAGTAAAAAATGCCCGCTATCAGGAACAAAGAATTTATTCAGCAACTTACCATCCGGGATCTGATCGCCACCCTGGGAGAAGAATTCCAGAGCGAAGGGCTGCATGTATTTAAGGCCAGCCAGGAGGATGAAAAGAACCCTCCGTATAAATCCCCGTTTCGTACGGACCATTTTACCATTTTTTTGGTCACGGCCGGGGAGATAAACCTGAAAATCAACCTGATCAAATATACCGCACAGAAAAATAACCTCTTTATCGTAATACCGGATGTGGTGGTAGAGTTCCTGGATAAAAGCTCCGGCTGTTTTGGCATGGGCATTGGATTTACTACCGATTTTATGTTCCGCACCGGCATCCATAAAAGCCATGTCGAGCCCTTTGATTTTGTCGCCTCCCAGTCCCCCCCGCTCATAGCGCTGGAACAACAGGACACGGACATCCTGCTGAGCCTGTTCAATCTGCTGCAGCAGAAAAATGTAGTCAAAGGGACCCACCCCTTCGGTACGGAAGTGGTGAACCATAGCTTCAGTGTCTTGATGTACGAACTGGCGGCAGTCCATCAGAAATACAACAACGGCGGGGCCATACAGCTCAACCGCAAAGAGCACCTGTTGATGCGCTTTCTGAAACTGCTGCCGGCACATTTTAAAGAACAGCGCAGCGTACAGTACTATGCGGAGTTATTATCTGTCACCCCCAAATACCTCACCGAGACGGTGAAAGAGATAACAGGAAAGACAGCCGGCGAATTCATCGATGAAATGGTGGTCACGGAAGCCAAACTTCTGTTATCTGATCCGGCTATGTCGGTGGCCGGAGTTGCCGACGCCCTGTATTTCAGCGACCAGTTCTTCTTCAGCAAATTCTTTAAAAAACAGGCAGGTCTTACCCCCTCCGCCTATAGAAAAACGGTCTATTAATAATATCGGTTCCGCCCGCCTACATCGCTTTAACCGACTTTCAGACATATATCCCCGACTTTCAGACATTCCCCGGCAGCTTTAAACATACCAACTTTGCGCTATCATTTTACAGATAGCGTATGAATAAGAGAAAACTTACCGGAAAGATTACCATTGTAGTAGGCGGCGCCTCGGCAATCGGTATAGGTATCGTACGCGCCTTGCTGATAGAAAATGCCACCGTCATCGTTCCTTCTTCCACTGCCGATGAAATCAACAGGCTTAAAAGCCATACCGCGGATATCCTCACCGGCGGATTGATTACCCTTCCTACCGATGTGGTGGATTATGACAAAGCCACGGATATTGCCGGTGCTATCCAACAACGGTTCGGGAAAATAGACATGGTGGTAACGGCATTGAATAACGGGCAGCCAGATACCCCCCTGACCGAAATGGAAATCACGGACTGGCAAAAAATGATGGACGAAAATATCTCCCTCTATTTTATGTCAGGCCGTATATCCTTGCACCTGATGAAAGAACAGGACTCCGGTGTATTCATCAATGTTTGTGATTCGGACCTTACTCTTCATAAATCCAACTCTCCCCTGGCCAGGATAACCACGGAAAGCCAGGTGAAATTATCATTGATCTTTTCCGAAGAAATAGCGCCCTTCAATATCAGTTTTTACCATCTTTTTGTAAACAATGCGAACACCAGCGCTCCGGAAATGATCGGTCATCACATCGTTAAGCTCTACCTGGGTAACGTCGAAGACCCGGAAAAATTATTTCAACATTTAAACAATCAAAATAAACAATAACAGAAACCCATCATTATGGCAGTAGTCATCAGGACAGCTATTCCTTTAGTAGCAATGGCATCCCTTTTTATCAGCGTTCTCAGCAGTTGCGGCAGCGGGGGAGCGGAACCCAAACTAACCGAAACCCCCGTAAAAATTTCCGTAAAAGAAATAACCCGGGAGGGACAACCCGAAGCATTCTCCTATAGCGGCACCATCGAGGCCGATAACACAGTATCCATAGGGTTTTCCGTTTCCGGCCGGGTACAATCCGTCAATGTACAAGAAGGCCAGCATGTAAACACCGGCCAGTTACTGGCCACCATCGAAACGACCGAGTATGAAAATTCTTTGCTGGTAGCCAAAGCAAGCCTGGAACAGGCCGCCGACAATTTCAAACGGTACGACGAATTACATGCAAAAGGCAGCCTCCCCGAAAGAGATTACATAACGGCCAAAGTGACCCTGGCCCAGGCTCAAGCCAATCTTAGCTCCGCCCAAAAAAGATTGACCGACACAAAATTATATGCCCCCTTCGCCGGCATCATCTCCGCCAAATCCGTTGAAAAAGGCGCCAGCGCCGCCCCCGGAGTCTCCGGCTTCACCCTGCTGAAGACAGACCAGGTATACGCACAGGCCTCCGTTACCGAAAGCGAGATCGGCAAATTGACCATCGGTAAAGATGCCTCCGTAACCATCCCCGTTTTAAAAGAAGAGCTCAAAGGAAAGATCAGTATCATCAATCCCCAGGGCGACGCCACTACCAGGACCTTTGCCGTCAAAATAAGACTCCCCAATGCCAGCGGAAAATTATTGCCCGGCATGATGACGGATATCAACATCGCCACCGGTAAAACCGCGGATGTCCTCACGATTCCCGTAGATGCTGTCGTGCGCGATGCGGATGATATTACCTATGTATTCGTCGTAAATGCACAAAACAAAGCCATCCGCAAAAGGATAGCCACCGGCGGCTTATCGGCTACCGGAATCATTATCACCAATGGCCTGCAGCCCGGTGATAAAGTAGTAGTGGCCGGACAAACCAGAATAAAAGATGGCCAGACAGTGAGCTTATAAAGGAATCTTCCCCAAAGGGGCGGCCATCGGTTACAATCTAATTAACACTGAAATGAAAAAACGAAAAATAAATATTATTGAGGCGGCCATGAAATACCGCCAGATCACCCTGATCATCGTCCTGATCTTAGTGATCACAGGTGTCATCGCCCTGTTCACCATGCCCCGCAGCGAAGACCCCCACATCACCGTAAGACAGGGATTGGTCATAGCGACTTACCCCGGCGCGGACGAACTTCAAATGGAGAAACAGGTAACCAACAAGATAGAACAATACCTGTTCGGATTCGAAGAAGTACGGAAAGCAAAGACAAAATCCGAAACCAAAGAAGGACTCACCGTGATCACCGCCGAACTGAACGAAAATGTAAAAGATCCGAAAAAATTCTGGAGCACCCTCCAGCATGGACTGAATATGAATATGCCCGGTATCCTGCCTTCCGGCGTACAGGGACCCATCGTCAACAGCGATTTTGGCGACGTAGTAGCGCAGATGATCACCGTTTCCGCCCCCGGCCGCAGCTATGCCGATATCGAAAAATACCTGGATAAGCTGGAAGATGGTATCAAGACCATCCCGGAAGTCTCCAAGATCAAACGGTACGGCGGCCAGAAACAACAGATCTATATAATCGTGGAAGACGAAAAACTACGTCAGTATGGCTTTGATTTTTCAACCATAGCAAATGTCCTGCAGACACAGAATGTAACCAAATCCACCGGGGATATTACCCTGTCGGCCAGCAATATCCCCATCTTCGCCAACAGCCGTTACCAGGACGAAACCGCCATCGGCAACCAGATCGTCTATAGCAACCCCCAGGGTAAAGTCGTACGGTTAAAAGATGTAGCCCGTATCGAACGCCGCTATGAGCAGCTGAGCAGCATGATCAAAGTTGGCGACAACAATGTGATGATGCTGACCGTGGAAATGCAGCCCGGCAACAATATCGTTGGCCTGGGCAAGGAGCTCGACAAGAAAATCGAAGAAGTAAAACACGGCTTGCCATCCGATGTAAAGGTGGACATTATCGTAAACCAACCGGAAGTGGTCAAAGAGAGCGTAAGCCATTTTATGGTGGAGTTTGCCATTGCCATCGCCTCGGTGATCATCGTGGTCATGTTGCTCCTGCCCCTGAGGATAGCTACGATATCCGCGATAGCCGCCCCGGTATCCATCGCCGTTACTTTTGGCATCCTGAATATGATCGGCATAGAAATACACCAGGTTACGCTGGCCGCCATGATCATTGTACTGGGCATGGTGGTGGACGATGCCATCGTCATCGTCGATAACTATATCGAAAAACTGGATGAAGGCATCCCCAGCTGGACAGCCGCCTGGCAGGCCGCCACACAGCTAATCGTGCCCGTCTTCACCGCTACGGTCGCCATTATTTTCGCCTTCCTTCCCCTGGCCTTTTGTCTGAATGGCTTAGCCAAAGAATTTATACAGGCATTGCCCGTGGCGGTAGGCGTAGCCCTCTTCACCTCCTTCCTGGTAGCGATCCTACTGACTCCTTATCTATGCTTCTTCTTCCTGAAAAAAGGACTGAAACACCAGGTAAGCGAAAGACCCCCTAAGAAAAAAATGCTCGACTACCTGCAGGATGGCTACAATAAGGCTGTAGAGTTTTGTTTCCGCTGGCCTAAAGCCACTTTATTGACAGGCGTACTCTCGATAGTCCTTGCCATGTTCCTGGGCACAAAGGCCCAACAGGAATTATTTCCTACTTCCGAGCGCAACCAGTTTAACATCGAAGTCTGGATGCAGAATGGCACCGATATAGGAGAGACTGCCAAGGCCATGAAAAAAGTAGAAGACGCCATCAAGGGTGACAAACGGGTAGTAGGTACCGCCAGCTTTATCGGCACCAGCTCGCCTCGTTTTCAGTCCTCCTACGCACCGGAAACACCGAGGGAGAATTTCGGACAGATATTCATCAATACCACCAGCGCAGAAGCCACGGAAGAAATGGCAAGGGAATACCTCGGTAAATTCAATAACTTTCTGCCCAACGGTTACGTCCGCGTCCGCCAATTATCCCTGAAAGAGACACCCGCACCCGTGGAAGTCAGAGTGATTGGCGATGACCTGAACGATCAGAAACGGGTAGCCGCGCAGGTCGCCGGGATCCTCGAAAAGACCCCCGGCGCCAACTGGATACGCACCGATTACCAGGACGATTACTTCGGCATAAAAGCCAATACAAAAGAAGACGTGGCCAGCAGGCTGGGCGTTACCAACTCCATCATTACCCAAACCCTGGGAGGCGAAATAAAAGGTTACCCCGTCTCTACGCTCTGGGAAGGCGATAAACCCGTCGATATCCTGCTGCGCCTGGACATAAAAAACCGGGCCGATTTCAACGAGCTGCAGAATATTTATGTCAGCACCCAATACAATACCAAAGTCCCTTTAAAAGAAGTGGTTACCCTGGCGCCCTCCTGGCATACAGGCGTTATCGCCCATCGCAACGGGTTACGTACGCTCACTGTTCGCTCCGAAGCCCAGCTGGGAGTCAAGGCCACAGCCATACTGGCCGCCGCAAAACCGGAGATCGTGCAACTGAAACTACCCGACGGGATCAGAATAGGCTATGGCGGCGAAGAAGAATCCGCAGGCGAGACCCAGCCCGCTATGGGCAAAT
Organism: Puia sp.; assembly: GCA_035555335.1. Classification (GTDB taxonomy): domain Bacteria; phylum Bacteroidota; class Bacteroidia; order Chitinophagales; family Chitinophagaceae; genus Puia. The sequence goes on from DATMGS010000043.1 coordinate 36,827, forward strand.
CCCTGATGATCAGCCTTATCCTGATCTTCCTCACCCTTTTATTCCAATTTAAAAATATAGGAAAAGTATTGATCGTGCTGTCCACCTTCCCGTTAAGCCTGCTGGGCGCCATGCTGGGCCTGATCATCACCGGCAACCCGATGGGCTTCACGGCCTTCATGGGCATCATCAGCCTGATGGGGATCGTCGTACGCAACGGCATCATCCTGGTTGACTACGCCGACGAACTGATCCTGGAACACGGCTATACGGTTAAAGCCGCGGCCCTGGCCTCCGCCAAGCGAAGGATGCGCCCCATCTTCCTCACTTCCTCCGCCGCCGCGATCGGCGTGGTGCCCATGATCCTGGGTAAGTCACCCCTCTGGGCGCCCCTGGGCAGCGTATTGGCCGTCGGATTGATCGTATCGATGGTGATGACCCTCTTCGTCGTTCCCGTCTTGTACTACAAGTTCATAAAAACGGCCATACACCCCGAATCAGCCCCTCAGCCCGATGCGGACGATCACATTCAATACAAGCCTTCACACCTGATCCTCCCGGCTTTGTTGATGGTAACGGCATTATTTGCCCAAACAGCATCTGCTCAAACAGTATCGACGCAATCAACATCAACCCAAACAGCGTCTGCTCAGTCAGCACCCCCCCGGAATACGCTGACCCTGGAGCAGTGCAAGCAGTTGGCGATCGAACGCAACAATAACCTGAAAATCGCCCGGGAAAATATCAAAGTCGCCCAATCCCAAAAAATACAGGCCGATGCCGGCGGCAAACCCACCGTCGATGGATCGGTAACGGGATTTTATTTTGGTAAACCGCTGAATTCCATTCTGCCTGAATATGGCGTGAGCCCCGGTATCCAGGTCAACCAGTCCATTTATTCCGGCGGTAAAGTCAAACTGGAAAAGGCCTCGGCCGAAAAAGAAGTGGAAATACAGGAAGAACAGAAAATATTGACCACCTCCGATGTACTCCTGAATACCGTCAAAGCCTATTGGCAGGTAGTATCAGCGAGCGAAAGGATCCGGCTGGCGGAACAGTCAGACCTGCAGTTGAAAGCCATATATATCGACCTGAACAACCAATACACCGCAGGCATCACTTATAAAAATGATGTCTTGCGTGCCAAAGTGCAGCAGAACCAAAACGATTTGAACCTGGTCAAAGCCAGGAATGCATTGACACTGGCAAAACTGAACCTGGCGCAGGTCACAGGACTGGGAGACAGCGTCCATTTTGTAATAGCCGATTCCATAAGCGACTCCTTCACCCCCCTGCAAACGGATACGGCCCTGCAGCAAGCTATAACCAGCCGCTCCGAAATCAGGATCCTTTTCAAAAACATCGAGTCCGGCAAAATACAGAAGAAAATATTGAATGCCGATACCAAACCATCTGTTAGCCTGGGACTAAACGGCATCGGGGCAGCAGGCAAACAAGGCATTAACCCCGGCAGCAACAGTAATTTCCTGGCGACTTACTATGGCACGGTCAGTGTCAACATCCCGATTTTTGATTGGGGCAAACGAAAACAGAAAGTACAGCAACAGCAATATAGAATTGCAGCACAGGAATATCAATTGAAGGAAAGACAGGAGTTGATCTCTTTGGAGGTGCAACAGGCCTGGCTGGAATTGAACCAAAGTGCTAAACGTATTGAGCTCTCCGGCGCATCTTTAGAACAGGCAGAAGAAAATCTCAGACTAAGCAACGACCGTCTGAAGGCAGGCACTATTATAGGAAAAGATGTGCTGGAGGCTCAAACTTTATGGCAGCAGGCATATAGCGACATCATCGACGCCAAAGTGGAATACAAGGTCAACGAGGCTAACTATAAAAAAGCCCTGGGCGAACTGAAGTAGACCAGGATCAGCCTCTTTAAATAAGGGTTCGAATTCTGTGATGTCGACGATACCAAAGTCAAAAAGGAATAAAAACCCGCACTTCACATCTGAAGTGCGGGTTTTTTCATGCGTTACCCTATGATCTCGCATGCTCTTATACACGTATATGTTATCATTCAGCTATTAATAAATGTCATTGGGCGATATTTCTTGTCTTTGTCTGGCAGCGGCTATAGGTTTGCCTGAGATAAAGCTAACATGCCCTCAAAAATACCTTTCTGCCAGGCCCCCGTTCGTGTGATCCTGCTGATCGCACTCTTCGCGACGTCTCGTTCGGCCGCCAGCGCCCAGGCGAGCCTTGTCATCAACGGAGCCGCGGTCACGCTTACCAACAACGCCTCCCTGGTAGTCGGCAACCCGGCCTCTACGGCAATCCGTCGGCTGGGCACGGGATATATTCAAAGCGAGGGGGCGGGCAATCAGGTGGTATGGGCCATCGGCGCGGGAGATGGCAAAACGTACACCGTACCGTTTGGCAATGCGACGGGTTATTGGCCGGTACAGTTCACCGCAGCTTCCGGGATGGGTTCGGCCGGCACAATGGTCTTAAGCACTTTTCCGACGCCCGGTGCAGGGAACAGCGACGACCTGCCGCCCGGCGTCACCAATATGACTATTACCGGCGGAGACAATTCCACAATCACGATCGACCGTTTCTGGCAGCTAAAACCCCGGGGATATACGGTCAATCCTTCTCTGACCAATTTGCTGTTTACTTTTCCGGATGCCGAAATTGCTCCGCCCAACACGATCTCGAAAGCCAATTTGAAGACCTACCGTTGGAACGATCCGCCCCAAAGCTGGAACGACTATATCCCAGCCTCCATCGTCGATACAGCCGATAATACGGTTACAGTTCCCGTTATCGCCGGCAATCAGCTGCACGATTGGTGGACGCTGGCAGACGTGGGCACAGCCCTGCCGGTGACATTGATCCATTTTGCCGCCAGGGAAACAGGCGGGCAAGTACTCGCAACCTGGGAAACAGCAATTGAACAAAACAGCGATCGCTTTGAAATATGGCGTAGCAAAGACGGACAGCAATTTGAATACGTTGGGCAGGTGGCAGCGGCAGGGAACAGCAGTGTCCAAAAAAATTATTCTTTCACGGACAAGCAACCTTATCCGGGCGTTTCCTTTTACCGGCTGAAAAACATTGATCTTGATCAGCATTTTACCTGGTCTGCCATCGCAAACGTAAAGATTGACGAAACAAACGGAATCGTTCTTTACCCCAGTCCCGCTTTGAGCTACATCGGCATTCAAAGCAACGCCGAAATTATCAACAGCTACCCCATGGCCGGTCTTTACGATAGCCAGGGAAAAAGACTAAGAACCTTCCGCCTTACTGCGATTATTCAGCAACTGGATATTTCCAGCCTTGCCCCCGGCGTGTACCAGCTCAATATCAGCTATGACAGCCGGCTAAAAATACTCCGGTTCATCAAATTATAAACTACCAGACATGAAAAAATATCTATTGCTTTTTCTCCTTTCATCGGGCCTGCTGAAAAATGCCCTTTCACAAAACGTCGGCATCAACGCTACCGGGGCCTTGCCACATCCCAGCGCCATGCTCGACGTGAGCGCGCCGGATAAGGGTGTGCTGATACCCCGCACTTCCACTACTTCCCGACTGGCCATTACCAACCCGGCAAAGGGATTGATGCTTTATGATACCACCAGCAGCAGTTTCTGGTTTCATAACGGCAGCGATTGGGTGGAGCTGTCTTCGGGCCCGGGCAGCGGAGGCGCCAACTACTGGAGCAAAAAGGACATGAATATTTTTAATAACAATCCCGGTTATGTAGGCATTAATACCAATGATGATATTCTGAATAAACTCCAGATCGGCGATATGGGTCCGGCTGGTTTTAACGGCAATGATATTGCCTTCGGCAATAACGGCCAGGTAACGGGCATAGGTCAAATGCCAGCGAGTATGCAGATCGCCAGTACCACGGATTTTGTATTCCTGCCGCAATACGGCAGCAGCCAGGGGAAAGTAGGGATCAATACCAGCGCTCCCCGCTTTCCGCTGGAGGTTGCGGGAACGTTGCCTATTACCCAGGCATATGCATACTATGGAATAACCTCCATTGATTTTGTTCCGATAAATGACTACAATGTAACGTACAGCGCGGAAGCGCAGGTGTCCATTTATGGCGCCGGCAATGTGATGGCTAAACAGTTCGATGCTTTTTCAGACGCCCGCATCAAGAACATCATCGGTGTAAGCAATGCCGCAGATGATCTGAGAGCGATCAATTCGATAAAAGTGACCGACTATACTTTTAAGGACACTATTAAATATGGCAGCCGGCAGTTTAAAAAAGTAATTGCCCAGGAAGTGGAAAAGGTCTATCCGCAGGCTGTATCTAAACACAGGGATTTTATTCCAAATGTGTATCATCTTACCGATGGCCTGACCAAAACCGCCGGGGGTTATCTTTTCCATTTCAATAAAGACCATCATTTGAGCGACAGCGCCAAAAGACTGCAGGTGCTGTTATCCGAAAAAAGCAGCTTTCAGGATTTTGAGATCCTCTCCATCCCTTCGCCAGACGACGTAGAGATCGCCGCAAAGTACATTGCGGCAGACAAAGTGTTTGTATACGGCGAAGAAGTGAATGATTTCCGGACGGTGGATTATGAAGGTCTTGCCACCCTTAACATTTCCGCCACACAGGAGATCGGCCGGCTCGTCAGTGCCCAGGCAGCCACCATCAACAACCAGCAGAAAGAGATCGACCTGCTGTCGGCAAGATTGTCCGCCCTGGAAAAAACGTCCCGCCGGACAAAGAGCCGCCTCAACAAAGGCAGACAGCTCGCTTTTCTGCACAGACCGCCCGCCTGGGGATCATTCTCGCCGCTTATAAATAGATTATCGGCTCTACACAGCCGCTGGTAGGATCAGGGAGAATATAGTTCCTTTTCCCGGCTCGGATCTTACATCCAGCCGGCAATGGATCGCTTTCGCAAGGTCGCGGATGATGTGCAGGCCGAAGCCGTCGCGGGCGTTTTCAGCAGCCGACTCTTCATATAGGGCTTCTCTGTGTTCGGAGCTTAAACCAGGGCCGTTGTCGGCTATCGATAAAACAGTGTTGTTCCCTTCGTTTTTAGCATTCCACTCAATGGTCGCATCGGGCCGGTCTTTTACCGCCTTGATAGCGTTGGACGTGAGGTTTTGCATAATGACGCGCAGGTAGTTCTCGTCAGTGAATACGGTAAGGTCGCCGGCAGCCTGGAACATAAGACTGACAGGTCCCGGTTCGGTAAAGAATTTTTGCAGGTAATCAAAAAGCTCGTCGACAGGGGTACTTTTCGGGATCGGCCGGAAGCTTTGCATCTGTTGTTTGCTCCACAGGAGCATCCCTTCCATGGTATTCAGGAGGTTTTCCGCCGAGTCGGTGATCTGTCGGCGCTGAGATTCCTGTTGGGCGCCGGCGAGCAGATGGGGCGCTTCCTTTTGAATTTCGAGGAAGTGCAAAAGGTGGGAGACCGGGCCGCGCAGATCGTGGCTGAGGATACCGAAAAAACGGGCTTTGACGTGATTAGCTTCTTCCAGTTCGCGATTGGCCGCTTCGAGTTCACGATTGGTTTGCTGCAAAGCCGCATTGGCCTTTTTGCGGCTGCGACTTTGCCAGTACAACAGCCCAAAAAAAATGGCTAGGCACACCAAGCCTGTAATGAGGTTAAGGGTCGTCTTGCGTTGATCGGATAGTCGTACCTGGCTGAGCGTTAGCTCGGCGTCCTTGAGCGCGACGGTGTGTTTGGCTTCCAGCCCGGCGATCTGGTTTTTGTTGTCCTGGGAGAAGAGGGAATCGTTGATGGCTTCCATCCGCTTGTGATCAGCCAGTGCGGCCTGGTATCGGCCCTGGTATTCTTCCAGGGCTGCCATCATTTGGAGCACTTCGGCCAGGCGCGCGGGGTTTTTCCGGCTCTCGGCCATGGCCTTTGCACTCGTCAGGTATTTGTCGGCGTTTTTTAAAAGCCGGGCTTTTTCGGACGGACCGGCCGTCTGTTTGGCCAACTGGAGATAGTCGGAACCAAGGCTGGCCTTGAGAGAGACATGCGCGGCCGAGTTGGGATTGACTTTTTCCATCAACTGGTCATCTTCTTCCAGCAGGCGGATCTTTTTTTCGAGGTTGGATTCGAGCAGGGCCCGGTCGCCAAGCGCTTCGGACAGATCAAGCCGGAGATCGGCGCGTCTGGCGACCGCGATAGCACTATCGAGCGACCGGATTGCGGCCAGCGTATCCCCGATCCCCGCCTGTGCATCGCCCGTAAAACCCAGGCCCTTTACCATCGAACTGGGATCGTCTCCCTTTGCGGCGTGATCGACCGTATACAACCCATATTCTAATGTCTTTTTAAAATTGTGCTGTTTGAAAAAATTGCTGGCCAGGTTGTTTCCCACCAACGCCATCTTCTGCTCGCTTTTAATGGCCTCGGCAATGGTCAGCGCTTTAAAGAAGTAGTCGACGGCTTTTGGGAAATCGGATTCATAGGAATAGGTGCGGCCGATATTCAGGAGATTGTTGACGACATTGATCTTACTGTCCCGCTGGACGTTGAGTTTATAGCTTATTTCAAAATGTTTCCGGGAGTCAACGGTATTGCCTGTGTCGCTCATGTACATCCCGAGATTGTTTTCCATATTCGCGATGCCTCTTAACCAGTGGAGCTTTTGTGACAGCCGGAGAGCTTCGTTCGCCGGTGGAAAGGCCTTGTTCAAATCGATCAGGGACCAGGCGCCGGCCAGCCGCGCCAGCGTCAGTACTTTGTTTGTATCCTCGCCCGGTCGCGACGCTTCTTTTTGCAGCGAATCGATGAGCTCGGCTCCTTTTTTTTGTGAAAAGCCTGTAAACGACAATGTGATCAGCCAAAAACAGGCAGTAACGGCAACCAGGTTATTCTTCATATCCGGGAAGGGTTTTTTCTTAGACGCTAAAAAACTTGTCAACCGAACCCTTATAGCTTGCACCTATGGGAAGCAGGATATCGTTGACCCGGATGCCGCGGGCAGAGATCTCGCTAACGGCATGCCGGTGGATCGCATAGCTCCGGTGAATGCGAACGAAACTTTGAAAGGCCTTTTCTTTGATGAGGCTGCCCAGCGGCGATAGCACACAGTACTTTTTGTGCTTTGTGATGATGCCCGTATAGTCCTTCAATGCCTCCAAATAGACGATCTCCTGGATCTGCAGCTTCACCTGTTTGTACCCGTCCTTGATAAAGATCGTGTTTTCACCCAGGGTAAAGTCGAGCAAATCGGCTTTGTAATGCAGATCGAGGTATTCCTGCAGCCGTCGCATGGCTTTTTCGAAACGGTCTCCTTTCAGTGGTTTTATGAGATAGTCAAGTGCGGCCAGTTCGAAACCTTCGAGCGCGAACTGCGGATGGGCGGTGATAAAAATGCAAGCCGGTATGGTCCTCAGTTCGTTACGCAGACCGAGACCGCTTTTGCCGGGCATGTCGACGTCCAGGAAGACAGTATCCGGCGCACCGGCGCCACGGATATGTTCGAGCGCCTCCCGGGCCGATGCGAAACTGCCGGCAAGCTCCATAAAAGTATATTTTTCTAAAAACGCTTGTACGGCAAGCCTGTCTATTTCCTTGTCATCGACAATAATACACGTATATGTCTTTTTATCTGCGGCCGGCATATTCTTTCGCGTCTAATTCTTCCTACAATATAGCACAAGGAAGCCAATTTTGGAATATTTAAGCCATTAAACGGGTATGAAATTTATCATTCGGCGATTAGAAATTGGGGTTCAGCGATTGGATTTGCGCCAGGAAAGCAGGCTTGTGTAGGTTTGTTGGGTTAATCGCCTGGTAGTATATTAAAAAAACAAGTACCATGAGGCTACTGCTAAACATCCCTTTCTGGCACACCATTTTGCTGCTAAGTCTGAATCTGCTGGGTGCGGGAGCCAGGTGTACCGCGCAAATCAATACCGGCGCACTACATATCGTGTCCGGCACAACCTGGCTCAGTACCCCTGAAACCGCTGTGGTGCTGGACAATATGGATCTGCAATATGATGCCTCTGCCTCCTGGCTGCTCAATAACACCTTCCGCTTTACCGGTACGACAAATTCCGTCATCGGAGGAAACAGCCAGCCTTACGTGTACGCTATCAGTCTCGCCAAGACCAGCCCGGCAAAGCTTTTTCTAACCACGGAACTGTTCGTCGCAAAGCGGATCAACTTCCAAACCGGCCTGCTCGATCTGAACAGTCAATATATCGCGCTGGACGAAACCGCCCTCCTCACCAATGAAAGCGAAACCAGCCGGATCTATGGCTCCCTGGCGGGCGGCGTCCAAATCTTCGTCCCGCTGAACGGTCCGGTCAACGCCAATCCCGGAAACCTCGGCCTCCAGCTCACCTCACCGACCGGCCTCGGCAATGTCACCATCACCCGGGGGCATGTGCCGATGTACGTCAACTTTACCGGCTATGGCGTTGCCAGGTACTACGATCTAAGCCCCGCAGCCAACGTGGACAGTAACACCACCCTTCGATTCAACTATTTCGACGCCGAGCTCAACGGGCTGCCGGAAGATAGTCTTAGCCTTTGGGAAGCCCAGGATGTGACTTTTTCTCCCATTGGCTTTACCTCACGCAACACGACCCTCAACTATGTGGAAAAGCACGGACTCTCCCAGCCTGGCCGGTTCACGCTCTACCCCTACGATACCACGGCAAGCACGACACCCCCGCCCGATAGCACCGCGCCGCCGCCACTCACCCCCACACCGGGCACCGTTGCGCTGGTCGGCAGCTGGATAAATGATGACGCCCAGCTGGGCTGGACCGTTACGTCGGAATACGACAACGATCATTTCAACGTGGAACGGAAATACAGCAGCGAAACCAGCTTTACGCCCATCGGTTCGGTGCCGACCTCGGCACCGGGAGGAACCTCCACCGCGCCCACCTTCTACACGTACAGGGATTCGACCGTAAAGACGGGCCCGGACGATGTGTCCTACCGCATCAACCAGGTCGGCGCCGGCGGACAATCGGCCTACTCCAATATCATTACCCTTAAAGCCGTCACCGCGTCAGCGTTCATTCACGGTGTCTATCCTACCATCGCCGTCGGTGGCCGGGTCTATATCCAGGCGGGTAATATGGCCATCGACAAAATGCAGATGCAGGTCTTCGACAGCAAGGGCGGGCTGGTGATGAGCGGAACCCTGCCGTATGTGTCGCAATGGTTGAGCGTGAGCCCTCTGGCAAGAGGGGTGTACCGGCTCTCGCTCCGGTCGGAAGCCAACAAATTCATCGGAACATTCATCAAGTAACACGATAACGCATGAAAAAAACACTACTCTTTTTGTTCCTGGCGTCGGCTGCCCTGGTTATCCCATCGCTTTCGCGGGCACAGAGTGTCGCCATCAATGCCGACAGCAGCCTGCCGGACCCGAGCGCGATCCTGGATCTCAAAAGCGGAAAGAAAGGTCTCCTCGTACCGCGCATGACGATGGCCCAGCGCAATGCCATCGCGGTGCCCGCCATCGGCCTGCTGATCTATCAGACCGATAACACCCCCGGCTTTTATTGCTACGATGGCGCCAGTTGGAGCGCCGTCAAAGGCAGCAGCGGGGGCGGCACCGGGACCGGCAATAACTGGTCGCTTAACGGTAACGATATCTCGAACAGCAATACCGGCAATGTCGGCATCAACGCCCCCGGCCCCATCAAAAACCAGCTTCAGATCGGCGACATGGGGTCCGCCGGCTTCAATGGCAACCAGTTTGCACTCGGCAATGGCAACGCCGCCTTTGCCATTGGCCAAACAGATACCTACACGCAACTCGCCAGCAGTACAAATATGAGCCTGATGTCAAAAGGCGGAACGGGAATGATTGGTGTTGGCACAAATCAACCCCAGAACAGACTTCAGATCGGTGATTTCAAAGGTTCGACTTTTTCGGGCGGGGATTTTGCCATCGGCAATTCTACTACGTTTTTAGGAATCAAGTTACGGCAGATCGTCGGCGATGTTAACACGTATATCAGCACCGCGCCTAATGACGGCCTTTCCCTGCTCCCGGGCAACAACAATTTGGGAATCAATACAACCAGCCCGGTTAACAAGCTGCAAGTTGGCGACTTGGGTTCAACCGGTATTGCCGGAAACGACATCGCCTTTGGAAATGGCGCATATGCGTCGGCCCTGGCCCAATCAAATGCCGTTATGCAGTTGCAAAGCTCAACGGATATAACATTAATCTCCCAGGGTGGCGCGGGCCATGTCGGCATTAATTCGCCGGTCCCCGTCTTAAATGAGTTGCAGGTCGGCAGCGTCGGAAACTCCGGCTTCGTGGGCAATAACCTGGCCATGGGCAATGGCGCTCAGGCAACGGCCTTTAATCAATATCCCAGCGTTTTCCAGATAGCGAGCAACACGGACTTCGCTTTGTTGCCGCAAGCCGGGACCGGAGGAAAGCTGGGCATTAATACTGCTACTCCGCGCGCGACACTTGACGTGGAGGGATCGGTTACCCTCGACTACACCACAGGCGACGGGTATGCTTATTTTGGTTTGGGATTTGGCCCTGGAACATCTTCAGCCAATACTGGTGTCTTTCACGATGCACCCCCCATCTCCATATATGCTTCTGCTAATATTATGGGCGCCGAATTCGACGCCTTTTCGGACGCCCGGATAAAAAACATACAAGGGAACAGTGACCCCAAAAAGGACTTGGAGATCTTAAAGGCGATCCAGGTCACTGATTACACCATGAAAGATAAAATCAAATATGGTTCGCGGCCAACAAAAAAAGTGATCGCGCAACAGGTGGAAATGGTGTACCCGCAAGTGGTTTCCAAACATGTGGATTTTATACCCAATGTCTACCAAGCTACCGATGGCATAACAAAAGTGGAAGGTGGCTACCGGCTGCATTTCCTACACGACCATCATCTCGGTGACACGGCAACCAGGCTGGGGGCCCTGCTCAGCAACTCCGGCAGCCTGCAATCTTTTAGCATCCTGTCCATCCCTTCTCCCACCGAGGTGATCATCGACGCAAAGGAGATCAAAAATGACAAGATCTTTGTTTATGGCGAACAGGTTCCCGATTTCCGCACCGTAGACTACGAAGGCCTCACCACGCTCAACATCTCCGCTACCCAGGAGCTGAGCAAAAAGGTGGAAAGATTGGAAAAAGCCCTGGCCACCGCCAACAAAAATATCCTGACCCTGGCAAAAATGGTCCGTCAAAAAGCCAATCCGCCGGTAACAAAAAACCGCCTCACGTCCACAAAGGTTACCACACGAAAATCGATCGCAAAACAAACAAAAAAAATATGAAAACACTGATCACCGTCGTATTTGCAAGCCTTACCCTCGCCGCTTGCAACGGCCAATCCAGCGCCATAGAGGATCAAAAGAAAGTCTACAAGGCCCTCGACGAGATGGTGGCCAGGGGAATGGTCCCTACCACGGAGGGCGGCTATACTATGACGGCGACCATCGACAGCAAACCCTGGAAGGCCCAGGCGATGTATCCGGTCTCCATGAGTGGGAGCATACACGCGTGTTACGCAGAAAGCACGATCGAACTCCCTTACGGGAACCAATATAAATATAAACCCGGCGAAAAGGTTAACTTCAACAATAATGACCATGGCCCGATCTTCGCCCCGCCCGGCCCTTTCGACCTCTATACTGTGCATACCGGTCAAATGGAGATTACCAAAGTATCAAGCGATTGGCTCGAAGGAACGTTTTACTTCACGGCGGTTTTGCATGACAACCCCAGTAAAAAGATCGAAGTCACCAACGGTTTCTTCCGCGTTTCTACAAAAAAACAGTAACCTCTTGCTTTTTTGAGCGTTCATTTGCTTCGTTTTTACTGTTAAAATTTTCAGCACTTGTGTTTCTTCTTTTATCTCCCTCCACTTTAACCTGATAAGAACCTTGTAAGGGCTGGCTGGCGAGATAGTCAAAAAGTTTCTGTTCCCCCTGAAGTACCCGGTTTGTTTTGGCTCTGATTAACAAATGCGCCTTAGGGTCGGGAACAATCGCGAATTGCTCATATATATCTCCTTCTCTGTCCTGGATAATAATAATCTCCCTGGCCGTCTGTAAAACTTCTTTACTTTTCAGAGAGGTCTCTATCCATCTATACGATTCCTTACCCTTTTTTGCAAGCATGGAGTTGATCATCATCTCCAGCATTTGTTCATTATTACCGTCGATCATAAAATTGGAATAGACTATTTTGCCTTCCTGGTCGATCAGGAAGTTAGTGGGCTCTCCCCGTACATGGTAGACCTCTCCCGCCCATCTTCCATTGCCGCGCAGGGGAGTAAAGCTGAATTTTGTCCCTTTCATAAAGGGCAGCACATAATCGTCCTGCTCGGGAGAGACGTTAATGCCGAGGAAGGCCAGGTCTATCGCCTGATCCGTTAGCCCTTCGTGCAGATACAGATCATACAAGCTACTCATGCCATATCCTGATGCGTCGTATTCCCGGGCTGCAATTCCACTACCCGCAAGAGGTAGGGTGTGGCCCTGGGGCTTTCATCATTATAATAGCTTTGTCCTATTGCAAAAGGAATGGCGGCAGATCCCGGAAATTGTTTCATCCAGACATTGAACTGGGTAGTAACCGTGTCGTTCGAAAGACCCAGAAGGTCTATATACCGCCGCAGTGCCGGCAGGCTGTCTTTTTGAGTATTTATTACCTCCTTCAGGGAGTAGGGTGTATTGCCGATTACCGATTTGTGCATGACCGGCAGATGGTATTAGCAGGATAAGGATGAGGGATGCATAAGCGCCCATCCGGAAAAAATATCCGCGTCGTTTACCGGAGAGCATGACTTTCATGGCCTTATTAAAAAATTTGCCTACCATAATACTGGTTTTTATTTTTACTTTCTATGCTTGTGTTCTTAGTGAATTGAATGCCGTCCTCCTCATCCGTGCAGGATCTCCGTCAGTTTTTTCTCCAGTTCTTCCCCATGTAGGTCTTTTGCAAGGATCTTTCCATCCGGGCCGATCAGCAGGTTGCTCGGTACGGATTGAATATCGTATAATTTTGCCACGGCGTTGTTCCAGAATTTCAGATCGCTTACATGCGTCCAATCCAGGTGGTCCTCGTGTATAGCTTTCAACCAGGCCTCTTTTTGACCGGGCCTATCCAGGGAAATGCTCAGGACAGTGAAATTTTTATCCTTGTAATCCGCAAAGGCTTTCACTACATTGGGATTCTCCATCCGGCAGGGATGGCACCAGCTGGCCCAGAAATCGACCAATACGTATTTACCCCTGAAATCCTTCAGCGAGACGGGCCGGCCGGCCGTGTCTTCCTGGGTGAAATCCAGGGCTGTCTGACCAATTCCGGTCAGCTTGTTCACCGCAATTCTATGGGCTATGTCCTTAGCAGGCTGGTTGTCCTTTGCCGCAGGGGACAATTTACCCAGAGCGATTTCCAGTTCGTCAAAGCTCATGCTGCCCCGCAACCTGTAACAAAGCACATAGGCGCTGACCGGCGTTGAGGGATGCTGCTGCACCCATTGCTTCGATAAGACTATGCGGACGGAATCGGCCTTTTCCATTTGCGGCCGCAATTTCGCCATGCCGATGCTATCCTTATTCATATATAGCTCTCTATACTTTTTGTTCAGCTCTTTTGCGCTGGCCACCAGGGAATCCTTATCCATGAAATCATTGTAGGCATTGAATTCCTGTGTAAAGGCGCTGCCGGAGAGCTTCGCCTTTTCGAACATCGGGCCCTCTCCCCGGATCTCCACTTTTCCTTTTTCCAGGTAAAGCACCATCGTGGATTGCTCTGTATAAGCTGTCCCGATCTGGATAAAATACATATTGCCTTCTCCCTCCGGAATGGTAGTACGGATATCGAAGCCGCCCTCTGCCGACTTTACGGAATCTTTTTCCGTCCCTGAAATCGATCTCCAATAGACCACAGAGCCGGCCTTAAGGTCTTTTATCGTGGCATGAATGGTCAGGTTGGGGGACTGCGCAAAGCCGGCCAGGTTGGCAAGCAGCGTTAACAGGATGAATATTTTTTTCATGATCTTGTATTTTTAATGGGAATGTAAACACCCCGGGTTTTAGACTATTTTACTGTGCACCGTAAATAGCCATCTGCGGCATCGGCAACTTTATCCTTTTTTTGTGAGCAAAGACTTGATCATCAGCTCCAGCATGTGTTCATTCTCGCCATGGATCATAAAATCGGAATACACTATTTTCCCTTCTTTGTCAATCAGGAAATTGGTGGGTTCTCCACGCACATGATAGACCTGTTCCGCCCATTTCCCTGTTCCACGCAAGGGCGTAAAACTATATTTTGTCCCCTTCATAAAGGGCAGCACATACTCGTCCTGCTCCGGCTCGACGTTAATGCCGAGATAAGCCAGCTCTTTTTTATCAAATTTCTTTACTACATTCTGAAAATGCGGCATCTCACCCCTGCAGGGGCCGCAACCGGGGAACCAGAAAGTAAGCAGGATCACTTTTCCCCTGTAGTCTTCCAGTTTCGCCTTGCCGTTCGAAGTGTATAGTCCCAGTTCAAAGGGCGGCGCGGGCTTCGTAAATTTATCCCGTATAATCCGGATATCTTTTTCCGACTGTTCAGCGCTCTTTCCCAGTTTTGCTCCATACTTTGCAATGGCTTCCCGGATATCGTCATCGGGTGTTTTTGCCTGTATAAGAAGCAAGCTGTCATAGGCCCCCTGGGTCGCCCCCGCAGCATCCGTCACTTCAGCTTTTAAGAGCGCGATCATGTTAACGCTGCTTGCTGCGGCATAACGGGGTGATTTTACATGCGCCAATTTTTCCTGCGCCTCCTTGTACTTTTTCTCTTTTATCAATTCCCGGGCAACGGCAATATTCTTCGCCAATTCCAGCTTTTCGGGGAATCCGCCTTTATTCCCCATTGCCCCGGCCAGCTCGATGGCTTTATCCGTGAGCCCCTCTTCCAGGTATAGATCGAACAGGTCATTCGTGCCACTTTCCGACCAATCGAATTTAGCGGGAGGATACAATTTCCGGAGCTGCTCCCAAACTTCCATTTTTTCCTTTTTATCCCGGGACATGTTGCCCAGCCAGAACAGCCCCTGGGCCCCTCTTTCATTGTCCGGGAATTTTTTGGCAAGGTCCCATATCTTTTTACGCCACAGGGCGGGATCCACTTCTTCAAAGGCATCCGCGTAATAAAATGCGTAAGACGCCTCCCCGGGGTCCGCTGCGGCGGCTTTGCCCATATATTCCCGGGACTCATCCTTATTGCCCCAACGTTCCGCATCAATGGAAAGCATTTCATAGACTTTGGCATTCCCGGGCTGCAATTCCACCACTTTCAGGAGATACGGTTTGGCCTTAGGGCTTTCTGCATTATAATAATTTTCACCCATTGCAAAAGGGATAGCCGCGGATTTCGGAAATTGCCCCATCCAGGCATCTATTTGCATAGTTACCGTATCATTCGGGGTCCCTAAAACAAAAATATATTGCTGTAGCGGTAGCAAGCTATCCGGGTTGTTCTCAACAACTTTCCTTAATGAGTCAATGGTGTTGGCCGTACGTGGTACATCCACCAGCCAGCGTTCATCTGCAGCAATGCGCAGCATCTGGAACACCCGTCGCGCCGTATCTCCCGCCCTGTACGCCTTTATCAAATAATTGACGGACTTGCGATCCCTGGTCTTATAATATGCTTCCCCCAGCGCATAAGGAATACTGGCGGACTTTGGAAACTTTTTCATCCATTCGTCGAACTGTGTGGTAACCGTATCATTTGAAAGACCGAGCACGCTTATATACTGCCGCAAAGCCGGCAGGCTGTCTTTTCGGCTTTCTATCACCTCCTTTAAAGAATCAAGGGTCTTTTGTCGGTCGCGGGTTTGGGCATAAACGGCAGACGACGCCAGCAGGAGGAGGGCCGATGCGAAAATACCCATCCGCAAACAATGCCCTTTCCACATTCTGCAAGGTATTGTTTCCGTACGCTTACCAAAAGAATTGCTTGCCATAGTAGTATTTTTTTAAATGATGCTCTTTTTCATTGCCCCGATAACAGGGTTATTATTGCGCCGGATAACCCGGATTTTGCTTTATACTTCCGTTTCTATCCAATTCCGTCTGTGGGATAGGTATAATATACTGGATCTTGTCCGTGATAGTTGGCCTCATCGCTTTCACCTGGTCAAAAGTAAAACGCAACAGGCTGAACCATTCCGCCCCATCCTCGCAGACCAGGTTCTTAACAACTTCTTTATTGATCTCAATGAGCAGATCGTCTGCAGTCGCAGCATTGTCGACAGCGGTAAAATCAGTCACCCCGGCCTTGCTCATGACCGCTTTCAAGAGGGTCTTCGCATCTGCCAGACTGCCTCCTGAACGGGTGATGGCCTCCGCCTGTAACAAATACATTTCCGTCAGCCGGAAAATATAGGATACTTCCCCATACTGGTCAGACTGGTATTTGGTTATGCAAAGGGTGCTATCGCCGTAGTACTGATTATATGCCATTCCCGCCACCCATGTGCTGCGCGGGTCCGATTGCAACAGGTCGATCAGTTCCTGGCTGGCGTTCCATTCCGGGTAATTCAGATAGTCATCATGTTTTATTATCTGGTTGGGCTCCGGATAAATACCCAGGATCACTTCTTTGCTGGCCAGCCCTTTCTGAAAGAAAATATCCTTCAGGTTATCTTCCAGGGCGTAACCTCCATTACTGATCACGTCCTGTGTCAGGGCGATCACCTGTGCATAATCCCCCGGGCCCGCCCGGTTGATCAGCAGCCTTGCCTTTAATGCCTTGGCGGCCCATGTACCGGCATTATATGAAGAAGTGACAGTTGCCGCATTCGTAATGGCGGTATCGATATCTGCCAGGATATAATCATAACTTTCCTTCACGGTGTTCCTGGCCTGTACAATATTAGTCGTGGTCACAAACTCCTTTCGGAGCATCACTCCATACGCGCTGGTAGTATCGAAGAACTGCGAATAGTACATCAGCAGGTTATAATGGCCATAAGCGCGTAAAAAGTGGGCTTCCCCCAATATCCGGCTCTTAGCTGAATCCGGTATTTTGCCGGCCGGCAAAGCGGTTATACCCGCTATTACGCCGTTGGCAGCATTCACCACCTGGTAAAAATTAGTCCACATCGGGAGGACAAAATTAGCGCCATTATATTGGGGCGTGTTCGTTGCCAGCCCATCGTCAAAACCGGGGGCAAGGTAGCCGCTCATGAAGCCGCCCGCATTTTCATGACGTTCTTCAAAATACGTAGACGGGATATTCCCGTAAGTGGCGACAGCAGCAAGCTGGAAATACACGCCATTCAAAGCAATCTGGGCGCTTTTCGAATCCACAATTACGTCACTCCCGACTATTGCATTACCCGGCAAGGTATTCAGATCTTTTTTGCAGGAAAATTGCGTGCCGGCAAAAAACATAAGGGATATATATATACTTATTCTTTTCATTGTCGCGATTTTTAACATTTAAAATCCAAAACGGATACCGGCTATAAAGCCTTTTACTGTAGGATAGCTGCTGACATCTACTCCACCTCCGATCACGCTGAACGGGTCATCGCTTACTTCAGGGTCCAGGCCGGGATAACTTGTAATCTTGAAGAGGTTGGTCGCGGTAATGTATACGGATGCGCTGCGGAATTTTATCCGGTCTGCTACTGACTTTGACAGATCGTAGGAGAGTGTAACGGATTTAAGCTTGATGTAAGAGGCATCAAATACACTTGCGTTGCTCTCCCGGAACCCGCCATAAGCATACAATAATCTGGGCCTGTTAGAATTGGGATTGCCGGCGCTGTAATGATCCAATGTTCTTGTGCTTACATTGTTAAAACCGCTGATGCCCAGGCTGTTCACATCGTTCAAGTAAAGCAATTGATTGCCATAAGAAAAAGTAAGCAGGGTGGTGAGGCTGAAATTTTTATAGGTGAAGATATTGGTAAAACCTCCATAGAATTTGGGGTATGATTTCCCAATAACGCCAACCTTTATCACCTTAGCGGAATCAGGGACATACATTTCATCCCCGATATTTAAAAAGGGCTGGAGATATTTATTAAAAGGAAAAGCTGTTTTGTAAGCATCCAGCTGTTTCTGAGACTTGATGACCCCGCCGGCTTCGAGACCATATAGTAAGCCCAATGGCTGTCCTTCCTCTACGATACTATTGCCCAGATTCAGGGCATCCCTGTTGTTAGGATCGGAAAAAGGTCCGCCACTTACATTCAAAACTTTGGATACATTCGTGGAGATATTGAGGTTGGCGTGCCATTGAAAATTTTTATTCCTGACCACATCGCCAAGCAAATTAAGTTCTATCCCACGATTCCTTATTTTGGCGATATTCAATACAACGGTGTTGAAGGAAGAGCTCGGCGCCGGATCGACATTTAATAAGGCGCCGGAGGTTACTTTTTCATATAACCCAATGGTTCCCCCCAATCTCGATTTAAAGAGCGTAAAATCCAGGCCGAGATCTTTTTGCGTTGTCGACTCCCACTTTACATTGGCATTGCCCAACTGTGTAGGCACCAGGGCATTGGAGCCTGCATAAGCGCCGGGAGTATATAAGGTGTTGTATAAATAATCGCCGATGTTCTGAGTACCGGTTTTCCCGGCGCTTACCCGTAGTTTCAATTCATCTATCCAGTCAGCGCTTTTCAGGAATTTTTCTTCTGATATTCTCCAGGCAAAAGCCCCGGAAGGAAAATATCCGACCTGGTTGGAAGGCGCAAATTTGGAAGAGGCATCAGAACGGCCGGTAAAGGTGAACAGGTATCTGTCTTTAAAGATATAATTGGCACGCATGTAAAAAGACAGCAAGGCGTTTGACCGGAGAGGATCACTGCCTTGCACGGTCACCGGAACAGCAGCCGCACTGAGGTTATTCAGAAAATTATCGTCGGGATAACCCGCACCGGTGGCTGAAAAATAACTGGACCTGTATGTTTCCCAGGATGTACCGGCTACCACGTTCAGGTGGCTGTTTTGGTTAAAGTCTTTATTCCAGGTCAATGTATTCTCAAAAAAAGCATCCGTGGATTTAGAGGAGGATTGAGAGCCGGTCCCTCCGTTGGAGCTGACAGGACCAGAGCCATAAGTGGTGAGAACGGCCACGTCGACATAACTGGGTACATAGTTGAGCTGGCTATAATTGCCATAATTGACAGAGACTACCGACCTGAACTTTAACTCTTTCAGGATATCGTATTCCAATGCCAGGGACCCTAACAAAGTGATGTTTTTTGCCCGGTTAATACCCGAAGCTACGGCAAGAGGGTTTTGAGAGAGGCCTCCATATTGCCCTTGTGCCAAATAGGCATAAGTCCCATCCGGATTGTAAGGGCTCATGGTCGGATTGGCATTCAGGGCCTGTCCATAGATGCCATTGGTTATATTATAGGTGACAAACCCATAGACCAGGTTGGTATTAACCCTTAACCGGGAACTGATATCATTATCGAGGTTCAGCTTTCCCGATATACGGGAAAAATCCGTGCCGATCAACACCCCGTTTTGTTTGGTATACGCCAGCGAGGTGTAGTAACGGGACCCCGGGCCACCGCCTCTTACATCGATATTGGCATTTTGCGTAACTCCATTGCGCAGGACCAGACCAAGCCAGTCTGTATTGGCGCCTCCGAAAACGGAGGGATCATTGTTTAATATTTTGAGCGCATCCTGATTGTTGAAGGCACGTCCATGGTTGGCATCTTCTGTTTTGAGGTTGGTGGCGGCTTCCGTAAGGACTGATTTAAATTGATCGGCATTTAATACTTTTTCTTTAAGCGGCGTGGTCGTGCCGGCATAGTAATTCACTTCCAACAAAGGTTTTTGGTTAGTTTTTCCTTTTTTGGTGGTAATAATGACTACTCCGTTGGCGCCTTTGGAACCGTAGATGGCGGTGGCCGAAGCGTCTTTCAGGATGTCGATGGATTCTATATCATTGATATTTAAGCCCCCCAGGTTATTCAACCCCCGGTCAAAGGAGCCGGAGACACTATTATTCGCGGCATCAGCGCCGGCGCTTTCCACGGGGCTCATAATTTCAGCAGGGGTATTTACATAATCTTTTTGTATAGTCATCGGTACTCCGTCAATAACATATAAGGGATCATTGGTGCCCAGTAAAGAGGCCCCGCCACGTATGCGGATCCTCGCCATGCCGCCCGGCGAACCATCGGATTGTACCACCTGTACGCCAGCCGCTTTCCCCGTCAGGGCCTGGTCAACGCTTGTAAAAGGGACATTCCTGATCTCATCCGTGCTGACGCTGACGACGGAGCCGGTCAGATCTCTTCTTTTGGTAGTACCATACCCTACTACGACCGATTCATTTAAAGCATCGGCCTGCACCTCCATGGCAATGGAAAGGATTGTGGTCAGGGAGGTAACCCTTTGGTCAGTGTTCCTATACCCTATAGAGGAAAAACCGAGTATATCGTCTTTTGATGCCCGGATAGTAAAATTTCCCTGTCCATCGGTGTTGGTGCCTTTCTTCGTTTTTTTGTTTACAACAGTTACCCCGGATAAAGGAGCGCCTTTACTATCGGTGACCCTGCCATGGACCTCTCCCGGCGGGGGGGGCGTGTTTTCAGAAACGGGTGCTTTTTCTGCCGGTTTTACCACGATGGTCTTATCGACGATGGAATAAGAAAGCGGCTGATTTTTAATGCACAGCAGCATTACCTCTTCAACAGTAGCGTTACTCACCGAGATATCGACATTGCTGGTGTTTCGTATAGTGCCGTTATTGTAGACAATATTATACCCCGACTGCCGCTGTATTTCCTTAAAGACCTGTTCAAGCGGTGCATTTTTCAAAGACAGCGTAATTTGCTGGGAATAGCTTTTGGCGCTTGTGTGCAAGCAGGCTATAAACAATAAGATGGCTGTGAATTTCATGATCAACAGCGTTTTGGTTGTGAGTAAGTCCCTTCTCGTACCGGGCAAAAAATTGGGCTTACAAAGAGTCATTAAATACATAACTTTGTAACGTTTAGGTTAAACAATAAGCAGTCTGAGATCGATTGTTCCAATTGGGCCAACCTGAATACCGGCCGGGAGTGCTCGCTACACTTCCGGCTTTCTTTTCCGATCAGCCACTATCTTATATTATTATAATAAAATTTTATACTATTTTAATACGGTGATCTTTTTCCCCTCTATCCTGAAATGCACGCCTTGGCTTTCTTGAAGGAACCGCAACAGCTGGGAGACAGGCACATCCCGGGAAACGCTTACCGTATACCGGTCCGGGATCCTGTCTTCATAGACAACTTCGACATCATACCACCTGGCTACCTGCCGCATAATGTTTTCCAGATCCATATTCCGACAGGAGATTTTTCCATTCTTCCAGGCAACGATCTCTTCCAGGTCAGCGTCATTCACCAGCTTGATACCTCCTTCTTTTGCCAGTTGCGCTTGTTGGCCAGGCTTCAGCATGGCCGTTGCCCTGTCTTTTTTCACCAGAACACTGCCTTCCAGTAAAGTAGTGTTCATGGTTTCTTCATCATTATAGGCATTCACATCAAAGTGGGTGCCCAATACCTTCACTTCACCCTTGTTACCGGAATAGGTAGTTGCTTCGACAATAAAGGGCATATCCGCATTCTCTGTTACTTCAAAATAAACTTCGCCGGTTATGGATACTTTTCTCTCCTTCCCAATAAATGCCGTGGGATAATAAATGGAAGAAGCCGCATTCAGCCATACCTTGCTTCCATCCGGCAATACAAGCCGGTACTGTCCTCCCCGGGGGGTAGCCAGTGTATTGTAAACAACTTCGGTTGGTCGTTCATTCACCGCATTGTAAGCCAGCTGGCCGTTATCGGCCTTCAGAACAGTTGTGTTGCCCTGCTGTGTCAGTTTTCCGTTCGCAGCACTGTCCAAGGTTATGGTCGAGCCATTCGCCAGCGTTAAAATGGCTTTATTGCCACCCGGCAAAACATCATTCAGTTGCAGGTCCGCTTCCCTTATCTTCACCACGTCGTGAGAAAACCCCTGTTTCAGCCACCACGCGCCGGCCCCAATTACAAGAATGATCGCTGCTGCGGCAGCCATACGGGGAAAGGGTCGCTTATAAATCGGTATTTTAGGCGTCGCAGTTTCCCGGAGCGTCGTATTTTCTCCGGCAAGGGCACGCGTTTTAATGGTATGCTGAACATCCTGGTGCAGCCGGGCCATCCAGGCTGCTTTAGCAGGAGCGTCCATCTCCGTCCATTCGTTGCCCGCATTTTGCTGCTGCTCCAGCCATTGCTCCACTTTTAGCTGTTCTTCTGTGGTGCAGGCGCCGGACAGGTAACGGTCCAATAATTTTTGCATAGCTGAATTATCCATAGGCAGGTGGTTGTTATTAGAAGTCGGATGACAAAACAGATGGTACTATGTTTTAGTAATATTTTTTACCAGATTGGTAATGAAAGATTAATTATAGCCACCAGATAAGGGGCAGTTTCTGCAGGAAGGAGCGCAGGAGACTGAGCGCTGTCGTAAGCTGGTTTTTGACGGTCTGGGGGGAAAGCTGCAATTCATCAGCTATTTCGGCGACGGTTCGGTGCTGCTGGCGGCTGAGACGATAGATCTCCCGGACCCTGGGTGGCAATTCGCTGATGGCCTTTTCAATGGTCCGGTTCAGGTCTTTCGCTTCCAGCTCCATTTCGTTGCTCAGCTCCATTTCGACAGACAGCGCCTGCAGTCTGTCAACATACTCCCTTCTTGTTATGTTGCGCCGTATATGATCGATGATCCGGTAGCGCACAGCAGCAAATAAGAATCCCCGGAGCGAGTGGGTAATACTTATATTATCCCTTTCTTCCCACAGGTGTACAAAGAGGTCATGAATAATGTCCCTGGCTTCTTCCAGGGAGGTGAGGCGGGCAGCGGCATAGTTGATCAAAGAAGGGGCATATCCCTCGTATATATCGGTAAAGGCTTCCTCTCCACCGGACAGGAATTCCTTAAATAATTCTTTCTCATTATGTCTTGGTTCTGTTGGCACGGGCTGTATAACTCCTTGGTATGTTGGTAAAACAAAAGGTGAATTTCGGATAAAGCTCCGGAAAGGTTTATGAAAAGATGGCTAAGATACTAAAATATCGCCTCCACCGTCACGTTAAGCTGCGAGGCGGAACTCCCAGTCTTCCTACAAAATCTTTTTTAACAACGGGATCCGTCTGATTAATAACTCACACAAAATAAAACTTGCTCCGATGCTTAAAATAGTAAGCAAAGGAAATTTAAGCAGCGGATGCAAATGCAAATTGCCCATCAGCCGTGCAATTATTATTAATACAGGCGGATGAAAAACATATACAGCAAAGGCATTGGCCGAAAGTTTTCTTGCTACACTTCCTTGGTAATTAAACTTTTCCCTGAACAGTACAAGTAAGAAAAGAGACATGCCAACGCCAATAATCGATTCCCATACGGACAAACCCAAACTCTGCCAATGGACACCTCCCCGGAAAAGATCACTCTTGCCAGTAAAGGCCCCCCCGGCAATTAAAAGTAATACCCATAAAATAATTCCTCCGGCAATGCTGGCCAATCCCCAATACAGGCCATACTTTTTAGAGATTTTTACAAGCCAGTTTCCCCGGTATGCAAGTATGCCCGCAATAAAAAACAGGATGTATTGGGAGAAATAGCATAGCTGCATATTAAATAAGGATGTGCCTTTTGGCCAGGGTATGCGAACCAAAAAAGTAGTTAGCCCGGTTAGTATTATAAAAAAACAAACCGTTTTATTTGTTGGTGGTTTTGAGGCCTTTACTTTAGCATTACTTGAAAAAAACCTGTACAACGCATATACCAGGCAGAAGATGAGCAACGCAGCGCAAAACCACAAAGGGCCTGTTCCCCCGGGAAAACGGAAACGGGTAAAATAGTACGTATATTCCCGCACAAAAGATCTGTCGACAGGGTCGGGATGCCAGGAAAAGGATACATAGTATTCGGTCAAAGGCCCTATAATAAAAACATATAATAGTGTTGGCAACCCAAGCCGTATAGCACGGTCTTTTATAAATTTTGCAAACCCTTTGGCATCATAGGCCCTGGGAACAAAATATCCTGCAAGGAAAAAAAGGTTCCCCATGAAAAAAGACTGCAGAAAAGACTGGTAGAATATGAACAGGATCAATGTTGTACGGCTAATAGCTGAAGGTTCACAATAGTACCAGCCACCCTGGCTGCTATAGGTTACAGCAGCATGCATGCTTAATACAAGCATGATCATAACCCAGCGGATATTATCTATGAATAGTATCCGGGAAGCAGGCGCCGGCACAGCCTCGGAAGGGCGACCCTGAAAGTATTTGTTCATGTTCATTGTATTTTAATCCTTATCCATTTGTGAAGGATTTCTTAATTATTGCCCCCGTCCTTCATTCACCTCAGGATTCGACCAGTTCACCCCACTTGCTCCATCGCTTTAACATTCATACAGCAAAATAGATTCTTAATTCATTATACATTTAAACAAGAAGCAAAAAACGAAAAAAAATCGAAAAACCCAATAGACTTAAAGTGATGAAATAAAATTCTACCCGATTATTGATTTTTCCAGGCTAGACTCTTTTATCTCATCACTTTAAACTATTGAACCTTGAGAACGACCACCCACCTGACCCTGATAATCTGCTTAAGCAGTACCGCTCTTTTCAACAGCACCACGATCTATGGACAAATCAACACGAACCCCAAATGGGAACTGGGAATAAATGCCGGCGCATTTATTTATCAGGGAGACCTGGCCCCCTCAGCCTGGGGCTCTTATAAGACGGCCAAACCCGGACTGTCAATCTATGGCAGCAGGATCCTCAACGCATCCTTTGCCCTCCGCACCAGCCTGACCTTCGCCAGCCTTAAAGGAGACGACCTGAAATATGGAGGCCCCGCCTGGAGACAGGCACGCGCCCTGAATTTCAGGACCCCCGTATACGAGATCTCCGAAACACTGGTCTGGGATATCCTGGGAAATAATTACGACCATTACAATACCCGCTTCTCTCCCTATTTATTCGCAGGGATCGGGTACTCCTTTTTGCATATCAGACGGGATGCCAGCAAGTATAATTCGACTTATTTTGGAGCGGAATCCACGACGACCAACGGGTTGACCGCCGATCTGGCTCACCGAACGCCCGCAGGCATCCCCGTTTTACCGGTCGGCATCGGCGTACGATATTCTCTTTCCCCCGCTATATCCCTTACCGCCGAAACTTCTTACCGGCTCACCGCCACGGACTATCTCGACGGATTCAGCAAGGTGGCCAACCCCTCCAAAAATGACCATTACTATAGCTTCTCGATAGGCATGGTCTATACCTTCTTTAAAAGCGCAGCGTTAAAATGCCCGAAGAAACCCCTCTGACAACTTTCAGCATCCCGGCCCCGGCAGGCCTGCCGTCCTCGCTCCCGTCTCCCCAGTCCCGGCAGGCCTCTCGCCCCCAGCCCGGCAGCCCGACAGGCCTGCCGGGCCCGCTCCGGGCTCCCCGCATTGTCACAACATGAATCCCCCCCATAGGTGCTCGATGGTTTGCGGCTTCACGGTTGTAGCGCCCAATGCCTGGAATTTCTTGGTCATTTCCTCCGCGAACGCCGCCCGTTTTAGCTTCTTGCCCTTATGAGGAGGCACGATCTCGGCTTCGTTAATATTCGCCAGCTCTACTTTCGTAGCCCACCAGGTCGTGTTATAACGGGGAATGGCAACCCCCAATATCATCCCCGGCAAGCCCTGGAACCCCTCCGGCCCCCCTTTGATGACGATCTCCTCCGCATAAAAGGCGACGACATACACCGTGTCATAAATACGCCCGATAGCCTTCCGGCATTCATAGCCCGCAATCGTACGCGTCTCCTGCCCGATCTTCCAGGTTATAGGCTTAATGGAGTCCTCGATAAGATAATCCTCTTCGAACAAATTTTTGCAGGTTACCTTCTGACGGGTGGTATAATTCGTATAAAGGATATTTTTATTGGGCGCGGGAATAAAGCCCGGTGACTCCTGATCGGCAGCCTCCCGGCCCGGTTTGTACAGCGCTTCATTACCGGCAAATACATAGTCGGAATAAGATATTTGATACTTGGGTACTAGGTCCTTAATATTGTCCGGGGAATTGGCGTAAAAGCTTTTGTGCATGTCTATCTTCTTTTCAAACTCGATCTTTGCCCGGGTGACAAAATTCTGCCCCTCTGCCACCGTCAGCAAAAAGGAACATATACCCAAAAGGATTATCTTCTTCATGCGCTCTGATTTTTATTTTCCGGTATGAGAGAAATTCCAGGTGAACGATAACAACCCATAACGAGGTATATAAGTATTCGTATTTGTTGAAATAACATTGCCGCTTGCATAACGGGAATATCCGGTATTCTGGTTTAGGATATTTACAACCGATAGTTTAATGGCTCCTCTTTCATTTTTAAATACCCTTTTCGTGAGCCCCCCATTCCACTTGATGATGTTCTGCCCGGTATGAAAAGCCGCATTGCGCGGTTGAATGTCGAAATTACAATCACTGCTCAGCTCCATCTTCCAGGGCAGGAACCAGGTCGTGGATAGATTCTCCGTATACGTCCACATTGTGCCGGTCCCTGCACTGCCCACGGTAGAATGACCATAACTATACCGGATGTCAGACCGCACCCCCACTGAAAAAAGACTGTCTTTATAATACGAAATATTGATATCCCCGCTTACACTCGTGTTGGCGTTCATATATTTCCTGTCATTCTGTATGAAATAGGAATTGTTGTAGTTTGCATTGAGATTGCCCCCCGTTTGCAAATGTATTTTCCGGAGATCCCTGTTATACCCCAGATAACCGTTTATCGCAGAGCCTCCATTGAGATTGATATTCTGATAGGTGGTTTTATTGTAGGCATCTATCGTGGAATTGCTTGAAATAGCATGCTGCAGGATCTGCCAGTTGAGATTTCCGTAAATGTTGCTGCTCGTAGCCATCTTGTAATCATTAAAATTCAAGGAGAAGGTATGGCGGAATTGCGGCCCCAGCGACGGATTGCCTACATACACCCACAACGGATTGCTGTTATCCCGCAATGGCTGCAGCTGATCGATTGTAGGCTGCTCGGTCTTGCCGTCATACCGGAATGTAATGTTTTGATTAAGCTTAGGATTCAGGGTTATCCCCGCCTGTGGAAAGAAGTTGACATACGGACGCAAATAGACCGCTTTGCTGGCGAGATCGGTTTGTTGGAAATTAGTGAACACCAACCCCCCTCCCGCAAAAAAGTTCACTTTCTTCCTGACCAACCTGAATACCATATTGCCCATATGCGAGCTGACCCTAAAAGCATAATCATTGCTTAAAGAATCGATCGGCGAATGGAACCTGTCAAGGGTGGCGCGATCTCTTTCCGAATTCGTACGGATCCAGCTATAATCGGCCTGAAGGAACAATCTTTTAGACAATGGGTGGGTATAGCCTATTTTAGCCCCCAGGACCTGGGTCCGATCGATTATATTTTGCTCCTGTATCACCGTGTCAGGGTTCGGAAGATGGGTCACCGAATCGAACCACACCTGATAGGCCGCCGTCTGTTTGTTATTAATATAGTGACTGTAATGTTGCTGAATCTCCACGGATAGCGTTCTGCCCTTTTCCCTGAACTTATGCCTCCACAACAGGTCGCTGTTGAACCGCTGGTTGCTGCCGCCGCCATTCTCATACTGCTGGCTTTGGTTCAGATACACGCCGTCTGTTCTCTTGCTTTCAGAATAGCCGCTCTCCCCATTGACCCCTTCCTGGTATTTGCCATCTGCCGTCACCTTTATGGAAGAAAAGGAATCCAGCTTCATTTCGTAATTAGCGATCGCCTTATGCTCCCGGTTGTGCGTGGTCGTATTGGAATAGCCCGAATTCAGTAAATGAAGCGTGTCCCGGACCTCCAGGCTATTATTGGTAGAAGTGTTTCGGGTGTTTAACTGGTTAAAACGGTAATTGGCGCTTAACTTTTCTTTATTATCCCCCCATTTGTTGACATACTGCCCACCCGCATAACGGCTGTCGGGTAATCCCGATCCGTAATACCGGTCACTCTCATATTCCTCATTGCTGGAATTCATCATCCTGCCGCTGCCGTCATCGATCATCTCATAATCAGGGGGTAAGTATTGCTGCCTGTCCTGGCCGCTCAGACCGGTCTCTCCCGTACTGGAGGCAATGCCAAACACGGATATTTTTTGTTTCCCCATAAAATCATTGGCCATGGCCTCATGATTATAGAAATCCTTCCCATTGCTGCCCGTCGACAGCTTGCCAAAATATCCCTTTTTCTTATCCTCCTTTAATTGAATATTGATGGTCTTGGCATGTTTGCCATCATCGATCCCCGTAAAATTAGCCTGGTCGCTTTTTCTGTCATATACCTGGATCTTGTCAACGCTATGGGCCTCCAGGTAACGGGTCGCTAAAGTAGGGTCATCGCTGAAAAATTCATCCCCATCGACAAAAACCTTCGTTACTTTCTCCCCCTGCGCCGTTATATTCCCGTTCCTGTCCACCTGTATCCCGGGCAGACGACGCAATAATTCTTCCACATTGGCATTCGGCCTCACCGCAAAACTATCCGCTTTATATTCGAGCGTATCTCCTTTCATGCGGATAGCCGCCACTTTCTGCCTCACCGTGAACTCTTCCAATAATTTAAACCGGGAAGTCATCATGATTTTCCCCACATCCGTCATACCCGCATCCGCTCTACCCATCTCCGTCTTCCCGGCAGTCGTCTTACTCATTTCCGCCTTCGACCCATCCGCAATGGTTACCTCCTGCAGGTAATCGGCCATCCGGGGAAAAGTAACCAGTAAGGTATAGTTACCCGGCTTTATCTCCTCCAGCAAAAAATTACCCCCGGCATCGCTTCGGGTCGAGTTGACTAAGCTGCTATCCTTTTTATCCAATAAAGCGACAATGGCATAGTAGAGATTTTTCCGGGCCGCCGTATCCGTTATTACCCCTTTGATACCCCCGTTTTGCGCGAATGAACATAGCCCTATAATAGTGCAGCAACAGATAAGCAGGATGTTTTTGGTCATAAGAAAGGCTGAGGATCAATGTTAGCCGTTTTTATTTCTCCCTCCAAGCCAAATCTTAACTATTGATTACCTGATATTGTCTTTTAACAAGAACTTAATAAAAAAATGGCGGCCCCTCTAATAGAAGGGCCGCCCCACCGTTTTTACAAACATTAGAGACAGCCCCGATTTTACGATTGGTTTGTTTTATTGCGATCGGTTTGTTTTATTTCCGTTTCAGATAGCCGAACAACCCATGGGTCTCCTTCACCGGCCCCGCCGTGAAATATACCCGGCTGGAATCTGTTTTCGGAACATTGTTTTCCAGCGCCCACAGCCCATCGATCCAGATAGGTTTGCCTTCATCCATCAAAGGCCCCGCGAACCTGCCATCGTCATCAAATACATTGATATGACCATCCCCGAAATTCCCCACCAGGATGGCATGCTCCGTCTCTTTGGAAAATCCCACCGTTGCCTGGACAATCCCCCAGGGAGAATTCAACGCCCCCCGGCTGGCAAATCTTTTCACCCAGACCCCATTCGGTTTGAAAATGTCGACAAATCCATTCCCCGGGCCAGCCAGGTCATCATGCTTATCCGGCATTTTCTGTTTGGCATAGGTTACATACAGCCAGCCCCCGATATTCCGGATATTGAAAGGCGCAAACCCCCAGGGAATATCCGGATCGTGAAAAGGCTTGCCCGTCACCAGGTTATAATTCTTGTCAAACACATCGATCGTACCCTCATGGAAATTGGTCGCATAGAGGAAATTGCTCCCCCCGTCACTGGCCATCGCAAGCCCCTTATAGACGGCATTCCATTTGGACCGGTCCGCTACGATAGTGGCTACATTCCCACCACCCCAGGCGGCAAGAGTGCCATTTTCGGTAGCAAAGATAAAATGGCTCGCCACCGTGGCCTTCCCGGCCATAAAAGAGAAATCCGTGGTGCCATTGAATACAATGCCCGAGGGGGTTCCGCCAGCCGAACTGTCGGGGGAGGGTATGGTGACCGGCGGCCTTAATGTAGCCCCGGTATTATCATAGATCGGGCTAAGCCCCGTTCCATTGTCCGAGATCCAGATAGGGCCTGACGGCGCTTCCGTGATACCCCAGGGATTCACCAGGGTGCTATCCACCCTGGCAGCCCATCCGGGGACATCGGACACCAGGTTGGTTTGCTCATAACCATTTAAGAATGCATGGGGTATCTCCGTTTTTCTGCAGCCGGGGCCTGCGATAAGGATCAGCAGGGACAATAAAAGAATGGCAGCGCCCCGGAGTTGCGGAGGCAGTTTTTTTGGCAAGGTTCGTGGCATTTTCGTTGATTTTAAGTGATGATAAATGGAATTCCTAGAGGGCAGGAAGGAAGGGCAGGAAGTAACCGGTCCTTTGCAGACAAAAGACTACCAGCCTGCTAAAGAGCAGATCCGGTACGGATCTTCATCGTTTTCTTAATTCAGGAGCTTAGAGGAGTGTAAAAGATGATAAAGGCACTTTGATCAAAATGCTTACCAGGAATAAACTGGCAACAGAGGCCCGGGAGTTGCCTGCGGCAGGAATTATTTTTTCCCTTATTGACCAGCCCGGTTACAAATCCTTCATATTATTCTCCCGTATCCGGTCCATCAGCTTCCCCTCCGGGTCGATCCCTGCTCTCACCGGCTTGCCTTTTACGATCACCTCGATCCGGTGTTTACCCGCACCCAGTCGTTGCCGCTGTAAGTAGAGGGTAGGGGAGCCCCCACCCGGAGAGCCCTTCGGATCGGCTTTGCCCCGGCTATCCCTGGGATCAGCCCCATACACCCCAATATCGATATAGTCATTCATGTCCGCAGCCACCTGCTCCTTCCCCGCAGTATCCACGTAGGTTTTTTTCACCTCCACCACCAGGCTCACCCTATACTCGTCATTTTTACCCAACGGAACCGCATTTACTTCCACCACCTTATTGTCATAAAAACTTACCTTTTCCCAACTGTCTCTCAGGTAATACCGGAAAGAATCCGGCACATGTTGCTGCAACACCCGGTACAGATCATAGCTGCCGGCATAGATCCCCCCCGAACGAAACGCAAACTCATTCCGGAATTGCCGCAGGGCGGCATTCAGACTATCCTCGCCGATCAGCCCCCTTAGCCCATACAAGACCAGAGCCGTTTTGGCATTCCATTCATAGCCCTCGTTGGCATGCAACAGGTCATTTTCGCTACCAAAATTCCTCCGCCCGCCCCAGCTATAATCCCAACCCACCGTCTGCAAAGCTCTCTGCTCCATCTCCTTCCCGTATTTCTTCCCCATCAGCACGAGGGCGGCATATTTCGACAGCCCATCGGAGAGGACCCGTGATCCCACCGTGTGATTGGGCGCTACCTGCTGCCCCCACCATTGATGGGCCAACTGCTCCGCCAGATAAAAATAGATATAGTCGAACTGTCCCGAATCCCGGAAATCCGCGACCCAACCCGTCCTTTCGTTAAAGGCAACCGTACTGGCAAAAGAGATCATACCCGGACCATAGGCGGGAGATTCGACGAGGCGCATGGCGGCAAAAGGGTAGGGGCCAAAAGCCCGTGAATAATAGCGTATCCCATCCTTATCGGCCGCCATGAACCGGGATAGATTCGCCTTATGGTCAGGATGATAATAGATTTCCAGCTTAACGGGCTCCGCCGCATCCACCCGCACCGAATCCCGCAGCACCGCCCACCGCGCCGCAACGATCCCGTCAGGCATATACACCGCCGGCCGGTCCTGCACATAATGAAAATAATGCCGCCCCCCGGACTCCCATTCCCTCTCCAGCCTTCCTGGCCCTACCGCCAGCTGATCCCCCGGCATACTCACCGTTATATCCAGGCTTACCAGGTCGGCGTCATTGCCACTCTCCAGGTTGCGCATACCCACCGGATCATCCGTCGGAATATCCCGCCAGATCTTTTTGGGCAGGCCATATTTTTGCCGGATATCATTATTGCCGATCTCCTCCCCCTCGTCATACCCCATCCCCGGCATGCCGCCCTTGAAAAGGATCCCGTTATGCAGCAGGTTGGCGGCATAGAGATTATTTTCAAAACCAGCATGCGTGATCAGCGAATTAATTTCCAACCGGGCCGTATCTCCCGGCATAAGCGTCTTAGGGAAAATATACAGGCGGTAGTCCGATGCTTCCTGCCGGGGCCTGAATACATTGAACTTCCCCCTGGGGAAATACAAGGGAATGGTATAGGACAGCTCCTTCCCATTATATCGCAGCGTATAATCTGTCAGGTTATCCCCATCCAGCAACAACGTATCGATGGGCCGACTACCCTTATTCATCAGGCTGATAATAGCCCTGGTCCGCTCAGTCTGCGTTTCCGGGTACAGATCCGTATACAGCTCTATCCGGGTGACCTTGGGTAAAGGCAGATCGGCATACCGTTTTAATTTCTTTTCCGCCGCCGCCTTCCTTTCCCTTTCTTCCGTTTGCGTGAGATAATTATTCAGATAACTGACATTGTAATAGATATACCCACCCGTTGCCAGAAACGCAACTAGCAGCAGTACGGTCCCCACCCGGCTGGCCCCCCGGAACCGCTGCCGCGCCAAAAACATTTTTTCTTTCAAACCCGCGCCCATCCCCCGGGTATAGAATAGCGAGCCAAGCACCACCAGCGCCATCCCCGCCAGCGTCCAATAAACATTGAACCAGAGGATCGGCGTCAGCATATGCCCGATCCCATCCATATCGGACGCTATGGCAAAAGGAGTATAGGAGTAGAGCAGCAGATTGTACGTGAAATAATTGAAATCCGATAACACGAACATCAATACCCACACCGTAATGGCAATCCCATGCGCCGCAAACTTGTTATTCACGACGATATGCACTGCATAGCAGAATAACACCATCTCGATCAGACGGGGTAGGGTAGAGACGAACAAAGTAGAGAAATACAAGGATAAATTGAATTGGGTATACCCCTTTGCCAATTGAACGCCCAACCCCAGCAGGATCGGTATCAGCGATAACAAAACGGCCAGGCAACAAAGACTGATCAGCTTGGCGCTGTTCAACACCCAGGTGGGCGGAGGCAGGGCATCGTTGATAAAAGAATACCGCGTAAGCTTCTCCCTGTGGACCGTTTCCCCGGTATAAAAGATGATGATGAGGAAAAGGAAAAAGATGAAATTGTCGCCGAAGATGAACATAAAGAAAACGGTACGCGGAAAGTCCGGCACATCGTAGCGGTTGGGCCCATGCCAGAAGACAAAAGAAAGAAAAATAAGCCCCGACGACAGGATGATCCAGAAATAATTATCCCGTACGATATTCAGCAGCTCTATCCGGGTAAGACTATACAAGGTCTTACGGAAATAGCCCTCGTTCCATCGTACCTGCACGCCGGTTCCAGCCCCACTCCCCGCTCGGCTCAACGTGGCATCCTCACTCACGGACTTTTTCCGCTTCTCTTTCACCGGGCTAAAGAACCGCTCAAAGCTGAACCGTCCGTACGTACCGATCAACACCAACAATCCTACCGAGACCCAGAGGATCCGGTTTTCTAAAAAAAGACCCCGCATCGGTATGACGGAAGTATTCAGCTGCTCCGGCGACAAAGCATCAGTATCCATTCTTAGCCCGTTGACGAGAAACGGATCGGTGAGATAGATCACTCTTGGATTGTGGACCGTATGCAGGAAAAAATTGGCGAGGATATAAGCCAGGAATAAGAAGAGACCGCTGCTATAGATCACCTTTACATTCCGGAAAATAGCCACCAGCCCAAAAAATAAAGAAGACGTGAAAAACAGCGCGGGTACCAGGACGGTCAGGTAAGGATACCAATAATAAACAAACCTGTTCTCCCCAAAACGACTCGCGGGCACCCATCCCATAGCCGGCCCCAGTTTGGTGCCCAGGTAAGCCCCCAGGTAGATGGCCGCCCCGATCAGCAGCACGAAGACCCAGCTTCCCAGGTAACGCCCCCAGAAATACCCCGCCTTCGTGATCGGGTAGGAGAGATAATACTCCTTCGTATTATGCTCGATGTCCCGGTACAGCGGCACCCCCATAATGGCTGAACTCACCAGCATCATAAAGACACTCAGCAGGGAAGAAAAAAGAGCCAGCATCGCAGGTGCATTGATGAATTCCTTTTCCACCAGGGGCAGCGATCCCTGGGCAAAAGAGAGCAGGCTGAAGCCGAATACAAAAAGAAAATAGACATAGAACGCAGGCCGGCGCAGCCTGTAATTTATCTCGAAGAGAAAGATCTGCAGGAACATAAATAAAGTTTGATGGGTAATAGCATATCCGTGGATCATCGGCCCTTCCGGGCGCAGGACTCGGTTACAGCGTATTGATATCCATTTTCCGGGCAATATTGCTGAAATAAACATCCTCCAGGTTGGGCGGACTGGCAACGAACCCGTCCCCCGGCTCCTGCTCCTGCAGGATCCGGATATAGAGGTTACCCGCTTTAAGCTGCGTAGAGATGATAGGATAGTTGGCCTTGTATTGCCCGATGGCATTCTTCGGGATCATCTTGCTGTAGATCTTTCCTTCCAGCTTCGCAATGGCATCATCCGGCTCTCCGCTATACAATACCTCCCCCATGCATATGATCGCAAATCTTGAGCAGAGCGTACTCACATCTTCCACAATATGCGTCGACAAAATGACGATCGTATTCTCCCCCAGGTGGCTTAGCAGATTGTAAAACCGGTTCCGCTCCGCCGGGTCCAGCCCGGCCGTAGGCTCATCCACGATGATCAACCTGGGATTCCCGATCAGCGCCTGAGCAATGCCCCAACGCTGTTTCATCCCTCCCGAGAAGGTCCCCAGCTTCTTCTTTTTATCCTTATACAGGTTCACGTTATTCAGTAGCTCATTCACCAGGTCCTTCCGTTCTCCAGCCCGGTCCACCCCCTTCAGCCGGGCGACATGATCCAGCATCTGCTCGGCGGAGATCCGTGGGTATACGCCGAACTCCTGCGGCAGATAGCCCAGCAACTGCCGGACCCGCGTCTTATTCCGCAAGACATCCAGCTCGTCCAGAAAAATACTGCCGCTATCGGCCTCCTGTAAAGTGGCAATGGTGCGCATCAGGGACGACTTTCCCGCCCCATTGGGGCCCAACAGACCGAACATCCCGTTCCCCAGGGTGAGGGATACATTCTGGATGGCGCGGACACCATTGGGATAAGTCTTGGATAAAGAGTCAATGGTTAATTGCATATAATGGTTTTAATTGTTCATCTTTCGTAAACGATCCAGGGTAGCCCCGGTCAGGTTGATTCTCGACCCGTCGGTATAATGGATCTCCGGTTGGCGGATGTTTGCATGCTGATCATTGAGTTCGGATTGATCATCCAGCTGTACATTCAGTTCTCCGACGACCGCATTCCGATGCAGGACCAGGTTCGAATTCGTTGCATTCAGCTGTATGTGATCATAGAATTCCGCAGCGGTGAAATTGTTTTCATTGCCATAGCCTTCACCGATCCAGATCTGCGTATTGATAGCCTCAAGATTCCAATCGGACCGGCCGGTAATCTTAGGGCCTTTCACCAGCGCCAGCAAATTGTTGAGACGGATAAGCGTTTGAGGCCCCGCATGGATTTCTATCCAGGGATAATCACTGTAACGCTGGAAGATATCGTGCGGATTCATGGAGAAGGCGCCTCCCCGGATCGATAAGCTGTCTGTACCCGACCCGCGAAGTTCTATTTTCCCTTTATCGCCGTTATCGTATTTGATAAAGAAACTATCGGACGGGATCAGGGTTATGTTCACATTACCTTGAAGAGATAGAGAGGCAGGAGCCTTTCCCTTGTATTGAACAGTCCAGCTTTCTGCCTGTCTTAGACGGGTAATCGCCTTACTGTCCCTGGACCGGGCATACAACCCAAGATGGACGGCGCCATACAGGACCAGGGCCGATAGAGAAAAGCACAACAATAGCTTATCGCTTGTTTTCATACATTATCCTTCTTTGTTGGTGTTATAAAATTGCTTCCGGTATTTCTCATACCGGGGTTTCAACTCTTCCAGGTCCATCCCCAGCAACAGCAGGCTGCGGAATACCTGGGGCAGGTCCTTCTCCATAAAGACGTCCTTCCGGTATTGGGTAACCTGTTTAATGGCATTTGGCGCGGTGAAAAACCCAATGCCCCGCTGGTTGAAAACGATCTCCTGCTGCTGCAGAAATTCATAGGTGCGCATAACGGTATTCGGATTCACTTCCAGTTGTATGGCCAATTCCCTTACCGATGGAATACGCTCCCCGGGACTCCACTCTTTGAGCAGGATCTTTTCGCATACGTAATCCGCGATCTGCAGGTATATAGCTTGTGATTCTCTGAACTGCATATAGTTGATTTTTATCCCTACACCTCTTTTTCTTTCAGGCGGATATAAGCAATGAACCAGAATATAAAAGGAATGCTGTACTGTATCAGAAAGAACAGACTGCTCTCCATCCACAGCGGCAACCTGACCAATTGAAGCTGTGCTGCATTATTCGCTGTATTATTCCATTGAATGAAATTATACGTACGCCACCCCTGCGGGAGATGCTCTTCTATCCCCTTCACGGCAAAGATCACGAACGCCAGCCAGAACAGCAGTATGCCGACAATGGTCTTGATAAAGGAATACCGCGTAAAATAAACCGACCCCAGAAGGAAGGCCGATTGGATGGTGAAATAACCCAGCAGCAACATATGATATTGCTTGTCCAAAATAGGCGCCCATTCATTGTTCCACAGGCTGAATACCTCGATCTTCCCGATCGGTATCGTAGTACCCGCCCATACCTGGTGCTCCTTTAAAATACCTTGGTTCCCCACATTCACCAGGGGAATATCCACGATATAATAAATAAGCGTATAAACGATAAAAAAAAGCACAACCCCGTATAAGATACCGCACAGTAATTTTTCGAGATGCGAGGCCGGAATGGATAAGTAACGAATACCCTGAGCCTTACCTCCCAGCTCGGCAAAGATCGTACTGGCATAGAGGCAGCCCACGAAGTACAGCCCGCAATAGTACGTAGCGTATTGAACGAAAGGGTTCATCGCACCGTCTTTATACACTACCAATATGAAACTATACCAGCCGGCCATTAACCCGCCCATCGCCAACATGGCCAGCAGGTATCGTTTACGGTTCTCTACCCAATGCATCGTCACCAGCATCCACCACCTGCTAAAATCAAAAGTCTGGTTCATTTGGTTTTGTTTATTGTTATTTGTCTCCATTCCCTCCCGGTCATTCACCAGTCATTCACTCGTTTACCGGAACGCCTTATTGATCTTCTCCCCCTCCAGCACCACCGCCTTGTAGAGCATCTCCAGGTCCGGCCGGCTGTCCTCTCCATCGGAATTGACGAGGATCAACGCATTCCCTTTCAGCGAAGGCTCACTGTAAAGAGCGCCCGCCATCTCCTCCGCATCCAGGGAGATCTTAAAGGTCAGCCTCCGGGAAATAGTCTCCAGATCCTGGTCGAACAGGATCTTTCCCTCTTCGATCAACATGACCCGGTCGATCAGGTTGTCAAGATCCCTTACCTGGTGCGTGCTGATGACGATACACTTGGTTTCATCGACGGTCCCGGCAATCACTTTCCTGAACTGGCTCTTACTGAGAATGTCCAGCCCGTTGGTGGGCTCGTCCATCAGGAGCAACGGCGCATTGATGGCAAGCGCAAAGCTGATCAGCGTTTTTTTCTGTTGCCCATAGCTCATCTCATCCAACCTCGCATCTGCCGGAATATCGAAGTCGCGGAGGATCCGGTCAAACTGTTCTCTGTTAAAGGAAGGATAGAAGCGCGCCTGCGTACCCACCCATTCACCAATGCGCGTAGGCGGTAAATAGAAATCCTCCGGCACCAAAAACACCTTTTCCAGAAAAGCCGGCTGCCGCTTACCCGGCTCAAAACCCAATGCCTCGATCCTGCCTTTCTCCGGAAAAAGATACCCGGCAATATTTCTCAGCAACGTCGATTTCCCCGTTCCATTCCGGCCAAGCAACCCATAAATACGACCAGGGTGCAGGTCCAGGTTAAGCCCCGTAAATACAGGCTTTCGCCGGTAAGCAAAATGAAGGTCCCGGATGCTGACCATCGAAGGTGAATCCATACTTGGTGATTTAGTGTACTAGATAAGTAGTACACTAAAGTAATGAATATTTTGATCCATCCAAATTTTCGACAAAAAAATCTATATTTAGTCCTCTAAAATCTTGTATGACCCAGACCAACGCTTCCCCGCTTCAAGCCGCCCCCTCCCAACGACTCTATTCACTGGATGCCCTGCGGGGATTCGATATGTTCTGGATCATCGGAGCAGACGAGATCTGCGGGATCCTGGCAAAGATCACCGGCTCGCCGGCCTTGAAAACCATTTCCGAACAGTTCGAGCACCCCGCCTGGAACGGCTTTCATTTTGAAGACCTCATCTTTCCCCTCTTCCTCTTCATCGCGGGAGTGGCGACGCCCTATTCCGTCGGAAGAGAGCTGGAAAAAGGAACTCCCCGTAACAAACTGCTGACCCGGGTAATCCGCAGAGGGCTCATCCTCGTCCTGCTGGGCATCATCTATAATAATGGTCTGAAAATCCACCCCCTGGCCGAGATCCGTTTCCCCAGCGTATTGGGCCGCATCGGGATCGCCTACATGTTCGCCAATATCATTTACCTCTATACCAAACAAAGAGGACAGCTCATCTGGTTTGGCGGACTGCTTATCGGTTACTGGTTGCTGTTACTATTCAACTCCGCGCCCGGTTTTCACCACGGAGACCTGACCATGGAGGGTAATTTCGCTTCCTATATCGACCGGTCGATCATCCCGGGTAAACTCTACTTAGGTATCCATGACCCCGAAGGACTGGTATCCGCTATCCCGGCTATCAGTACGGGACTCCTGGGCATCCTCACCGGCAATCTATTGAAAAATAGTCCTTTACAGCCATCCGCCAAGGCATTGAGGATGGCCCTGACAGGAGTGGTGTTCATTATCCTCGCACAGATCTGGAATCTGGCCTTCCCCATCAATAAGAATCTCTGGACCAGCTCCTTCGTCCTGCAGGTAGGTGGAATCAGCCTGCTGCTGCTGGCTGCTTTCTATTATATCATCGATGTACGAGGCTATAAAAAATGGGCTTTCTTCTTCAGCGTCATCGGCATGAACTCCATCCTTATCTACATGTCCAGCCGTTTCATCAACTGGGATTATGCCAATAAAGGTTTCTTCCAATGGCTGTTCCAGCTCGTTGGTAACCCCTGGAATGATCTGGTCGCCATACTCTGCTTCCTGGCCGTCAAATGGGCCTTCCTCTATTTCATGTATAAAAAGAAAACCTTTCTGCGGGTATAACCGGGGTTTCCCCCACTATTGCCCGGCAGGGGCAGCAGTCATAGCCTTCATCCCGATAATGGTTTCGCTGAATGCGCACATATTGTCCAGGAGATCAGACAGCTCTTCCCCCTTACTCGTAAGGGAATATTCTACCTTGGGCGGTATTTCATCATAATCGATCCGGGTGATCAATCCATATCTTTCCAGTAGCTTAAGCCGATCCGACAGGATCGTATCGCTGATATATTTCAAGTCGTCTTTAATAAGCTTAAACCGGTTATTCCCCTCCTGGATACAGAATAACACATCGCTAAACCATCGTTTACTGACGAGGTCTAATAATTCATTAAGAGCACACTTTTCTTCCAGGAACTCCTGGTTGCGATAATTGGTGGAACTTGTTTTTCTCTCTGACATAACCGGTGGTTTTAACTACAATAACAGTTCGGAAGCATAGGTTAGAAGGGGTGGGACCCTGCAAACTTAACTTTTTATTATCGATTTTGCCTACCAATGAAAATAGGAAATAACCGGCCATACCAATAAAATCTTTAATTGACCGATAAAAAAAAATCCCCTCTCAAAAGGACAAAAAGAACGCACATTGATTAAAAATTCATTCTTTTCCCCTGCTCAGGGAAAACCAACTTTACAGGAGATAAAGAAGGGTTCTCTTCCAGTTCCTTTCGGATCCGGGCTTCCTGGTCGCCGGAAGGTTTCCGGTGCGTGATGACCACCTGCAGGCCCCGGACCCCGTTTGCTCCCGACAGCCCGGCCAGCTCCGCCATTTCTCTTCCCAACAGCTTCGGGGTCAGATGCCCGAACAGGAGTTTCTCCGGCTGCTCGTTCGTAAACGAAGCTTCAATAAAGATTCCCTTTAACCGCCCGTTCCGGACCATCGGAGCGACCGCCTGCCAGAGCAGATGCAGCTTATTGGAATGTTCGACCGTATCGGATCCCGTATCGCCCAGATAGAG
The DNA here is from genome assembly GCA_035555335.1 of Puia sp. GTDB lineage: Bacteria > Bacteroidota > Bacteroidia > Chitinophagales > Chitinophagaceae > Puia. Next base: position 77,147 of record DATMGS010000043.1, read on the forward strand.
CAGGTAGTCTTCCCCGCTTCGCACCAAAAAAGCAGAACTTTGATAAGGCGCCCCATGACTCAGCGCATAGGCCGTCACATAAAGAGGAGTATGAGGGATAGCGACTTCTTCTCCGGGGACAAGAGACGCATAGTGGTATTTTTTCAATAACGGCTTTTCCCCCTCATCCCCGAAATTCGCCCAGCTTTCCCAGGTGAAATATTTTTCCTTCAGCACGTCCAGACAAGCCGGCAGCCCATAGATGGTTTTGGCGCTGTCGTCCGGAGAATTGATGATCAGCCCGGCCACATGATCCAGGTGAGGATGAGAAATAAAATAAGCCTTGATATAATTTCGCAATACGTTCGGGACGCTGGTACTGAACACCCCGGAATCCACCGCCTTCCGGATCCCCGAATACAAGGTCCCCGCATCGAGACAGATATAATCATTGCTGCCTGCCGCAGCCAGCATATAAGAAGACAAATTGCTTTCATCCAATCCCCCCCTTACCCCCAGCGGCACAACGGTAAACTGAGCGCCGGCCCTCAGCGAGCAGCATAAACACAAGACGATCCAGCCTGAACGATAGCTATTCATGAGATTAATATAGACTCCTGCTTCCGCTCCGCATGCAGGGCCTGTTGCCGGTAGGCAGAAGGCGTAACCCCTTCGAAACGTTTGAAGAACTTCGTGAAATTGGAGGTGTCGAAAGTGAGACGCTCCGCGATCCCGGCAATGGTATACCGCCCCTCCCGCAACATCTTACGGGACTCTTCCATCAGCTTGTCCTCAAAAAAATAACAGGGGGAATAGCCCGTAGTGAGCTTGATCGTATTGCTCAGGTGCACCGGGTGAATGTACAGGATCGCCGCAAAATCCTTAATATGATACATCTTATCGGCCTTGCCGGAGAGGATGTCAGCAAGATGCTTGTCTACTTCAGCCAGGAAATCCCTGGTGATTTCTGCCTTCCTGGATAATATTTTTTTCGGGAGATTCATCGCGGATATTTGCCGTGCCGGTAAAAAAATCACCAAAGGAGCACCTCTTCGGATCGCCAAAGGGGATAGCCTATCACCGCCACAGCGGCAAATTAGATGCAATTGGGTAACTTTCCAAATTAAGTTCTCAGGCGGAAACCATCTTCAGGCGGCAGCCATCATACCGGAGGGCGTCAGGCGGAAACCATCATACCCGTGGATGTCAGTTTTTCGATCAGATGAATGATCCGGTCCTTTTCCTTCCGCAACAAGAAGATCTCATTCTCCAAACTGGCGATCCTTTCATCCTTACTTACGATCACCTGTCCGTAAAGCTGTCGGGTATTCTCGATAATCTCTCTCCAGTGATCTTCTTTGGGAGGCTGGGCAGGGTGGGAGGAGGGATCTGAAAAGTGGAGGACCGGCTCCTTATCGGAGAGTAGCTCCATGGGGGGGATATTCAGGATACCGGCCAGCCTTCCCAGGCGCTCTGCCGTTATTTTTGTCTGGTTATTTTCAATGCGGGAATATGCGTTTTGCGTGATCCCCAGCTTCTCGGCGATATACTCCTGTGAATAATTACGGAATTCCCTTAATACCCTTAGTTTCTGTCCTGTCATACGGATGGTTTGGTTCAGAGATAATGAATTATACGACAGGGGGTCTTTGTGCTACTAATCAGGCACAACCGGGTGGAGCCCGGTTTAAGAATATCATCGATCAGATACGAAATTAAAACGGTTTTGGATTTATTCAGGGCATTTTTTAAAGGGGCATCCTACCCCGGGAAGCCATGTATGCCGGAAATGGATAAATTATGCGCCATAAGCATAATGTATCCTTATAACGGATAGGATATCCCGGGCCTTCTGGTGAATTTTACCCTACACTGCGATCTTGCGGTGCTTCTGAAAAAACTTGAAAAATGAAAAGTTTAGACTTAGCCTCAATGGAAAACATCCAGGGCGGATCTGCTGGTAGTATCGCTATCAATCTTCCTATCACCGCTTTATTGGCTGCTTTGGGCCTTGGTGGTATTGGTGTCGGAATCGGTCTGGGAATCACTTACAACATTGATATCCTGCCTTCTTCCTTACCCAGCTTACCGCTCGGTTTATAACCTCAATAACAGGATGATGATCATCCTTGTTATGATCATCATCCTGTTCATTTTCAACAAAGACTCCTATGACGGATCTGGCAGCAACGGAACGACAATCTTCTACCCATCAGCCCCCCTATCCCTGTTCAGTCTTTTTAAAGTGTCTTCCGTGCCTGCCTGGCTGTATTGCCCCCTGCAAACCCTTGACCTCTTCCAGGTGGCTTACTATGGTTTAGGACTTATATGTTGCATGATAGGAGTCGCCTTTCTCGTCATCAGTACCCATCATTCCTGAAAGCATAATGATGAAGCTAGACCCCGTCACCATGAAAAAACACAGGCCTTCACACTTTAAACTACAGCACGATCAGTACGATTGCGGGGTGACCTGCCTGCGCAATATTTTGAACTATTATAAGGCCGACATCTCCCTGGAAAAACTACGGGAATGGAGCGGGTCCGGCATCCAGGGAACCTCCCTGCTGGGACTTCACCAGGCCGCCGGCCAGGCTGGATTCAAGGCCGAAGGCGCCCGCGGCGGAGACGTTGCCGACCTCCGGAGCCTACAGCATCCCTGCATCCTGCATGTTACCCTGGAGGCAGGCATACAGCATTACCTCATTTACTATCCCACCGAAAGCAACCTCCTGCTGATAGGAGATCCGGCCAAAGGACTGACCTGGCTTTATCCGGCGGAGCTGGAAAAGATCTGGATAGGCCATACCCTGTTATTATTGGAGCCCGGCGAACAACTGTCCCAATGGCAGCAGCAACGACAAAAAAAACTACGCTGGGTCTGGCAGACCCTGAAAGAAGACGTTCACCTCCTCTATGTCGCCCTGGGGCTGGGACTGCTTTGCGCCCTGCTCAACCTCTCCACCGCCGTATTCTCCCAACGCCTCATCGACTACATCCTTCCCTCCAAAGACCATTCAGCGCTTTTTATCGGATTGTCCCTCTTAGGGCTGCTCCTGATCATGAAGAGCGGCTTTTCCTTTCTGCGGCAGCAATTGCTGATCCGCCAGGGATATGGATTCAACCTCCGCATCACCGGCGGCTTCTTCCGTTCCATCCTCTCCCTGAACAAATCTTTTTTCGATCACCGCAAGACGGGTGACCTCATTGCCCGCCTCAACGATACCCAGCGCATCCAGCAGGCCGCCAGTTATATTCTGGGCGAAATGACCATCCAATGCCTCCTGCTGCTGGTCACCCTCTGCCTGCTATTTATCTACTCCTGGCCCATCGCCGTCTTCTGCCTGGTAATGATCCCCATTATCGCCGGCATCGTAAAACTTTTTGAGGGTGGGATCATCCGGGGACAACGCTCCGTCATGGTGGCGCATGCACAAAATGAAAGTAATTACGTGGACAGCATAAGAGGCATCCACACGATTAAAGCCATGAACCGCGAATCACTTTTCGCCGGGATCGCCGCTAACTTTTTTTTATCCTTACAAACCTCAGTCATGCAATTGGGAAAGATCAGGATCCGCTTCAATGTTCTGCTGGAAATTATCACCGCCCTCTTTTTACTCACCGTCATCGGCTGGGCAGCCCTCGACACCTGGAACGGCTCGCTGCGAACCGGCCAAATGATCGCTATTCTCCAGTTGGCCGGCATACTCATGCAAACGGTCATCCTGGTAGCCCTCACTAACCTCCAGGTACAGGAAGCCGCCGTGGCCCTGGACCGCATGTATGAATTCACCATCCTGGACCCGGAATATGATGCCGCGAACGCATCCATCGGGGGAGCCACACACACAGCCCGGCAAGGGGCGCCGAACGCCGCCGGAGAAGGGGAGGAGCCCATCCGTTTCGAACGGCTCTCGGTAGAAAAACTGGAATTCCGGTTTCCCGGAAAAAAACTGCTCCTGAAGGATATTTCAATGGAGCTGCGAAGAGGAGAGATCATCGCGCTCTCCGGAGAAAGCGGTCAGGGCAAAAGCACCCTGCTGCAGATCTTACAGAAATTCTATCCCTATGACGGAGGCCCCGTCTGGGTCAATAACCAGGAAATGCAGACCATCGATACCCCCGCCTGGAGAAAAATGATCGGAGTCGTACCACAGGATATCGTCCTCTTTAGCGGCACCCTACTGGCCAATATCTGTCTGGACCCCGGCACGGAAAACATCGACCAGGTCCGTCAATTCTGTCATCTCTACGGCTTCGACCGGTTTTTCGAAAGCCTGCCCCAGTCCTATACGACTCTCCTGGGCGAAGGCGGCGTCGCCCTGTCGGGCGGACAAAAGCAGCTGCTGGCCCTGGCCCGTTGCCTCTATGCCAGCCCGCAACTGATCCTGCTGGACGAACCCACCGCTGCCATGGACGCCGCCACCGAGCATTTCGTGATCACGATCCTGCAGCGATTCCGGCAACAGGCAGGCATGCTGATCATCTCTCACAAGGACTCCCTGACAGAGATCGCCGACCGGGTCTACCTGCTGGAAAAAGGCACCACCTACCAGGTCCCCCGCTCCGCCAGCTTCTCCATGGCCAACTAGCGCATTTCGCGTAATTTCGTCCCACAATGGAAAAAGAACATCACTACAGCTCCTCCCTCACCTGGACAGGCAACAAAGGAGAAGGTACCGCTAATTACAAGGCCTACGACAGAGATTATACGATCCAGGTCAAAGGCAAACCGGATATCGCCGGCTCCTCAGACCCCTCCTTCCGGGGATCCCCATCGAGATACAATCCCGAAGAGTTGCTCCTGTCCTCGATCTCTTCCTGTCATATGCTCTGGTATCTGCATCTCTGCTCCGTCAACAAGATCGTAGTGACAGACTATCAGGACCAGGCACAAGGCATCATGGCAGAACTACCCGATGGCAGCGGATATTTTAAAGAAGTGACCCTCCATCCCATCGTCACCCTGGCCGTCGCCACCGCCCCCACCAGCGGCGCACTCACCGGCAGCGCACTCATCGAACGGGCCACGGCCCTGCATCACGAAGCCAATAAAATGTGCTTTATCGCGAACTCCTGCAATTTCCCTATCCGCCATAATCCGGGTTTTAGGACGGTGTGAGGCTCGTGACGGCTCACACCCGAAGAGCGGGCCTCCGGAAGATGAACTTCCGGAGGCCCGTGGCGTTTCAGTACACACGCAAAAGGATCTTCCCGCTGTGCTCGCTGCTCTCCATCAGCCGCTGCGCGGCAGCCGCCTCCTCCAGCGGCAGCACTTTATAGATGACGGGCTTCACCATCCCCCTTTCAATCAAAGGCCAGACATTCCTTTCCACCTCCGCCGCCAGCCCCGCTTTAAACGCTGTATCGCGCGGCTTCAACATGCTTCCTGTCAAAACAAGCCGCTTCCGCATGATCTCCGCTATATTGACCGTAGCCTCATTCCCCCGCATAGCATTGATGAACACGATCCGCCCATCCTCCCGGAGCAGCCGCATATTCTTCGGCGTGAAATCTCCTCCCGTCATATCCAGGATCACATCGATCCCCACTCCCCGAAGCCTTTCTTCAAAATCCTCCGTTTTATAGTTGACGGCTTTTTTAGCGCCCAGCGATTCACACCACCGGCATTTCTCCTCCGTACCCGCCGTGACATAAACGTCGATCCCCAGCGCCGTGGCCAGCTGAATGGACGTCACCCCAATGCCGCTGCTGCCCCCATGGACCAGCAGATTCTCGCCGGCACGCAGCCGGCCAGTCTGAAAGACATTGGACCACACCGTAAAAATAGTCTCCGGCAAGGCGGCGGCTTCCTCCAGACCGATCCCCTTCGGCAGCGGCAGACATTGCCCCTCCGGAACCGCTATGTACTGCGCATACCCTCCCCCGGTTACCAGTGCACAGACGGCATCCCCCGCTTTCCAACGCTTCACCCCAGGTCCGCAGGCCTCTATATGCCCCGACACCTCCAATCCGGGAATCTCGCCCCCGGCATTCTCTTTCTTCCCATAACCATGCGCGGAGCGACTATAGATATCACTACGGTTCAACCCCGCCGCTTTTATTTTTATCAGGACTTCTCCGGCTGCAGGAACAGGTGTCGCCACCTCGCGCAGCTCCAGCACTTCCGGCCCTCCCTTTTTCGTTATCAGGATTGCTTTCATAGCCATGAAGTTACGCTTACTCTAAAATATGATAGCGAACGACCAACTTTTATTACATTTATCCGACTTATGAAAAAAGCAACCTATCGTGACCTGGCTATCTTATTTGGGATCACCCTTCTTATCTTCTACCCACTCTTCTACACGCATTATTTTTACACCGATGAGATCGGCCAGCTGAGGAACTACCGTCCGGGCAGCCATTATCACATGTTCGTCGGACTAGGCCGCTATATCACCGATACTATCTTCCAGTTCCTGTTCAACTCCATAGATACTATCCGGCAGATCACCCGGCTGCGCATATTTTCCCTGTTCGGATGGATGGCCTGTATCCCCGTCTGGTATCTCATCCTGACCCGCGTCTGCCAAAAAGAAGAGCTTCCGCGCCTGCTCCCCTTTTTCACCGTGCTCTACCTGGTCTGCTGCCCGCCCTTTTGCGTCTACGTCAGCTGGGCCTCCTGTATGGAACTGTTTATTGCCAATACCAGCGGACTACTCGCAGGCTACACCCTCTATTCACAAATAAAATTTCTGCCCACTGCCGGGAGCGTTCACAAAAGAATGGAATTATCGGCAATGGCAGTTGGGTGGACCTTATTATTCGGAGTGGTCTCCCTGTTCACCTATCAGAACGGCTTCGGCTGCTTCCTCCTGCCTTTCCTGCTGCACGCAATTGCTAAAAGAGAGTGGTCCCGCACCCTTGGAGCAGCGATCGGTATCTATCTCCTGACCTACCTGCTGTATTATGCCCTATTCCGCTGGCAGATGAGGCTCTGGCACATAGATTCCAGTGAAAGGACCGGCTTTTCGCCCGCCCCCTTGAGCAAAATGGCCTTTTTCCTGGTCCGCCCCCTGGCCACCGCCTTCCGCTTTACCTGGATTGCCAGAGAGGACAGTTCCCCGGCTCTCTATATTTCCCAGTCCATCCTGCTCGCATGGCTCCTGGTAAACTTCTATATCCACCGCTCCCTCTCCGCCTCTGTACGCCTGCTCTACCTGGCAGGCATCGGTTGCCTGTTGGGCCTGATCTATCTCCCCTCCCTGATCGCAAAAGAAAATTATGCTTCCAACAGGACCCTTCTCGGACTGGACCTGGCCGTATTCCTCCTGGTATTTTCCACGCTCCTTCGGGCGGTGCGGGCAGAAAAATACCGGCCCATCATGGCCGCTCTGCTGGGGCTCTTTTTTGTCGCCAATGCCTGGTATAATTTTCACTACCAGTTCCTGGCGCCCGTCAAAAAAGAATATGACCAGGTAAGGAATTATATAGAGACGCAATATCATCCGGGCATCACCAGCGTAACGTTTATCCGTCCCCCCCAACAACTATTTCACGACCTGTATGGCGTCAATATCTCCTGGGATGAATTCGGAGTGCCTTCCACTTTTCCGCAGTGGGTACCCGAAGATTTTGTCAGGCAGGTCGTATGGGAGAAGACAGGCAGCCGCGCGGCGGCGGATAGCCTGGTGATCGCCAACTGGCCGGACGAGCAAGCCTATATAGTTTCAAGGCCAGGGCCTGCGCTTGCTCCCGCTCCTGATCCCCTCGCACCCCATAACCCTGCCTCCGGTCTCGTGGCCCCGGGCCCACATACCCTTATCATAGATGTAGAAAAAATAATGCGATAATAGTTGCATCTTGCAGTATGCCGAAAACAAAATTGCCGTTAAAGGTCCAATATGCCTATGCCGCCGGAATGATGGGTTGGAGCATTCTTACCAATCTCGTTATCGTGATGCTGCCGTATTATTATCTGCCTCCCTCCAATGCCCGCCTGATCCCCCTGCTGCCCCAGCTCTTACTCCTGGGCGTTGTCAATATTCTCTCCCTGATCTTTGCCTCCGGCCGGCTCATCGATGCGGTCTATGATCCCTTTATCGCTTCCCGCAGCGATAAAAGCGTTAACCCCAAAGGACGCCGCATTCCTTTTATGAAAAGAGCAGTTTTGCCTGCCGCCTTTTTTTGCTTTCTCACCTTCTACCCCCTGGTAAAAGGAGAGAGCATTCACAATGCCTGGTGGCTCACCGGGACCCTCATCCTCTTCTTCGTATCGACGACTACCTATATCATTCCCTATTATGCCCTCTTACCCGAAATGACGGATACGGCGGCGGAAAAAGTCAGGCTCTCTTCTTTTCAGCAGGTAGGCTTTGTCTTGGGGATCATCGTTTCAGCCCTGGTCAACAATTATGCGGATGGCATCCAGCGCGTGTTTCAGATCCGTGACCGGGATACCGCCATCCAGTTTACCGTTGCGGGACTCTGCTGCCTGGCCGCCCTGATCATGCTGATACCCGTATTCACCGTCGACGAAAAAAAATATTCCGGCAGCAAGCCCTCCCACCTGCCTATATGGCCGGCGATCAAAAAAACCTTCAGCAACGCCAACTTTAAATATTATCTCATCTCGGATTTCTCTTATTATATGGCGCTGAGCATCATCTCCAGCGGGCTACTGTTTTTTGTAAAGGTCCTGCTCGGTTTGCCCGAATCCGAAGGAGGCGTATTGATGGGGGTTATGGTGCTCGTTTCCCTGGTCTTCTATCCCCTGATCAACTTCCTGGCCCTCCGTTGGGGGAAGAAGCCCGTGGTGCTGATCTCCTTTGCCCTGCTGAGCCTGATCTTTGTAGCTATTTATTTTTTGGGCAAATTCCCCGCCTCTCCCAAAACCCAGATCTATACGCTCGTGATCTGCGCGGCCTTCCCCCTCGCATCGCTGGGCATCCTCCCGAATGCAATACTGGCGGAGATCGCACAGCAGGACGCGGAGCAGACAGGAGAGAACAGGGAAGGAATGTTCTTTGCCGTGAAATATCTCTTCGTGAAGATGGGCCAGACCCTGGGGATCGCCCTGTTTGCGTTCCTTACCATCTATGGCAAGGACCCCGGACATGACCACGGCCTGCGCCTCAACGGCCTCTGCGGATTCGCCCTCTGCGTGCTGGCCCTGCTCTTCTTCAGCCGCTTCCGCGAACAGCGGTCCTCCAGATCTACCCAAAAAACTCTTCCGTAGAAGCTACCAGCGAAAGTAATTCCAGTTCAGGCTCTGCTTCGAGCCCGCTGGACCAAAGCCCGGTATCGAATTTTTTAAATGATTCCAATGCCGTCAGCACCTGGTGGGCTTCTTCATTTTCAAATTGGTCAAAATGCATAAATGTTTTTCCGTCGGGCAACAGCCAGCAGCCGTATTTAATTCCCGGATGATTGAGCGCTCTTAATTCTTTGACGATCGCGGCAATGTTTTCCCGATTGATCGGAGCAAATTCGGCGGTGGTCGTATACTGTACCCTTACTATTTTCATGATGGCAAATTTTATTAAATGTAAGAGTAAAAATAAAAAACAGAATAACTAAATATTTAGTCATACATTCGTTTTGTAACTAAAAACATAGTTATATGATGCTCAGCAGTTATATAAAAATCACCTCACGTCATCTCGTAAAATCCCGCCTCTATTCCTCGATCAACATCATCGGCTTAGCGATGGGCATGGCCGTCGCCATGCTGATCAGCCTATGGATCTGGGACGAATGCTCCTTCGACTACTACCACCAGCGCCACCACCGGCTGGCCCAGCTCTATGATACCCAGACCTGGAATGGCAAAACCAACACAGACCGCGAAATCGATATACCGCTGGCCCGGGAGCTCAAGACCCTTTACCCCGACGACTTCCATCAACTCTGCCTGCTTTCCCCCGGCGAGAGCGGCCATCTCCTTACCGTTAGCGATAAAAAAATTATCGCATCCGGCCTCTACGTGCAGCCACAATTTCCGGACATGTTCACCCTGAAAATGCTTTCCGGCAGCATCGACGCATTAAAAGATCCCTCTTCGACACTGCTGACCGCCTCCCTCGCAAAGACATTATTCGGCAATAGCAACCCGATCAACCAGCTAATCCGCATGGATAGCAATGCCTACCTAAAAGTCGCGGGCGTTTACGAAGACCTGCCCGGCAACACGACATTTAACTACGTGAAATTCCTGCTGCCCTGGGACCAGCACGTCCGCTCCAACGAATGGGTAAAAGAATCCTCTTCGCTTTGGGGGCGCCACGCCGGACGGCTGATCGTAGAACTAAGTGAGAATACCGACCTTGATCGACTAAACGCCCGGATCAGAGATCTCCCGAAGAAATATGTGAAAGAAGGTAAAGACGAAATATTCCTGCACCCGATGGATAAATGGCGATTGTACAATGAGTTCAAAGATGGAAAAGTAGTAGGGGGCCGGATCCACCTCATCTGGTTGTTCGGCATCATCGGCATCTTCGTATTGTTGCTGGCCTGTATCAATTTTATGAACCTGAGCACCGCCCGCAGCGCGCAGCGCGCAAAGGAAGTCGGTATCCGCAAGGTCATAGGATCACTCCGCTCACAGCTGATCGGACAATTCCTGAGCGAATCGATCGTAACGGCTTTCCTGGCCCTGGCGCTGGCCCTCTTGCTGGTAAGACTCTCCTTACCCTTTTTCAGTGCGCTGCTGATAGGCAAGCCGCTGACCTTTCCGGGACATAGCCCGTTGTTCTGGGGGCTGACCATCGGCTTCGCCCTGTTTACCGGACTCGTTGCCGGAAGCTACCCCGCCTTCTACCTGTCCCGCTTTCAGCCCGTTGTAGTCCTGAAAGGAGCACAACGGGCCGGACGATCGGCCACCCTGCCCCGTAAGATCCTGGTGACCCTGCAGTTCACCGTATCCATTATGCTGATCATCGGAACGACCATTGTTTACCGGCAAATACAATTTGTCAAAGCCCGGCCCGTTGGTTATACCCGGGAAGGACTACTTACCGTTAAGACCCTATACGCTCCGGAACTGTTCAGCCATTTCGAGGCTCTGAGAAACGATCTGCTCGCCACCGGCAAAGTGGAAAATATCACTTCCTCCAATGGCTCTCCGACAGAGGCCTGGAACACGGAAACCGGCTATGACTGGACCGGCAAAGACCCCAACTCGAATCCGCAATTCAGGATCATCGCCGTAACGCATGACTATGGAAAGACCCTGGGTTGGAAAATTACGGCCGGGCGGGATTTTTCGCGGGACTTCAGCTCCGACACCTCGGCCATCATTCTGAATGAAGCCGCCGTCAAACTGACCGGACTCAAAAACCCCATAGGAGAAGTAATCAAGTGGCACGAGAACCGCAACCCCGTCATCGGCGTCGTAAAAGACCTGGTGATGGAATCCCCTTACCAATCCGCCGAACCGACGATCTTTTTCCTGAACTATGGCTGGTCCGGTTATATCACCATCCGGATAAAGCCCGATGTGCCCATGCCCGTAGCATTGGCCGGCATAACACCCGTATTTAAAAAGTATAGCCCCGACCGTCCACTCGATTACCGGTTCGTAGACGAAGAATATACCGCCAAATTCGCGGCAGAAGAGCGCATCGGCAATCTGGCCGCTTTCTTCACCGTCCTGGCTATCTTCATTTCCTGCCTGGGCCTGTTCGGACTGGCCTCCTTTGTAGCGGAACAACGCACCAAAGAGATCGGTATACGCCGGGTGCTGGGCGCGACCGTCTTCAATTGCTGGGCCCTTCTATCAAAAGAATTCGTCGCCCTGGTCCTGCTCTCCTTCCTGATCGCCGCCCCCATCGCCGCCTGGTATGTAGATCAGTGGCTCGGCGGATATGAATATCGAACGCCCCTATCCTGGTCCGTCTTTGCCGCAGCCGGCATAGGCGCCTTGCTGATCACTTTATTGACGGTTAGCTCCCAATCCATTCGCGCGGCATGGATGAACCCCGTGAGGAGCCTGCGCACGGATTAGATTATCTAATGGGCGTTCCCCGGTTATCTAACGCGTCGGGCAGACCTTCGTCGAAGCAACACCGTTGCTTCAACTCAACTTAGTTCAGTTCAGCATAGCCTATTGCAACCGTTTCAGCAGATTGTCACGGTATACTTTTCTGACAGGCAGCTTTTTGCTCCCGATCGATACCTCATTGCCTTCTGACCTCTGGAACCTCGATGAGCCCCTGGCGCATTACTGGATCGATCCGGATATCGCTCAGGACCCGTATCTGATGAAACTGACTACCCGCTTCGCCAGGTGGCATGACGGGCAGGGCAATCAATACAATACCTCCATTCAAACACCCGTCAATGCCGCCGACGACCTCATCACCACCGTAGAAGATTACTGCCGCCTGGGATTGAACGTAATGAATGGCGCCGGGCTATCCGATTCATTATATGCCGATATGGTGTTTCCCCAGGTCAGCATCAAAGCGGATTATTACCGTTGCCTGGGGTGGGGGCTGGTGAAAAACCTGCCCGACGGGGAATATGCGCTGGAACACGGCGGCTCCGACATCGGCGTACAAACGATGGCGGTACAGGGATCTACGAACAAAACAACGGAAAAATGATGAAGGTAGAGAGAGCAGGAAATAACAGGCGCCCCGGCCAGCATGAATTTACACTTTTCTAAGTCGCCTGAGCCGGATGATCCTCAGCGCATGCATCGCCCGCATAAGAGGCCAGGTCGGATCTACCTCATACCATTTCTTGGCGAAATTGGGATCATTAGGTACTTTATGATGATTGTTCTGGAACAATTCCCCCATCATGAGGAAGTCAAGAGGAAGACTGTTCTTGCTATGATCCTTATTGTCGAAATTGGAATAACCATATTTGTGCCCGCACCAGTTGACGATAGCGCCATGGATGGGACCCATAAAATAATGGATCGGCAGCAGCAGGTACATCCACCAATGCGTGGCAAATGCGACATAAAAAGCAGTATACCCGATGGCAAAAGCGATCCGGGTCACCCAGAGATCACTGATCCGGTCGATCACCGGCCAGGTGGGATAATTACCCCGGAAAGCCGGCTCCGGCTCCTTTTTATACAGGAGATAATCCATGTAGATATTCTTCGTCTCCATCGTCATATGCCAGACATCCTTAAAGAAGTGAGGAGAGTGAGGGTCCTTTTCCGTATCGCTGTACGCATGATGCATACGATGCAGGATAGCGTATGCCCGGGGATTCAGGAAAGACGAACCCTGGGTAATGAAAGTGAAGCTGTAAAAGAATCGCTCCCAAAACTTATTCATCTTGAACATCTTATGCGAACTATATCGATGCAGGAAGAATGTTTGCGCAAATAGGGACAGGAACCAATGACACACAAAAAACACTAAAATAGCCATACTATATGAGAATAAAATAAATCGTTTAATTCGGTAAAATTAGGTTGTTTCCCGGTGAAATAGCTAAATTAATTTTATGTAAAGTATTGACACTCAAAATTAATCCAATCCCGCTCCCAGCCTGATTCTCAGTCTTTTCCCTACCCGCCGCTCATCATCCCCACGCCCGTAAATCCTTTTCGGACTATTTTTTGCTGAATAGCTATTTTTATTAGCAATATTCGAATTATAGGTATATTTGTGTCGTAGTTTGATTCTTTATAAGAATTTAGTTCTTACGGCGATGTTTATCATGGAGTAGATTAAAAAACGGCATGTAGGCCACTCGGTGGCCCGTGTCAAGTTTTTCGGGGCTGTAAAATCCCCGATTTTTAACCATGAGTAACAAAAGAAAGCCCAGCATATCGCTGGGCGAAATCATCAGAATTCTGGTGGTAATCAAACTACTCATCACCATTCTTCATTTACTGAAGTGATGGTCAAAGTCCAGGATAGCCGTCCTGGGCTTTTGTTACAATACAAAGCTACAAAAAATCGAAATTCTTGCTCAAATTTCTTTGAAATTAACTTTCTACTACATTTCTGTGATAAAAGCCCTAAGGGCGTCGCCACGCCCTTAGAAACTGTAAAATCCCGATTTATGTTATGATCAAAAAAAAAGCCCAACATAAGCTTGGCAAATCATCAGAAAGAATTCTATTGATTAATGACTTAATTGGTAAAACAAAGATATGGGAATCAATTTTATTGATAAAAATTTTCTTTTCAAAACTCCTAAATCTTTTTTTCAGCAACCGCAGCCAGAACACCCCCCTTCCTCCCCCTTACCCCCATCACCACAGCCCCCGCCAGCAGCAACGTCAGCAACATCCCCGCGATCCGCTGCACCTGCTGGCCCGCATAATAAGAGTCAGGATGAAAGACCATCCGGATCCTATGCTTACCCGCCGGCACCGACACCCCCCGCAACACATAATTCGTCCGAACAATCGGCAATTCCCTCACCGCATCCCCGCCCGCGCCATCCTTCACACCCCCCGCCGCATCCCCACTCGCCCCATCATCCAGGTAAGCCCTCCAGCCCCGGTCATAAAAGACCTCACTGAACACCGCAAACTGCGCCGACTTTGATGCTGTCCGGTACAGACATTCATCATTGTCATTCCGAACCAGTTGAATACTGGCCACGCTATCCGGCTGCGGATCGACCGACACACTTCTCCGGTCCTTCTCCAACACCAGGGCCGAGTCCCGGACATCAAACTCCGTCAGCCCATTCATCACCGCCCGCGCGTCCCGCTCATAGCGAATGCCCCGCACAAACCAGGCCGCCCCCAGCGCCCCCCCATTCGACAACACCGAATCCCCGCCCCGGCTATCCCGTTGAATGATATACCGCGTATTCAGCATATCGATCACCGGCATACATTGAGGATAATGCTCCAGTTGATGCTCGATCAGGTCCTCGTAGATACTGAGCTTCGCCGGATTATACCCGCCGACCGAATGATGCCACCACGCCGTCGCCGCTCCATAGGTCAGCGCCGTACTAAGCCCCTGCCGAAGATCCAGCACCCGGTAATAGCCCGTATCCTGCAAGACCTGCTTGTCCGCAGCCGAAGCAACCGGACTGGCCGGCGCCTCCGCCTCGTCCTTATAATTATCATTGTTCAGGTATTGTACGTCAACCCCCATTATATCGATGAAGGCGAGAATACCCACCAATCCTATAAAAAGCCATGGACGCATCTTTCTTTTTATATACAACCCCGTCACCAGCATCGCCGCCGCAATAAACAAAAAAGAACGCTCCCCACTCCGTAAGAACAAAGTCTGACGATCCTCCCGCAGTCCATTAGTAAAGGACCGTACATACTGCATCGCGTCACTTCCCGCCGCACTCCACCGCTGCTGCAGCTGCCGCTCTTCCTCCATCGTATAGTCGAAACTCATATACAACAACAACAGCACCCCGAATACCCCGGCTATCAGGTACAACCCCCTCTTATAATTCTTCCAGAGAGCTGCCGCGTCCTTCCCGCCCGCTGCCCCCTCCCCGGTCCCCCCGTCCTTCCCGCTCCCCAATATCTTCTGCAACGTCAGCATCGCCAGCATACCAAGCAGCAATACCGGTATCACCATGATCACACTGGGCGCCCGGAATTTATTGTACATCGGCAGCAACTTCAGCAACATCCCGTTAAACGAAGCAAAATAACCACCCCAGCTCATCAGGATCGCCAGCAGACAGGACGCCGCTATCCACCATTTATGCTTGTTGTCCAATATAAAGAGACCCAGCAGGGCCAGCGCGCAGATGATAGCCCCCGCATAAGCAGGCCCCGCCGTACCCCCGATGCCGCCCCAGTAGAAACTTAAATACCGCTGCAGCTGTTGGCCCAGCTGCGGCGGCATCGCTACCAGGGCCGATATCGCTTTGGAATTTTCTTCCGACAGCTCGTTGCCGTCGCTTCCGCCAAAGATCTTCGGAGCCAATAACGTAAACGGTTCACTCGGATACATGCTATAACTAAAAGCATAATCCGCGCTCAAGCCATCCCGGCCCACCAAACTACCCGCCTCCGCCAATTCACTGCCGCCCCGGATCGTCGCCTTGGCAAAGTCCGCCGTCGTGAAGATCAGCACGGCATTGCTCAGGACCCCGATCAGCACGCAGCCGGCCGCCAGCGCCCCCGCGATCAGCAGGTGCTTATAATTTTTTTGACGGATCCAGCGGACACAGTAACCGATTGTCATCGCCGCGGCAATGAGCAGACCGTAATAAAAGATCTGCATATGATTAACAGCCACAAACAAAGCCGTACAAAGAGCCGTCAGCGCAGCCCCCCACCAATACTTTTTTTCATAGATCAGCAGCAACCCGCCAATAAAAGCCGGCAAAAGAGCAATGGATTGCATCTTCGTGTCATGCCCCACGGCAACGATCACCGGATTATAAGTGGCATAGGCATAAGCCAGCCCTCCGATGATCCCGATATAGGGGTTTACCCGTAACACCTGCGTTAAAAAATAAAAGCACAGACAGGCCAGAAAGAAAAAATTAGCCGGCTTTTTTAAATACAAGGTGACGATATCGTACAGGAAATACTGAGGAGCAAAGGACCCCGCATCCATGGCGATCTGGTAAGCCGGCATGCCGCTGAACATCCCATTGGTCCACAAAGGAAAATGACCGTGCTTCTCCTTATACTGGAAGGAATTCTGCGCCATGGCCTTCCATTGCGTCACATCCTCCTGCACCAATACCTTATCCTCAAAAGCCGGGCGGCAGTATATAACGGCTACCAATAAAAAAACGACCATCGCAATACCATGCGGAAGCAGGTCCCGTACCCATTTTTTTGTCATACCCTACAATATTAATAAAAAACAACATACCGCCCCCCGGCTTAACCAATCCCCATCCCCGTCCCAGGACTTAACAAACGAATGCGCTCACCCGCTGATTCCTGCTTTTATTGTAAATTTAAGCTATGGCAATTTTTAAAAAATGGCGCGATAACGGCTTAATGCGCTTCATCCTTTTCTTATTTGACTTTCATCCCAATCATGCCGTACAGGAATATGAATTCGAGCCCTGGTTCGAGTACAAAATAGGCCCCCCGGAAAAAGGCCCCATTTTGTATTTCCCCAAGCAGCCAAACAAACAGCAATATAAGAACGCGATATTCGGCAAAATGAGGGAATACAGCGGCATTGACCTGCCTCACTTCCTGGATTATCATTACGCCGCTTACCCCGATAAAAAAGAGTTTGTCCGTTTTTTGTGGTACGAAATCCTGGAAAAATCAAAATCAGACATAACTCAGGATCGCCGGCTAAACCTGGAAACCGCCCTGGAATGGGTGAAAGAAAAAGAACCAGGAACACTAATAGCGAACGCCGCCGCCAGCAGTCTTTCAGACCCAACCGGTAATCAACCCACCGCACCGGAAAATATTTTGTCCAGGCTGGAGGCGGACATGTATGAAATATCCAGGTCCTATGCCGGCAAAATAGCGCTGAACAGCCAGCTCCATATGGAAAAACTGATCCAGCTCCTGATCATAATATCAGATCTTAGAGCTCCCGGAAAAAAAATCGAACTGCTATTTGAGAAATTTTCCGCGATGGACATTGCAGCCATCCTGCGCCAGATCGAAGTTTTCGGCGATCAAAGGATCAATACCCTGCAATTAAAAATACCCCCCGCCAGAGATCACCTCAACCTGAATGACCCCAAAGTCCAGAAACTGATCAAAGCCCTGACAGACTTCTTCTTTTCGTAATGGCAAATCGTATCAGTTCCCTCAACCCTACCTTCCCCTAACCCCTTCATTCCCAATCTCCATCAATCCATGATGCATCCATCATAGGAAATCTCCCCGGGCGATAGCATATTTGATCTAAAAAGATCAGACATGTATGCGCAGAAGAACAACCGGAAAAATAACAAGATCAGCTGCTGGTGTACCGCCACCGAAAAAAAATACATCGGGATCCGCGCCAGGAACGCCGGCTTCTCGGCCTCGGAATATCTTAGGGAGCTGGGACTCAAAGATTATCTTAAACGACCGAAGACCCTTCCCCCGGAAGTCCTGGCCTTCAACGCCCAACTTCACCAACTGTCCGCGGCCCTCCACCTGATCGCGCGCAAACGCCTGGACGAAGAAGACCTGAACGCCCTTGACCGGGCCGGACTGCAACACCTTCGCAAGCAGCTTAATGAATTGATCAATAACATAAAAACAAATTTACAATGCTAGGCAGAATTTATCCCGCCGGCTCCTTCCGGCAAACCCTGGACTATTGCCTGGAAGACAAACGGCTCTCCCAGGCCCAGGGCGGCGGCGTGCTTTTCAAAGACCGGGCCGAAATTATCTGGTACAACCAGTGCTTCGGCAACAAACAGGAACTTACCCGCCAGTTTAACGAGGTCGCCCGCCTGGAACCTAACATGTCCCTGCCCGTCTTTCATATTACCCTGAGCCTGCCGCCGGGGGAACAGCTGAAGAAAGGAGCCCTGGCCGAACTGGCCGCCGACTGCGCCCGTTCCCTGGACTTTGAAAAAAACCAATACGTTGCCATCCTCCATAAGGATACCGCCCGGCAACACCTGCACCTGGTAGCCAATCGGGTAGGCTTCGACCGGCATACGGTGAGCGATAGCTTCTCCCATGGAAAAATAGCCGACTTCTGCCGCCAGGCCGAACGCAGACACGGCCTCCGGCAGGAATTGAGCCCCCGCCGCTACCTGACCGAAGAACAACGGCAGATACCCCGGCATGGGCTCCGCCTGGACAAACTGAAACAGCATATTCGCGAAGCCCTGCAGGAATCCCGGGACTATCCCCAATTCGAACATAGCATGCGCCAGCGGGGATATACCGTTTTTAAAAGCGAAAAAGGCATCGCCTTCATGGACGAAAAACAAGTCGTCTTCAAAGGCAGCGAAGCCGGCCATTCGTTACACAGCATCGAAGCCAATCTGGCAATGGGGCTCTCCCGCCTTCAGCAGGAGGTACAACGCCGGCAATTGTCACAGCAACAGGAAGAACAGCAACGCGAGCGGGAACGGCATCACCACCATTGGGACGAAGAACTTTCCCTTTAATGAAAGAAAATCATAGGACTATGAATGAAGAAATTTTCGAATCGGTATTGAATGAAATACTGGAAGAAATGAAAGTATTCAGCTTGCTGGCAAAAGACCTGCAAAATACCGTGGCAGACCTGAAAGAGAAAGTCACCGCCTTCGACCAGCGGCTGACCGAACAGGTCGTAGCCCCTCCCGCAGATACCCTCGCCGTACAGCAGGTTCTGAAAGAAGGTCTTAACAAAATAGAACGACTCAATATTGACAGTGTCGACAAAATAAACGGTTCCGTCACCGCAGGCTTCCAAAAAATCAGCCAGCTCGTAGAAACCAGGGCCGAGGCCGTTCTTCGCCACAGGCGTTTCGTCTTTTATCCCGAAAACGACAACCCGAATTACCGCTTTTTCTTAAGCAGACTCTTGCTATTTATTACCGGAACTATTGTTATCGGGTTACTTTTCGTCCTCGCCTGGCAATGGGTAGTGCGTCGTTAAATCCGCACCCGGCAATCATCACTAACCCGCACCCCGGCGCAGCGTCGCCAGCCCTTGCGGTCCTGCATCGTCAACCGGAATCCCGGGGCATCGCTAAGGCGCCGCATCGTCTCCTCACTCCGACTTCAAACTCTTCACCGGGTTAGCCATCGCAGCGCGGATGGCCTGAAAGCTGATCGTAGCGATCGTAATCAGCAGGGTAGTGGCCCCCGCCAACAAAAAGACCCCCACGCCGATAGACGTCCGATACGCAAAGCCGCTAAGCCATTGATTCGATACCCACCACGCCAGCGGAAAAGCAATCAGCACCGCAATCAATACCAGCTTGAGAAAATCAGCTGATAATAACAGCACCACACCCCGCACGCTCGCCCCCAGCACTTTCCGGATCCCGATCTCCTTGAACCTTCTTTCGGCCGTGAACGCCGCCAGCCCATATAATCCCAGACAAGAGATCAGTATGGCCAATGCGCCAAAATATTCTGATAATATCGCGACCCGCTTTTCCGCGACATACTGCGCCTGGAAGTCATCATCCAGGAACCGGTACTCGAAAGGCACCCCGGGGGCCGCCTTCGCATATAGTTGCTGCACCTGTCCAATAGCATTCTGTTCCGACCCTGCCCGGATCTTGACCATCATATCCCGCGTATACTGCGACACCAGCCGCAGCGCAAAAGGCCCCACCACCTTATGCATCGATTCAAAATGAAAATCTTTCACCACCCCCACCACCGTCCGCATCCCATCCCCCTGAAAGATCCCTAACTTCATGCCGATCGGATTCTTAATCCCCATCTTATCTACCGCAGCCTGGTTCAGGATCACCTCGCCGGTATCCGAGCTCAGCGTCCTCGAAAAAGTCCTCCCCTTCACCACCTCCAACCCCAGCGTCTCGATCATTCCATAATTGATCCCGATATTGTTGATGTTAAAATATTCCTTCGGATTCATTCCCTCCCAATAAGGCACACTTCCCCCGAAATCCCCGATCAGGCTCCGGTGATCCATCCCCGACGCATTGATGACACCCGGCACATTGCGGATATCCGCCAGCAAAGTCTCCGTAGCCTTCTCGTGCATAGCCGGCAGGTCAAAACTCAGAATATGATCCCTTTTAAACCCCGGGTCCTTACGCTGTATATATTGGATCTGCTTATACACTACCAATACCGCAATGATAAACAACACCGTCAACGTGAATTGAAAAACGACCAACCCCTTTCTAACCCACAGTTCACCCATCGAAGTTTTGAGTCCCCCCTTTAACACGACCGCCGGACGGAAACTGGAGAGATACAAGGCCGGATAGCTACCCGCCAGCAAGCCCGTAACCAGGGTAACGGCCAGCAGCACGCCCACAAATTGATTATCAGGCAGCAGCGACAGCTGCTTGCCCGTAATGGAATTGAAGGCAGGCAGCAGCAGCTTCACCAGCAACACCGCCAGCACCAGCGAAAGACAGGTCATCACCAGCGATTCCCCCAGGAATTGAAAAATCAGCGCCATCCGGCTGGCGCCAATACATTTTTTCACCCCCACCTCCTTCATCCTTTTGGAAGCCTTCGCCGTAGACAAATTCATGAAATTAATGCAGGCGATCACCAATATAAACAAGGCGATCAGAGAAAACAGCCGCACATATTCGATCCGCCCGCCCGCCTGCACCCCATTCTCGTACTGGCCGTATAAATAGCCGCTGCTGTATAACCGCGTAGAGAGGGTCAGGTTCACATCGGTATTCTGACTCTTGTGTTTAATGAGATCCGCGATCTTCCGGTCGAAGGCCGCCCGGTTAGCGCCCTGCTTCAACACCACATAAGTACTGGGGTCTTCCGATCTCCCCCAAACCTTTTCCCAGGGATGCGTGTCGAGAAATAGCTCCATCGGCAATACAAAATCGAATTGATCAGAAGAATGTGGTAAATCGCCTTCAAAAATACCCGAAACGACGTAGGGCTGTTCATGCTCCCATTCCACCGTTTTCCCGATGACATTCTCCGTCGTGTGAAATAACTTTAGCGCCAGTTCCCTCGACAGGACGATGGATTTCTTGTCCGCCAGTACCCCATCCCGGTTTCCTTGCAAAAGAGGGTAGGAGAAAACATTGAAAAAATCCTTATCGGCATAATGCCCGACCGCTTTTATATCTTCTTGTTTCGCGGAGAGGGTCATTTGTCTCGCAGATAAGGTCACCTTACCATACCAGGAAGTAGCCAGCACGCCCGCTGCATACTCCACCTCCGGCATCTCCTCCTTCAGCGTCCTGGCCAGCAGCGCAGGCGTCGCATCCATGGTGCGGATCCCATCCTTATCATGCCGGTTATCCATGACCTGGTACAACTGGCTGTCCTTTTCATGCATATGGTCCATCGCCAGCTCATCCGTCACCCATAAATAGATCAGTAAAGTACAGGCCAGACCCGTAGACAGGCCCACCAGGTTCAGGATGGTGAATGGGCGGTCCTTACGGAGATAACGCCAGGCGATGGTAATATAGCTTTTAAACATATCTTCCATCGCACCAACCCAATGCCGGATTACTATATCTTTATAAATCAATCAACTAGGCTCGTGCAGGCAGAAAAGACTGTCCGCTTTCGCAACAACCCCTGTTCCATTCTGATCAGTGTACTTCCCTGGACTTGCCCGGTCATCTTACGGGCTTGCACTTTCGCCCACCGGAACTTCCCCCATCGTCGCCTCATTTCAACGGTATGCCAAAGGCCCTCGCCATCACGATCGGGTTGAAGTATTCCGTATACTCCACTATTTTCCCCTTTTCGAGGCGGAAGGTTCCCAGATAGTCATTCTCATAAGTACCCCCGGCCCTGATCTCGATGATCCCCCTGAATTTTACAAAAATGAACAGGGGATCTTCCGTCGCATACAGGGTCCTGGGAAATTTCATCTGGCCAAAAAGCTGGGGGAGAGAACTGTATTGCTTATAAATTCCCTCCGCTCCATCGAAACTTGCCGCAAAGCCTTCCGGAACATACGGATTAATCTGCCGGCCGTTTTCGGCAAAAATTTCTTTCAACAATTCAAATCGCTGCGTTTCCAGGGCAATAAAAAAACTGTCGACCACCTCCTTGTTTTGATTTCCAACAGTCTGATCCATAAAAAGTAATTTATTGTTTGACAATGAGTGTTTTGATAATGAGTGTTTTATTGTCTGGCAACGAGCGCAGGCAATTCCGTATTCCCGTCCACATATTTCAGGTTAAGTTTCAGCGCCCGCACCTTCCAGTCCGCCCCCCGTTTCTCCAGTTTTGCATCATAAGTGCCCACGACCGTCCAGATATTCCGGCCGCTTTCATTAGGGAAATAATGAGTGGCCGTTCCATAGAAAAAGACCGTGGCCGAGTCGCTTTCCTCATGAACCACGAAATTGCCGAGCTGGTGGTGAGTAGCTTTGAATTTGGGAAGGAATGCCTTCCAGCTTTCCAGGATTTTTTCAGCCGGCAGATCGGCCGGCTCCCCGCCTGCGAGGGAAGTATAGTCGAGGTGGACCGTCTCCGCAAGGGCGCTCCCGCAGACCTCCCAATCCCTCTCATCGGCCCCTATAAAAATAGTTTGCACCGTTTCAATGATCTTTAGCGTATCCATAATTGTGGTTTTTTCTTCCCCACAAACATATTCATTAATATCTTTGTTGTCAATATCACATTCATCAATTTCGAACCATGACAACAACGACCTCCGGCCAAACCAACGGTTTTTATCAGTTATCCGCGAATACCCCCCAGGGACGGTCCATGGAGATGTCCGCCTACCAGGGGAAAGTCGTTTTAGTGGTGAATACCGCCACCCAATGCGGGCTCACCCCCCAGTTCGAAGGACTGGAAAAACTCTACCAGGACTACAAAGACAAGGGGCTCATCATATTGGGGTTTCCCTGTAACCAGTTCGGCAGCCAGGAACCCCTGAGCAACGAGACCATGGAAGCAACTTGTAAGATCAATCATGGCGTCACCTTTCCCTTATTTGAAAAGATAGAAGTCAACGGCCCGCATACCCATCCCGTATTCAAATACCTGAAAAACAAATTGGGCGGGTTCTTCGGCAGCAGGATCAAATGGAACTTCACCAAATTCCTCCTCGATGCTAACGGCAAGCCGATACGACGCTTCTCGCCCGTCACCAAACCCGCGGCGATCGAAGAGTCTATCCGGGCGCTTCTAAATAAATAGGGGGTGCCGCCGGCTTATGACTTTTGCCTGGATACACCAGTAACCCCATTCTCTGCCATCAAAATCGACGGGATAACTATTTTGTGGTTTATTGCACGGTAAAGCCACCATCAACCAGAAGGGCGTGACCAACCACAAAACTTGCTCCGGGACTGCAAAGCCATAAGACTGCCTGGACAATCTCTTCAGGCTTACCTAATCGGCCGATAGGGATTGATTTTACCAATTCTGTCTCGATGGACGGATTTCTGCGGATTAATTCCTCGGCCATGGGCGTTCGGATGGCGCCTGGGCACACAGCATTTATGCGAATGCCTTTTTGGGCGTATTGACAATGGAGCCTTCGCCCTGTTCGAGCATCTGGGGAATTTCATATTTCATGCAGTTCCATACACCTTTCGGTCTACGGCTACCGTTCGGTCAAAATCTTCATTGGCAACGTCGCAATGAACCGAAGCCGCTTTATAACCTTCAGTGATCAATTTTTCTGCTTGCTCTTTTGGCTCCTTTATGTCTGACAATATAACGGTGGCGCCCGCCTGGGCAAATGCCCCGGCTGTTGCCAGACCTATGCCTTGACCTGCACCCGTGATGAGGGCCGGTTCTTATACCGGTTACTGGTTTACCTACCATTTTTACTGATTCTTAGGGTGGGGATGGTAAGCGGTCGAATAATTGATAAATTTGTAATGCCCACAAAAAAAGTTGTATGGATAAGATTTTGCAGATCGACACCGTGAGCCAGCATGATGCCCACTATCGCCAGTGGTGACCTGCCCCCAATGCGGAGCATTGGCATGGTGCCGCTCCCGATAGTTGGATGACGCATTTATCCGTTATCCCGAATACGGAGAAAGGAGTAGTGAATTGGTTGCAGCCGGTGACGGACAGGGAATATAATGCTTTGAAAAATTAACCCGATATGGATAAAACTAAAAACATGAAGATCTCTCCTTTCAGGGAGGACGGGGTAACCTATGGCACACCAACCTGAATATGGAATGTGGCGGTGGATGGTGATCTGTATGTTCGTGCTTACAATGGACGGAAATCCCGTTGGGACTAATGTCGAACTGTTTAACAGAGGGTTTGAGCCGGTTGGCTAATTTATTGGTAGCATAATCAGAATGGTTGATTACAGTTTACGTCAAAACACATAAGCCTAATAATTCATATAAAATTGATTACCAATACGTTATATTGTAAACTTAAAATCGCTGAAGCAAATAAATCGTGCAAGCCAAATACAGACAATACTTTCAAAAACTTTATTATTTAACATCGAAACGCTAATATATTTATTTATGTATTACATATATTTGACTACTGAAGAATTAATTATTATATTACCTCATGCGTTTATCAGCGTCCTCTAGTTTTACTTATCTGAATTTTTCGGATGAACTGCATTATTTGAAAAAAGAGACGGACATCGAAGATGTGTCTCGATTTTTTAGATATATGCAGCAGTTTCAAAGAAATTTGCATTTTTTCGGGGATACAACATTTTTTATTATTGATTATATCAGGCGCACCCACGTATTAATGACCGGTCCCGTTCAAAGCATAATCGGATACCAACCGGGTGATTTTTTGCAAGGGGGCCTTGAATTTGTTGTAGATATATTTCATAAAGACGATTTCCAGATCTGGAGCAACGAAATTTTCTCATCCACATTCGATCTATTTAAAGAACAACCTCATAACGAACACGACAGCTATGTTTTTGAAGTCAATTACAGGATGCGGGCCAAAGCGGGGAATCACATAACCATTTTGCAGAAAGGTAGTTATTTAACAGACCCTTTAAGCAACTTACCCACCTACGCTTTCGGCATTTGTCTGAATATTACCCCCTATAAAAGCGATACCCGCATTACAAGGGTCATCAGCAAGTATAATTCCAACAATAAAAGTGGCAGCTACAAGCACATCTCTACCGACTGCTTTTATCCGGATCCCGAGGGGGCCTTGCTCACTAAAAGGGAAAAAGAGATGCTCAAGTGGATTTCCGATGGTTTCAGCAGCAAGCAGATCGCAGATACATGCCATCTCAGCCAGAATACAGTAATGAATCACCGTAAAAGCCTGCTGCGTAAAACCAACGCAAAAAATGTTGCCGAATTAATCAAATATGCCGTTAAAAATGGGATTATCTGAATGCCTTCACGGCAAATCCGAACAGTAACCCATTAAAAACCGCAGCCTGGTCCAATTTACAAAATGAGCTGCTCCTTCGATCAAATCAATGGAAGTATTCTTTTCTTCTTTACCAAACACAATCCGGCACAGCGTCTATCACCATCGCATACACCTCGGGGAAAGAAAGGATATAAGAAGTTGGAGGATACAGATCACTGGTGAGATTGGGCGAGGCCAGGAAAAAACCTCTGCATCCGCTGCCGTGACAGAAAAATAGACTACCTGGAGAACATCAAAACAAATCATAGGCTGGCCAACTGGTTCGGGCATGAATTATTTGAGCCATCAAAGCTCTAAGATCAGCAAATCCCTGTGCGTCCAAACTATAATTTATCACAATAGAAAAGCTAAGATTTGCATCAATCCTTGAAAGCAGAGCGGCAGTGCCGTTTCGCGAGCCATCATATTCCCAGGTTCCTCCAAAATAATTTTGGTTCAAAATATTCAGACTAAGTATATCGGTGCGGTATGGGTCAGTATCAATTCGTGTGATAAAACTTGCCAGATCTTTTGCTGTCGCAATCCAGCCAGCTGCGGCTGGCCATTTCTCCCATTCAATCGATGGATCGTAAGGGCTGTATGCAGCATCATAATATTTTACCTCATGAACCTGGCGGTTAGCCAAGATAGTCTTGGCTAAACTCATATCGTTGATACCCGAGGGCGCAAAAATATTCTGCTGACAATAAGAACCATATGTCTGATTAGATAATTTTTGAATGATTCGCCCTAACACTTCATATCCAAAACTCAGATAAATTGCAGTATCCCCAGGGTTATATTCGAGAGCAGAATCTGTTACCATATCTCTGATCATTTGGTCCGTTGTCCAACCAAGAGGTTCACCAAAAGGGTTATATGCCCATCCTGAAGTGTGGTTCAACAACTCATTAACGGTTATCTGATCTATTTTGGAGCCTGGGACAGGAGTTCCGAAATCAAATCCCAAAATTCCATTCGTGGCAAAAACAGTTTGCTGCAAATTTAATAAACCACGATCCTGTAATTGCAATATACCTATGCGCGTGATAAGTTTCGAAATGCTACCTATCCTAAAAAGATTTTCATTATTTGTGGGTTGATTATCTTCAATATCTCCATATCCATAAGAATTTTCATAAACGAGCTTATCATTTTTTACGACAGTTAAAGACAAACCTGGTATTTGGTGCGTGCTCATAAAGTTCGTTATCGCATTGTCCATTTCAGGAAATGAATCTCTTTCTATATCTACTGAATATGTAAACGTTGAAGAGTCTTCTGCTTTCACTACATAATCTACAGTGTAAGAGAAATCATTTGCTGTTATACCGCTTTGCTGAACATTAGTCCCAATATATATGCTTGATTTGGGTGAGCTTGAAAATGTGGCAATCAGGCTTTTTGAAAAACCGCTGAACATGTTCACGGAAATTTTATTGCTGTTTATTATCCCGTTGATATCAGATGTAAGCGTCGGGTTCAGAGATTTTAGGAATGCGAATGATAAGATTTGTTTTGCAGAGGACTTGTTAATGGTTACTTGAACCTGCTTCGTCACGCTGTCTTTCCCTGCTGCATTAATGGCGATAAGCTTAACTTTATATAATTTGGTTACAGAATAATTTTCGATGGGGCTTGGCTTTGAAGAAGTGTCGCCGTTGTCAAAAAACCACTCGTAAGAGCTTGCCCCGGTTGATGAATTTGTGAAATTAATTGTTGTTGGCTGCTGGCCCATATTATTGCTGCCGAAAGTGAAATTGGCTTTGGGCTTGCTCAGGCTGATGACCACTTCTTTTGTTACGCTATCTGAGCCAGAACTATTCGAGACAACCAATTTGACTGAATAGGTTTGGGCAACAGAATAAGTATTGCTTGGGTTTTTTGATGTAGAAGTATTTCCATCGCCAAAATGCCATTGATAAGATTCGGCATTTTGCGAAGAGTCGGAAAAGTTTACGGTTGTTGGCAACAGCCCGAAATTGGGGCTTGCAAAATTAAAATTTGCAACGGGCATGGGTGTTGGTGTATCCGTCTTTTTGCATGCTGGCATTATGGAACAAAGGGCAATAGTAAATGCGGCAAGTAAAAGGGATTTATTCATGTTCAAGATTAATTTTAAAAACAACTTAATATTTCTGTTCGTATTTTCCAGCTTTTCCAAAGTTTTAAACTTTGGAAAAGCTCCATCATTGTTCAGTTAAACCTACCCATTACTTAACGCTTTCTATTAGCTTTTCAGCCGAGAAAAAGTTTAACCTACTTGACCGCGGGGGCGCCGCGCATGATGCCTTATTTCGAAAGAACCAAAAGTGGCAGACCCCGCTAGGACAAGAGAGGTGGGATTAATTAGAGTATAAATAAGCCTGCTTTCTTACCTTTCAGCTAATACGTTCCACCTCCGGTTATTGTATAAGTGGTTGTGGCATTAGCTATATCATACACTGTGCAAGAAAATGTAAAGCTATTAGCGCCGGTTTTGGTCACAGTCCCCGATTGAGTAACATATATAACCGGTGTAATAACTCCTATTGTACATAATCCATAAAGATTACATGAACTGATGTCATTACCAAAAGTAAAACTGCCACTGGTTGCGGTTGGCATATTGTATACTATAAAGTTTCCTGTCGACGTATAAATGGGCACATCGATACCTGAGCAACCTGAGACATCCGGCTCGGATGTGCAAAGGCCTGAATAATTCGTACCTGCAAAAGAAAAAGATCCTACGGTGTCTGCAGGTAAACTGATGCTGCCAACAGGCACACAATTGCCTGTGCCTCGCGTAAGCTGCACAGCCTCGCCAGTATTTTGATCAGTAAACAGCATCTTATTTTTGTCATTCAGCCATGAAAACGTTCCAAAATCAAAATGCCTTCCACCTTCTACTGTTTGAGTTATCCCGGGAAAATTAGGGTTCACATAAAGAACTATAATTCCGCCACCAATTGCTAATTTGCCATCTGGCAATATAAGATTGCCCCAGCCAATAATATCAGTAGTATCAAACACATAATTTTGACTTCCTGAAAAAATATTAGCAGTTACATGGCCATCATGGCAACCTATGCAATTAGCTGATGGTGCCCCATTGGTTAAATAATTATCCCAATCAGGATTTCCATGAATCTGTAGAGGGCTAGGGCCGTACAGAATAGTTTTGTTTGTTTGCCAAAAAAATTCATCTGCATCATTCTCCAGAACACAAAAATTATAATCAAGTTTTTTACCAGACCCTCCCCAGCTTCCAACCCAATCTATGCCCACCCTGGTAGTGGCAGCAGTTTTAGAGCCTTTATATATTGCAGTGATTTTAGTTGAGCCTGGATACCTGGATGTAAGAAAGCCATTTTCCATATTAACGACATCGGGGTGTTCAATTTGAATCGAATCAGGTGAAATTGAATACCAGTCCTCATAAAGGAATCCACTATTGGGATAATATAAAATATAAACATTTATAGTTAAAGGTATTTTCGAAGAACTATCATATCTGTTGAATAAATTGGGAAATGTACCATTAAAACTAATTGATCTCACCGTATCAGTTAAGCTGCTATTGACGATAACTTGTAAACTTCCATTCAAAATAATATTATTATTTGTTGCATAAAGTTGATACACGCCATCTTGATTAGCTGTAATTGTCTTGCCACTAATTGCAATGCCTGAAGCGCTTCCCAAAAACTGAAATGCTGGTGTCTCGTTAACTATATTTCCGTTATAATCAGTTATTGTATAGCTAAATGTTTGCGATTGCCCCTTTGTCAATCCAATAAATGGCTTACTAAAAACAATGTTGGCAGGGCCGGCTGGTATTGTTATTGTATCGGGCAGCACAATCACATCCACATAACCATTTGCATGAGAACCATCGCTTACTGTTACTAATGCATCCCCTATTGAAAGTGCATTAACAACTCCTGAAGTTGTTAGCGAGATGGCGCTTGAATTATCCATAGACCATGAAAATGAAGGCTGGCTTGCAGTAATATTCCCACTCTGATCATAGAGCTTTGCGGAAAGTGTAACTTGTGCTCCAACATGTAGTCGGATCACTGGCGATTGCGGAACTATGCCTCCTGACTGGCTTCTTTGAACTGGTGCGGGCACAAAAGCCCCTGAAGAAGCAGATCCACTATTGCTTCCACCGCCATTCTTTTTACAATTGATCCCTAAAAAAATAATTGTTGCAAATAAAAACAAGTGCGCATTATTGAAACCTTTCATTTATTTGCTTGTTTTAAAAGTTTTTACAATTCTAAAAAATCTTCAAAATAAACTTTCTTGTTATGATCAGATACGATGTACATCATCAGCAGATAATATTCTAAAGTCAGAAATTATAAGTAAGGCCAATGCCATGTGGTGCTCCTCCAATCATCACTGAACTGTGCATTGCACTATTGTATATTTTGGAAGCTTTTTTAAGCTTTTTAGTTGGTTCTAAACACCATCCTACTAGCATTACTCCTAAACCTGAATAACCAAGTGGGCCGATGCTGTTAAATCCATGTGTAGCCAAGTCTGCAACAATAAGAACACTGCCAGTTAATAGGATTGTTGCGGAAACTATTTCAGTAGTTTTTGCTTTTTTAGCGATATCGTATGCTTCCGGTACTTTTTTAAAGGACTCCCAACCTATTTCGCCTGGCATTCTATGTCCGCTGCCGTCATAAAATTTTACACCGACAAAACCTGCAGCTTGTGCTACAATGTATGGTGCCGTCGGTTTATTTGGTTGTGGAGGTTGTTGAGCTGGCGCTTGAGAGGGCTGTTGAATAGGATTAATTACATCCTTGCCGCCATTTTGGTATTTAATCATAAATACAGTTGTCTTGTCAATCACAAAAACGGGTCCGTCAAGATTATTCCATTTTTTATATTTAACCTCCGAAGAATTTACCTCAGTTACTTTTGCTTTTATTTCAGATCCATCCTTTAGCGTGATTGTGTCTTGCGCTTTCCCTTTAATTGATAATACCCACATTAAAAAAACAGAACAAATCAAAATCTTGAAAATGTATTTCTTGTCAACTGTTGTATGTCTGGTCAGGTTCATATAAATGTTTGAGACTGAATTAAATGAAGTGTATATAATAATTGGAAGTTTTGTTAAAAATATTGATATTGAAAATGTTCCCCAATAGCCTTTTTCAGCTATTGTTTATTTAATAAGAATTAAGTAGAGCAAAGCCATTCTAATGAATGTTAATTAATTTTAATACGTTAACGCTTATACATACTGTATTATAATTTGATTTACATTTATCCCATGACAACTGAAAAATTTATTACCTTAAACAGCAACTCTATCCGCACACTCATCACAGGCCAGGGCCAAAAAGCACTCGTATTTGTGCATGGCAATTCCAGCTCTGCGGATTCATGGAATCATCAGTCAGAGGATATTGAGCTTCGCGAAAAATACCAGCTCATCAGCTTTGATTTGCCGGGGCATGGCAAATCGGCACGCAGCAACAATTACAGGATGAAAGACATGGCAATACAGATTGCTAATTTTATTGAGCAGTTGCAATTAGACGAATATATACTGGTTGGATTATCATATGGCACCTGCCTGATTGCAGAAGCAGCGCCTTATATAAAAAATTGCAAAGGCTTTTTGCTTGCATCACCCAACATCACCAACAATGAACATCCCCCTGCTTCATGGCTTGTTCCCTTTGCAGAAGCTGCTGCTATCGCTTCTGCCAGCGTTGATGATGAAACGCTTACCAGATTTGCAACGAGAATGGTTGCGGAAAGCACATCTCCGCTTGTTAATGAGTATAAAAAAACCTATCGTGAAACAGATGGCGCATTTCGCGAGGCAATCGGGAAAGCAATTATGGAAAGCGACTGGAGCGATGAATTTGTCAATCTGTTGAACACCGGCTTAGCGACCTGCATTGCATTTGGAGAGCATGAGAAAATGATCCGAACCAACTACTTAAACACCTATCCGAAAAAATGGAGAGATGAGATTTTTAAAATACCTGATGCCGCACATTTAATAAATGCAGAACAGCCTTTTTCCTTCAACAGGTTGCTGCTTGAATTTGCAGGCGATGTTTTTAAATAATCCTGTTTTTTATTGCATAACTTATCAGTTCAGCCACATTCTTGCTATTCGTTTTGCACAGTATATTTTTACGGTGATTCATTACCGTGTTCTGGCTGAGGTGCATCTTATCTACGATCCGCCTGCTCCTGTTCTTTTCTTGCTTGTTCCTACTGGCCAATCAGCTCTTTCTGTAATTGCCGGATCAGTTGCTGATGCTGCTCATGTTGGTAAGTGGACATAACCGCTTCCAGTTTGGGCAAAAAATTGGAGATAAAGTTAGGCCAGTAGCTGGCGACAAGCATCACTATAAAATAGAAAAGGACTATAATAATTATTACCAGCAGATTTATCCCTTTACAGCAAAGGTTTTCAACGAGAAAATAATGAGGTTAAAACAGGTTAAAATAAGACAAACAAAATATACTTTTGTAAGGGTAAGTTGTTCTTTGTAAAGTAACGGAAGCTAATAAGAAAGAAATGAGTTTTGTTCGACCAAAACTTCGACCAAAAAAACAATCCCTTGTTTTACAAGAGATTAATCTTCATTAAGTGATCCCGCTGGTATCAGGCTGCGGTACGACAGAAAGCAGGCCGCATTCATGCGGCAGGGATGGTAAAGGACGTTGCTTTCGAGCCCGTCGAGGGATCGACCAACAGCCTTATTGATGACGCCTGCCGGGCCAAATATAAAAACAGCTCCTACCTGGCTCCGATGATTGGGGGAAAGGCTAGGGTGGCTACGATTAAAATAGTGCCTCGTTCGCTGTTCTTAGAGCTTGCCGTATGCACGATGAGGCTATGTTCCTTTGTGAGGGCGTCCGCACAGGACAAGGACCTGGTGGTACGAATAGCAAAACTTCAGATCGATTCGGCACAGATGGATAATTATAAAGCCACTCTACTCCCTGTCACCGTTTTTGAAGTCTATGCTAACTCAGCTGCTTATGAGGTGCACCTGAAAACCGCTCATTTTAAAAAATATAAGAGCGGTACGCAGGGGATGGTCAAGTCCCTTGAGCTTATAGATGTCACCCCGATCGCGCTGGAGGCGAAGTCGAAGCAATAAATTGACTTGGAATTTCCAAATTTAGATGTATTTTTACATTGACAAGTGTATCGATACGCGATACATTTAAAGAATACCAGAATACTATGCTGAAACGAGCCTTACCGCCATCCCATCCGGGAGCCATCCTGCGCGAGCTTTTTATGGAAGATCGTAAACTGACCATTACCGAGCTTGCCAAGGGGCTTGGCATGACGCGGGCCAATCTGTCCGCCATTATCAATGAGCGGGCTGGAATCAGCCCCGAGCTGGCCGTCAAATTGTCGGCAGCCTTTGGCAACAGCGCCACGTTCTGGACTAATCTGCAAACCACTTACGAGTTGTGGCATGCCGAGAAGAAGGTCAAACGTTCAACGATCCACCGTTTCAAATTACCGGGTGGCCGACAATCGGCTCATGCCTGATAAAACAGGAGGATAAAATTATGGCTATGTATGACCCCGCCCATCCGGGCGAACTGATCCGCGAGACGATTGAGGGTCTGCGCGAAGAAACAGGCAAAAGCCTGACCATCGAGGAAATCGCAAAAGGGCTGATGACCACCCGTAAAACGCTGTCTGCCATTATCAATGGAAAGCAGGCAATTACTCCGGAGATGGCCCTGAAGTTGGCAAAGGCTTTTAATACCTCACCTGAGTTCTGGCTGCACGCGCAGGAAAACTACGATCTGGCCCATGCCCGGAAGAAAATAAGCGTAAAAGACGTGCGCGTGTTCTGGAAGCACAGGCCAGCGGTATAGATATGTCGCCAGACAACAACTGAACCGAATGAAAAATAAATTACGAAGCATAAAAATCGATATTTCTGAATACCTTTACACTGTCACCAACAAGTATCATTCAGGCCCGAAAACGAACATGCTGACAATAAAAATTTATTTAAGCGGACAAAAAAAGACACCTTTAATTTTAGACTTTCTAACACTTGATGACTTCCATATAGGGCAACCACTAAATTCAGGTGTTATTTTAACAAACACAAAGACTAATACGACGACTACAGTAAATATCAACGAACCGAAATATATTCGGGAATTTATTTTGAAAGGGTTAAAGAATGGTTGGACAGGGTCAAATAATCTTGGTGTTCAAAATGGATTGGAATATTTGACAGACTTAGGTTTTGAGGTAAGCAACTTAAAGCCAAAAGCAAATGAGCAAAATCAATAATCAACCTGACAAAACCGGATTTATTACTTTTTTAATATCTTAAAAATGAGCAAAATCCTTTCGCTTCTTTTGTTTCTACTGGTTGCATCCGGTACCAATGGACAGGTTGTTGGTCGTGTAGATAAAAAGACCAAAGAATTCTCAGTGCCACCCGAACTTAAGATCGAATACACGGTATTTGGCTATGAGTTCGCCAATAATACAACTCGTAAAATGATCTGTTTTTCTTCGAATGTCAATATTGTGAGGGGCACCACATACCCGCTCGGTTCTTATTTCGACACGGACAAGTTGCAATCCGGCGACCAGATCTTCTACCTGGGGTCGATGGGACCTTTTGCCAAAATGAATTTCGTTTCAGGTGCCGGCAAGAAAACAATCTTCTACCTGCCAAAATCCAGCTTCACAATAAAGTGAAAAGTGCTATAATTGTGAATATTAATGGGAAAGCCTTCTATCAGCCTAAGCTATGGCCGCCAAGCCTTTGGGGCCGATCCTGGCGCTTATCACGCCGCGCGGCCAGCCTATCCTGATTGGGTATTCGAGATCCTTCGGGATCGCTGTGGTCTCAAGCACGATACGGTCACATTTGAGATAGGGGCGGGGACAGGATTGGCGACCCGTCGACTGCTGGACTTTGGTGCAAATCCCTTGATAGCTGTAGAACCAGACGATCGCCTGGCAACCTTCCTTCGTAAGACCATCCCGGACAATGCGCTCACAGTGATCGTCTCACCGTTTGAAGATGCTATATTGCCCGAGGCTGATTTTGACCTCGGCATCAGTGCTACCGCTTTCCACTGGCTGAACGAAGAACCGGCTCTGACAAAGGTGGCAAAGCTGCTCCGGCCGGGTGGCTGGTGGGCAATGGTCTGGAATGAGTTCGGCGACCCAAATCGCTCTGATCCGTTCCATGAAGCAACTAAGGTTTTGCTTGACGGCCCAAACAGCCCTGCTGCAGGCGATGGCATCCTACCCTTTGCTCTCGATGTAAAGGCCCGCCTGGGTGCGTTGGAACGAACTGGCGCCTTTGATGTCATTGAGCATCGGGCCGAACCGTGGTCACTCATTCTCGATCCTGATCAAACTGTTGCGCTCTATGCAACCTATTCGAATATTAACGCCCGTTCAGACCGCGAGGCTGTCCTTGCGGAGCTGGGCCGCATCGCCCGCACCAAATTCAACGGCTGTGTAACCCGCAACATGATCACCAGTTTGTACATAGCGCGACGTCGGTCCTGATTGCTATTTATACCCGGCCGCAAGTTGTAGCGCCTGATAAGCATTGACCACGCCGCCGCTTATGCATTTGTTTTTCAGCACTTCTCTCCTGACCACGGTTTTCATGATGATCTCCTTCACCTGAACGGCGGACAACAGGGGATAATAGCTCCGTATCAGCGCTGCAAGTCCTGCGACTACCGGTGCGGCCTCACTGGTGCCGTCCCAGCTAACATACCTGGAATGCGGAATGGTCGAGTTGATCTGCACTCCGGGCGCGAATACATCCACCGTCCTACGCCCGTAATTGGAAAAAGATGCCGCCAGAGTGGAATCGTCCCGGTAGCCTGAGGCGCCGACAGTTATCCAGGCAGGTGCAACGCCCCCATCCAGGTACACCGCCGAAGGGAAAAAGGAATTGCTATCCACATCCAGGTCCATCCCGTCATTACCCGCGCTATGCACAAGGAGCACGTCCCTGGACATGGCATACTGCACCGCTTTATCCACCGCATCCCTATGCAACGAAAAGGTTTTTCCGAAGCTCATGCTGATGACCCTTGCGCCATGGTCCACGGCAAAACGGATGGCCGGGGCCAGGTACTCATTCCGCATCTCCCGGATATTACCGGACACCTT
Source organism: Puia sp. (assembly GCA_035555335.1). Classification (GTDB taxonomy): domain Bacteria; phylum Bacteroidota; class Bacteroidia; order Chitinophagales; family Chitinophagaceae; genus Puia. Next base: position 113,095 of record DATMGS010000043.1, read on the forward strand.
GAGCATCATGATCCGGACATGATCCGCAATGCCGTTAATGCCTTTGCCGTTGTTCCTCACCGCCGCAATGATACCCGACATATGCGTTCCATGCTCAGATCCGGCATTAGGGTCTGAGGTGAACCCCAACGCATCGTAGCTTATATCGGCATTGACGCCTCCGGCATACGCGGACTGGACAGTATCCTGCACTGTCATTATCCTGTTTAGTCCATGTTCCAGATGATACTGTCCGAGATCGAGCAGGTGGTCTGCCTCGCAGAATTGTAGTCTTGCGAAATCCGGGTACCAGGGCAAACGATCCAATACGAGATCGAGTATCCTTTTCTCATCTTCGTTGCGGCATCGGTATAATTTAAGATCTTCCGGCGATGGATTCTCTTTCCCAATATTTTGCACGATCTGCTCCAATATCTTTTTGGATTCCTTCAGCTGGTTCATGAAGATTTCCAGCCTCTGTACATGAAAGTTGTAGTCCTCCAGTATCTTGCGGTACCCGGGGGCATTCGTTTTGTTGGCCAGCATCGGGATAAAGTCCTCCTTTCCAGCCTCCTTTAGAATATAGTTCCGGCCATGCGATCCATCAACCGGATCTGTCCACAACACCGAACTGAGATCTTCATGCGCCGTATCAATCCCGCTGTCGATCACCGCGACAATTACCGTTGTAGCCTTTTTGTTTTTCAGCAATCGATCATAGGCATTTTCGGTGCTGATCCCAAACACACCGTCGCTTTGCAAATCCTGATTTTGCCAGTTGGGTAGTGCATCCGCCATTCGGCCCTGGAGGGTATCCGCTTCGCCGGGTTTTCGCCCGGATGAAGAAGGTTGAGAACAAGACGAAGTAACTATTGCCACCCAAAACACCGGTAAGAGATTTCTCATTGCTTATTCATTTCCTGATTTTCAATCGGCTTTCTGCCGGCAATGAAGGTAAAGAAAAGTGAGTTGCAAAAGCTGCTGGCACAACTCTATGATAAATAGCATGAAAAAGCCCCGATTTTAAAATCGAGGCTTAAGACTTACCCGTCTACTATTTTATTCTATTTCTGCAGATTATTCTCCTCATACAGGAATCAACTTTTCTACGCCTCCAGCGCCGCCAGCTGCTCTTCCGTCAGTACAATATTTTCCGCTTTCATATTTTCTTCCAGGTGTTTGACACTGGAAGTTCCCGGGATCAGCAATATGTTCGGTGAATGGTGGAGCAGCCAGGCCAACGCTACCTGGTGGGCTGTACCGCCTGCCTCAGCCGCTACCTTCTCGATCTGTTGCATCTTCGCCACATTGCCCGCATTCAGGGGATACCAGGGTATAAAAGCCTTGTCGGTCTCCTCGCAGTATTCCAGCACGGATTCCCATTTGCGGTTATCCATGCTGTACATGTTTTGTACCGACACCACATCGACGAAATCTTCCGCCCTTTTGATATCCTCGACGCTCACTTCGGAAAGACCGATATGCCTGATCAACCCTTCTTCCTGGGCCTCCTGTAAAAACTCCAGGGACTTTTCGAAAGGCACATTCGGATCGATACGATGCAGCTGGTACAAATCGATCTTATCCTGCTTCAGCCTTGTCAGACTTCCCTCCAGCGCCTGCCTCAGATATTCCGGATCGGCATTGACAGGCCATTGGTTAGGACCCGTACGGGTAAGACCGCCCTTCGTGGCAATCACCAGCCCCTTGGGATAAGGGTACAGCGCTTCGGCGATCAGCTCCTCGGAAACATGCGGTCCATAACTATCGGCCGTATCGATAAAGTTTACCCCTAGCTCCACCGCCCTTTTCAATACCCGGACCGCTTCCGCCCGATCCTTGGGCGGACCCCAGATCCCTTCCCCGGTAATACGCATAGCGCCATAACCCATACGGCGTATCGTCAGGTCGTCCCCGATCCTGAACTCTTTTTTAAAAGATACTGTTGTGCTCATATAATTTAATTGATTTATTTATTCTCTCTCCTGGGTCCCTGCACCCGCCGGTTTCCCATTCAACGACCCGCCGGTGTAAATTGTTCAGGATTGTCCCCTGGTTTATTTAAATTCGTCTACATTACATAAACACCTGCTTCATGAGATTACTTTGCTGCACCCTGCTGCTTATCCTGGCCTTTCTTTCGGTGTCCGCTCAACGGCGCCCCCTGGACCATTCCGTCTACGACGGCTGGGAGAGCATCGGGGAACGCATCCTCTCTCCCGACGGCAAATACCTGGTCTACACCATCACTCCCCAACAGGGAGACGGAAGACTGATCATCCGTAACACGGAAACAGGCTATGCAAAAGAAATACCCCGGGGAGCCGGCGCCACTATTACAGAAGACAGCCGGTTAGTGATCTTCCAGATCCACCCCGCCTTTTCAGACACCCGGGATGCCCGCATAAAAAAGAAGACCCCCGATCAGTTTCCCAAAGACACCCTGGCCTGGATCGAGCTGGGGAAAGATAGCGTGGTAAAAATACCCCGCGTCAAATCTTATAAAGTGCCGGAAAAAGACGGGACCTGGCTGGCCTACTTACTGGACAAACCCCAATCCGACAGCGCAAAACCCGCCGCCGATTCCCTCGCCCGTATCCATAAATTACTCTCCCGGGCAGACAGCCTCTCCCGGGTGGCAGATAGCCTACGCTCAAAAGTAGCGGAGATAGGATCTAAAGGATTTTCTGTGCTCTCCGTCCCTAAAAAAGATACCCACCCCGCCGGTGAGACGATAGAAGAAGGCACCGAACTGGTCCTTCGTAATCTTAACACCGGTCAGGAAAAGAAGTTTCCCCTCGTCAGCGAATATTCTTTTAGTAAGAACGGACAGGTACTGATAGTAGAAACCACCCGGAAGAACGCTGACTCCGCCAGCAAGGCCCTGGTCCTCTGGGTGAACACCGGCAGCTCGGCCTCTATCCGTATGGACAATTCCATCGTCCAAAGCTCAGCCTCCGGTTCGGCCCTCCCTGGTTCCCTCACGCTGAAAGTGGACACCGTCATGAAGGGCTTTCACGATGCAAAGAACTATGCCCTCGACGAGCCAGGCAGCCAGCTGGCATTCGTCGCCGAACGCGACAGCGTAACCAGGGCCCTGGTCAAATTTTATCGGTTGTGGTATTATACGCCCGGCATGGATAGCGCCATCATCCGCGCCGACCGCAACTCAATCCGTTTAACCGGCTCCCCCGCCCCGGCCCCCCTCACCATTAGCCCCGACTATGCCAACTCCTTCAGCAAGGACGGCAGCCGGCTCTATCTCGGCCTGGCCCCGATCCGCCCGCCAAAAGATACCAACCTGGTGGATTTCGAGACGGCCCGCCTGGATGTCTGGAATTACAAGGACGACTACCTCGCTCCCCAGCAACTCGTCCAGTTGCCCAACGACCTCAAGCGAAGTTTTCTGGCCGTCATCAGCAAAGGCGGCAACACCCTCACAGCATTGGCCGACGACAGCTGCGAGACAGTCATCCCGGCACAAGAAGGCAATGGCGCCTATGCGCTGGGATTAAGCAGCAAAGGCTATCGTGTCAGGCAGCAATGGGAAGAGAGCGGCCTGCAACGACTCTACCTCGTCGACCTGCGCACCGGCTCCCATAAATTAATACAAGACAAAGTAAGAGAAGGAGGCAGTATCTCCCCCTCCGGAAAATTCATCCTCTGGTATGACTGGCGCCAAAAGAACTGGTTCACCTACACCATAGCAAATGGAAAGATTACTAATATCACCAAAGACATCCGGGTTCCCCTCTATGATGAAGAAGACGATCATCCCGACGATCCACCGCCCCATGGCGCCATGGGATGGCTGGAAGACGATAAGTACGTATATGTCTACGACAAATACGATATCTGGCAATGCAATCCCGCCGGACAAACCCGCCCGGTCAACCTGACTAACGGAATCGGACGTACGCATAAATATGCTTTCCGGTATATCCGCCTGGATAAGGAAGAACGCTTCCTCCGCAAAGGACAGCTGGCCCTCTTTACCATTTTTAATCATAAGGACATGGGCAGCGGCCTGACCCTCCACAAAGTAGGTTCCCGCTTCTCCCTCGACACCGCCCGGCAGCAGACCTTTCCCGTCAGCTTCCCTTTTTCCGGGTTCTTCAAGGCAAAGAACAGCTGGACACTGGCATATCTGCAGGGTAGCTTCGATAAGCCCTATGACATATACATGGCCCCGGCAATCGATACGACCGCTGCCCAACAACCCGCCCTTGTTGCAGGCACTCCGACAGCTTCCCAGGCCGCTGCCGCCCCCCGCCAGCTCAGCCATATCAACCCACAGCAGCAATCCTATAACTGGTTCACCGTCGAGCTGCACCATTGGAAAATGTTCGACGGCAAAATGAGCGAAGGGCTGCTTTACAAACCACAAGACTTCGACAGCACCAAAAAATACCCCATCCTGTTCTATTATTACGAACGGGATGCGGAAACCCGCTACGATTACATGGCCCCCCAGCCGGTACGGGCCTCCATCAATATTCCCTATTTCGCCAGTAATGGCTACCTTGTCTTCGACCCGGATATTTTTTACAAGACCGGACAGCCAGGTGAGGATGCTTACAATTCCATTATGTCTGCCGTAAAATACCTCTCCCGTTTTAAATGGGTCGATACGACGAAGATGGCGCTGCAGGGACATAGCTGGGGAGGCTACCAGACCGCCTACCTCGTGACCCGTACCCATATTTTTGCGGCCGCCGAAGCCGGCGCCCCCGTAGCGAATATGACCAGCGCCTATGGAGGCATCCGCTGGGGAACGGGCATCAGCCGACAGTTTCAATATGAGAAATCCCAAAGCCGCCTGGGAACCACCCTATGGGAACATCCGGAAGTTTATATCCGCAACTCCCCCTTGTTCAGGGCCGACAAAGTGACCACCCCCTTGCTCATGATGCACAATGACGCAGACGGCGCCGTTCCCTGGTACCAGGGCATTGAATATTTTTCCGCGCTGCGCAGATTGGGCAAGAAAGTCTGGATGATGCAATACAACGGAGAAGACCATGGGCTGGGGGAGAGGCGCAATCGAAAAGACTGGTCCATCCGGCTGGGACAGTTCTTCGGCTATTATCTGAAAGGAGAGCCGCCGGCAAAATGGATCACGGATGGCGTTCCAGCCACTTTAAAAGGGATAGACTGGGGACTGGAAACCTCTACAGGAAATTAAATAATCATCTTCAAACTGTAAGTGTATGTTCAAAAATTACCTGAAAGTCGCCCTCCGGAGCCTCCTCAAAAGGAAAGTCTTCACCGCGATTAACATCCTGGGGCTGGCTACCGGCATAACCGTATGCCTTATGATCATCCTCTTCATCCGCAGCGAACTCGGCTATGATAACTTCGAGCCCAATGCGGACCGGATCTACAGAGTGGTACTCGAACGTAAATACCCGGAGCGATCCACCTCCTATTCGAACATACCACAATCCATCGGCGGGGCTATCCAAAAGGAATTCCCCGAAGTAGCCGCAAGCACCGGCCTTCTGGACCTTTCCGGAAAAGACGATTTCCTCGTTAAAATCGACGACCAGCCTTTTGAAGAAAAGAATGTTTTGGCGGCCGACTCCAATTTCTTCCGGGTATTTGCAATGCCCTTACTGGCAGGGGATACCGCCACCGCCCTGCAAAAACCGAATATGGCCATCATCAACGAACACACCGCTATCAAGCTATTTGGCTCTGCGGCGAACGCCCTGGGCAAAACCTTCGGAACGGAAAATGTCAAGATCAGTTTCCAGATTTCAGGCGTCTGCAAAGACTGGCCCGATAACTCCCATATGCAGTTCAATATCCTGCTGTCCTCGGTCACCTTTCCTTTTGCACACCAAACGAATTATACGGGCTTTTCCACCTATACCTACCTGCTGCTGAATAAGAATGCCTCTCCGGCTTCTCTGGAAGCGAAATTCCCCCGGATCATCGAGAAATACGTGTCGGGAGAGATAGCCCGCAGTTTCGGAGTGACCTTTCAGCAATTCCTGGCTTCCGGCAACGGGTATCACTATTACCTGCAGCCGCTCCCGAAGATCCACCTCATCTCGGACCTGGAGGGAGAGATGAAACCCAACGGTAGCATGCGCTCCGTCTATATCTTCGGAATCATAGCCATTTTTATCCTGGGTATCGCCTGCATCAACTTTATCAACCTCTCCACCGCACGTTCCATGGAACGCGCTAAAGAAGTAGGTATCCGCAAGACCTTCGGCTCCGAAAAAAAATCACTGATCTTCCAATTCCTGCTGGAATCCGTGCTGGTCAGCCTGTTCAGTACCTTACTTTCTCTCTTGCTCATCCTGGTATTATTGCCCCTCTTCAACAAATTATCCGGGAAAGAACTCAGCATTATCGGATTCCTGGAGCCACTGACATTGGGCTTATTATTGGTCTTCGGATTGCTCGTGGGACTGGTTGCCGGACTCTACCCGGCCTTCGTATTGTCCTCCTTCCAACCTATCAAGGTGCTAAAAGGGAAATTCCAAACCAACAAATACGGAACGGCTTTGCGCAATGGCCTCGTCGTATTTCAATTCGCCATCTCCATCATTCTTATCATCTGCACCATCATCGTCAACCGGCAGATGGGGTATATGCTGGGAGACAAGCTGGGCTTTAAAAAAGACCATATCATCGAAATACAACGATCGGACCTCCTGCTGCAAAGTACCCGCCCCTTCCGCAATGAGCTGGCCGGGATTGCCGGCGTGGAAAAAGTCAGCGGCGCCTCCAACCTGCCCGGCGACAATGGCTTTTTCGGAATCTCCTGGCAACCCGTAGGTTCCAGGGAATCGATGACAGGCCGGGGCATCGTTGTCGATGACCAGTTCGCCGCCACCCTGGGCCTGGAATTGAAGGAAGGGCGGTTTTTCTCAAAAGAATTTTCCACCGATTCGCTCTCCATCGTCCTCAATGAAAAAGCCGTATCCGCCCTCGGACTGAAAGGACCTGTCATCGGCGCCCGGCTCACCACCACCGATGAGAATTTTAATATCAGCCCCGACTCCCCCCATATCTATACCGTCGTGGGCGTCGTTAAAGATTTTCATTTCCAGACCTTACACCAGGCGATCGCCCCCCTGATCTTTTGCAACTCCGCCAAATTCAATGACCAGACCCAGATTACTTCCGTCCGTATAAAGGGGGAAGATTTCAAGACGGCCATCGCCGCCATCGGGCAGACCTGGAAAAAATTCGTTCCCAAACGTCCTTTCAATTATACGTTCCTTGACCAGACCCTCGCCGAACAATACCGGGCCGAACAAACCATCCAGCGGGTTTTCACCGTGTTCTCTGTGCTGGCCATCTGTATCGCCTGTATCGGTTTGCTGGGCCTGGCGGCTTATGCGACCCAACAGCGTATCCGGGAAATCAGCATCCGCAAAATATTGGGCGCCAGCGCCGGCAGCATCATCGGCATGCTCTCCAAAGATTTCCTGAAACTCGTCACCATCTCCGCCTTCGTAGCCTTCCCCCTGGCCTGGTGGGCGATGCATAGCTGGCTGCAAAGCTTTGCCTACCGCGTCGACCTGAGCTGGTGGATCTTCCTCGTAGCCTGGCTGATTGCCATTTTGATCACGCTGGCGACCATCAGCTTCCAGGCAATCAAGGCCGCGATGGCCAACCCGGTAAAGACGTTAAGATCTGAGTAACTGCTCACATCGCTGGCGCTTCTACTATCGGTCGCACCCACGTACGCCTGCTTGCCCGGAATAGCTTGATCATCCTCAAACAATAAACCTATGTTCAGAAATTATCTAAAAGTTGCCATCAGAAACCTCTTCAAAAGAAAGGTCTTCACATTGATCAATATACTGGGACTGGCTACCGGCATGACCGTATGCCTGATGATTATCCTGTTCATCCGGGATGAGCTCAGCTATGACAACTTCCAGAAAAATGGCGACCGGATCTACCGGGTGGTCCTCGAACGCAAATATCCCGGACGGTCGACCTTCTATGCCGATATTCCAGTCTCCATCGGCGGCGCGATGCAAAAGGAATTCCCCGAAGTGGCGGTAAGCACCGGTCTCCAGGATTTTTCAGGAAAAAGCAATTTCATCCTGAAAATAGATGATAGGATCTTTGAAGAAAAAAATGTGTTCCTGGCGGATTCGAATTTCTTCCGGGTATTCCCGACTACTTTACTGGAAGGTGATACCTCCATTGCCCTTGGGAAACCAAATATGACCGTCATCAATGAAAGCACCGCTAAAAGACTATTTGGCTCCACGGCGAACGCCCTGGGCAAAACGTTCGAAATGGATGGGGGTAACCTCCGGTTCCAGATCTCCGGCGTATGCAGGGACTGGCCGGATAATTCCCATATGCAATTCAATATATTGCTTTCCGCCAATACCTTTCCGGCACAAAAAAATTACATCAATTTTTCAACCTACACCTACCTGCTGCTGAACAAGGAGGCCTCTCCGGCTTCCCTGGAAGCAAAATTTCCAACCATCGTAGACAAATATGTATCCGGGGATATTGCCCGTGGCTTCGGAGAGACCTTCCGGCAATTCCTGGCTGCCGGTAATGGATATCACTATTATATGCAGCCGCTCCGGAAGATCCATTTGATCTCGGACCTGGAGGGAGAATTAAGACCGAACGGCAGCATGCGGGCGGTGTATATATTCGGAGTCATTGTCATTTTTATCCTGGCCATCGCCTGTATTAATTTTGTCAATCTTTCCACGGCCCGTTCCATGGAACGCGCTAAAGAAGTAGGTATCCGCAAGACCTTCGGCTCCGAAAAAAAATCACTGATCTTCCAGTTCCTGCTGGAATCCGTGCTGGTCAGCCTGTTCAGCACCTTACTTTCTCTCTTGCTCATACTGATATTATTGCCGCTCTTCAATAAATTGTCGGGAAAACAACTCTCCGTCAGCGGATTCCTAAATCCGTTGACCGTTTTCTGCTTGCTGGCCTTCGGAATACTGGTTGGATTGCTCGCAGGACTCTATCCGGCTTTCGTATTATCCTCCTTCCAACCCATCAAAGTATTAAAAGGAAGATTCCAGTCCAATAAATATGGAAGAGCATTGCGCAACGGCCTCGTCGTATTTCAATTTGCCATTTCTATCATTCTTATTATCTGTACCATTACTGTCAACCGGCAGATGGGTTATATGTTGGGGGACAAGCTGGGCTTTAAAAAAGACCATATCATCGAAATTGAAGGGACAGGCTTCCTGGACGAAAAGGCAATAGCCTTCCGGAACGAACTGGGAAGGATCTCCGGCGTGGAAAAGGTCAGCGGCGCGAGCGCTATGCCAGGACAGCTAGGTTTTTGGGGTGTTACCTGGCAGCCTGTAGGGTCCCGGGAGCCAATGACGGGCCGGGGAGTCCTGGTGGACGACCAGTTTGCCACCACCCTCGACCTCCAACTTTCGGAGGGTAGGTTTTTCTCCAATGCCTATGCAACGGATTCCCTATCCCTGGTCCTCAATGAAAAAGCCGTTGCTGCCATGGGATTGAAAGAACCCGTTGTCGGGACCAGACTTTTTTCCATGGACCAGGTCTTCAACGGCCGGTCCGATTCTCCGAAAATTTATAAGGTGGTGGGGGTTATGAAGGACTTTCATTTTCAGACCTTACACCAGGCCATTGAACCCCTGGTCCTTTCTAATGCGGCCATATTCCACGGTATTATGCCCATCACTTCCGTCCGCATAAAAGGAGATGATTTCAAGACGGCTATCGCCGCGATCGAACAGACCTGGAAAAAATTCGTTCCCAAACGCCCTTTTCATTATACTTTCCTGGACCAGACCCTCGCCGAACAATACCGGGCCGAACAGACTATCCAACGCGTTTTCACCGTGTTCTCCGTACTGGCCATCTGTATCGCCTGTATCGGTTTGCTGGGCCTGGCGGCCTATGCGACCCAACAGCGTATCCGGGAAATCAGCATCCGCAAAATATTGGGCGCCAGCGCCGGCAGCATCATCGGCATGCTCTCCAAAGATTTCCTGCGACTGGTCACTATCTCCGCCTTCGTAGCCTTCCCCCTGGCCTGGTGGGCGATGCATAGCTGGCTGCAAGGCTTTGCCTACCGCGTCGACCTGAGCTGGTGGATCTTCCTCGTAGCCTGGCTGATTGCCATTTTGATCACGCTGGCGACTATCAGCTTCCAGGCTATCAAGGCCGCGATGGCCAACCCGGTAAAGACGTTAAGATCTGAGTAACTGCCCACATTGGCTAATGACGTACCTACCCGCATGCCTATCCACTCCCGTCCAATCATCATTTCCCATCCGCAAAAAATCTCATATCATTTAAAATTTGCATGAAAATTATTTACATATATACAATAATCTTATAAATCGCTAGTTAATAGCGCCTATCGGATTCTATACGTTTACCTCTATCTCTGTCAAAATTCGGGTCTCCACATTTTAGAAATTATTCCCATTTCAGGAAAGATAATTTAGATTTATTTTTTGTAATCATTTGATTAGTAGCTTATTAAGACTTAGGTTTCTTAATTGCTAGTATACATATCGTATAAATCCAATTTGTGAAAAATCCTTGGACCCTATTCTTAACGGCCCTGTTCACCTTACCCGGTATTTTTTCGTCTGCGGCGCCTGCGGCGACAGAAACCGAGGTTTTGAGCGCATCAGAACTGTCCTCCGCAGGATCAGCTGAACCCCCTGTTACATACGCCATTATCGGCAACGATACTATCTACAGCGCACAAACGATCTGCTACAATACCACACCAGTTGCCCTGACAGGAACTACCCCCACCGGCGGCATCGGATCCTATACTTATAAATGGCAGACCAGCACCACTTCCGCAACGACAGGGTACAGCATCATCGGCGGAGCTACCGCACAGGGATATGCTCCCGGAGCGCTAACGGCTACCCACTGGTACCGGAGGATAGTTACTTCCGGTGTCGTCACGGATACCACCGCCGCCATTCAGATCACCGTGACTCCGGTTATCGTTCACACTTCCAATACTATTACAGCCGCACAAACGATTTGCTATAATACAGCTCCCGCAACACTCGCCGGCTCTATCCCAACCGGCGGCGACGGCATTAATTACACCTATACCTGGCAGTCATCTCCGGATAACACGACCTGGACACTCATCTCCGGAGCTACCGGGCAGAACTATACACCTCCGGTACTGACAGCTTCCACTTATTACAGAAGGATCACCAGCTCCGGTAACTGTACTGACATCACCACTTCCATCAAAATCACGGTATCACCCGTTATCACGAACAATACGATCAAAACTGACCAATCCATCTGCTCAGGACAGGCGCCCCTCGGTCTCACCGGTCTCACCCCAGCGGGCGGCAGCGGAACCTATGTCTATAGCTGGCAGAGCAGCACCATCTCCGCCACCGTAGGGTTCGCCACCGCCTCGGGAACGGCTACCGGCATCAACTACGCCCCCGCTGCACTGACACAGACCACCTGGTTCCGCCGCGTCGTTACCTCCGGCGGATGCTCCGATACCTCGGGTACCACACAGATCACCGTCGTCAGTTCCGCTCCCGGTAACCCAACGGTCTACGGGAACAATGTCTGGAACGCCTACGGGTATTCGGATAATAGCTTCACCACCTATGCCGGCTACTATACTGAACCCTCCTTATCCTTTATAACCACCAGCCGGTACACTACCGCGCAAAGCCCGTCATCCGCTTCCGGTTACCAGGGCTGCCTGATCGCCACTACAAATTTCTCGGTCAGCTTCAAACGCACCAACTTCACGCCGGCAGACTACCAGATAGACCTGACCGCCGTCGACGATATCGCCACCATTTTTGTCAACGGCCTGCAGGTCTACACGCATAGCTGCTGCGTGGCGACCACCGCACCCGTCAACAATGTATGGACAGGGTACCTGGGCGCTTCGGACCAGGTGGAGATCAGATGGGTGCAAATTACCGCTGCCTCCATCCTTGGCGTCAATTTCACCGCCGTCACACCCGCGGCGCTGATTCCCGGAACGACCGGCAGCAATCAATCCGTCTGCTACGGCGATCCCGTTTCCGCCGGCTTTACCAACACTGCTTCCGCCACTAGCGGATGTACGCTCACTGGCTACCAGTGGCAAAACTCCGTCGACAGCATCACCTGGACCAATATCGGCGGAGCCACGGCCACCACCTATACCGTACCCACCGCCATGACCCAGACCACCTGGTACCGGAGGGTAGTAACAGATGCCTGTCTAAATACAGCGGTCACCGTCCCCGTTAAAGTGTTGGTCAACGTCATCCCCCCCGGCGATCCTACCGTTTTCGGGGACAACGTATGGAATGCCTACGCCTATACCTTCCCCTCCAGTAATACGAATTTCAGCGCGGCCAGCTACAAAGGTTACTATACGGAACCCTCGCTTTCCTTTAACAGCACCAGCCGCTGGGCCAATGGCGGTTCCCCCTCTATAGCTTCGGGCTACCAAGGCTGCTACGTCGCGCCTACCTATAACTGGATGGTCTACAAACGGACCGATTTCACCCCCGGCATCTACCAGATCGATATACCGGGACACGATGACTGGTGTTATGTCTATCTCAATGGTACCCTGATCTTTCAACATTTGGGCTGTTGTGACTCCCATACCAATATCTGGACAGGCCCCCTGGGAGCCTCCGACCAGATTGAATTCCGCGTCGAACAGTTTGCCGGCGGATCTTACGGAGCGATCTCCCTGACACCGGTCACGCCTACCGCGCTGACCGCCGGTACCATCACCCCCAGCCAGACCATCTGCGCCGGCAACACCCCGCCGACGCCCATGACCCAGGCTGCGGCGCCTACAGGCGGCTGTTCCATACAAAGCTATCAATGGGAGTCCTCCACCGATAACGGCACGACCTGGACACCCATCTCCGCCGCCACGGCCAGCAGCTACACGGTAACCAACAGCGTGTATACCCAGACACTCTATCACCGGATCGTATACGATGTATGTGGTAATTCGGCGACCTCCTTACCCGATACGGTTTATATGAATAACTCCGCTCCCGGCAATCCCACCGTGTTCGGTAATAATACCTGGAATGTCTATTGTTTCCAGGATGTTAACTATTCCATCTATTCCGGCTATTATACAGAGCCCCTGCTCACGTTTAATACAACCAACCGCTATCCATCCACCGCAACGCCTTCCAGCGCCTCCGGCTACCTGGGCTGTCAGCTGATCAATACCTATTATTCGGTGAGCATGAAGCGCACGGGCTTTGCCGCCGGCACCTACCAGATCGACGTGACCGCAGACGATGACTATACTTCCGTTTATATCAACGGTACCCTGGTCTCCAGCCTGACCTATCCCACCATCCAGAATAATATCTGGACAGGTCCCCTTGGTCCTTCCGACCAGGTGGAAATACGCTGGCGCAATAATGCCGGTCCGGGACAGACAGGCATCCGCTTCACGACAGTGACGCCGATCCCGCTGCTCGCAGGGACCATCGCGGCCTCTAATCCCAATCTCTGTACCGGCGATGTGCCCATCGTCAACAATACCACCCTGGCTTCCGGCGGCTGTTACACCAGTTATTTCTGGCAGTCTTCGACGGACGGCGGCGCAACCTGGACGACCATCGCAGGTTACACCGGCTATACCGATATTTCCTATACCGGCACCGTTTCACCCACCGTTCCGACGCAGTTCCGAAGGGTCGCTTTCGACGTCTGCAATGACACCGCCTACAGCAATGCCGTTACCTTCACCCCCGGCGCCGGCGCGGTCGGCAACCCTTCCGTTTTCGGGAATGGTGCCTGGAATGTCTATTGTTATAATGCCAGCGGAGCCGCTTTTTCCACGGCGACCTATATGGGCTATTATACGGAACCCCTGCTTTCCTTCAACTCAGTCAATCGCTGGGGAACGAACTCACCGCCTTCCATGGCGTCGGGCTACCAGGGTTGCCAGGTAGACCAGGTCAACCACTGGGTTAGCTACCGGCAAACAAATTTTACACCCGCTACCTATCAGCTGGATATACCCACGCACGATGACGATGTCTACGTTTATATCAACGGGGTCCTGGTATTTACACATGTCGGCTGCTGTGACAGTCACACCAACATCTGGACAGGCGCCCTCGGGGCTACCGATCAGGTAGAGTACCGTTGGAGACAAAACTATGGCGCCTCGCAGGGCGCCCTCAACCTTACCGTCGTGACGCCTCCCGTCTCCCTGACACCGGGAGTGATCGGCGCCAGCCAGACCATCTGTAACAATACGGCCCCGGCCGCCTTTACCAGCACCAGCGCCGGCGTCAGCAACTGTTATGTCTATTATCAGTGGCAGTCACAGACCAATTGCTCCGGAGCCTTTTCCAGTATCTCTGGCGCCACGGGCCTGACATATACTTCGGGCGCCCTGACCAGCCCCACCTGCTTCCGCCGGATGGCTACGGACGCCTGCGGTAATACGGCTTATTCGGATACCGTCACCGTGTCCATCTATTCGACTGCCGTTACCCCCGGTACCATCTCGGCTCCCCAGACTATCTGCAGCGGAGCTACACCGGCGGCGATCACCAGCGCCAGCCTTCCCACCGGCGGCGACGGCAACTATATCTACCAATGGCAGTCATCCCCCGATGGAATTGCCTGGAGTAATATCGCCTCGGCTACCACTGCAGGTTATGCACCGCCCGCTCTGACAGTCAGCACCTACTACAGAAGAAATGTATCGGCCTGTGCCGCTGCCTCTACCGCCAGTTCAGCCGCTCTCCTCATCACCGTTAATCAGCCGCCTGTCATTACCGTGCCGCCGGCAAATGCCGTAGCCTGCTCGGGAGGCAATACCTCCATCTCGGTTACGGCTACCGGAACCTCCCTGACCTATCAATGGCAGGTGAATACCGGTTCCACCTGGACCAATGTCAGCAATGGCGCCCTTTATAGTGGTGTTACCACCGCAACCCTTTCCCTGACCGGTGTTACGGTATCCATGAACGGCTACCAATACCATGTCATTATCACGGGCGTCTGTACGCCGGTCCTGACCTCGACGGCCGTCACCCTCACTACAGGCACGGCGCCAGGCATCAGCAGCCAGCCCGCCAACCTGACCACCTGCGTAGGGTCCAATGCCGGCTTCAACGTCACCGCATCCGGATCGGGCCTCGTCTACCAGTGGCAGCAGAAGATCGGCGCAGCCGCCTGGACCAACCTGTCCGACGGAGGGGTTTATAGTGGCACCGCGACGTCCGCCCTCGTACTCACCGCCGTTCCGGCAAGCATGAACAATTACCAATACCAATGTATTGTAACCTCATCCTGCGCGGGTACCGTCACCAGCAGCCCGGCCACGCTCACCGTAGTGGCCGCCATCAGCAATGCCATCACCGCCAGTCAGAATATCTGTACCGGCATTAACGCCGCCACCCTTTCCGGCCCGGCCAGCGGCAGCTATACCTACCAGTGGCAAAGCAGTACCGTATCGGCTACCGCCGGTTTCATCACGGCATCCGGTACCAGCACCGCCTACAACTTTAATCCTAACCCGGTCTCTACGACGACTTACTACCGTCGGCTGGTCTCCAATCCCGGTTGCAGCAGCACCAGTAATGCCGTTACCATCACTGTTAACCCCACGGCCATCTCGATCTCGGCGCAACCGGCCAACCAGGCCATCTGCGCAGGAGGCACCGCCGTCTATTCTGTCACCGCCAGCGGACCCGGTACCCTGACCTACCAATGGTACCAGTATAACGGATCGACCTGGTCGGCACTGAGCGATGGCGGTATGTATAGCGGCAGCGCCACGGCGTCCCTGACGATCACCGGCGCTACCTCGGCGATGAACAATTACCGGTATTATGTACAGATCTTTGCTTCCGGCTGTTCTACTTCCTCACTGAATTCCAATTCAGCAATACTGACCACCAACAACGCCCCCGTCATCACTTATAGCAACCCCGATGTAACCGCCTGCTCCGGCAATAATATCAATCTCAGCGTTACCGCCACCGGTATCGGCCTGACCTATCAATGGCAGCTGAATACCGGTAGCGGATGGAATAATCTTTCGAATTCCGGCGGTTACAGCAACGTCACGGCCAGCCCGCTGACAATTACCGGCGTCAACGTCGCCATGAGCGGCAACCAATATCGTTGCGTGGTCTCGGGGTCTTGCGCTCCCGGCACAGCTACTTCCGGTACCACCAACCTGACGGTTAACCCGCCTGTCTCCGGCAACTCCGTGAGCAGCAGCCAGACCCTCTGCGCGGGGACACCCGTACCCTTCACCGTCACCACGCCCACCGGCGGCGATGGCAGCTATACCTATCAGTGGTACCAGAATACTGGCTCCGGTTATACGGCTATCTCCGGCGCCATTTCCCTGAATTATTCTACCGGCCCGCTGGCACAAACCACCTCGTTCATAAGGAACGTATACGATGCGACCTGCGCCACTAACAGCAGCATCGCCGTCACCATCACCATCAATCCTCCCACCACTACCGGGGATCCGTCCAATACCACGGTATGTGCCGGAACCAACGCTACCTTCACGGTGGCGGCTACAGGCACCGGACTGGGCTATCAATGGCAGGTCAACACAGGATCAGGATTTAATAATATCAGCAACGGCGTACAATATACCGGCGTCACGACGGCGACACTTACCGTTCTGACACCTGCCTATGCCCTTAATGGCTATCAATATCGTTGTGTGGTGTCGGGGAACTGTTCTCCCGCCAGCATAACATCTAATTTTGCGACCCTTACGGTAAACCCCATAGCCACCATCACGGGACAGCCCGTAAATGTCAACTCCTGCGCGGGCAGCACGGTCACCTACAGCGTTACCGCCACCGGCACCGGCCTGACCTACCAGTGGCAGGAAAAAGTCAGCTCGGGTTCCTTTACCAATATCATCGACGGCGGGATCTATAGCGGATCCGCTACCTCCGTATTGACCTTATCGGGCATCACCGTGTCCATGAACACCAACCAGTACCGTTGTATCATTACCTACGGTACCTGCCCGGTGAATTCCTCGACGGCATCCCTGACGGTCAGTGGGCAACCCAACCTGGTCATCATCAATCCCGCTTTTGTATGTGCGCCGTCTACTGTGGATATTACTGCGGCATCCGTGACCACCGGCAGTAATTTCGCCGGCGGTACCCTGACCTATTGGAAAAATGCAGCCAATACCGTCACCCTTAGCAATCCTTCCAGCATCTCCACTTCCGGCACCTATTATATCCGGGCCAATACCTCATCAGTCTGTTACGATAGCAAGCCGGTGACGGTAACCATCAATCCCAAACCCACGGTACTGATCTCCAATCCATCCCCCATTTGTGTCCCCAATACGGTCGACATCACAACGGCTGCCGTGACTGCGGGATCTTCCTCCGGGCTGACCTATACCTATTATACCGATGCCGCCACCACGACTTCTCTTTCGAATCCAACGGCGATCGCCGCCAGCGGCACCTATTATATCAAAGGAACGGCCGCCACCGGCTGTAATACGATCGTGCCGGTAACGGTAGTCGTCAATGTCCTGCCAACGGCCACCATTGCCTATAGCGGATCCCCCTATTGCGCGACGGGCACAGCGGCTATCACGCAGACCGGGCAGGGTGGGGGGACCTACAGTTCCACGTCCGGTCTTTCCATCAATAGCAGCACCGGCGCCATCAACTTAGCGGCGAGCACGGCCAGTACCTATACCGTTACCTATACCTTTAGCAACGGCACCTGTAGCAATACAACGACCACGACCATCACGATCAACGCGTTGCCAACAGCAGTCATCTCGTACACCGGCATTCCTTACTGCGCGACGGGCACAGCGGCTATCACGCAGACCGGGCAGGGTGGGGGGACCTACAGTTCCACGTCCGGTCTTTCCATCAATAGCAGCACCGGCGCCATCAACTTAGCGGCGAGCACGGCCAGTACCTATACCGTCACCTATAGTTTCACCAGCGGCGGCTGTAGCAATACGACGACCACGACCATCACCATCAATGCCTTGCCAACGGCGACCATCGCCTATAGCGGATCTCCTTATTGCGCGACCGGCACGGCATCTGTTACTCAGACCGGCCCAACAGGCGGTACCTATAACTCTACCGCTGGCCTCGTCATCAATGCCACTACCGGCGATATAGATTTGATCGCCAGTACTGCCGGCACCTATACCGTTACGTACAATTTTAGTAACGGCACCTGCAGCAATAGCACGACGACGACTATCACGATTAAGGCGCTGCCAACGGCGGCCATTTCATACCCGGGAACTCCCTACTGCGCGACCGGTACCGCATCTGTTACCCAAACCGGCACGGCGGGAGGCACCTATGCTTCTGCCGCAGGTCTGTCCCTGAACAGCAGCACTGGCGTTGTCAACTTGGCTGCCAGCACCACCGGAATCTATACGATCACCTATAGTTTCAGCAACGGCACCTGCAGCAATACGACGACCACCACGATCACCATCAACGCCCTGCCGACGGCCACCATCGCCTATGCAGGCGCCCCTTATTGCGCGACCGGCACGGCCTCCGTCACACAGACGGGCCAGATCGGCGGCACTTATAGTTCGACGGCAGGCCTGGTCATCAACGCCTCCACCGGGGCCGTCGACCTGGTCGCCAGTACCGCTGGTACCTATACCGTCACTTACAGCTTCAGCAATGGCACCTGTCCCAATACGACGACCACCACGATCACGATCAATGCTTTGCCAACGGCGACCATCGTCTATAGCGGAACTCCTTACTGCGCTACCGGCACGGCCTCCGTCACACAGACGGGCCAAACCGGTGGTACCTATAGTTCAACAGCAGGCCTGGTCATCAACGCCTCCACCGGGGCCGTCGACCTGGTCGCCAGCACGGCTGGCACCTACACCGTGACTTACAGCTTCAGCAACGGCACCTGCTCGAACACGACGACCACGATCATCACGATCAACGCGCTGCCCACAGCAGTCATCTCGTATACCGGCAGTCCTTATTGCGCTATGGGCACGGCCTCTGTCACGCAAACGGGTCAAACCGGCGGCACTTATAGTTCGACGGCAGGCCTGGTCATCAACGCCTCTACCGGGGTCGTCGACCTGGTCACTAGCACGGCCGGTACCTATATCGTCACCTACAGCTTTAGCAACGGTACCTGCTCGAACACGACGACCACGGCCATCACGATCAACGTGTTGCCAACAGCAGTCATCTCATACACCGGCAGTCCTTACTGCGCCACCGGCACGGCCTCTGTCACCCAAACCGGTCAAGCCGGCGGCACTTATAGTTCAACAGCAGGCCTGGTCATCAACGCCTCCACCGGGGCCGTCGACCTGGTCGCCAGTACCGCTGGTACCTATACGGTCACTTACAACTTCAGCAACGGCACCTGCTCGAACACGACGACCACGATCATCACGATCAACGCGCTGCCAACAGCAGTCATCTCGTACACCGGCAGTCCTTACTGCGCTACGGGCACAGCCTCCGTTACCCAAACCGGTCAAGCCGGCGGCACTTATAGTTCGACGGCAGGCCTGGTCATCAACGCCTCCACCGGGGCCGTAGACCTGGTCGCCAGTACCGCTGGTACCTATACGGTCACTTACAACTTCAGCAACGGCACCTGCTCGAACACGACAACTACAAACATTACCATCAATGCGCTGCCCACAGCAGCGATTGCATACACCGGCAGCCCTTATTGCGCTACCGGTACAGCATCTGTCACGCAAACCGGCCAAACCGGCGGTACCTATAGCTCAACGACAGGCCTGGTGATCAACAGCAGCACCGGCGCCATCAACTTAGCTACCAGCACCGCTGGTATCTACACGGTCACTTACAGCTTCAGCAATGGCACCTGTCCCAATACGACCACCACCACGATCACGATCAATGCTTTGCCAACGGCGACCATCATCTATAGCGGAACTCCTTATTGCGCCACCGGCACCGCATCTGTCACTCAAACCGGCCAAACCGGTGGTGTCTATAGTTCAACAGCAGGCCTGGTCATCAACGCCTCCACCGGGGCCGTCGACCTGGTCGCCAGCACGGCCGGCACCTACATCGTGACTTACAGCTTTAGCAATGGCACCTGCTCGAACACGACGACCACGACCATCACGATCAACGCGTTGCCAACAGCAATCATCTCGTATACCGGCAGTCCTTACTGCGCTACGGGCACAGCTTCCGTTACCCAAACCGGTCAAGCCGGCGGCACTTATAGTTCAACGGCAGGCCTGGTCATCAACGCCTCCACCGGGGCCGTCGACCTGGTCGCCAGCACGGCCGGCACGTATACTGTGACGTATAGCTTCA
>DATMGS010000044.1:0-201431 GCA_035555335.1 Puia sp.
AGATCCTTCAGGTGTTGAGCATCTCTATCTTTGATAAAACGCCAATAAATGAAATATTTTCAAACTCAATACAACAAAATTTCAAAGAACTAAATCCTAATCAGTTGAATATCTTTAAGTAATATCAAAACGCTAGTGATAATATTTTTAAAATGAAAAAGGAAGAAAATAGCCATCCTAAATTTGATTCTTTATCAGACGTACATCGGGCTTTTGGCTTAGCTAAGCCCCTGCATCCATTGATAAGTCTGATAGATAGTGCAAACTTCCAGATCATAGCAAACAGGTTACCTCACTCGCATGTGCTGAACTTTTATAAAATATCGTATAAGCCAAAGCTCAGCGGGCGGTTAAAATATGGCCAGGATTACTATGATTTTGACGAAGGCGGCTTGTTGTTCGCTGCTCCTAATCAATTAATCGGCACCAATAACGGTAAGAATATCAGAGAATGCTCCCTCTATACTTTGCTGATACATCCGGATTTTTTGTGGAATTATCCTTTAGCGAAAAAGATCAGGCAATATGGTTTCTTTTCTTATTCAGCCAACGAAGCTTTACATCTTTCAGAAAATGAAAAAACGGCGGTCATTTCTATTTTTAAAATGATCGAGGAGGAATTGAAAAGCAGGATCGATGATTTTAGCCAGGATGTCATTATCTCCCAGATCGAGTTATTATTGAATTATGCCAATCGCTTCTACAAGCGTCAATTCATTACCCGCAAAGCGGCCAGCAGCGATCTGTTACAGAAGCTGGAAGAAATTTTAGATGAATATTTCAATGACGAAAAATCCTTACGGCAGGGAATACCGACCGTGCAATATCTTTCGGAGCACTTGACTATTTCCCCCAGTTATTTGAGTGATATGCTACGGTCCCTTACCGGGCAAAATGCGCAGCAACACATACACAATAAACTCATAGAGAAGGCGAAGGAAAAATTATCTATCACCAGCTTATCCGTCAGTGAAATTGCCTACGAATTGGGTTTTGAGCATCCACAATCTTTTAGTAAGTTATTCAAGACGAAGACGAACCTTTCGCCGTTGCAATTCAGACGATCTTTTAACTGATAGATATAAGCCGACAATAAAGGACTACTGGTTTAGTATAATGGTATAGCTATTCTAGAACGAGTCACCAGGCCTTTGAAGGCAGATTCCCTGACAAGAGAAAAAATGATCAATAATTCTAAGGATTAAGTAAAGTATGCGACAAAAACACTGGAAAAGAGTTCCTTATTTTGTTAAAGTACTGGTGTAATTGTATTATACTATTACGAACACATTGCAAAGTATCATGAATAAGGGCAAGTCTAAACGGAAGAAAATGTTGACGTTGTTGTTAATTATTCCATCAGTTTGGTTGGTTTTCGCGCAATTTGTCCTGAAATTCAGGACGGAGGATACTGCTGCACAACGAAGTTTTGGGCAGAAGGGCGTGTCGCTATTCATTCATACTTACCAGGTGGATGGTTATACAATGCATTATGTCCAAACAGGCAGCGACACCTGTCCCACTCTTCTTTTTGTTCATGGCTCGCCGGGCAGTTGGAATGCGTTTAAGCAGTACATGCAAGATAAAGACCTGTTGAAGAAATTCCGGATGGTATCCATAGACAGGCCGGGATTTGGTTACAGCAGTTTTGGAGAGGCCAGAGATTTAGAAGGGCAATCCAGATTGATAGGACCGGCATTGCAGCAAATTAAAAATGGGAAGCCCATTTATGCCGTGGGACATTCCTTGGGAGGCCCGCTGGTGATCAGACTGGATATGGATTATCCGGGCGTATTTTCGGGACTGGTATTGCTGGCAGCCTCGGTTTCGCCCTACCTTGAAGATCCGGAAAAATGGCGACCCCTGCTCTTTAGAACGCCCCTCCAATACTGGGTTCCCGGCGCCATGCGCCCTGCCAATGAGGAACTCTGGTATTTAAAATCCGACTTGAGAAAAATGGAACCCGAATTAGCGAATATCATGTCACCTGTCTGGATCGTGCATGGCGATAAGGACCCGCTGGTACCAGTTGGTAACGTGGATTTCCTAAAAAGTAAACTCATACACGCGCAGGAAATCACTGTCACCATTCTTCCGGGCGCCAATCATTTCATACCCTGGGAACATTTTGCTGAAATTAAAGTCGTATTAATGTCTTTGCCGAAGGCAGCCTAATCAGAAAAATATAAGGATTAATCATTAAAACTACAAGCATTTGTATGAAAAAGATTATTGCTCTCTCCGTCTTCGTTATCATCGCCGTGGCGCATGTCCTCGCACAAAAGGCTGAAGTATATTCTCCGGGTGGTAAGGCCATCAAAGGCTATGATCCGGTGGCTTTCTTTACAGAATCAAAACCGGTAATGGGCGTCGATAGTCTTTCTTATTCCTGGAATGGGGCGACCTGGCTGTTCGCGAACCGGCAAAACCTTCAACGTTTCACTGCCAACCCGGAAAAATATGCGCCTCAATACGGAGGGTATTGCGCCTATGGCACTTCCCAGGGGCATAAAGCGCCTACGGAGGTCGATACCTGGACGATCCTCAATGATAAATTGTATTTCAATTACAACCAGAAAGTGAAGGCGATCTGGACACAGGATCAACCGGGTTATATCCAAAAAGCAGACAAGCAATGGCCGGAAATAAAAGGTAAAGAATAAGCATCCTCATGCGTCGGGAATAAGGATCGCAAGCAGGAAGTATGCTAATCGGGATGCAGGCGGAAACTATTTGTCCCATATCTTCCGGAGAGGCTTTGGTTTTCTGGAGCGGGCCTTTATCTGGCTGACATCCTGGGAATACTGGCCATTTATGATCCCCTGGGCACTTCAGTCGAAGGTAGCAGAAACCAAAATGCCGTTCCGGCTCCGGGGGCGCTTTTGATATTTATTGCCGCGTGGTGCAGGGCCATTATTTTCTTTGCAATGGCCAGCCCTAATCCCATTCCCTCGTGTGCGGCTGCCTCCGGACGGGGGAATTGTTTGTAACGCTCGAATATATAAGGCTGATCTTTCAGCGGGATACCCGCTCCGGTATCCGTTATCAGGACCTCAATGCCTGTCACTTTATCCTGCAGTGTTATGGTTATCCTGCCATTTTCCGGGGTGAATTTCAATGAATTGTCCAGTAGGTTTTGTATAACCCTTTCTACTAATGCAATATCGGCGAATACCGCGGGCAGGTTATCAGGTGTCTTTATCTTTAGTTCGATCTTTTTGTCTTTGGCCAACAGCTCGTATTTCATTAATATATCGGACACCAACTCGCTTATGAGGAACTGTTCTTTGTGTGGTTCCACCTGACCCGCTTCCAGTTTTGAATATTCGAAAAGCTGCCCCACCAGGTGGGATAGCTTTTTCGAGCTGTTCAGGATAATGGACAGATACCTGGCCTTTTCATTTCCTGGGATGTCATCTCCCTTAATGACCAGGGTTTCTATATAACCCTGCATAATAGCCAGGGGACTCCTGAGGTCGTGCGAGACATTGGCGATCAGTTCTTGTCGGAGTCTGTCCATAGACTTTAGTTTGTCCATATTATCTACAATGGTATCCGCCATTTCATTAAAGGTGGTGGTCAAAACCCCAAGATTACCTTTTACATAGCCTTCGATCCTGGCGCTATAGTCCCCTTCTTTAAATCGTTTCACAATGAACGAAATTTTGCAGATGCTGTCTGTTATCAGGAAAAAAGTGATAATGCCGACGAGGAAGGCAACGGATAGTGTAGCGAAAAATATTGCGGTCTCCAGGCTATCAAAATATTGCTTGTTCAGCATTGCCACAACTTCCCTTTGTTTTTCGCTTGCCAGTATGGCGTAAACATATCCCGTCAGTTGTTTGTGTTCGTATATGGGGGCGGCTGAGAATATACTTTTTTGCTCCGGATGTTTGGGATTGTCACCTTCGACATATTTTTTTCCGTTGTCGCGGATGTATTGCCGGACCGCAGCTATATCCACGTCCCGTTTCTTTACGGATCTATCCGGTACGATAAAGTCGATGATCTTCCCCTCCGGGTTCAATAGATATACTTCCACGCTGGGGTTTATGACCATGATGGAATGGATGATGTCATGTGTGACAGCCGTATCGGGTGTGCCATCTTTTAGGGGGTGTGTGGAATTGGCAAGGTGGAGGGCAATATCTCCGTATAGTTGCTGGTTGATCTCATCAAAAGTTTTTTTCGACACCCATGAGGCAATCCCGATATAGGTAATTCCCAGAACTGCCAGTAGCAAGGTAAAGATGCCTGCTATTTTCCAAAATAAGAGATTACCTTTGATGGATCTTAATGACATAGTGTTGTTTTTATAGCTCTTCGTTGAAGCGGTACCCGATGCCCCAGGTGGTAAGTATGTATTTGGGATGAGAGATATCTGCTTCGATTTTTCCGCGGAGGCGATTGATATGGGAGTTGACCGTATGTTCATAACCATCAAAATCATATCTCCATACCAGGTTTAGCAGGCGTTTTCGGCTGTAGCTCTTACCCGGATTGGTAGCCAGCAGACTCAATAACTCGAATTCTTTCGGGGATAGTTCGATCCGGGAATTGTTCAACGTGACCTTCCGTTTGTCCACGTCGATCTCCAGTTGCCCGAATTTCACCTGTTGCCCGTTTAGTCTGTTTACCTCTTCCCTTGTATCCTCCTTGCGTCTGAATATAACTTTGACCCTTGCGATAAACTCTCTTACACTAAATGGCTTTGTGAGGTAGTCATCGGCTCCTGTTTCGAGACCCAGTACTTTATCGATCTCTTCGGACTTTGCCGAAAGTATTATTATAGGGGTAGTATTTCCCCCCATACGAATGCGCCGGCATATTTCCATCCCATTCATGCCCGGCAACATCAGGTCCAGGATCAGGAGATCGAATGGGTTTTTCGAGACCAGGTCCAACGCTTCTTTTCCATTTCCGGTGCTCATTATTTCACAGGAAAGGTCTGCAAGGTGGATTTTCAACAATTCGACGATCTGGAGATCGTCTTCAATTATTAATACTTTGTTCATAATACTGTGTTTCCTCTGCTGACAAAGTTGGTTAAAATATTCGGTTCCTGACCGGCTGTGATACTTTTGTTATAATTTGGGGACCAGGACGGGATATTGGGAATATAGTTTTGAGGCATCAAAAAACTATGATTATGAACAGAATTATTTCCCGGCTCATGCCCTTATTTTTTGGCTTGTCCTTATTCTACACTTCCTGCAAAAAAAGTAATTCTTCCAGCGCTGCCGCTCCTAAAGATCCCAATACGGCGCAGCAGGCTTCCATAGACCGGTTCAGCTCCACAGCGGGCCATTTACAGGTCAGGACTGCTTCGAACGGACTTCCTGCAGCCAATGCAGCGATCAATTTCGACCAGGGACCATTTATCACCCAGGGCTTTACTCCGAGTGGTAAGATAGTCGATTATTATAATTTCGACATACAGTCGACGACTCCGGCGCCAATCTGGCTTTTTTTTAAGTCGGGGCAAACAACCTCCATCCCCGGGCAAAACATAATCGACGTGATACCGGGGGATCCCGGTTATAATGATTTTTGGCAGGTATATAGCGTCACTGTCCCGGATAGTTATGTCCCAAACACGGTCACAAGCTATCAAGAGCTGGTAGCCAGCGGTTATCCTATCTCCAAAACCACCATGCTTGTCAACTGCCCGGTCGTACCTAAAGGCTCTACGGCTACCAAACGATATGCATCCGGAGACCCGGGATTGACCCAGGGATGGTATAAGGATAAGGTAGTGTATTATTTTAATTTTTTTGAAAAGGCTTTGTCTGTCAACTCCAACGGTCAAGTTCCGACCTCTCCCATCTTTGTCACGTTCAATATAAACCCGAATCAGCCCAACGGGGGACCTGCCTCTGGTTTTAAGATGGAAACGGGTTCCATACAAACACATAATGTGATCGGCACCATACCCTCCGATGCTGGATATTCCCCACTTTGGGCGGTGGTTGCCTATGACAACAGCAGCTTTAATTCGGTAAAAGACCTGAGTACGGTCCAGATGGCGCCGGTACTTGTTCCCGATGCCGGTAATGTGAACTGTCCCGTCGTAAATATTCAATAATCAAAGGCCGGTATGCGGAATACAATTATCTCCTGCCTAACCAGATGGTGTCGACAAAAGTGTACAATTCTTTTTCTCTGGGCTGGGATATCGAAACCGGCGGGCATGTCTTCCAGCTTGTAGTCACCAATTCACAGGGGCTGATAGCGTCACAGCAAAAGCCCCCCAATTTCTAAATAATAAAATGAGGATCATGAAAAAAGCACTTTTTGCAACTATGTTAGTTGGCGCATCGCTTGCCATGCATGCCCAGACGCAGGATCCGGGCAAACTCAAAAAGCATCATTGTACCGAAGCTTGTAAAAAAGCCGGAAAGCATGTGTATGCCCATGGCGAAAAAGGCCATGTTTGTACTGCTGCCTGCGAAAAGGGTAAGGCTTAGTCCGGGTTTGTATTTCTTAGTTTGGGGTTAAAAAAAGAAGACTGGTCCGGGCATTGAGGCGGCATCTTTCAACAACCTGGTCATCCGGAATAATAAATTCATTAACAGTGAGAAGTCTCCCATTGCTTTAAAGATGCGCGGCTCCATCCGTGCCGAGTTTGGAAGCGGCCTTTGGGTTGAAGGAAATGAATGGACGACTCAGAATGGTATTGATCTGCCCGCTCTCTATTATGATGCTGAAACGACCCAGAAAATCGATTGTCAGGGTAATCGTCTAAAAAATTAACGCCCTTGCAGCGCTGTGCCGGACTCGGCTCATAAAGGAGTGAGAGGCAGGGCGGCGGGAAATAAAATCTGGGAAGGCGCCTTGCTGGTAGCGTCCATCCAGCTGGAAGGGCAGGAATTCATTTTGATAAACGGTGGTCCTGGTCATCCCCTGACTGATGCAATCTCTCTTACGGTCAACTGCGGCTCCCAGGAAGAGGTCGATTACTATTGGAACAAGCTCCTCGAGGGTGGCGGCAAGGAGATTGCCTGTGGTTGGCTGAAAGACAGATTTGGTCTTTATTGGCAGGTAACGCCTATCCTTTTGCCCCAGCTCCTTAGCGATCCGGATAAGGCCAAGGCTGGTCGCGTCATGCAAGCCATGATGAAAATGATCAAGCTGGACATAGGGGCATTGAAGGCCGCAGCAGATGCAAAGTAGCAGGGCATTTACTGTGGATATAATCCGCGAAGGCCGGGTGGCGATGGAACGAAGGATGGCCGGGTGTAATTTATGGAATTTCTCCCTATTCGAATCTCCTGTACATGCTACGGAACTATCTGCGGGACGCCTGGCGTCATCTTATCCGGGAAAAGGGGTTCTCGGCTATCACCATCTTTGGCCTGGCCCTGGGGCTGGCGGCCTGTATTTTCATCACCCTTTTTGTGGTGGACGAATTCGGCTACGACCGGTACAATACCAAGGCCGACCGGATCTATCGGATCACTGCCGATATCCACATCAATGGCCCCTCGATCAACGACGTGGCGACACCGCCCGCCATGGGGACGGTATTGGAAAAGGATTATCCTGCGGTGGAGAAGGCGGTCCGTATCCGCGCCCAGCGAAAAGACGTGGTGGTCCACGCCGGGGAGAAGGCGTTTGTCGAATCCAATGTGGTATCGGCCGATCCCTCTCTTTTTGAGATCTTTACCTTGCCGATGATCAGTGGGGATCCCAAGACCGCCCTTTCTTCGCCTAACTCGCTGGTCCTTTCGGCGAGCGCCGCCAAACGCTATTTCAACAGCACCGATGTGCTGGGGCAAACGCTGCGGCTGGATGACGATACTGCCGTTTATATGGTGACGGGTGTCATTCGGGATATGCCCGCGCAATCCCATGTGCATTTGCAAGTGATCAAATCCCAGGAGCAGGGAAAACTGCAGTGGATCGGTTTGTTCGGGGCTACCTATATCCTTGTCCGGCCCGGGGTTACCACGGCCGATATCGATCGAATGCTGGCACAAACGGTCGATAGATATATACTTCCCCACTTCCCAAAACAGCTGCGCAATCGGTCGGCCGGTGCGCAAGGCAAGGGAGATTATTTTCGCTATTATGCCGTTCCGTTGACACAGATCCATTTGTATTCCAACCTGGGTCACGAGTTCGAGGTGAACGGGAGCATCCAGTATGTCGTCTTTTTTATGATCGTCGCCGTGTTGATCCTGTTGGTCGCCTGTGTCAATTTTATCAATCTTTCCGTTGCCCGCAGTATGCGGCGGTTACGTGAAATAGGCGTGCGAAAGGTGCTGGGGGCCGGCCGGCGGCGTCTGGCTGTCCAATTCCTGGTAGAGTCGGTGGTCATGACCGCTATCGCGATGGGGTTGGCGGTTGTGTTTGTCCTGGTGCTGCTTCCCTGGTTCGACCGGCTTACCGGCAAGTCCTTCGACGCATCCTTTTTGCTGTCCCGGCGGGTATTCGTGGGTTTCGGTCTGACCATATTGGGGGTTGGCCTTTTATCCGGCGGGTATCCCGCCTTTTTACTTTCCGGGATACAACCTTTGAACATTCTCCGCGGGCAGATGGTGACCGGTTTTCGAACCGGAGTGTTGCGCACGGCCCTGCTCGTTTTCCAATTTAGTGTCGCCATGATCCTCATCATTGGTACGGGGGGCATTTATTCCCAGCTGTATTATATCCAGCATAGTCAGCTGGGCTATACCAGGGAGCAGGTTGTGACGGTCAAGGACACCGAGCCGCTGGGCGCCGCCGCATGGACATTTGCCCAAGCGGCCGGGCAATTACCGGGAGTGAAGAATGTTACGGTCTCCAACGCGCTGCCGCATCAGAAAGTAATCATGAGAGGATTTTTTCAGAACCGAAGCGCCACAGAAATGGCATCGGTCGAAATGGGAGACTGGCATGTCGATGTCAACTATTTGCCAACGCTGGAAATGAATCTTGTGGCGGGAAGAAATTTCTCTTCTCAACTGCCCACCGATTCGGGCTGTGTCCTCATCAATGAGACCGCCGCGCGTGTGCTCGGCTATGCGCATCCTTTAGGTCAACGCGTCTATACCGGCGCCGATAGCAATTCAGCCTATACGATCATCGGCGTGGTGAAGGACTTCAATACCGGTTCGCTTCGTAATCCCATCGATCCGGTGGTATTCCGGTTGTATCGCGATGGGCTTTTCGTCACGTTTAGGCTGTCACCCGGGAATATCACCGGTACGCTGAAGGCTATTCGGAGCGAGTACACTAAGATAGCGAATGGGCATCCTTTTGTGTATGCTTTTCTCGATGACGAGTTCAACCGGCTTTATCTGGCCGATCAACGGACCGGCAGGGTTTTACTGTTTTTTCTCTTCTTTCTCTCTTTATCGCGGGCATCGGCATCTTTGGCCTGGTTGCGGCGGCGACGGAGCAGCGGACCAAGGAGCTGGGTATCCGGCGCGTCTTGGGGGCCCGGATGATCCATCTCGTATTGCTTTTGTTACAGGGCTATGGGCTGGCGATCGGCGTGGCTGTTTTGATCGCCTTGCCGACAAGCTTCTGGATGATGCACGACTGGTTGCAGGGATTTGCTTATCGCACGCCACTGCATCCCTTGCTTTTCATCGTCGCCCCGCTATGTACGATCTTCCTGGCGGCCCTGATCGTGGGAGCAAAAGTCAGCCAGACCTCGGGCGTCAATCCCGCCCAGACGCTTCGGGTCGATTAAGCACTCAATCTTAAGGGAAATATAGGTTATTAACTTTTTCGAAAAATTAGATTTATAGGTCATGATTTAAATTGCCTTCCTTCTTAATACATTCAGCTTTAATAAGCCAAGCCCATTCAAAAGTCGTTGGCATATGTTAAAATTTATCTGCTCACAGAGTATGCATTGCAAAAGATATATCTTTAGGCATAACCCGAAATCGACTGTCAAAGCTATAGATATGAAATCAGCATACTTACTTCTGCCATTCCTTTCTTTGTATTTACCCACCCAGGCTCAGCAGAAGTATACCATACATGGAAAAATAGAGCGGCTTTCGAAAAGCGGAAATATCTATATTGACAAAAATAAGGCCCCAATAAAAAGCGACGGCACCTTTGAAATCAGCGGGGAGGTCGCGGAGTCGCATGTGGCGCTTATTCATACCGACAGTTCGGCATCTGACGGTTTATGGCTTGAAGCCGGGACATATGCCGTCGATTTCCGGGAATACACCTTGCCGGAAGTTAAACCTATCTTATTCAAGGCAATAGTAATTAACGGGCCAAGGGATGCTGAACTATTGAGCGATTTTCAAACTCGAATCACCTATAACAATATAGCGGGACAAGGGGCATTGGCAATAAGATTTATAGATAGTATATTCCAATACTTTCCCAATGCAGGATCATTGTGTTATATCTTAGTTGAGGCACATAATTATATCGGTGATAGTGCCACGGAAAGATATATCGGTATGCTTACACCGGAAATGAGAAATAATAATGAGGTAAAAATGATTGCCGGAGAAATAAAGCAAAATACCAAAATAAGGACGGAAAAGTCCTTTGAAGATTTTTCCATGAAAACACCCGATGGTGAAATATTTCAGCTTTCCTCTTTAAAAGGAAAGAAAGCTGTGATATTGGATTTCTGGGCAAGGGATTGTGCACCCTGCAGAGCCGCCCATCCGGGGCTGATAGAATTGTATAAAAAATATAAGAGCAGGGGTCTTGAAATAGTCAGCATCTCCATCGATAACGAACGGGATGCATGGCTGGATGCCATTGCGACGGATCGGATAGATTCCTGGATCAATGTTTCGGAATTAAAGGGATTCGAGACCTCTCTTATGAAGCATTATTTCTTATCGTATATACCGTTCCATTTTTTACTCGACGGAGATCGTAAAATTATCAAAGTATACACTAACGGAGGCCGTGTATCGGGTAGGGATATCGAGGAGGCTTTGAATGAAGGAAATTAAACCTCATTGGGCGACATATCGCAACTGATAAGAGTGGTATAACTGGGTTAGAAGAACTGACCTTTATCAATCTCAAGAACCGTCAAGCTTAGGCTGGAATCCGATTGCCTGAGCTAAGTAGAATTCCTTTTAGGGGGCGGGAGAGGGACTCGATAGCGTAGACTGAAGTCCAGAAAAAAGCCTCGTGCTTGCAGGTCCGAAATGGCCCTTACAGCAAATGAAATTTGGACCGTACAGCAAATGGAAATAGCGGTAAAGATTTAAATTTGTTATCATCTAACCAAAACGGGGTCACCAGAATGGACATTATCAAACTGAGTACGGATTGGGCCAGGGCGGAGATATTTTCGGCAAAAATTGTGTGGTTGTTCAGCTTAGTTGAATCGCTGGCCGCACTAGGTTTCTGGTATTGGGGTAGAACTGCCATTGCGAAAATCTTTCTTTGGCCATTGCTGGTCATGGGGCTTTTTTTGGTTGCTGTGGGAGCAGGGTTATATGCCGCGAACCAACCCCGGATAGCTCGTTTTGAAAATGAGTCCCGTCATGATCCGAAAGCCTTCTTAGAGACGGAAATTCAACGAACGGCAAAATCACAGAGGGATCTGGCATCGGTGTTCAAAATCTTGCCGGCCATCATCATAGTCGCTGCCGCTGTGATAGCGTTTGCGCCTGCGAATGGGTGGCGGGCGATATCGGTTACCGTCATTCTGACTGCCGCTTTTCTCATGGTAGTAGACAGTAATACGACCGCCAGAAATGACGATTATCACAATCAACTCTTAGAAATTAACAAATGAAACCGGTCATTCAAATATACGGTGAATCATTTCTCTACACTTGTGCGTTTGATAAAGCGTACGCGTATGAGCAGTTTGTTCCCGACCATCTCCTGGCCTATCAAATTTCGGGTCAAACGCTAATTTACCACCAGCGGGGTGAAATGGTGCTGGAAGAAGGGCAGTTCCTGGTAGCACGAAGAAATCAGTTTGCCAAAAGTATAAAGGTTCCGGCGGCGGATAAGGAGTATCAATGTATTTCCGTTTTGCTGACTAATGACCGGTTACAGCAGTTCGCGTTGGATAACGAGATTTTATGCGAGGAAAAGTATCACGGTACGAAGAATATTTTGCTGGAGCCGAACAATATACTGAAAGGCTATTTCCTTTCGGTCATCCCGTACACGGAATCGGGTAAGCCTATAAGCAAAAAGATGGCGTCGATAAAAGTAAATGAGGCCATTGCTTTGGTACTGGAAATGCGTCCGGATCTCGAATCCTTCCTTTTTGATTTCAGCGATCCGCATAAGCAAAATCTGGAAGAGTTCATGCTCAAGAATTATTACTACAATGTGCCTATCGAGCATTTTGCCAAACTTAGCGGCAGAAGCCTGACTAGCTTCAAACGGGAGTTTACGGATATATTCAATACTTCTCCGGGGACCTGGCTTAAAGAAAAGCGGCTATCTGAAGCTTACTTCCTTATCAAAAAGAAAAGCCGAAAGCCTAAGGATATTTACCTGGACCTGGGCTTTGAAAATCTCTCCCACTTCTATACTTCCTTCAAGCAGAAGTATGGGATGACACCGGCAGAAATAAATACCAAAAACAAATAGCTATGACCACCGAACAAAGGCTGCAGGAACTGGAAGACCGGATCGCTATACAGGAACTGATCGACGCATATCCCATTTGTGCGGATACCCGCAATATTCAGGGGCATATGGCGCTTTTTACCGAGGATACGAATTTTGAAGTGTATATGGATGAGAAAATACCTACGCCGACCCAGGTGGTCAAAGGCAGGCAGAATCTTTTCCCAGTGTTTGACGACCTGAACCAGTATGTTTCCACGATGCACTTCAATGGACAAAGCATTATCCACGTGAACGGCGATCGGGCAAACGCCACTACCTACTGCCGGGCCTATCACTTAAAGCTTCCCGATGGGGGGCAAAAGCTGATGATCGCGGGTATCCGGTATTATGATGTCATGGTGAAGCAGAATGGGGCGTGGCTGTTTGCTGAGCGGAAATTGAAGGTTTGTTGGATTGAAAACAGATAAAATCATGCTAAATTGGATAAAAAAGCCAAAATGTGATAAACATTTTGGCTTAAAGTGCGCGGGATGAGATTAGCTGCGCTGATCTCGGAAGGGCTCTGTACCCAAAGCCTTCACCCCGCTTTGCGGGATTGGGCATTTCAGTTTCTTTTTGAGAATTTCATATTGCTCACGATGCTTCTCTGGATTTTTATTTCTCAAATTTTGAAGGTTCTGCAATTTCCAGTTAATAGCCGGGAAACGCTGAAAATTATAGATACTCCAATCTGGCGCAATGTTTTTGACGCTTAATAAAAATTCCCTATCGCTATCAGTCAAATTTTCGTGAATAGTTGCTACGAGTTTTTCCCGAATGCTTTCGTATTCCTCGTAACTAAATGTTTCATCTGTCATGCCTGAAAACTGATTAGCAAGCGCCGAGCGCTGATCCTGAAAATTCGGGATAATCACCTCGTTGATTGGCCTGTCACTACAAAGCAGACATAGTAAAAAACCCTCTTTTATCTCCTGTGTGAAACCTTCCATTCCCAACAAATATTTTACATCGAACAAATCGCGCGGATGCTGGCGGTCTAGTGCCGCAATTATTTTTCCGCCAAATAGTTGGCCGACTGGGACAACAGGAATTGTGCAAAAAGCTTCAAACGTAGTTTGCGCCTTTTCGCATAACGATACTTCTTTGGGTTCTGCTATACAGCCTCGATTAACCAGGTTAACTTCAAGCTTTATATCAACCTTATTAGCTGAAATCTGCAATTTTCCAGCGTTCAAGCGCGGTGTTATTCGAGCGCCTGGGATAACTTTCTCAATATTTGCCTTTATTCTTTCCAGTGCTTCAGCAATATGTTTTAGGGAAGTTTCTCTATCCTCAATCGGAAGATAGGTAAGGTCAATATCTACAGACAAACGCGGCATATCGCGCACAAAAAGATTGATCGCCGTACCACCGTGTAGGGCGAAGCATTTTTCTTTAGCAACTTCCGGCAATACGCTCAATAATAACGATACTTGTTGCCTATATATCTTTTCCATGTTCTTCTAATTCTTTTGGAACTGTTATTCCGTATTTATCTATAAACACACCGTTTTTAACAACGCTGCGCTTACCTTTCCCTAAATCTATAGTTTTAAAATCAAGATGTTTGAACCAATTATGATCAGCTTTCTCCGCCATATAAAGGAACAATCGCTTTACTTTCACCGACTGGCATTTTTCAAGCAACGATTGAACGTGCTTTGGTACGAGATTATTCAACCCCTCCATAAGTTCAAAACATTCCATGAGTTCTTGTTCTTGAGGAGCAAGATGCAGACATTCCATGATAGCACGAGCTGCTCCTGAAGCCTTGATTGAGAAATTGCTTAATTCAACTTTTGTCAGCCCTAAGTCCGGCGGCAGAAAAGATGTTTCATGATAATTGGCTTTCACACCCCAATCATGATTTTTAAACCATGTCGGAAGTTTTTCGCCTCTGCTGCCGAATAGGACAACCCGGCCAGCCGATAATTCCAAGTAGTGGGCTTTCCCCAAAAGAGAAAGGGCTGTCCGACCTCCTGGATGTATTGTGAAGCCGTTTTGTTCCTGTAGGGCGTATACAGCCCCTTCATAACCAACCTTATCATTACTGCGGATATACGCCCCTGTACCAACAGATTTCAACCAGTTGCTTTTTTTATATCGTTGTTGCAAGTCGTGACTATATCCCTGCCCTGTCATCCAGGACGATAGAAGCACTATCCCCGGAGGCTGGGAATTTAGAAGGCGGTTTAGTTTACTTCCTGTAGCCGTACTCATAGTACGAATATAGAACTATTTTTAAACTAATTCAAGAGCGAGTTTAATTTTGTGCACATATCCGTACTTTTAGTACTACTATGCGATTAAATTTAAACTGAATTGCCGCCCTGCATGGGCCACATCTATGATACTTCTTTTATTTGCAGAAACGATAGTAATTCTTTCGGCAGATAAAATAGTCGAAACTTATTTTTTGGTGATGGTATAAGGGTACTTTTCCTGTAAAAGCGCTAACGTTCGTATCATTTCCACGGCGCAGTTTTAATCAGGAATATGTGACATATTGAAATGAAAAGCCTTGTAACTTATTGATTAAAAGGCTTGTGCACCTCATGAGAATTCTATCGAACTCTTTTTGGCTTTGACGGGCCTGTTCGAAGTGTAGATTGTTTTGATTATCAAATATTTGCCATTTATCGCGTGGCGGCGCCTGCGACCTAATTTGAAGAGTGAACTGCCGTCGCTGCAAGCCCGGCATCCAAACGGTGTTCGCGGATGTAGACCGTCACCGCGAAAAAATAGTCGATCCGCCGATACTTTAATTTTGCCCGTGGATCATTTCTCAGCCGGATCGTGTCGCTGTTATCGACGATTACCTGTTGCTCAAAGTCAGGAAAGCCGATGCCGTGTTGTACGATCAGTTTTGTGTTTCTGGGAAGGATGAACGAATACGTGCACGCCGCCGAATCGATGGTGACGGATTGAAGTTTTTGGCCCGTTTTACTCTTGTGCCTTCTGCTGGACAGATCGGTCAGCCAAAAATAGTCTTTTGGCAAATAGTAGTAGTATCTGTGGCCGCGCAGGGTGACGAGCCTGTCGTCTCCGGAGTTGTTCTTTAATGTTACAGTGTGGTAGGCACAGCAGGACTGCACGAGAAAGAGGCCTATCAGGTAAGGGAAACAGCGTTTCATGGTCGTGTTAAGTTACTATTTTTTAAACGGATTCTGTAAAATAGGATCACAATTACCGGTGTATTTGAAACCATAAATGTCCTTTTCGCAGGAATGACACCTAAACCCTATCCACAGGACTTTTTCTAAAGCAATATGATCTCAGTGGAAAGACCGTTATCCCCTTAATACAAATGCCGGGTATGGGGTGAGGAGTGGCTTTCAGACAGTGAAAGACCTTTGTTCGAAAAACCGAGTGCCGACAGGCGCGGGGGCCTTTACTGAATGCAAAGCCCCCCAGCAAAGCTGAGGGGTTTTGTGCAGCTCAGGAGAATTCTATCGAACTCTATAAAAGTAAGGGCGGCCATTTGGGCATCCAAATCAGATCGTCGAGGTGTCAATAACATATCGGTACCGGGCCTCTTTATTGACGACCTTATCCCATGCCGTATTGATCTCAGATGCGCTAATCATCTGTATTTGCGGATAAATGCCGTTGTCGGCGCAGAGATTCATTACTTCCTGTGTCTCCGCAATTCCACCGATCAAAGAGCTATTGAAATTCACCCGGCTGAAGAAGAATTTGGCATTATCGATCAAGAATTCGCCGCGTATCGGTTGTCCCACCTGGGTAAAGCTGCCGTACGGTTTCACACAGGATACGTAGTCGGAAATTTGATAAGCATAGGGGATGGTAGAGATCATGTAGTCCAACTTGCCAAAGTAGGGCTGCAAATTCTTTATATCATTTACGACGATGACCTCTTTGGCGCCAAAAGACAAAATATCCTGACGTTTGCTTTCAGTGGTTGTAAAGGCGTACACCTCCGCCCCTTTATTAACGGCCAGCTTAACCGCCAGATGACCCAGTCCGCCAATACCGGCGACGCCGACCTTGTCTCCCTTCTGGAAATGGGCTCTGGTCAGCGGTGAATAGGTTGTGATGCCTGCACAAAGCAAGGGGGCGGCATTTTGGAGGCTTATGTTTTCAGGGATCTTGATAGCGAAATGTTCTTTCACGACGATATTAATGGAATAGCCTCCCTGGGTGATACCTGTTGGCGAGGTTTTTTCCGGGTTCCCATAGGTAAAAAGTGTTGCATGGTTCTCGCAATGGTGCTCCTCGCCATTCCGGCAGCTCGTACAGATCATGCAGCTATCCACCATGCAGCCGACGCCGGCTTTGTCGCCGACTTTGAATTTTGTTACGTTTTTGCCTATTGCCGACACAATGCCGGCAATTTCATGCCCGGGTACTTGGGGATAGGTCTGGTCACCCCAATGTCCCCTGATCTGGTGAATATCGGAGTGGCAGACACCACAGAACTTTATATCTATTAGAATATCGTCGTCGCCGACCGAACGACGCTCGAAGTTCCACGCGACGAGCTTACTTGTTTTATCCTGGCCGGCGTAGCCTTTCGATTTTATGTTTGTGGCCATGACTTGCCTTTTTTTTGACGGTGAAAAGAAATGCGATGGTGCGCGCAAAATTATACTTGCTCCGGCCATCGTGGTTTGTTGAATAAATTCTCTCCTATTTGGTCGGCTTATCTCCTGGTCCATTTTCGGTTAAAATTTATTTTTTGGTTGCTATTACTTTGTCCAGGGTTGATCTGGTAAGATCACCTTCCTTTTTACCGATCATGTTGTCGATGATAGTAAAGGCCTCTTGCAACTGTTCTTTGGTAAGTCCTGTATTCATTGCCATGCCGATGTGCGCCTGCAATTGGGGTAGGACACCGCTCATGGCTGCGAGCGCGGATATCGTCCTGCCGGTAAGGACCTGCAAGGTCTTTTTCCCGGTTTGATATTTATCACTGTCTGAAATGGGCGAAGCTTCCTTTCCTGCCGCGTC
The DNA here is from genome assembly GCA_035555335.1 of Puia sp. Taxonomy (GTDB): domain Bacteria; phylum Bacteroidota; class Bacteroidia; order Chitinophagales; family Chitinophagaceae; genus Puia. Next base: position 17,530 of record DATMGS010000044.1, read on the forward strand.
TTTTATCCCTTTGGCGGTTCGATCAGCTATAACTGTCATGAGTGTATTAATACCATTGAGACTGCGCGGAAATCCGCAGTAAGCGTATAGCTGTACCAATACTTCTTTGATCTCGCCGACCGTCAGTCCGGAATCCAAGCCAGTATTGAACTGGGCTTTCAATTTTTCAAGATCCCCGATGGCGGTTAGCCCGGAAATGCTCACGATACTTCGCTGCTGCGCGGTCAGGTGTTGCTTTTTATGATCCTGTGCGTTCATGGTTATTGTGTAGTTTAAAAAGATCGCTGGTAGCATCCATTTGATAAACAGGACTTTGCGCATGACTGCTGTTATTTATTGCTTATTTGCGGCCTCGTACTCCGCCTCTGAGACAGGGTGCAGCCAAACGACGTTTTGCTCTCCTTTATAGTTGGTGATGGCGATGTGGACGAATTTGCTGTGGGCAGTCGCGCCGTGCCAGTGCTCCACATTTTCCGGTATATTGACGACGTTCCCTTTTTTCAGGTGCCGGGCCGGCTTACCTTTCTCCTGGTAAATTCCCTCACCTTCGATGACGATCAGGACCTGCCCCTTGGGGTGTGTATGCCAGAGGGTTCTTGCGCCGGGCTCGAAGGTTACGCTGCCAAGTACAAAATCGTTGTTCTTGTCTCTGGACAACAAGGGGTATAGGAAGGCAGCGCCAGTAAAGTATTCCGGTGGCTGTGGGTTGCCTTTCGGGAAGATGGCTGTTTGTTCTGTTGTTGACATTTTTTGGGCGTTTTTATGGTGATTACCTGTTGTACAACCAATTGTGGCTAATATCAGGCCGGCTGAAAACAGATAGGAAATGATAGTAGGTTTTGATTTCATAAGATGCTTTTACTGAATGCTATACCCCCCGTCTACGACCAATGTATGACCGACAACCATATTGGCTCCGTCGCTGCAAAGCCATATGACGGCGCTTGCGATCTCTTCGGGTCGGCCAAGACGGCCTGCAGGAACCTGTTTCAACATTTCATCGAGTGCTTCCTTTTGTCCGGCCGCGATCATTTGGTCGGACATGGAGGTTTGGAAGAGGCCGGGGCAAATGCTATTGATCCGAATACCCTGCGCGGCATATTCCAGGGCGGCGCTCTTTGTTAAACCAATGACGCCGTGTTTGGCACCGTGGTAGGTTCCGCGCTGGGCACCGCCTAAAATGCCGCCGATGGAAGAACAGTTTACGATGGCGCCGCTGCCTTGTTTGCTCATTTGGCGAAGCTCGTATTTCATGCAGCTCCAAACGCCCCGGTAGTTGACACCCGTAACCCGGTCGAAGTCGTCCCGTGTCTGGTCCTCGGCTTTTGCCAGCTCGTTTTGTACGCCGGCATTGTTATAGGCAGCGTCCAATCGGCCAAACGTCGAAACCGTCTTACTGACCATTTCTTCAACTTGCTTGTCGTTCGAAACGTCGCATGCAATGGCCAGCGTCGTGTATCCTGCTTCCGCCAGTTGTTGGGCTGCGGCCTGAACAGCTTTGTGGTTCCAATCCGCCATTACAACTGCGGCGCCTGCTTCTGCGAATGCTTTTGCCGTAGCCAGGCCAAGCCCTGATGCTGCGCCGGTTACCAGCGCTACCTTCCCTTCCATTATTTTCATGATCTGTAGTTTTTGTTTTACGAGACAAAGGTCGGTTGATCAGGAGGAATGACAATTATACAGAATACAGATTTGCCTACCATTTTTACAGGTTAGGCTGGCGGAGTTGTACAAGGAGAAGAATAACTGTTAAATTTGGTTTATAAATGGATAGTATGGAAAAGGTTTTGAGAATCGATACCGTAAGCGAGCATGATAAATTCTATCACCAGGAAAACCTACATCCGCTGGTCAGTGTAATTGACTTTACGGAGAAGACACCGGAGATCTATGCGTCTAAGATGAACTTCGGATTTTATGCGGTTTATCTGAAAGATGTACAGTGCGGGGATATTAAATATGGTCGTAATACCTACGACTATCAGGACCGGACGCTGGTATTTGTTGCGCCGGGACAGGTCATCAACGTGAATATCAATAAGGACTACAAGCCGCAAGGGTATGCGCTGCTTTTCCATCCCGATCTGATCCATGGCACCCCGCTGGGCAGGCATATGGATGACTATACCTTTTTTTCCTATGAATCCAGGGAGGCGCTGCACCTTTCGGAAAAGGAAAGGAAGATCGTCCTGGACTGCTTTTCAAAGATAAAGTATGAATTGGAGCAGGGAACGGACAGGCATAGTAAAATGCTGATCGCTTCTAATATTGAATTATTCCTCAATTATTGCATCCGGTTTTATGACCGGCAGTTTATTACCCGCACCGACGCGAGCCGTGGGAACCTGGAGAAATTTGAGCAGTTGTTGATTGACTATTTTCATTCGGATAAGCCACAGACGATCGGTTTGCCGACAGTAAGTTATTGTGCAGAGCAGCTGTATCTTTCTCCCAATTATTTTGGAGATATGGTAAAAAAGGCGACCGGTAAGACGGCGCTGGAATATATCCAGCTAAAAGTCATCGAAATAGCAAAGGAAAGGGTTTTGAATGCCGAACAGTCGATCAGTGAAATTGCGTATGAGTTGGGGTTTAAATATCCACAGCATTTTACACGGGCATTCAAGAATAGTACCGGCTATACACCGAATGAGTATCGGCATTTGAACTGATGCACGTTTCGACGGGAGTGAGATAATATTTGTAAAATCTATTTCGACATGAGAAGATACCTATATGGGATGGCTCTTGTATTTACTTTATTTACAGTAAAAGGGGTATCCGCCCAGGAGAAGAATATGATTGTACAAATTGCAAGATTACAAATCGATTCGGCCCATTTGGACGAGTACAAGGCGATGCTCAAAGAAGGTGTCGAGACGGCTATTCGTGTCGAGCCGGGTGTACTGACTTTATATGCGGTATATGAAAAAGAGCATCCTACGCACGTAACCGTTTTTGAAGTGTATGCTGACCAGGCGGCTTATGAGGCACATATTAAATCGGCGCATTTCCAGAAGTACAAGACCTGTACCCAAAGTATGGTAAAGTCGCTTGAGCTGGTTAGGGTTAGTCCAATAGCGCTTGGGTCAAAGGGAAACTAGAAGGAACTTATATCTGGGTAGTTAAGCGGTATAAGGGGGCATCCAGCGGCTGATACTTATTATCAGGTACGAACATTTATTTAGAACCTAGTGTTCGATAAAAAACAACTCTCGAAGGAGATGAGATGTCGAACACCTTATTCGTAAAAAGTATATCTATAAATATTTGATAACAAATACAAAAGCCGCTCCATTGGGAGCGGCTCTGTCAGTAAAATGGCCTTAAAAGACCTTAGTGCGCGGGATGAGACGGACATCGAACTCTTTTTGGAATTGGCGGATTTATTTGTAGCATAGAATGCGTTGATAATTATAGCGTTATAATTTCCTTACTTAACATAATTTAAGCGCTTGATCGAACTCCTCTAGCAATACCGCGTCCGGGACTTGGTTCGAACACTTTTCAAGAATTGTTGATGCTTTACTATATGTAAGTCGCTATAAATTGCCAGGTTTGGAATAGGGGAAATTTCACATATTGGTTTGTCTGGAAATCCGCGTGCCACATTTTGCTTTCGTAGGGGTTTGAAGTGGTCCCAACAGGTTAGATCCTGTGACATAATTTTTGTTCGCCGCAGATGAGTCAGATGGGGAGCTGGCTCTTGCGCTAATCGCACACTAATAATGAGTTACATAGCCATTTTTTGCCTTTTTATGGATTGCATTCCTTAAAAAGACGTCTTTTTGTGGATTTTAATCCTAGAAATGCTTAATTTGCTATTTAAATCGTTCTCATGATTCCTAGAATAATTGAGAAAAAGCTAATCACCCAAATAGATCATAAAAAAGCCATCCTGATTTTTGGACCCAGGCAAGTCGGCAAAACAACACTGGTAAAGGACCTAATGAAAAAAGTGGGTACTCCCTTCGCCTATTTTAATGGGGACGAGATCATTACGAGGAATCTCTGGAGAAATGACCAGGTGCCTAGCCTGATACAAAGCTTTGGTGACAAAAAAATGATCGTTCTGGATGAAGCGCAAATGGTTGAGGAGGTGGGTGCCATATGCAAGCAAATCATAGATGCCGAATTAGGCATACAGCTTATACTTACCGGATCATCTGCACTTAATATAGCCAATCTGACCCAGGAGCCTTTAACAGGTCGGAAATGGGAATATTTTCTTTATCCTATAAGCTGCGCTGAAATAATCGAATATTCCGATGTTCCGGAATTATTGCGTGGACTGTCACAATTCCTTATTTATGGCAGCTATCCAGAAGTCGTTACCAATTTAAACAACGCGAAACAAATATTGAATAATCTTGCCAGTAGTTATTTGTATAAGGATGTTTTGGCGCTTACTGGTGTAAAAAAGCCTTTGTTGCTTGAGAAAATTCTAAAAGCCCTAGCTTGGCAAGTTGGTAGCGAAGTTTCAATTAACGAGCTGTCTCAAATAGTCGGAGCAGATGCAAAAACAGTGGATAGCTATATTCATCTTTTGGAACAAGTATATGTTGTTTATAGGTTAGGAGCGCATAGTGGTAACCTGCGGAATGAAATTAACAGAAAGAAAAAGATCTATTTTTATGATAATGGGATCAGGAATGCCCTGATAGGTGATTACAGTTTACCTGATAATAGGAAGGATATCGGAGCCTTGTGGGAAAATTATCTCATAACGGAAAGAAAGAAAATGTTGGCATACAACGGCTTTTATGGTCATACTTACTTTTGGCGGAACAAGGCCCAGGCTGAGGTTGATTACATAGAAGAGATAGACGGGAAATTATATGCATACGAATTTAAATGGAACCCCAACGCTAAATCGAAATTCCCCGCAAGCTTTATAGAAGCATACAAACCTGTTAAAACTGAAGTCATTCACCAGGCTAACTTTTGGCCGTGGCTAAAGGACTATCCATATTGATAAGCCCATCATTAAGATTCTTACAGGTCAGCGTCTGAAGGAAAGGATTTGTGCAGAATTACTTTTAGCAACTTCTTACTCGGCCTCCGAGAAGCCATCCCAGTAATAATCGCCCTCATACATTACTCCATCTATGTAGTAGTCAAATCTGAGTTGTATTTGTTCCAGGTTTTTACCACGGAATAATGTTTTCTTTTCATTTAGGTATCCTCCAAAAGGAGAGCCTGAGTTGTTTATATTGTAGTCATCCCCTTGTATTGTCTCGCAATATTGACAGGTGTTCACCCAAGTGGGTACTTCTTTTTTTTTAGTGGGCATCTCCCGGTAAAAGGGATATTGTTCTTTTAGGAGCGGAGAAAGAACGGGGTCCATATATCGAATACCTATAAAAAACGCAGGATATTCAATCTTTTGCCATTTAAGGTTTATTTCGGATGCCAAATCGCAAGTGAAATAGGTTTTTGCGGCTAATGCTATTAGTGGCGTTTCTTTTTGGCATTTCCAGCATTTCCGGCAACTCTTGGCGATGAGATAGGGATATTTGACAATAAATCCATCGCCTGGCAACCAGCTATCGAAGGGGTCTATGTTCTCAATATAATCAGGAATTACCCATGTTTTTGCATCGGGCATCCAAATAGCACCTAGTTTTTTTGCCTCGTCTTTTTGGCTAAACGGAACATTGATTTTTATAGGCATCTAACAGGGTTTAATTTTATGGATCAACCTGGTTTATTTTGACAGACTGGTGGAGCGTGTCAAAGGTCAACACAGGGATATCGCAGTGGTAATGATTTTTCTTTCAAATTGGCTGTGATTTTTGTTGGAGATGATAAGTGTTTCAAATACGATAGTATTTAGTTTCTGAATATACAAAATCTAATTAAATTATATAGTGGATCTTCTTTGGAAGGAGTCGAAGTTCGGTACAAAAAGAGACAGGATTTGTAGTCCCTGAAAGTCGCTACAGTAATTGGTTTCAGGATATAAAAAGAAAAAAGCCAAAACGAACAAGTCGCTTTGGCTCCAAGTGCACCTCAGGAGAATTCTATCGAACTCTTTTGGGGGATTTATGATTTATTTGTGGCGTGAACAATCCTGATAATCAATTAAATGAAGAAATTATGTAATAGGTGTTTATCGAACTCCGTTAAGCGCCCGTGTCCACAAACCGATTTCTTGAAAATAACCTTGAGCAATCCGCTGACCGAGTCGCTATATGGATCCTCACAGACGGCAAAGTGATATCTATAAGCATTAAGACCTCAATTTCTGTGACTTGACCAAGCATGAATGGACAGATGAAAAGAGGGTCGACTTCAAACTCCCCACATTTTTTTTAAAAAATATTTTGCGAAACCAAATGGTTGCCCTTATATTTGCAGCCAATCGGTTTCGCATAAAATCAAACGATATGAGACGCGACATTTTCCAGGCCATAGCCGACCCCACAAGACGGGCAATCATTACCTTAATTGCAGTGCAGGCAATGACACCGAACGTCATTGCCGACAACTTCCACACTACCCGGCAATCTGTTTCCAAACATCTTCGCATACTCACCGAATGCCAACTGGTGAAACAGGAACAGAAAGGCAGGGAAATTTATTATTCACTTGACATTGAAAAAATGAAAGAGATAGATAAATGGATTGACCAATTCAGAAAAATCTGGGAAACCCGCTTCAATCAATTGGACAAAGTATTATCAACAATTAAAAAACAAAAAAAATGAACGACTTACTATTTGATTTTACGCTGGACAAATCAAAAAAAACAGTATTTATAACCAGGGAATTTGATGCCGATCTTTCGCTGGTATGGGATGCTTTTACCAAACAGGAAATTCTTGATCAATGGTGGGCACCCAAACCATGGACATCAAAAACAAAAGTTATGAATTTTAAAGTTGGTGGACGAAGATTTTATGCTATGGTAAGCCCGGAAGGACAAGAGCGTTGGTCAATCCAAAAATATACCTCCATTAGCCCGAAAATCAATTTTAAATTTTTAAATGCTTTTGCAGATAAAGATGAAAACCCTGAATTGCCGGGTTCTGAATGGGATCTGAGTTTCAGCGAAGAAAACGGAAAGACAAAAGTGAGTGTTAGTATTTATAATGAATCCCTTGAACGCATGGAGAAGATGATTGAAATGGGCTTCAAAGAAGGATTTATGATGACATTGAAAAGCCTGGAAGATCTGTTGACAACTTTATCCGGGAAATGATTTTCGTTAAAAAATTTTAATACACAAAACAATCTAAAAATTATGGCACTTATCAATCCTCACATTAACTTCAACGGCAATGCCGAAGAAGCATTTACCTTTTATAAATCAGTATTTGGCGGAGAGTTTGCAAAGATTATTCGCTTCAAAGATCTTGCAAGCCCTGAATTCCCGGTAGCAGAAAAAGAAGAAAATAAAATTATGCATATCGCTTTGCCTATCGGTAAAAGTAGTATGTTGATGGCAAACGATGTTCCGGAAATTATGGGAAGAACAAACGAAAATGAGAACAGAAGTAAAATTGTAATAAGTGCAGAAAGTAAAGAAGAAGCAGACAAATTATTTAATGGGCTTTCAGCAGGAGGACAAATAGAAGGGCCTATTGGCGATAGTCCCTGGGGTGGTTCATATTTTGGTTGTTTCAGAGACAAATACGGTATTGAATGGATTGTGGAATTTGATCCAAAACTAAGGGACTAGTAATTGGCGGCTTTCTATTGTCAATACATTAAAATTTAAACAGCGTTATGAAAAGTTTACTCAAAACATATAATCCTTTTAGATTAATACTTCTAATTGCAATTATGTTTATAGGGTCTTCATCAAGCGGGCAACAGATCAAGCCTTCCAACAGCGGTTACGCACCTGTTAATGGCATCAATGTTTATTACGAAGTATATGGTGAGGGCAGGCCTTTAGTTTTACTGCATGGCGCTTTTTATACAATTGATATGAACTGGGGACAATTGATACCTGAGCTGTCAAAAGCCAGGAAAGTAATTGCAATAGAAATGCAGGGGCATGGGCATACGCCGTTTTCAGATAGAGAATTATCGATTACTACTTTAGCAAATGATGTAGAAAAAGTGATGGATTACCTGAAAATAGACAGTGCAGATGTTGCGGGATTTAGTATGGGTGGCTCTGTGGCTTACCAGTTTGCTGTACAAAGCCCTAAACGGTTAAGAAAATTAGTGATCATTTCTTCTACTTATAAAACCAATGGTTGGCTACCCATAGTAAACGGTGGATTTAAAGATTTTAAGCCTGATTTTTTTGATAATACACCAATTAAAACCGCATACGATGCAGTGGCACCTGATAAAACAAAATGGAGAAAGTTTTTAGAGCAGATGTTTGCTTTCGCCAAGGTACCATTCAACGTTGGTGACTCTAATATTTCAAAAATCGCTGCGCCTGTACTGATCATATCCGGCGACAATGATGGAACGGATAAAGTTGAGTTGATGAAAACGTATCAATTGCTGGGAGGTGGTGTTTCTGCTGATCTGCAGCCAATGCCAAAATCACAATTGGCTATTGTTCCTTCACAAGGACATGTGAGCCTGATGATGCAAACAACAACGATTTTGAATTACTTAAATGGTTTTTTAAAATAACTTAATGGCTCTGCATAGCAAATAGTAAAAAGCCAAAATAAGCAACCTGTAATTTTATATTTATATAAACATAAAAGACCGCTGTGTGCGAGTAACAATCGCATTTTTTCGTGTGTCATTTATGTGTCAATAAATAGGGGAGAAAGCGGAAAAATTTGACACACGGCCATAAAAAAGGCCTTGTAAATCAATTATTTACAAGGCCTTTACGTGCGCGGGATGAGATTCGAATTTCTCCCGGCACAGGAACGGCGTTCCTTTTCATTGAATATTATTTAGTTATAATTTTAGTTTCTTTTTAATACGGTCACTAAATTGGTCACTGTTTCGGTCACTGAACCTAATGATTTTCGATTAAAAATAGTTTTTTTATATCTAATGACTTCACTCACAGGTATTTATTTACATTTTCATCCTTGCAATTCCGAAATAAATATGATATTATAGGTTTATAATCCGGAATTATTATAATTTTGCCGGAGTTAAAACCCACAATATGATAGTCCGAACCTTACAAACTGCACTGCATAAGAGGCTCTTTAAAGGTAAAGCCATTCTGCTTTTCGGCCCGCGTCAGTGCGGGAAATCCACCCTTATTGAAGCAATGCTGGGGACTATGGAGCATTACTATATGAATGGGGATGAAGCTGATGTAAGGGAAACACTCTCCAACACGACATCCACAAAGTTGAAAGCCATTATCGGGAGTAAAAAGGTGGTATTTATTGACGAGGCGCAACGTATTCCGAATATAGGCTTGACGTTGAAACTTTTCACGGACCAATTAAAAGACGTTCAGGTGATTGCAACTGGCTCTTCTACTTTCGAACTGTCCAGCCAAGTCAATGAGCCGTTAACAGGCCGCAAGTATGAATACATGCTTTTCCCGTTGAGTTTCGGTGAGATGGTGCAACATCACGGTTTGCTGACCGAAAAAAGACTGATCGAACATCGGTTACTCTACGGATATTACCCAGAAATCGTTACGAAACAGGAGGAAGAAAAGGAACTGCTGAAACTGTTAGCGGAAAGCTATTTGTATAAGGATTTGCTGATATTGGAACAAATCAAAAAACCGGCCTTACTTGAAAAGCTGCTAAGAGCACTGGCGCTGCAAGTAGGCAGTGAAGTGAATTATCATGAATTGGCGCAAACGATTGGTACGGACGGTAAGACCGTTGACAGATATATCGATCTGTTGGAGAAAGCCTTTGTCATATTTCGATTGCCTGCCTTGAACCGAAATGTCCGTAATGAAATAAAAAAAGGGAAGAAAGTTTATTTCTATGACTGTGGGATTCGCAATGCCGTTATCAATAATTTCAAACCATTACAGACCAGGACGGACGTGGGTGCTTTGTGGGAGAATTTTGTCATTGCCGAACGGATGAAGTTTTTACGTTATCAAGGTAAGGATGCCAAACAGTATTTTTGGCGCACGACGCAACAACAGGAAATTGATTTGATTGAAGAAGTTGAGGACGAGATGGCTGCCTATGAAATAAAATGGAATTCCAAAGAGCGCGTCCGGTTTTCGCAAACATTTGTTGAGAATTATCCTGCGGCAAAGACGTCTGTGATCTCGCCAGGAAATCTTGAAGAGTTTCTGATGAATAGGAAAGCGGAGTAAGGATAGATTATTGTTGTTTTATCAAAAATATAATTGCTGAAAAGTTATGTTATAACTTCTAAAAGAGCTAATTTATTATTTATAATAGGTTTCCGCTATCCATTTCCAAGACTTAGACTAATATATTCTCACCTAATCATCGCTCGATGCTAAATGAAATAATTTTAAAAATGGTCCTTGACAAAGCAATAAAAGGATCGGCTAAATATCTAAGAGAAAAGAAAATAACCATAGACTCTTCCGCTCTTGACTTAGAACAAGCAATATCAGGTCATATAACACAGGTTACAAACTGGTCTAATGAAATTACTTTTAAAGATCTGTCAAAGTCAAAGCTGACTTCTAAAGTTTTTATTGATTTGGAGATCTTTTTAATGCCAATAAAAACTAAATTGGATGATTCCGAGTTATTAAGAAAAATATCAAGTACTGATATTTTTAAACAAACCGAAAAACACATTGTTATTTTGGGCCAGCCAGGCGCTGGTAAAACTACTCTAACAAAATTTATTTGTCAATCTATTATATCAAATGAGGAATACTACCCTGATACTTTTAAATTGCCATTATTAGTTCGTCTTCGCGATTTTAATATTCGATTAAATGAAAGAAATGATAAGAATCCGTTAATAAATTTTCTTTTTGAAACGCTTGGGTTAGTGGTTAAGTCTGACGCCAAAGATATCAAGGAAGAAGAAGTTTTGTTAGCGAAAGAACGAATACTTGTTCCTATTTTAGAAGAACTAAAATTCGCTGTCATACTCGATGGATATGATGAAATTGCTGAAAGAAAAAATAAAGACAGAATTATTGAAGATTTTAAAAAGCTGTCATTAAGTTGCAATGCTTGTAGGCTTATTTTAACATCGCGAAGCAGCGATTACAACTATGGCTTTGAAAACATCTCTGTCTTAGAGATTTGCCCGTTAAATCCAAAACAAATTGAAAGTTTTGCAGAAAAGTGGATAGGAGATCCCAAAATGGTTAGTGATTTCCTAGCCGAACTAAAAAAATCACCTTTTTTAGATACGGCAATTCGCCCTCTGACGATTGGCCATCTTTGTGCTATTTACGAGCGTAGCGGCAAAATACCAGATAAGCCCAAGACAGTATATAGGAAAATTGTAAACCTACTTTTGGAAGAATGGGATGAGCAACGAGGAGTTCGACGAGTTTCTCAATACGGAACATTTGAAATTGACAGAAAATTCGAGTTTTTATGTAGGTTATCATACGAGTTAACTATTCAATACAATAGGACTACTTTTAGTGACCAAAATTTAAACAAAATCTACAATAAAATTTGTAGTGATTTCGATTTGATTCAAGGTGAAAACAAAAAAGTAATTTCGGAAATTGAAGGCCATACAGGATTAATCCTTGAGGCTGGGTATCATAAATACGAATTTGCACACAAATCCCTGCAGGAATTTCTCTGCGCAGAACATTTGGTTAAGTTACCTATTATCCCCGATTTCAAGATATTGCCTTCATTGCCGAATGAACTTGCAATAGCGGTTACAATTTCTTCAAATCCTAGTCATTATTTTACTGAACTTGTTCTTAATCATTTTGTACCAAATAAAGTCGGAGAATCATTTATAATAAATTTTATAAATCGACTATTGCTTGAAAAACCCGATTTTAACGCGTCGAAAGAATTAGGTCTTGCTTTAATAGTTCTATTTACTTTATTTAAAACAGTTGAATCCGAGCAATTAAGATTATTTGATTTCGACTTACCTGCGCAATTTGATGATTTTATCAATCTAGTTTTCTCAAGGAACAAGAAATTCAGTGCTAGTCTATATTATGCTTTTCTCGAAGAAACTATTACAGAAAGTGGAGAAAAAATCCTACGCCTTAAAAGGAAAAAAAGTAAAAAAAGCATTGGGCAATATGAGTTGCCAGAAATTATATGTATAAAATCGTCATTTATCGATGACCTTCATTTAATAGATAGTCTCCAGCTTTGACCTTTTGAGCTCCATGCTAATTACAAAATACTGGATATAAATAAAATATACCGTAACAATGCCATGTTTCAGTTTATTGGCTTTTGCGAGCCGTATCGTCGAAAAATTAAAATGCCCCCCAGATTTCGTCCGGAAGGCATTTGTGCGCGGGATGAGATTCGAACTCACACGCCCTTTCGAGCGCTACCACCTCAAAGTAGTGCGTCTACCAATTTCGCCACCCACGCAGCCGAAATTTTGAAGTGGGTGCAAAAATAGGGTTTTCAGGCAAATTTTCAGCCTTCTTGAAGCTATTTTCTCAGGATGATCCGGAAGGTGGTGCCTTTTCCCGGTTCGGAATGCCGGACGAAAAGCTCGCCTTTGTGGTATTGTTCGATAATACGTTTGGACAGGCTCAGGCCCAGACCCCAACCTCTCTTTTTGGTAGTGAAGCCGGGTTTGAAGACTTTTTGCAGGTTTTTGGCGGCGATGCCTTTGCCGGAATCGGCTACGTCCACCAGGATCTCTTTCTCCGACTCCTGGATTGTGACCGTAATATTCCCTTTTCCATCCATGGCATCCAGGGCATTCTTCAGCAGGTTCTCGATCACCCAGTCGAACAACGGGCCTGAAATACGGGCGAATAACTGTTCCTGGCCAGGTGGGACCACTAAGCCGAACTGCACCCTTCCGGCGGCCCTCTTCTTTATATATTCCACCATGCTCCGGATCTGTCCGATCAGGTCCTTTTCTTCCAGCTGCGGCTTGCTGCCGATCTTCCCGAACCGGTCGGACACCAGCTTCAGCCGGTCCACATCCTTTTGTATCTCCTGAACGGTTCTGGGATCTGTATTGCTTTCTTTCAGCATCTCCACCCAGCCTTCCAGCGAAGAGACCGGAGTCCCCAGCTGATGGGCCGTCTCTTTGGCCATGCCCGCCCAGAGCTGGTTGGTGGTAGCCTTGTTACGTATGGTAATGGAATACAGGGTAAAAAAGATGAAGAGGGCCACGATGCAGAGCTGCACCAGGGGATAATATCTTACCTGGTCCAATAAAGAGGTATGGCCATAATAATACCGATTAGCGATATAGGGGGTGTCACTGAGCTTAATCTCCAGCGGGGCATTTTCGGCCCTGAAACTCTTTAGCTTATGATAGAGATAGTTTTTGTCGGTGGCCGCCAGGGTGGAGTCCAGGTTAATATAGCCTGTAATGGTATCTTTTTCATTGGTTTCGATGATGGGGACGGATTGCTGCCCGTTGCGGATCAGGTTGGGGAGGGTGAGGTCCATGCCGGGATTCCTGACGATCGCAGTACTGGCAGCTACCCATTGGGCGACCTTTTGCCGCTCTTCCTCCGCAATCTTCTTTGCCAGGAATTGGGAGTAGAAGACCGTAGCGCTTACAATAATAATAGCGATAAGGGCCAGTAAAGATCTCCAGTTGAGCAATGATCGAATCATAGACCGAATTTATAAAAACCACTCCACTAAATGCCTATTCCCTTATTTTTGGGTTTTATTTAAAATGCGCGAGCATTTTAGCCCGACGGGCAGACATTAGCCATTTGCCGGAAATGCGCTATATTTTTAAAGCGAATTTCCGGCACATTATTTATTAACCAACATTGTGAAGTGTCGACAATAGCCATTGTTATTCTGAACTGGAACGGACGTAAGCACCTGGAAACATTTCTCCCTTCTGTAGTAGCCAGCACCTGCCCTGCTAAAGAGGTTATTGTCGCCGATAATGCTTCGACGGATGATTCCGTACCTTTTCTGAAGTCGGTTTACCCCCAGATACGGATTATCTCCCTGGACCGGAATTATGGGTTTGCGGGGGGGTATAACGAGGCGTTGAAGCAGGTAAAGAGCGATTATTATGTGCTGCTGAACTCCGATGTGGAAGTAGAACCCGGGTGGATAGAACCGATATTGGACCTGATGGAGAAAAACCCTGCCATCGGCGTCTGCCAGCCCAAGCTCCGCATGTATACCGATAAGGAGCTGTTTGAATATGCCGGGGCTGCCGGGGGCTGGCTGGATTGCTTCGGGTATCCTTTTGCCAAAGGAAGGATTTTTGATGTCTGTGAGAAAGACGAGGGGCAATATGATGCTATTGAACCCATTTTCTGGGCCAGCGGGGCGGCAATGTTCGTCCGGGCCCACCTTTATCATGAGCTGGGCGGTCTGGATAACTACTTTTTCGCCCACCAGGAGGAGATCGATTTCTGCTGGCGGGCCCAGCTGGCCGGCTATAAAATATTTACCTGTCCTACTTCAGTGGTGTATCATTTGGGTGGGGGGACGATGCCTAAGGGTAATGAAAGGAAAGTGTTTCTGAATTTCCGGAATAACCTCATTATGATGGCTAAGAACCTGCCGCTGGGGCAATTGGCCTGGAAGATCCCTTTTCGGTTCTTTTTGGATAGTATTTCGGCCTGGAAATCGCTTTTTGCGGGGGAGGGGATCTATTTTGTGGCCATTCTGGAGGCGCACCTGGCTTTTATTAAGTGGCTGTTATTCAAACGGAAACAGAGTGTTTTCCCTAAAAAAAGGCAGGGGACCCTCTCCGGGTGGTATCTTCATAGCATTGTCTGGCAGTATTTTGTGGTGGGGAGGAAAACTTTTAGGGAAATAATGAAGGACAAAAGCTGATTTTTTCAATCAAACCATTATTTTTGCCTAGCAATTAAATAGTTATGGAACAAGAGATCGTTAGAGACCCCAAATTGAAAGACATTGCCTATAGCTGGGTAAATTCGTCCGTTTTCTTATTTTACTTGCAGGTATTTTGCATCGTTGCCTTTTTAGTTGGCGGCTGCTATGGATTGTATGTGCATCGCTATAAGGGCAAGCCTGAAGTGAATGTACCTGGCAACACACTTTATACTCCTCAGTATAAGTAAAAAAAGCACAAAAAATTTTTTCGGGAATTATACATTCCTTACATTTGCAACCCCAATTAAAACAAGCGATACAGAGGAAGAGGGGGGAGATTAGGTAAGCGATTTATTAGTTCTTTAGATATTTTTTATAATGCGGAAGTAGCTCAGTTGGTAGAGCGCAACCTTGCCAAGGTTGAGGTCGCGGGTTCGAGCCTCGTCTTCCGCTCAAAAATTCCATCCGCGAGTCTAATGACTTGGCAGGTGGAATTTTTTGTTTAGAGTTTTCCGGAATGCCGGATTGGTTCCTGGACAGGGGTCATAGGCTGAAGCTCACAGGAGCTTTCACGGGGACACTCCTACCTGGGTGGCGGAATTGGTAGACGCGCTGGACTTAAAATCCAGTTTCCCGCAACGGAAGTACGGGTTCAACTCCCGTCCCGGGTACACTAAAAAGGATCATGTAATTTACATGATCCTTTTTTACTTCTTACGCAAATTTCGTTACAACTTCGTGGCTGACGGTTCCGGCGTTCTTTGATGACGCGCCCGGTTCTCCGCATATTCCAAATACACGGCCCTAACCTGGTAGCTGCCCTCCTTCGTCTTCGGCATGGGCCGCCACAATCCTTCACGCTACCTACCCTATCAGCCAGGAACAGCCCATTCTAGTGCCCGACACTAATTACACGCGTAACCTGCCAGTGATCGCTCTTATACTGCCAAATGTTGATAAACTTATACACCGCTGTAATCTTTTGCCCGTTTTGGGTGAGCGTAAAACGATGTTCACCGGTCTCCACTGCGCCATAACCGGGCAACGGGTACACTTCAAGCGTCCCAGCCACCAACTCGCGGTGAAGGTCAGGTGTAGCGACAAAAATCCTTTTAAAGTTATTCATCGTTGTTTGATAGTCGTTCAGACCGTCCCGGTCATGATAGAATTCAACATTGGGCGCGAATACGTCCTGTAAGATTTGCAATTCGTGGTTGTTAAACGCATCAAATAACACACTGTCCATGTGCGCAATGGTGTTATATAATTCCATCTTTCCCTGGGCCCGCGACAATCGGGGTACCAGGAAAAGACCAGCCAACAAAAATAGGTAAATGATATATTTCATTTTGCGAATATAACAAAGTCAACAATTGCCATCGATAACATCTTAGAGCATTTTTTATATTTGCGAACCACATCCTACATGTGCCACATTGTCGCACGTTTTGAGGGGCACTTTGAACTTAATTTTCTCTGATTTTCAAGCAATAACGAAACTGGTGATATACATAATTTGTTGCACAAACTGCTCGAAATGTTCGAACCAGTTCCCTGACACGGTACGGAATGAAAAGAGCCCTGGAAAGATCGAATATCAAAGGAGTTGAAACAAGTCCTGGCTTTTCTCGCTTTGGGTGAACATATGAAAAACCTATGTAGCGATGCCAGACAGTCTATTTTAGACAAGATATAAAACTTTTCTAATGGGGAGCCGGTCACCATTGGGTAGTAAGTCGCCTAAAGAAATTTTCATTAAAAGGGTAGAGCCATGCGTAGTGTAGGGGAATTTCCGGATAGGTTTCTGTGAACTTTTTGTATTTAGAGGGTTTGATAGCGGCTTCATCATATTTGGCTTCAACAGCAAAAGGAGCTTCTATTTCCGGCAAGACAAAATCCACCTCGTTGTTATCAGCAGTACGCCAGTAATAGATCTCATCCCTGCCATATTTGTCTGCCAACGCCCTGAAAAAAAGCGTTTCCCAAAGTTCTCCCTTATCGAGTCTATCAGGAATGAGTTGAAAATTATTGATAAGGCTATTCCGCAAGCCGGAGTCCAATAGAAACCCTTTTGGCATTTTGGTAAGCTCCTTCCGGAGGTTGCGGAAAAAGGGTTTTATGAGCGCCAAATGAAAGCATTTTTGTAGGATATGCAAGTAATTACTTACGGTGTCTGTTTTAATTCGAAGTGTCACTGAAAGTTCGTGCACATTTACTAAAGAGCCGCTCTGCTCTGCCAGGAGGCGGAATAAATGAAAAAAAGCCGTTTCATTCTGTACCCCTGATTCGAGGATATCTCTTTTTACAAAGGAATCCCTGATCTCTTTGAGTTTTTCGATTTTTTCCTTTCGATCCGATTCCGTGATGACGGAGGGGTATCCACCATAGAGCAGGTAAGATTGCCATTCCTGCTGTAGAAAATCGAGTTGAGCAGTCTTTGCCTGTTTGTTGGATATTATTCGTTGATACTCTACTAAAAGATCATCCTTTTCATTCAATCGTAAGTGCTCATCAAATGAACAAGTCAGCAGTTGGAAAACCCGCTTTCTACCGGCTAGTGAATCCCTGAAATGATCATCGATATAAAAGGCGCTGCTTCCGGTGGCCACAATTTTGACCCGTTCGACATGCTCGTCATATAGTAGCTTCAACAAATTGGATGGGTCTTTCAAATATTGAATTTCATCCAGGAAAACAATAACCTTTCCCTCCACATCTGGTAGATAATTGAGCAGATTGAGTGGATTTTCATCTAGTATGGAAAGAATGTCTCTATTTTCCAGATTCAGGAATATACAGGGTTTTGATACTTCTTTACAAGATGTCTCTAGTTGCCGGAGCAAAGTTGATTTGCCGGTTTGGCGGGCGCCAGTCAGGATAGTAAATTCCTTCTTGTCAAGATGAGCCAATAATGGCTCAAATAGGTTCCTCCGCATTCTTTTTTACAAATATCAGATATTTTACCCTATTTACGGGTGTAAATATCGGACAATTTTACCCATATAGGGGATGTTTTATCAAAAATGGCAAAACATTTGGCCACAATCTCACCCCTATAGCTCGCTAAAAGCCACAAAATCAGCCATTAATCGGTTAGATAATTCCCCCGTTCTGGGTACACTGACAAAAAGAGGGTGTCTCAAATTACTTTTGAGACACCCTCTTTTTGATTCCAACCTTATAGTCTTATTCTAGTCCTTCAAGTTAACGTCGTATATTTCAATATTAGCTGGCATTTTATTAACAAACGCATTTTATTGACATTCCGGCAAAACATAGCAAGATTTGTAACGGGCGCGATTGGTTTGCGCTCAATGCCGGCTATTGCATTGCTGGCCATGGAGCAAGGACTTGACTCCCCATCACTTCATATTTTAGCCGGACTGTCTGTCACTGAAAATGAGTTTGTAATTGACAAGTATTTTAAAGATACTTTAAGTGAACTGTCCATCGGACTACCGGACAAGCGAAAGGCAGCAATTGAAGTTGGACTTGCTATAGCCGATGAAATATTTGAAAATAAAAGAAGCATTTTCCAAGGCGTAAAGGACATAAAAGAAGAAGCAATTGACGCTTACCCATTTTATGAAGAGACAAAACATTATTGTTATGACAGCATCGGTTTTGAAAAGGTTTATGGTTTGTTTGACACCATTGACGACTTGAGAAACGCAGGCTCAACTCAATGGCAAACGGACAAAACAAATCAGGAGCTAGAACAAGAATTAACAAAAAACCTGGTTACAGAACTTAAACAGTGGAGCGTGCTAATGAAAAACGGTGGGTACCATTTATATGTCAAAATTGCGGCTGAGGCAATTGACACTTCTTTTACCATTACCCCGGCAAATTGCTAAAAGACATAAAATCAACCATTAATCGGTTAGATAATTCTCCCGTTCTGGGTACAAATGCCCCGACAATGAGTCGGGGTTTTTGCATTTAATATGAATATATCAAAAAGGCATCAGGCTGTTCTGCTAAGACAGTTCCTTCTTTTTGATCATCAGAAAGTTATCAATTGCCTCTTAAGCGAAGAAAAAACAAGATTTAAAAAGGATATTTCCGCGATAAGCCTGAGCATCTTTACTCCTTGGCTTCAACGAATATAATTCGTTTCTTATATTTGTAACTACACAACCGTCTGTACGGGAAAATCGACACATTTTAGTTCAAATCATTCAATTAAAAGCAATCTCGGGATGCCTGTTAAAGAAGAAAACAAGATAAGATTCATTTCAGCCATGTTCAATTTAGTCAAAACCATAAAAAATGAATCCGAAATATCCAGCAAACTGTGTGGGGGGCTCAATGAGAAAGAATTATTCATCATCGTGTTTGTTGGTCAAAATGAAAATGTAAAGATGAGTGATATAGCCGACGATCTGGAAGCACCATTGAGTACTATTACCAGCATCGTCGACAAGTTAGTGGAAAAAAAATATCTCTCACGCGATCATTCTGATGAAGACAGAAGGGTTATAAACGTATCCCTGACACAAAATGGCAAAAAAGCGTATAAAATATCTTTAGACCGCAAGCAAACAATGGCCGAAAGGGTTTTGATACAATTTACTGAAAGAGAACAAAATACATTTATTGATCACCTGAATAAACTGGCAGCTTCCATTAACTCCAAAAATAATGCTGCAAAAGATCCTTAATTTATTTCGAAGTTCGTAATATTGCAATGTCGAAGTATTTAATTGCTAAAGGCGCAATATTATGAAATCAAAATGGAACGCTGCAGCTATTCCAGACCTTAAAGGCTGCACGTCAATCGTCACCGGGGCCAGCAGTGGGGTCGGATATGAGATCGCGCTTCAGCTAGCCGCGCACGGTGCACACGTCATTCTTGCGTCAAGAAATCAGGACCGGACCAGCGAGGCCGCGCGCCGGATCGAAGCGTCAGCACCAGGGGCCAGCGTTGAGGTCCAATTGCTGGATCTGGCCGATCTACATTCGATTCGCAGATTCACCAATATCTTTTCAGACCGGCACAATGGCCTTGACATGCTGGTAAACAATGCCGGGGTTTCTGGCGGCCCTCATCGTCTAACAAAAGATGGATTTGAAGCTCATTTCCAGATCAATTACCTTGGCCATTTTGCGCTGACAGGTCTCTTACTGCCTACACTGAGCCTTCGGGCAGGATCGCGTGTAGTGAATATGTCCAGTGATATTGCGTCTCAGGGAAGGATCAATTTCGAGGATCTCCAGGGCCAGCACAAATATGGATTTGTCACGGCTTATGCCCAGTCGAAACTCGCAAATCTTTTTTTTGCATTTGAACTCGATCGTCGCTGCCGGCAGGCTGGTGCCGGTATCACCAGCCTTGCTACGAATCCGGGTGTTGCCAGGAGCGGCCTCCTCGTTGGTAAAGACACCGATTGGGGGCGTCCCCGAAGCGGACCGGAGAATCTGCTTCGGATGGCACAGATGGTTCTTGCCTTGCCTGCAGAAAAAGGAGCTCTCCCGGCGCTCTACCAGGCCACAGACCCATCAGCCCAAAGCGCGGAGTATGTTGTCGGGGCAAAGTGGCCTAAACGCGGGTATCCATCTGCTGGGAAGATTCCCCCGGCAGCACTCGATCAGACCGCGGCCAGGCGCCTCTGGGAAATATCAGAGAATCTGACAGGAGTTCATTATCCATTCTTAAATAACAAAGGAGGGTAGGCGATGAAAACATTAATTGATCAGAAACGTTTCGGTCCTTGGGCGTCGATAACAGGGGCATCCTCGGGTATTGGCAAAGAGTTCGCCCGGCAGCTTGCGTCCTCGGGTCTTAACATGGTGCTTGTGGCAAGACGGGAAACCATGCTTTTGGAGCTGGGGAACCAGCTGGCGAAAGATTTCGGGGTAGAATACCGTGTTGTTGTAGCCGATCTTTCCGAGGAAGGAGCCATCGATAAGATTGTCCAAGCCACGGATGAACTCGACATTGGCCTCATTGTATCCAATGCGGGCACAGGTCAACCCGGAAAATTTCTCGAAATCGGCCTCGACAAACTGACTGAGCTTTTACGGCTCAATGCCTTAGCTCATCTCGGCATCGCTCATCATTTCGGACAAAGGCTCGTCCTGCGCAGAAAGGGCGGTTTGATACTGGTGGGAGCCATGGGCGCGGATAAGGGCATTCCCTATATGGCTAATGATGCCGGCGCCAAAGCGTATGTGCAGAGCCTTGGAAAATCACTTCATGTGGAGTTCAAGTCCCTGGGCGTAAACGTGACTGTCCTGCAGACCCCTACTACCGAAACGCCGGTACTGGAAAAGTTCGGTATTACACCGGAAATCATGCCAATGAAGCCCATCAGCGTGCAACAATGTGTTTACGAGACGCTTAAAGCTCTTAAAGTAAATCGTTCAACGGCCATTCCCGGGCTTGCGAACCGGATAATTAATGCAATAGTGCCTTCGTCCCTGTTGAGGTTAATGATGGCTAGAATCTTCGCCAAGGCACTTGCGCACCGTGAAGGATATACGAAAACCTAAGCGTTTAAACGGAAGTCCCCATAGCCTTGTAAGAAATTACAAATGTTTCGGTTTGGGGGATGTATCCTTGCAAATCGAATATTTCATGTTATAATTTCAAGGATACCGCAAATCATTCATCTTTTGAGGAACCGGGTATTTGCGAAAATTATTCCTGCTATTAACTTGATTCTCAAAGAGCTCTTTGCAAATGCCATAAAATTTCCTGAAATTTGTCCTGATGTTGCGCATGCCTGTTTTGGTTTAGTAGTTTAAAGGCATCATGACATTTTGTATTCATGGGAAGCACGACAGAAAGCAGCGTGATTACTATTGAAACTGCTGGAATTAGAACCGAGGAAACATTTTTTTATGCCAGAGCAATGGAATAACTTTTTTGTGATGGTGGGTGGCGGCGCGGCGGCACTTGCAGGTCTGATTTTCGTCGCGATGTCGATCAATCACGGGATCATTATCCGAAACACAACACATAAAAACCGGGCAATTAATATGCTGACGGGCTTCACTGCAATTTTCATGGCAAGCAGTTTTGCGCTTATTGGGAATCAATATCTTGGAGTGCTCGGCTTTGAGTGGCTTGTTCTCTGGCTCATCGCAACAGTCATCTTCATCAGGGGTTATGTTATAGCTATCAGATCGGGTATGAGCTCTATTGGATTGAACATGCCGCGACTTGCAGGCGGCACAATATGTTACCTCACTGAAGTTATAGCCGCAATTTTCCTTATTCGCGGATATAGCTCGGGGCTTTACATCGCAGCTATCGCAATCATTGTTTTATTCGCGTTCCTCATTTCGGGAGCATGGCTCCTTATGATCGGCATCTACGAAGACCGGGCTAAGTGATGACATTTTCAACCACTCGACGTATTTACCCCTATTGAATGTCATTTTCTCCCCCCGTTTGATCAAACAACGTTCGCTAGTTTTACAAAAAAAGATCATGCGAAAAATTATCGTTACCGAATTCATCACCCTCGATGGTGTTATCGAGGCGCCCGGCGGCAATGAAACCCCTCATCCTCATGGCGGTTGGCAGTTTAAATACAGCTCTCCAGAAGGCGGGAAGTACAAGATTGATGAGCTTTCCAGCGTGGATGGCTTGCTGTTGGGCAAAAACACGTACGAAACGTTCGCCGCATACTGGCCCGGCCAGACCGGCGCCGGGTTTGCCGACCCCATCAACCAGCTGCCGAAATATGTCGTATCCCGAAGCCTGCAAAAGGTGGAGTGGAACAACAGCCATATCCTTCGCGACGTGGCCAAAGACGTCGCGGCGCTGAAGAAGTCCGATGGTGGTGATATCCTCGTCTATGGGAGCGCTACCCTCGTCAAGGCCCTGCTTCACCATGACCTCATCGACGAGTTGCGGCTGATGGTATATCCCCTCTCGATCGGCGGCGGGTTGAGACTTTTCGATGACAATCGGGAATTAAAGAAATTCGGGCTCAAACACTCGCGCGCGATCGACAACGGCGTTCTTATTCTCGAATATCAGCCGATCAGTTGACCCGGAATGCCAGGCGACCTTCTTCATTTATATATAATTAGGTCAATACAAATACTTAATTTCTTAACTTGATGCATATGGGAGGCACATGCACAACAATGAAAACCGTCCTTATCACCGGAATGTCGGGAACCGGAAAGAGCACAATTATATTGGACTTACAGTCCCGGGGCTACAAGGCTATCGATCTTGACGGTGATACTTTTTCAATATGGGTAGATGCGGATGTAGATCCAGCATATCCCGACAACGAAGTGAAACCGGGAAAAGATTGGGTGTGGCATGAGAAGCGAGTTCGCGAACTTTTATCTGTTCAAGACGCTGAGCTATTGTTCGTGAGTGGGTGTGCCAGCAATATGTCAAAGTTCTATCAAAGTTTTGAATATATCGTTCTGCTCACTGCACCAGCGCCAATCATCGTTCAAAGACTTAATTTGAGACAAGGCGCTGCTTATGGGAGCTCACCTCAAGAGGTTGCACGTGTCCTCCGACTGCGACAAACAATCGAACCGCTACTTAGACGTGTAGCTGATTTGGAAATAAATACCAGTATTCCAAATCAATCAACCGTTGAATTGATCCTTAGGCACCTTGGACTGGGAAAAAGTGACAAAACTGATTGACTCTAATTAGCTTATCCGGCGTGGGAAATCTTTTCATACATTTGTCCACATGGCAAAAGAAAAAAATAAACCTGTTCCGGTAAGATTTGACCTGAAGCTGCTGGAAGTGCTGAAAGAGGAAGAGAAGATCGAAACGCCTCAGCAGGCTTTGAACTTCCTGTCACAGTTTTGGGAAAACAACCGGCCGGCAAAGGAGGACTTTGAGCAAGGGCTTACGGATGTAAAGCTAAAAGAGCCTGCGGCAAAAGATGCCCATGCGAAAGATCCCAAAGTGAAAGATGCCAAAGCCACTCCTCCCAAATCGGGCGAACCGAAAAAGAAAGCCGGCGAGCCGGCAGCGCATCCTTCCGGTCTGTCAGGGATCGACCTGAGCATCTGGAAGGCCGAGCAAAAAGAAAAGAATCGATAATTTACCGGCCCGGACCTTGCGGCGGCCGGGAGCCGGGAGGAGGGCCCTGCGGATGACCAAATGCCCTAAGCGGCTTATTGTTCAGTATATTC
Source organism: Puia sp. (assembly GCA_035555335.1). Classification (GTDB taxonomy): domain Bacteria; phylum Bacteroidota; class Bacteroidia; order Chitinophagales; family Chitinophagaceae; genus Puia. The sequence continues at coordinate 41,508 of DATMGS010000044.1, forward strand.
ATGGCATTCAGGCCGAATGTCATTATCGCGGTGTTATCCGTATTCTCGAGTACGATCACGGTTTGATGTGTACGAAGATTGCGGAGAAGGATAGTGGCGATGCCGGGACTGCCTCCATTATGTGAAACAATTTTTCCAGCTGAAGTGTCCATATCAATTCCCCAGCCTAATCCACTAAATAAAGGCGCTCTGGCGAGTTGCGCGAAATGCCCGTCAGACAGCTTAACAGGCGTGAACATTTCTTCTATGGTGGCAGCCTGAAGCAATTTCCCCGCATACAATGCCTGGTCGAAGTGAAGCAGGTCTTCCGGTGAACTTACGACCAATCCAGGCCCTATGATCGTCTGGATAGGATTGGAGAGGTTCGTTCTAACAGAATCGGTGGCAGTCAGTGGGACATCAGCGGAGCCGGGATTCGCATAAATCACTGCCCGTAAGGAATCCCTTACCGGGGAATACGCGGTGCTGATATACGTATGCTGCAGGTCTGCCGGCTTACAAATAAAAGCAGCTACGTATTCCGGAAAAGAAAGGCCTGAAATCTTCTCTACCACCAACGCCAATAATCCCATGCCAGGGCTGGAATAGCTCCACCGGGCGCCGGGCATAGCAACCAGATTACTCCATTTTTTCAAAGCCGGTATGAGATCCTCGTTGGTCAGGGGACTCTTCGAACCCGGCTCCTTATAGGATTGAAATATCTCAAAGTCGGGTAGGCCCGAGGTATGTGAAAGTAATTGGCGGATGGTGATGGCCGGATAGGGAAAATCCGGCAGATACCCGACCAGCGAATCATCCAGTTTCAATCTACCTTGTTCTTTTAATTGCATCACGGCGACAGCAGTAAAAACTTTAGATAAAGAGGCCAGGCTGAAACGGGTTGAAACTCCATTCCGGATCTTCTTGTCTATGTCGGCATAACCCATAGAATTTTTATAGATTATTTCGCCATTCTCCGCTACGAGGACCGTTCCATTAAAATGGATAGCCGGGTCATTGGTGATCGCTCTGAACAGGCTGTCCAGTCTCGTGGGGATACTTTTCTGGGCCGATATCTGCCCAAAGGATAGAAGTACGATAAGACCGGTGATCGATAAATGTTTAGGACTTTTCATGACGGTATTTATTCATCAAAATACGAAATATTTCGTATTTTGATGAAATATTTTCAGCAACATGATAGTGTAGGCGACGGGGCTCCCGATCTCATCAGCATGCGGTCTTTCATTTCACGGGGGGCGAACCGGCCCTGGACCGGATCTGTGTGCAGCTGCTGGGCGTCTCGCTGTCAACCATCAAAAAAGTGTTTTAGGGGCGCGGAGGTAGTGTCTCAGTTTCGGCGCGGAAAATCTGATCTGGTCGAAATTGGCAATTCTGAATCTGTTTTGCTATTGATATATGTTTTTACTTTGCTGTATTCAACTACCAATTATGGAAATAACAGCAGCGTTCAGCGAACAGGAAATACAGGCGTTAAGGGCAGGGACCAGGGGGACAGCCGGGCGGATTCATTTTAATAATGCGGGAGCTTCTTTACCACCGGATGTGGTGCTGGAGACGGTGATCGGGTATTTACGGGAGGAGGCCACTTATGGAGGTTATGAGACCGAATATAAATACAGGGTGCAGCTGGAGAATGTCTATGAGCTGATAGCTAAGCTGATCCATGCGGATAAGTCGGAGGTGGCGGTGGTAGAAAATGCGAGTACTGCCTGGGGGGTGGCTTTTAACGGGCTGGCCTTTGAAAGGGGGGATGAGGTGATCACCTCGGAGATGGAGTATGTCACTAATTTAATTGGCTTTCTGAATATGCAACAAACGCATGGGATCGTCATCCGGGTGATACCGAATGATGAGCAGGGTAATTTCTCTCTGCCGGCGCTGGAGGTGGCGATCTCTTCGCGAACCAAACTGATCGCTATTACGCATATTCCTTCGACGGCGGGGGGGATGGTGCCGATCGTTGAAATAGGGAAGATAGCCCGTAAGCACCATATATTATACCTGGTAGATGCCTGTCAGACTGCGGGGCAGGTACCGATCGATGTGAATGAGATCGGCTGTGATATGTTGTCGGTAACCGGGCGGAAGTTTCTGCGGGGGCCGAGGGGAACCGGGTTTTTATATGTCCGGAAGGAGGTGCAGGATCGGTTAAAACCTATCTTCATGGATGGGTACACTGCGGAATTGGTCAGCATGGATACGTTCAAAATAAGGAATGATGGGCGGCGGTTCGAGCTGTATGAAAAAAACCGGGCTCTTATGCTTGGGTTGGGAAAGGCGATCGAATATGCGTTGGAGATCGGGGTGGACAGGATCTGGCAGCGGATACAGTTCCTGGCGTCTAGGCTACGGCAGCAGCTGGCGGGCATCGATGGGGTGACTATTCATGATATCGGCGATCAGCAATGCGGCATCGTAACCTTTTCGGTGAAGGGGATGGATAGTCTCCTGGTGAAGAACAGGCTGCTGGAAAAAGAAATCAATGTATCCGTCGGGCAGGCCAGCTCCACGCTGATCTATATGAATAAAAATCATCTCAGCAGCATCGTGAGGGCCTCGATCCACTACTATAATACCGAAGAGGAGATAGGGGTATTTTGTGCTATGCTGGCATCGATAATAACGGGGAAGGATTAGCGCAAAAAATGTTATATTGAGTCATAACTACTACTGTTTATGACTACCATCCACCGGCTGCCGGTCTTACTGGCGGCGTTTATGCTGGGCGCTTGCGCCGGGGCTCTGGCCCAGACATTCAGCGTAACGATCGCTCCTTCTTTACAGCAGATGGCTCTTGACGGGCGGCTGTTGTTGCTGCTGTCGAATAACGATAGGGAAGAGCCAAGGTTCCAGATCAACGATGCGGCCGGAACGCAGATGGTCTTCGGGGTGGATGTGGATGGCTGGGAGCCGGGTCATTCCGAGCTGGTGGACATGCATGCCTTCGGGTATCCCATCGAGAGGCTCCGGGACGTACCTGCCGGAGATTATACTATACAGGTTTTACTGCACAAGTATGAGACTTTTCATCTGAAAGGGGGGCAGACGGTTAAGCTGCCGATGGACAGGGGAGAGGGCCAGCATTGGAACGAGGCTCCCGGGAATATTTATTCGGCGCCGGTCAAAGTGCATTTTGATCCTGCTACCTCCGGGGAGATCAGTCTGACTATCGATCATATCATTCCTCCCATTGCGGAGCCGCAGGATACCCGTTATATCAAACATATCAAGATCCAGAGCAAGCTGCTCACGGAGTTCTGGGGCCGGCCGATGTATATCGGGGCGCATATCCTGTTGCCGGAGGGGTATGAGGAGCATCCTTCCGTTAAGTATCCGCTGGCTATTTTTCACGGACATTTTCCTGCTGACTTCGATGGGTTCCGTCTGACGCCGCCCGATGAGAATCTGAAACCTGATACCAATACCCGGTTTCGGATCAGTGGTTATAATAAGGTCGTGCAACAAGAAGCCTATTCTTTTTACAAGCAGTGGACGGGGCCGGGGTTTCCCAGGGTGCTGGCGGTCGAGATAGCGCATGCCAATCCTTATTATGACGATAGCTATGCCGTCAATTCGGAATGTCTGGGGCCTTATGGGGATGCGATTACCTACGAGCTGATCCCGGAGATCGAGAAGCGGTTCCGTGGTATCGGTCAGGGGTGGGCCCGATTTACCTACGGTGGCTCTACCGGGGGCTGGGAGGCGCTGGCGGTGCAGGTGCTCTATCCGGATCAGTACAATGGCTGTTATGCTTCCTGTCCGGACCCTGTAGACTTCCATCATTATACGACTATCGATATCTACCACGATAAGAACGCCTATTATGTGAGCAGCGACTATAAAAAAACTCCGCGGCCGGGGTACCGGGATTATCTGGGACATGTGAGCGCGATGGTGAAGGATATGAATCAGCGGGAGCTGGCCCTGGGCAATCGCAGCCGCAGCGGCGATCAGTTCGATATCTGGGAGGCGGTGTTCTCTCCGATGGATGCCGATGGCTATCCGAAGCGGATCTTCGATAAATATACCGGCGCGATCGATTCCTCGGTGGCGGCATACTGGAAGGAGCATTATGATCTTACGCATATCATACAGCGCGACTGGCCGAAGATCGGGGACAAGCTCAAGGGGAAGATCCATATTTATGTAGGCGATATGGATAGCTATTACCTGAACAATGCGGTGTATTCCGCGGAGGATATGCTGAAGAAGCTGACGGGCCCCGGCTGCAGCTGCGAGGTGGATTATGGGGACCGGGCGGAGCATTGCTGGAATGGAGATCATGAGCATCCTAATTATATCAGCCGGCTCCGGTATCACCAGATGTATATTAAGAAATGGGCGGAGGAGGTGAAGAGCCGGGCGCCCAAGGGGGCGGATCTGAAGTCCTGGAGGTATTAGGTGGCCCGGGCGAGGGAAGACTGCGAGTTTTAAGTTTTCCTTAGAGAATCATTGCTTAATTTCACATCCTATCATGATCGCGATAAAAAGAAGCTATATCAACCAATTGTTTACGTCCCTCGCAGGGATGATCTGCTTCTTTTTGTTTGCTCTTCAGATCAATAGTCAGTATTTTTTGCCGGAAGATCCTTCTGCGGATGCCAAAGATCCTGTTTCGATCGTTGTGCGTGTGGTGTCTTCCGCCAGTTTGTTCGGGACTGAACACCTGCCGGTCTATAAAGAAGAAGCAGGTACTGTATCTTATCAGCCTCTGAAAGACCAGGAATTTTATAACCGGGGCCCGCGTCCGGTTGTCGCCTATCGGCTGTTACCTTCTCTCCGGGGACCTCCCATTGCTTAAAACTCATCGACTTATCGATGCCGCAGGATTGGCGGCGCATGACTTTTAATTGGTGACTTGTGCTATTGGCACTATTGCATCATCGCGACCTTGTTGGTTGTGGATTTCCCCAGTGTATTAATAATTTTTAAAAAGAACAGTATGAAAAATTTATTTGTAGTTATCGCATCAATGATATTGACACAAGGCGTTATGGCTCAGAAAAAGGAACAGGCGGCTGTTCCGAAAGAAGTGACACAGGCTTTCTCCGCGAAGTTCCCCGATGGTGACCTGAAGAAATGGGAGACCCGCCAAGAGGGATATATTGCACAGTTTACCCGCGATGGCAAAAAGTATTATGCTTATTATTCTCATCAGGGGGATTGGAAAGGTACGGAGTCCCGTGTAAAGAGGACCCGTCACTTACCGGCGAATGTGCAGACGGGGTGGATGAACAGTGGCTATGCCGGCTGGTATGTGCACAATATCAAGAAGATAGAAACTCCGGAGCGGCCGCTGTATGTGCTGCACCTGAATAACGGGCCCCTGCTGAGTTCGGACAAATATGACGCTTTCAGAGAAGATCATGTCTTGACATTCACGGCCGATGGGGAATTAATAAAAAAGGACAGGATCTGACGATTGTTTGGACATTTCACAGGAAGTTGCCTGGTTCCGGTAAAAGGTAACCATAAAGGCAGCTTCCTGATTATTCCTTTTTTTTATTATCTTAGGGGTCTATTATCATGACCCTGATAAGAAAAAGATATACGAATGGATGCTGCAAGCTGATGCTGTTAACAGTATATCTGTTCCTTTTTACCGCGCAGCTCAATTACCGGTTCTACTCCATCGCCAATTTTTATGTTTATGGCAATGCATCTGTAAATAAGATCACTGCCGGGGCGCCTTTTGCCCCGCATGGAAAGACGGATAACGATTATAAGGCTACCCACCAGGACAGATCGCATCTAAGTCTGGACAAGCGTTTCCAGGGAAGATACCCTATTCAGGCGACTGCTGCTGTCTCTTTGCCGGCCTTGCTTACCTATGCTGAATTTCGAAGAAAATATGCTGTTTGTAAACAGGCGGTACAATCCTTTGACCGCATTGTAACTTCTCTCCGGGGTCCTCCCGCGTGCGCCTAACCTTTTCGATTGCTGCTGCCAGTGCGGTTAGGCATTTCTCATTTTAAATATTGTCTTTTATGGCTGCGACGTGCAAAAGAGCAGCCGGTATTCTCATAAGGATCCTATTCATGGTGCTTATGATGCCGGTCTTTCCTGTATTGGCACAAAGAAATCCTGTTTATTCTTTAGCAGACCTGGTGGATTCGGCCAGGCATCATCTACCTGTCTTATTGCAAAAGCAGGCGCTTGTCAGCGGTGCGGAAGCCGGTATTAGGGAGGCTCAGCATGCTTTTCTACCCAAGCTGAATGTCGTCGAGGAGCTGTCCATTGGTACAGCCAATGACCTGACGGGTGGCTTCCTTCCTATGCCGGGGGTATTACATGCTATTTCCGGGGGTGTCACCGCTGCGAATAATTATCAACCTGCTACCAGTAATATCGCCTCTGTTTATGGGGAATACGAGCTGGTGAATTTTGGATTGCGCGGGGCCAAGGTGTCCGGTGCGCGGGCTTTTGCGGATGTGCAAAAGGCTGATTTGGCCAAAGAACTATACATGGTGAAGTGGCAGATCGGCAAGGTCTATTTCGAGATCCTGAAGGGCCGGTATCAACTGGCGCTGGAGGAAGAGGATATACGCCGTTATCAAGCTATCTATACGATCAGCAGCGCGCTGACCAGTACAGGGATCAATGCCGGGGTGGATTCGTCGCTGGCCAAGGCTGAATTGTCGAGGGCGAGGATCAATTATAATGGTGCGACGGGGAACCTGGTCCGGCTGCTGCAGCAGCTGTCTTATCTGACTGGTGTGAGCGATCCGCAGGTCCGGGTGGATTCGGGGGCGGGTGCGACTCCGATGGGGGGGCTGAGGCCGGGCGATAGGCCGGGGCTGGATACGGGACGGATTAATGGGCTGGTTCCGGGAAATAATCTGGGATTGGGGACGATCCCGATAGTCGGATCGGGGGGCGGAACGGCCAATCCTCTGGCTGATTTTTACGCGAAGCAGAAGCTGCAATACCAGGCTGAAGAGGTGTTGATCCGGAAGAGCTATCTGCCCAAAATAATATTGGGGGCAGGCGGCTGGGCCAGAGGGTCGAGCATTCAATACAGCAATGATTATAAGTCGTTGGGCGAAGGGATGGGTTACCAGCGGTTGAACTACATGGGAGGGCTGGGGATCACCTATGACCTGTTTAACGGGGTGCGTAAAAAGGACAGGTTGACCGTTGCCGGTTACCAATCTGCCGCTGCAGACCTCGCTTTGCAGCAGCAGGTGCTCTCTCTCCGGAATGAGGAGTTGCAGGCGGATGAGACGATCCGGATCGCGCAGAAGAACCTGGCTGAGCTGCCGGTGCAGCTGCAGGCGGCGACGGATGGCTATCACCAGAAGCTGGCTCAGTATAAGGCGGGTATCATCAATCTGGTGGATCTAAGCAATGCGTCTTTTGTTTTGTATCAGGCGCAGTCGGCTTATATCGAAACGCTGAATGAGTGGTATATGGCCAGCCTGGACAAAGCCGCTGCTACTGGTAACCTGGATCAATTTATTCAAACCCTAAAATAATCAGCATGGTACGGACAGCGCTAACAAGGCCCGTTACAATCCTGGTGATCTTCATAGGCCTGCTGTTATTTTCGGTAATAGCAATCCGGAAGATCCCGATAGATATATTCCCAACGCTGAATTTGCCTACGATCTATGTCATTCAGCAATATGGGGGTATGTCGGCCAAGCAAATGGAAGGTTTCTTCTCCACGAGGATGCAGGATAATTTCCTGTATATCGACGGAGTAAAGAACATCGAATGTAAGAATACGCAGGGGCTGACCCTGATCAAGATCAATTTTTATGAAGGTACGGATATGGCGGAGGCTTCGGCGGAAGCCGCTATCCAGGTGAATCGTTGTATGGCCTTCTTTCCCCCGGGGGCGCTGCCTCCGGAAGTGGTTCGTTTTGACGCCAGCTCCCTGCCGGTGGGGGAGCTGGTATTCAGCAGCAAGACGCGGTCGCTCAACGAGATCTTCGATATGGCGGGTACCTTGATCCGCCCATTGTTCGGGAAGGTGGCGGGTCTTTCCGCGCCTCCTCCTTTCGGGTCCAATGCCCGGTCGGTGATCATCAAGGTAGACCCGGAGAAACTGCGGGAATACAATCTTTCTCCTGAACAGGTGGTGGATGCGCTGGGTAAGAATAATGCCATGACGCCTTCGGGGAATATCCGGATCGATAGTACGATGTACCTGTCTTCCGTCAACTCACAGGAAGAAAAGGTGAAGGATTTCGGAGATATTCCCATCGTCAACAACGGCATCAACAGCATCACGGCCAAGGACATCGCCAGAGTGGAAGATGCGGCGGATATTGTGGTCGACTATGCTTTGGTCAACGGAAAGCGGTCCGTTTATTTCCCGATCGTAAAGACGGCGGGGGCTTCCACCTGGAATGTGGTGCAGGACCTCCGTAAAGAGATCCCGGAAATGCAAAGTCTGCTGCCGGATGACGTGCAGATCAGCTATGAGTTCGATCAGAGTGTTTTTGTCATGAATGCCGCCAGGAGTCTTATGACGGAGGGCATCCTGGGAGCGATATTAACGGGTTTGATGGTGTTGCTCTTTCTGCGGGACTGGCGTAGCAGCCTGGTGGTGATCATCACGATCCCGGTGGCTGTATTAAGCACGGTGTTATGCCTGAAGCTGGCGGGGCAGACGATCAATATCATGACGCTCAGCGGGCTGGCCCTGGCGATCGGGATCCTGGTAGACCAGGCAACGGTGACCATTGAGAATATCCACCAGCACCTGGAAATGAATAAGACCAAGAAGAAGGCTATCCTGGATGCGTGTACGGAGATCTCTTTTCCCCTGCTGCTGATCCTGTTGTGTATTCTGGCGGTCTTTGCGCCTTCGCTGGTGATGGAGGGGGTGCCCAAGGCTATGTTTCTTCCTTTGTCTATGTCGATCGGGTTTGCCATGATCATTTCTTATGTGGCGGCCCAGACCCTGGTGCCGATCATTGCGAACTGGCTCCTGAAAGAGGAAATGTTCCAGTATCATCATAAGGGGCTGCATGCGCATGCGGGATTGGCATTGGATCATGCGGAGGTGGAGGAGGTGGCGGTTCATAACCGGGAGGACGATCAGCATAGTCCCGAGAATGGATTCTTTCAGCGGCTTAAGATGAGTCTGTTGGGATGGCTGGATAGGCAGATGCCGCGGCGCAAAGGGATTGTGATCGGTTATGTCGTGATCGCCCTGGCAGCGGTAGCATTGTGCCTGAGTGTCATCGGGAAGGATATGCTGCCGAAATCCAATGCCGGTCAATTGCAGCTGCGGGTTCGGGGGCCCAACGGCACCCGGCTGGAGATAACGGAGAGAACGACAAAAGATATTCTGGACCTGATCAGCGTGGCTGTGGATGGGCATGTCGCTATCTCTTCGGCTTTTGTGGGGACGGTGTCTCCCAATTACGGGCATAGTAATCTGTATGTCTTTAACAGCGGCAGCCATGAAGCGGTCTTGCAGGTTCAGCTGGACGAGAGCTACAAAACGAATATAGATGACCTGAAAGACAGGATAAGGAAGATGATCGCCGACAAGTATCCGGCGGTGGCGGTGTCTTTCGAGCCGATAGAGCTGACGGAGAAGCTGATGGCGCAGGGGGCCTCTACGCCGGTAGAGGTGCGGGTGGCTGCCAAGAACATGGCCGATATCGCCGATTATTCAAGCAGGCTGGTTGATAAGTTAAAGGCCGTTCCTTTTTTGAGAGATGTGCAGGTGGCGCAGCCGCTCAAGCTGCCTACACTGGTGATCCGGATGGACCGGCAGAAGCTGGCGCAGATGGGCCTGAGTATCGATAATGTGTCCCGAAGCATCTCCGATGCCACGGCTTCCAGCCGGTATACGCTGAAGAATTTCTGGCTGGACGATAGCAAGCAATATACCTACAACACGCAGGTGCAGATCCCGGAATATATTATGAATTCGCTGCAGCAGTTGCGATCTATTCCTATCGTATCCGGAAAGATGCGGCCGGTATTGTCGGATGTGGCGGATATCACCATCGACAGTTTACCGGGGGAGTATGACCGGGAGGGGCCGAGGCGGTTTGTCACTGTCAGCGCCAATATCTATAAAAAGGATCTGGGTACGGCGGCGGCGGCGGTACAGCAGGCGATGAATGAGATGGGGGCGCCCAAAAAGGGGCTGGTGGCGGAGATCAAGGGGATGTCTTCTTTGCTGACGGAGACACTGGGTTCGTTGCAGGGGGGACTGTTGGCGGCGATTGTCGTCATTTTATTGATCCTGGCAGCTAACTATCAGTCCTTCGGGCTTTCGATCGCGGTGCTGGCGACGATCCCGGCGGTGTTGCTTGGTTCGATGTTATTGTTACTGGCGACGGGCTCGACGCTGAACCTGCAATCTTATATGGGGATCATTATGTCGGTGGGGGTGTCGGTGGCGAATGCGATTCTGATCGTAACGAATGCGGAGGCTTTGCGGCTGGAGTACAAGGACTCCTTCAAGGCGGCTTCTGTGGCAGCGAGTATCCGTCTGAGGCCGATCCTGATGACCAGTTTAGCAATGATCGCGGGTATGATCCCGATGGCCAGCGGAATGGGAGAGGCGGGAGATCAGTCGGCGCCTTTGGGGCGTGCAGTGATCGGGGGGCTTGCGGCGTCGACGTTTGCCGCGCTGTTCATCGTGCCGCTGGTATATGGATGGATACAGCAGAAGACATCTTTTGACAGTGTGTCGTTGATGCCGGAAGGAGAATAAATCATTATAAATAAAATTAGTATGCAAAAGATCAATCATTCACCGATGAGTAAAGACGTATTTATCCTGCCCCTGGTGGCAGCCCTGATCTGGGGATGTGGGGATAAGAAAGAGCCGGTGGCTGCCGTGGCGGATCCGGCCAAGCCACACTATCAATTCGCGACCGTGGAAAAGGCTTTCGGGCTGGAGCAGCTGGTAAAGTTGCCGGCGCAGCTGGCTTCCTATGAGGAAGTGAGCATTTTTCCCAAGGTAAACGGCTATGTAAAACAAGTATGGGTAGATATCGGTTCGCATGTGAAGAAGGGGCAGCTGCTGATGGAGCTGGAGGCGCCGGAGCTGGAGCTGGCCAGCATGCAGGCCAAAGAGAAATATGCCCGGGCGAAGCTGGATTATACGATCAGCCGGGAGAATTATGAGCGGCTGCGGCAGGCGTCCCTGACGCCTGGGGCGGTATCTCCTATGGGACTGGCATCGTCCAAGGCGAAGGAGGAGGCTGACAGCACGCTGGCCAATGCGGAAAAGGCGAACTGGCAGATGCAGCAGGTCATACTGGGGTATTTACGGGTGATGGCTCCTTTTGACGGGGTGATCTCGGAGAGGAATGTACATCCCGGGGCGCTGGTGAGCGCGGAGGGGAAGGAGAACAAGCCCATGCTGGACCTGCGGCAGGTCGAACGGCTGCGGCTGCAGGTAGATATTCCGGAGGGTATTGCGGCCAACCTGGAGGATAAGGATACGGTGGCTTTCTACCTGAGCGCTTTTCCAGGTAAGAAGATGACGGGAAGGGTTAACCGGAGGTCCAGTGTCATGAATATCCAGTATCGATCGGAGAGGATGGAGCTGGATGTATATAATAAGGATGGCAGGCTGGCGCCGGGTATGTATGCGGAGATCCTGTTTCATTCGAAGGGAAATCCGGCTGCTTTCTCGGTGCCGCGTTCTGCAGTGATCACTTCCACGGAAAGGAAGTATGTGCTGTCGGTTAGGGATGGCAAGACGATGAAGGTCGATGTGACGACTGGCAATGAGACGGTGGATCGGGTGGAGGTGACGGGGGCGTTGCAGGCTGGCGATGAACTGGTGGTGAATGCGAATGATGAGATGAAGGAGGGGGTGGCGGTGAGGTGACCGACGATGATCGACTGACGACGAGATGAAGGGTTGATATATTATAATCTTTTAAAAAAATTAAAAATGAAAAAAATTATGATGTTGATCGCTGCGGCGATCCTGTTTCAGACGATGATAGCGCAAAGTGCAGGGGTGCCGGTTAGTGCGGTGCCTGTGGTGGTGGTAAAGGCATTTTCTTCGCAGTTCCCCGATGGGAAACTGAAGAAATGGGAGCAGCGGAAAGAGGGGTATATCGCCCAGTTTTCACGTAACGGGAAGAAATACTTTGCCTATTATGCGGAGGATGGAAGCTGGAAGGGAACGGAAGCTCCGATAAAATGGACGAAGAATCTGCCGGATAGTGTCAAGCTGGGGTGGAAGAACAGCGGGTATTACGATTGGTATGTAGCCGATATTAAAAAGATCGAAACGCCGGAGCAGCCTTTGTATGTGCTGCATGTGAATAACGGCACGCTGCTGGATTCGGACCATCACGATGCTTTCCTGGAAGACTGGCTCCTGTTCTTTAATGAGAAAGGAGAGCTGGTCAGGAAAGAAAGGAAGGAATGAGTCCAGGGGCCCGGCGATTGGCTCCGGATGACGGACGACCGTATGAAGGATGTTCCGATGACGGACGACCGGGCCTTATTTTAAGAACCCGTAATCGACTACGCGGCGGAGGTATTGTTTATCCCGGATGACAAAAGTGTATTCGGTGCCGCCGTTGTCCGGGTTGAGCATATAGATGTAAAAAGTGTGTTTGTCGTTGGAGAGGTAGACGGCATTGCGGGTGCGGGTCGAGCCGGACTGGGTAAAACTGAATTTCGGGTCATAGAGATCAAAATAAGCGGTGGCAGGAATGGGGACGGTATCTTTACCGACTATGACTGTCACCGCATCTATGGTTGTATGGGGTTGCTCGCCATAGTTGCCTCCGTAGTAAGCTTTGCCATCGATCTTGACGAGGTGCTTCTCCGAGAACATCAGCTTATGTTTGGTCGGGAAGAATACGCCGGTTTTGACGGTCACCTGGATATTGTCGTTTTGGAAGGTCATGAAGTTGGGGCCATAGTCTTTGATAGGAACGGCGTTGAGCTGGGCTTTGCCGATGCTCTCGTCGACGCCGGCGAGGGAGAAGGAGGCCTGATCGGCCCGGACGTCCTTATCGGAGATCTTGATAAAATTGTCCCTTTTGTTGCGGTAATCCGGAAAATCGAGGTCCTGGGCCCAGGTTAGGGCGGTGGTCGAAAGCAAGATCAGCGTTAATAGCGTGCGCATAATGTTGTTGTTGAAAGCTGAGATCCGGAACCAGGGCCCCGGGGGAAAATTTATTTATAGCTGTATTCGATCCTGCCTTGCAATTCCTTTTTCTTGTTAAAACAGGATTCTTTTATTTTCAGTCCTTTGTCATTGTATTCATAGATCCATTTCTGATAATCGTTGCCGCTATCGGGTACGACCATCATGGAGACCGGTCGCTCTCCGGTCTGATATTCAAAGATAGAGATCGGCAGTAATCGCCGGGCCCTGTCATTGTAGCGAACGATATCGGTAAGGCGGTTGTCCGAATCATAGTAATAATAGATAGCCGGCAGGTCGGTATTATTCCGGCGGGCCCTTTCTTCCCCGATATTGCCTTTTTCGTCCGTCACGAACCGTACGATAGTGGTGTCGTTCCCGTTCTTGATCTTGAGCATGCCGGAGGGCTTGCCCTGGGCATCGTATTGCCAGAGATGCTGTTCCAGGTCCTTGAGGTGGTTATCGGTTTCGAGGGATGTATTGGTAATGGATGTAATATGTCCTGCCGGGTCATATTGATATTCGGAAGTACTCTGGTAGGTATCGCTGGTATCCACGATTTTAGACAGGAGGCCGGAGGGGGTATAATAAGCCAGGATCCAGGAGTCGGTTGTGCCGGAGGAGCGGGTATGGGTGGTAATACGGGAAAAGTCACCGGTTACCTGCTGGTCGCCGACAAATCCGTCCGAGGGCTGGCCGTCGTTTTCAAAGCTCTCCAGCCTGACGGATCTGACCTTGTTATCCTTATAAAGCTGCCATTGTCCGGTCGTCTGCCGGCTCACAACCAGGTCTTTGTAATAATATTGAGCCTGGGAGAGCTGGCTGAGCACGATCAAAAGGAGGAAAGCGGGTAGTCTTTTCATTCAGCGCAAATGTAGGATTGAAACCAAGAAACGAAAAATTCCCTTTTTTAATACATGTAGAGCTCTATAAGTTCCTTATTTTAGTTAAAATTTTCCCAGTGTCGCATCTAAAGGAAAGAAAAGAAAAAATCTGTTTGAATTGCCATACCGCCTTATCCGGGCGGTATTGTCATGTTTGCGGGCAGGAAAACCTGGAGCCGAAGGAGACGGTATGGCATCTGGTGCAGCATTTTTTTAACGATATCACGCATTTTGACGGCAAATTTTTCAGTACGGTAAAATACCTGATGCGGAAACCGGGGTTTCTGTCGAAAGAATATATGGCGGGGCGCCGGATGACATATCTCAACCCGATCCGGATGTATGTCTTCACTTCCGCTATTTTTTTCCTGATCTTCTTCTCTCTCAAGCGGCCCGGGGAATTTATGCATGTAAATGAGACGGCCGATAAAGAGGTGAAGAAAAGTTTGACGGAGCTGGAGAAACTGAAGCTGGACGACGAAAAGAAAATGAAAACAGCCGATGATGAGGATGACCGGCAGGATTATGCGAATGCTGTCCGCAAGCTGGACGTCGAGCTGGCGATGATCAAAAGTTCATACGGGGATACGACCAAACTAACATTCAGTAAGGCGGACAGGAAGCTGTTGCTGGCCCGGGCCCTGACGGATAGCACTGCTACGGCAGACACTTCAAAGGGATATAGGTATCCCGGGATTCCGTCGCATCTGAGAGATTCTCTGAACAAATTGATCCGGTTAGGCAAGATCCCGGATACGGGAAGCCATACCACTGTTTTGGGGTGGGATGTGAGCCAATATAAGTCGGTCGAAGCGTATGATTCTTCCGAGAAACGTCTGCCGGATAGTCTCCAGGATGGATGGTTCAAGAGGCTGGTGATGCACAAATCGATCGTCGCCGGCGAGGAGCTCCACCGGGATAAGCGCCTCTATTTCGAGCATTTCGCCGAGCATATGCTGCATTCCTTTCCCAAGATCCTGTTCTGGTCCTTGCCATTTTTCGCCTTGATCCTGAATATCTTATACTTTAGGCACAAACAATATTACTATGTGGACCATGGCATTTTCACTATCCATGTCTATTGTGCTATTTTTATTCTCGCGCTGGCCACGATACTGCTGAATCAGCTGGGTTCTCTTGGCTGGGAATGGTTGAAGGTCACATCGGAAATCCTGAACTTTTTGATCTTTATCTACATTATGATCTACCTGTATAAGGCGATGCGGGGATTTTACGGGCAGGGGAGGGGAAAGACCTTTCTCAAATATCTGATTGCCTGCTTCCTGGCATTCATTATTAATACGATACTCCTGGTGATATTCGTGCTGATCTCTGCTGTTTCGGTATAGGGGCGGCGGGACCTTGGGCCATGCTGCAACCTTCTAAAATATTTTTTATGAATGAAGTTACTACCTCCTTCCAGCGTCTGGTCGGGATTATGGATGAATTAAGGGAAAAATGTCCCTGGGACCGTAAGCAAACGGTGCAGACCCTCCGTCCGCTTACGATCGAAGAGCTGTATGAGCTGGCCGATGCTGTCTTAGAGGAGAACTGGAAGGGGATCCGGGAGGAGCTGGGGGATCTGCTGCTGCATATCGTCTTTTATGCCCGTATCGGCAAGGAGCAGGGGCAGTTCACCCTGGATGAGGTGATCAACGGCATCTGTGATAAGCTGATCAGCCGGCATCCGCATATCTATGGCGACACCAGCCAACAGGAAGGGCTGGTCACGGTTAAAAATGAAGAGGATGTAAAAAGGAACTGGGAGCAGCTGAAATTGAAGGAGGGTAAGAAGTCTGTGCTTAGCGGGGTGCCGCTGTCGCTGCCGGCGACGGTCAAGGCGACGCGGCTGCAGGAGAAAGCCGGGAAAGTGGGTTTTGAATGGGATCATGCGGAGCAGGTCTGGGAGAAGGTGAAGGAGGAGATGGAGGAGTTGCGGGAAGCTATTTCGCTAAAGGACCCGGTGAAGATCGAAGAGGAGTTCGGCGATCTTTCCTTTACCCTGGTCAATTATGCACGGTTTTTGCAGATAGATGCTGAGAATGCCCTGGAAAAAGCAAACCGAAAGTTCATGGGGCGATTTACCCGGATGGAGGAGGAAGCCACAGCAAGAGGCCGATCCCTGGCCGACATGACCCTGGAAGAAATGGATGGATTGTGGGATGACCTCAAGGCCTTGGAAGGCCTTGGTCCGAAGGACAATTATTAGAGCTTTTGCCGGATATGCGCTAGATTTTGAGCGGCGCATGACGGCTAATTAAAAAACAACAGGATTGAAGATTCTTTTTATTGATATTTTCCGCAGGAACAGGGTGCTGTTACTGGCAGCTGCGGTGTTGTTCCTGACCGGCTATTTCCTCAACATATATTTCAGCAGCGATGCTTCTGTCCGGGTGCTGCGTAATTCGATACAATCCCTTTTGCAGGAGAGGGAACAGGATTTCGAGCGGCTGACGAAGGACACGGCTTTATTGAGCCGGCTGGCTGACCGGCAATATACCGAAGACGAGCTGGGTAAACTGGTAGATAAGCGATACGGGCTCTTCCTTTACGATACGGATTCAATGGGTGGGGCAGGTGTGCTGAAATTCTGGAGCGACCAGCGTTCGCTGCCTACGCAGGCTTTGATGGGCGCTGCCAATGGCAATAGCTTTGTACAGCTCAGCAACGGGCAGTATGTTTTTATAAAGAAAGCCGTACAGGGCCGCGGAGGCCGGCCGTTGGTGGCGATTGCCCTGATCCCGGTGCGCTGGCAGTATTATATCTCCACGACCAACCTGACGCCGGAATTCACCGATATCGCTTCTGCGGAAGAGCGGGTGAGAATAACGGCTACTCCCACCGAGTTCCCTGTAAAAAGCACCCTTGACATTACGCTCTTCTACCTGGAAAAAAAGCCGGGTTATCATGCTCCTTCTCATTACCTGGTGATCCCGCTGGCGGTATTGCTGGGTGTCTTACTGGTATTGATCATCATCCATAATATGGCGCATACGATAAGGGAGAGATGGGGGGCGAGCTGGGGGATAGGGTTCCTGATCGTGGTGATCCTGCTGCTGCGGGTGCTGGTATATGTCTCTCCCGACCTGCTGAACCTGCGTCAGTTCGAGCTGTTTGACCCGACCATCTACAGTTCCAGCATCGTATTGAGCTCGCTGGGGGACCTGGTCATCAATGCTTTCCTGTTTTGCTGGATCATCCTGTTTATCAAGCGGGAGCTCAGCGAGTATACGATTCCCGAGTCGGAGCAGCGATGGAAGAACTGGTTATGGATCTTCATAGGCCTGGCCGTGTTGGTGATCACTACCTTCGAATTTGCCAATATTGTGCAGTCCCTGGTGACGGACTCCAAAATATCCTTTAATGTGCTGAACTTCTTCAGCCTGCTGAATAACTACAGTTTTGTCGACTTTATCGCGCTGGCGGCGCTGGCGCTGGGCTATTTCTTTTTATCGCAGGTGCTGTTCCAGTTGGTCGGTTACCTGATCCGTGCGCTTTCCATCGTGCTGTATATCATCATTGCGACGATGGGGCTGCTGCTGCTGACCTTTATCCATAATACGATCACGGTAGAGCTGGATATTTTTGTGTTAATATGGCTGCTGGCTTATGTCTGGCTCATGCAGCGCCGCGTCTTCTTCAACCTGCGGTTTCGTCTGAATGTCAGTGAGGTGTTATTCTGGCTGTTTATCTTTTCCACTTCTATTTCCGCCGTGATCCTGCTCGAGAACCGGAAGATAGAGGAGGATAATCGCCGGCGTATTGCTGAGCGGTTGTCGGAGCAGGCGGATCCTACCAGTGAAAAAGTGCTCAGTATTGCCTTCAGCTATATCGACAATGATTTCCTGTCGCTTAATTTTTCCCGGTTTAAGGACCCCCTGTCAAATTCCGCCATGAAAGATAGCATGGTCAACCGTAATTTCAGCGTCTATCAGAATAAATTCGACACGCAGCTCTTTACCTATGACGACAATGAGCGGCCGCTGTACAATGATCCTTCCGTCTCTTATGATACCTTGAATACGATCTTTACCCTTAGGGGCAAGAATACCGATATTCCGGATCTGCGGTATTATGAAGAATCCTTTGACAAGTATACGTATATCTATAAAAAGTCCATCTATGGGGACAGCTCGGGGAAGGTCACCGGTTATCTGTTCATTACGGCAGTGCCGAAAAGCTATAAGGGGTCGAATGCGCTCGTGCCGGAGCTTTTCCGCCAGAAACGGGAGGATCTGCCGGAATACTATGCTATTTATAACAAGCGGGAGCTGATCACCGATAATAACGAATATCCTTTTTCCACGCATCTGACCGATGAGCAGATCCCGAAGACGGATTTTGTGCATGTGAGAAAGAGTGTTTATGATGAATTGTGGCACCGGGCCTCGGACGATATCTATGTGGTCGTGGTGAAAAGGGATAATTCCGGGATAGAGGATATCACGTTGTTCGCGTACCTGTTTACCGCCTTCCTGTTTTTAGTGGCTTTGTTCCGGCTGGCGGCGTTGCTGATCTGGTCGCGGATGCACTGGAGCCAGCTGAAGACTTACTGGCAGATGAATATCCGGTCGCAGATCCATACTACGATCATCTTTATCAGCCTTTTTTCTTTTGTGGTGATCGGGGTCGCGACGATTGTGTTCTTTATCAACCGGTATGACCGGAATAACCGGGACCGGCTTAGCCGGGCCATGCAGGTCATGGTGAGCGAGGTACAGAATAAATTGTCGGGGCAGGTGATCTATGGGGATGAGTGGAAATTGTATTACCCGGGGGCGATGAGCGAGCTGCAGAAGATGATCGAGGAGGTGGCGCAGGTGCATAGTACGGATATCAACGTATATGACCTGAATGGGAATTTGCAGGTATCTTCTAACTTATTCGTTTATAATAAGGGGATTCTGAGCAAGAAGATGCATCCCGATGCGTATTACAACCTGCATCAGCTGAATTCCATCCAGTATACGAATTATGAGCAGGTCGGCGGGGTGCGGTATGTGAGTATTTACCGGCCGCTGCGGGATGCCAGCGGGAATACGTATGCTTACCTGAATATTCCTTCTTTTACGACGCAGGATGAGCTAAAGGAAGAGATTTCAAATTTTTTGGTTACGATCATCACGTTGAATGCTTTTATTTTCCTGATTGCGGGTACGATCGCCCTGTTCCTGACGAACCGGATCACTTCTTCGTTCCTGCTGATCTCTAAAAAGATGCAGGAGGTGAACCTGGGGAAGACGAATGAGGAGATCGAATGGAAGCGAAATGATGAGATCGGGGGGCTGGTGAAGGAATACAATAAGATGGTGAAGAAGCTGGAAGAGAGTGCGCATGCGCTGGCCAAGAGTGAGCGGGAGGGGGCCTGGAGGGAGATGGCCCGGCAGGTGGCGCATGAGATCAAGAATCCGCTGACGCCGATGAAGCTGAGCATTCAGTATTTGCAGAAGGCTATCGATAATAATTCGGTCAATGTAAAGGAGATGGCTTCCAGTGTGGCGAAGACGCTGGTGGAGCAGATCGATCACCTGTCGAAGATCGCTTCGGATTTCTCGCAGTTTGCCAATATCGGCAATCCTAAGAAGGAGGTGTTCGATATGCATGAGATGCTGTATTCTCTGGTTTCTTTGTATGAGACGACGGAGAACCTGCTCTTCAAATGGGTGCCGGTGCATCAGAAGATCATGATCTTTGCCGATAAGACGCAGTTGAACCGCCTGTTTACTAATTTGTTGCAGAATGCATTGGAAGCCTGTGATGAAGATGGTAAGCGGGTGATCAGCGTGAGCGAGGAGATCCGGGAGGGGGAGGCGTCGATTATCGTCAAGGTGACTGATAATGGGGAGGGGATTCCGTTGGAGATGCAGTCGAAGATCTTTATTCCGAATTTTACGACGAAGTCTTCCGGTACGGGGTTGGGGCTGGCGATGAGTAAGACGATTGTCGAGCAGGCGAAGGGGAAGATCTGGTTCGAGACGATAGAGGGGCAGGGGACGACTTTCTATGTGGAGCTGCCGATATTAAGGGCGACCTAGCGGTCGCCCTTAATATCGGCGAGAAATTGTTGGAATTGATGCAGGGTGAAACTACTCAGGTTCTTTTCGGGGGTAAGTCCTCCTTTTTGTGCTGCCAGCACTCCATATTTCACATCTTTATATCCTCCGGTAGAATGGGCATCGGGATCGATGGAGATCATGACTCCTTTGTCCAGGGCATAGCTGATCCAGCGCCAGTCCATATCGAGGCGGCGGGGGTGAGCGTTCAGTTCTATCACCACCTTATTAGCCGCGCAGGCGTCGATGATCTTTTTGTGATCTACGGGGTAACCGGGGCGGCTTAGCAGCAGCCGGCCTGTCATGTGACCGAGGATGGTCGTGTAGGGATTCTCGATGGCGCGTATGAGCCGGCTCATCGCTTTGTCTTCCGGCATCTTGAGGATCGAATGGACGGAGGCGATGACCAGGTCGAAGGTGGCGAGGATGTTATCGGCGTAGTCGAGGGATCCGTCGTAGAGGATATCGGATTCGACACTCTTGAAAATGACGAAGGGGGCCAGCTTCCGGTTCAGTTCGTCGATCTGGGCATGTTGTTCTTTGATGCGGTCTTCGTGGAGGCCGTTGGCATAGAAGGCGCTTTTACTGTGGTCGCTGATAACGAGGTATTCATATCCTTTTTCGATGCAGGCGGCGGCCATTTCTTCCAGGGTATTGGAACCGTCGCTCCATTTGCTATGGCTGTGGATGATGGCGCGGATATCGGAGGGCTGGATGACGGCCGGAAGGGGGCCGTGGGCGGCCTTTTGCAGGATATGCTTTTGTTCCCGCTGGTAAGGGGGGATGAAGTGGATGTTGACCGATGCGAATATTTCTTCTTCGTTTAGGTAGGTGTGGTGAGGATCCCATTGGGTTGTCTGCTGCCAATGTTCCAGGAATTCGCCGCTGCAGCTTGTTTCCAGTAAGGTGGCGGCGAAGTGGTCCGGGTGGGTATGGGTGAAAGATAAGGCGATGTTTTCGGGGCCGGTGAAATGGGATACTGATATGTCTGAAGAGGGTGCGGTGTTGGAAGATGGGTTGACGGTGGTGAAGCCGGCCGCTTCGAGGAATTGCTGTAAGGGTTCGGGGTGGATGGTCGTTACCCATTGCAATTGGTCTATGATTTCCAGCTGGCGTCTGAACTCGCCGGTAAAGCTGAGTTGCTCCTGTTTAAAATGGTGCTGAAGTTGTCCGTCGATGGTGTTGGCATAGACTTCTATTTCCGCGAATAAGTGACTTCCCTGACTCTTGAGAAAGAATTCGATGGCATCGCGGACATTCTGTTGGGTCTTTTCGCCGAAGCCTTTATAGAGAAGCAGTCTGTTTTCCTGGCAGGCATAGAGTAGTTCCCCCATGGTCTCTATTTCCATTTCTTTCCAGATGGTGGCGATCTTTTTGGGGCCGAGGCCCTTGATCCGGAGTAGTTCGATGATGCCGGGGGGAGTCTTATCTATATATTCCCGGAGGAGCCGAAGTTCTCCGGTTTGGATGATCTCCTGGATCTTTTTGCCGATGGCGTCACCGATCCCTTTGATGGCGGTGATCTTTTCGGGAGGGAGATCGAGCAGTGATTCGGGTAATTTTTCGATGGTAAAGGCGGCGTTCGAATAGGATTTTGTCTTGAAGGAGTTCTCGCCATGGATGTCCATGATCTTCGCCAGTAGGCTGAATTGCTCTGCGATGTAGTCGTTGTCGATTGCCATGGGGCTAAGGTAGGAAAACAATGGGAGATCGAGAGGGGTTGCTGGAACCCGCGCGGGGCGCGGGGGAAGGAGGATGAGTGACGATGCCGGAAAATAAAAAGTCCCGGAGGTTATCCGGGACTTTGATATGTTCTGCCTATCTAAGAAATAAGAACTATTTCTTCTTTGCAGCTTTCTTAGCGGCTTTCTTCTTTGGAGCTGCTTTCTTTTTTGGAGCGGCTTTCTTCTTAGCTGCTTTTTTTGCTGTTGCCATTTTTTTGGAATTTAATTGGTTAGTAAATCAATTATACCATAAAAATAGAAACTTCTTTGAATTAACCAAAAATTTTTTTTGATTTATTCAAATTTTTTTTTAAGCACCTACTTCAGCAGCATTGACAGAAACGAAAGTTTTATCACCCTTTCCTTTCCGAAATTCAACCAGACCATCACTGAGTGCAAACAAAGTGAAGTCTCTTCCAACACCAACATTTTTGCCGGGATGGTATTCGGTACCACGTTGACGAACGATGATGTTACCGGATATTGCGGGTTGTCCGCCGTAGATCTTAACTCCTAAGCGTTTGCTTTGTGAGTCGCGACCGTTCTTTACACTACCTTCACCTTTTTTGTGTGCCATTATCTTAAAGTTTGTAGTTGTTCTACGTTTGTTGTTTTGTACTTACTAAGCGATTTCGCTGATACGGATCTTCGTGTAATGAGTACGATGACCATGTTTCTTGCGGAAACCTTTTCTTCTTTTCATTTTGAAGGCAATTACCTTATCGCCTTGTACCTGACCAAGGATTTCGGCCTTGATAGTAGCCTTGACGTCTTTACCTACGGACAATTTATCGTCGCCGTAAGACAGCAGGACTTCTCCGAACTCTACTTTATCACCGGCGTTCCCTGTCAGTTTGGGAACATACAAAGTCTGGTCCTTCTGAACCTTAAATTGCTGGCCGGCTATTTTTACAACTGCGAACATAAAATTTCAATATTAGGGCTGCAAAGGTAAGGGGTTTTCGGGAGAAAAAAGAAGGATTTTATGAAAAACCCCGTGGAAAGGCAAAAATAATGGTTTTAAGGGGATTTTAAGGGGGAAACCAAGGGTTGACCGTTCATCAATTTAAGATTACGTTGCGCAGAAAATCAGGTTTTTCGTGTAGGTTTGTCGCCATGAACATGAAGATTAAATCTTTTCTGGCGAGACCGTTCGCCTCCTATATATATAAGACCATTCAGAAGGGGATCACCACCGCGGTGGCGGATCAGGAGGCTATCTTCAAGGATTTGCTGAAGGTGGGGAGTAAAACTGTTTTCGGAGAGGACCACCACCTGGTGGATGTAAAGACTTACGAGGAGTTCAAGCAAGCCGTTCCTGTCCGGGATTATGAGCAATTCTCGGGCTATATCAGCCAGATCAAGGAAGGCAAGCACAATGTGCTATGGCAGGGGCTTCCTATTTATTTAGCCAAGACTTCCGGCACTACCAGCGGGGTGAAATACATTCCCATCACCAAAGACAGTATCTCCAACCATATCAATACGGCCCGCAATGCCTTATTATGTTATATGGCGTCGACGGGCAACACCGCTTTCTCGGACGGGAAGATGATCTTTTTGTCAGGGAGTCCGGAATTGGAAAGGATCGGAGGGATCCCGACGGGCCGGCTGAGCGGCATCGTGAATCATCATGTCCCCCGTTATCTGCGGACCAACCAGCTCCCTTCCTACGAAACGAACTGCATCGAAGACTGGGAGACCAAGCTGGATAAGATCGTGGAAGAGACGGTCAAGCAGGATATGACTTTGATCAGCGGCATTCCACCGTGGGTACAGATGTATTTCGACCGGCTCATACAGGTCACCGGAAAGCCCATAAAAGACATTTTTCCTTCTTTATCCGTGCTGGTGCATGGAGGGGTGAACTTCGAGCCTTATAAAGCCAAACTTTTCGAGAGCATTGGGAAAAAGATAGATACGATCGAGACTTTTCCTGCTTCCGAAGGATTTTTTGCGTTCCAGGATTCCCGGGAGGGTGAAGGGTTGCTGCTGAATACCAATAGCGGTATCTTCTTTGAATTCATTCCTGCAGGGGAAGTGTCATCACCCCACCCCACACGCCTTTCCCTCCGGGATGTCAGGGTCGGAGAGAATTACGCCCTGGTAGTAAGCACCAATGCGGGCCTTTGGGGATACAGCATCGGGGATACGGTCCGGTTCGTCTCGGTCAACCCTTACCGGCTGGTGGTGACGGGGAGGATCAAACATTTCATTTCCGCCTTTGGCGAACATGTGATCGGAGAGGAGGTGGAATACAGCCTGATGAAGGCGGCGGAGGCGGAAGGGCTGCAAATCACGGAGTTTACGGTAGCGCCCATGATCCAGCAGGGGAACGGGAAGTCCTACCATGAATGGTTTGTGGAATTCGAGCATAAGCCGGCCGATATAGGGGAGTTTGCGATCCGGGTGGATACCAACCTGCGCGCAAAAAATATCTATTATGATGACCTGATCACGGGCAACATATTGCAGCCGCTTCAGATCCGTCCGGTCAAAAAGAATGGGTTCATCGATTATATGAAATCGGTAGGCAAGCTGGGCGGGCAGAACAAAGTGCCGCGTCTGAGCAATGATCGTAAACTGGCCGGCGAGTTGGAAAAATATATTGAATAATTTATCGTTTGGTTCCTGTGTGAAACTGGACGGAGTCCAGTTAGCAGACGAGGCCTTGGCCGATGTCTGCCGACATTAATGGTATTGCGGCAAAAAATTATATTTCAACAATTTTTTGCCGCAATACAATCAAACCCGAAATAATTAAAGAATGTCAAACGGTCTACCAAAAAAACGCATTGCACTCTTTGGCTCTACCGGCTCTATCGGAAAGCAGGCGCTGGAAGTGATCGATGCCAACCCCTCCCTTTTTTCCGTGGAAGTGCTGACGGCGCAGAGTAATGACGATCTGCTGATCAGTCAGGCCATTCATTTCCAGCCGGACATCGTCGTAATCGGAGAGGATAAGAAGTATGAGCGGGTAAAGAGTGCGCTGGCTTCGCATCCTATAAAAGTCTTTGCAGGGGAGGAAGCGTTGGAGGAAGTGGCTTCCATGGATGTTTATGATATTATGCTGGCCGCGATTGTCGGTTTTGCCGGTCTGCGTCCTACTTTGTGCGCGATAGAGAACGGGAAGGCGGTGGCCCTGGCTAATAAGGAGACCCTGGTCGTTGCGGGGGATATCGTTATGCAGAAGGCGCTTGAGAAGCGGGCGCCGATCATTCCGGTCGACTCGGAGCACAGCGCCATTTTTCAATGCCTGGTAGGCGAGACGCGCAACCGGGTCGAGAAGATCATTCTGACCGCCAGCGGAGGCCCATTCTTAGGGAAAAAGCCGAATTTTCTCGTGAATGTGAAAAGGGACCATGCCCTGCAGCACCCCAACTGGAGTATGGGCGCCAAGATCACGATCGACTCTGCGACCTTGATGAACAAGGGGTTAGAGATGATCGAGGCCAAATGGCTGTTCAACCTGCAGCCGGACCAGGTGCAGGTGGTGATCCATCCTCAGAGCATCATTCACAGCATGATCCAGTTCGAAGACGGCAGTATCAAATCCCAGATGGGGATGCCGGATATGAAGCTTCCGATCCAATATGCGCTGGGGTTCCCCAAGCGTATTGCGAATAAATTTCCGCGTTATGACTTCAAGAAGCCGAATACGCTGACATTCGAGGAGCCGGATGTCAAGACTTTCCGCAACCTGACGCTGGCTACGGATGCCCTCTTTAAAGGCGGGAATCTCCCTTGTGTGCTGAATGCGGCGAATGAAATAGCGGTATTCGCTTTCCTTCGCAACCGCATCGGCTTCCTGGATATGACGGACCTGGTAGAGCGCACGATGCACCAGGTGCCGTTCATCGAACATCCCACGCTGGAAGAATATTTTGAAAGCGATGGAGAGGCCCGTAATTTTGCCGCATCCTTAATAAAGCTCTAAATTGATAGAACCTCCCAATAAATATTACCTATTTTTGAACCTATTCATTATCTAAACAATTAAATTTCCGCCGTCGGCGGATTTCATTATATGACACTATTAGCAATTGATTGGTCCGGAGTGGGCGTTAAAGTATTACAGTTTATTCTCTCCTTTTCTATATTGGTGGTGCTGCATGAACTGGGACATTTTTTACCGGCCAGGTGGTTCAAGTGCCGGGTAGAGAAGTTCTATCTGTTCTTCAACCCCTGGTTCTCCCTGTTCAAGAAGAAGGTAGGGGAGACGGAATATGGGCTGGGATGGATCCCTTTCGGCGGTTATGTCAAGATCTCGGGGATGATCGACGAGAGTATGGATAAGGATCAGCTCAACCAGCCTCCCCAGCCCTGGGAGTTCCGCAGCAAGCCGGCCTGGCAGCGGCTGATCATCATGTTGGGTGGAGTAACGGTCAACGTAATATTGGCGTTGGTGATTTTTATCATGATCATGTGGACCTGGGGTGACCGCTATGTTCCGGCAGCGAATCTGAAGTATGGCGTCTATGCGGATAGCCTGGGCCGCAAGATCGGGATGCAGGACGGGGACAAGATCATTGCCGTGGCGGGAAAGACGGTAGAGCGGCAAGGGACGGTGGGTTCGGAGATCATTATGAATGAAGCGAAGTCCATTACGATCGAAAGAAACGGGCAGCGGATGGAATTGGCCATCCCGGCCGGGTTCATCGGTCAGCTGAATAAGAACCGGTTAGGTGGATTCACCTATGTGCGGTATCCCCTGATCGTGGATACGATCCTGCCTTCCGCGAAGTTCGTACAGGGTAGTCTTCAGAAAGGGGACACGCTGATCGGTATCAATGAGCACCCGGTGCGGTGGTCTACCGATATGATCAGGGACCTCAGCTTCGACAGCCTCAAGAACAGAAATATTGCACTGCTCGTATTGCGGAATGGGAAAGACACGGTCCGTGCCGTGGTGGCCTATAACGAGAAGGGTATGAATGGGGTGGGGTATAAATCGATGGAAGATATCCTGGGCAGCCGCCAGATCAACTATACGTTCCTCGAAGCGATCCCTGCGGGTGTTCACCGGAGCGTGACGACGCTGACGAATTATATCAAGAATCTGAAGCTGCTCTTTACCTCCAAGGAAGTGAAGACGCAGGATTCGCTGGGCAGCGTGGTCAGTATCGCCAATGTCTTTCCTTCGATGTGGGACTGGCAGAGTTTCTGGACGCTGACGGCTATTTTCAGCATCCTGCTGGCGTTTATGAATGTGTTGCCTATCCCGGCATTGGATGGGGGCCATGCCTTGTTCACGCTGGTGGAGATGATCACGGGGCGGAAGCCGAGTGATAAGTTTATCGAATATGCGCAGATGGTGGGGATGATCCTCTTATTCGCATTGATGGCGTATGCGTTGGGACTGGATATTTTCAGGATGTTTAAATAGGGGGGCGACGCGCCCGATCCGAGATTGATAAGTTTTTCGTATATTTGCTGGTTCAAATTGTTTTGGGGGTGCCTGGTTTTGACAGCATAGATCTTTGAAGGTGTAAGCATGCCGTGCGTTGGGTAATTAGCACGTAAATCTGAATACTCAAACTTCAAATGGCAATACTACGTATGCCATGGCTGCCTAATCAGTGATTAGATAGTCATTAGGGCCGTGTCGCAGGTTCGCCTGTTACCAAGCTTCACCGCCGACTCAAAAAAAATACGGGATGCTGCAACAGAAGGCTGTGACTGTTGCTTAAGACCATTCAGCTAAGGGAGCAATCGGTGTGTCCGGTTCCTGTTGTTCTCCGACAATCAATGCCGGAATAAGCATGTAGAAAGCTTTTGGCGAATATGTTTGGACAGGGGTTCGAATCCCCTCACCTCCACAGATCAACTCGTGCCTCGCTCTTGAAAAGAGCGGGGCATTTTTGTTTGTGCAATGTTGCAAGCTCGCTTGCAAAAATGGAACAAACGAAAATGCCGGGGCGCGAAGCGCCAGGCACGGGTTGATTGGGCTCCCCCCATATTGGGATCACGTAAAGGAGCGAAGCGACTTTACGAACGTTCACGAGCGAAGCGAAGGGAACGAACGAGGAGAAGCGAGGGACGAAGCTTTGCCGAAGTTCTGAGCGAGGGACGAAGCTCGTTCGAAGTGAAGGTAATCCCCTCACCTCCACAGAAAATTTAGCCCTGCAAATCAATGATTTGTGGGGCTTTTTTATAACTAGTTGACGGAATTATCGAACTCACTTGAACTTCATATTACTCTTGTTTTTTTAGCCATGCAATTTGCTCATCTGTGTCTGGTACGCGCAGCCCCCGGATTTTGCTGATATGTGCAATGATGTCGTCCGTTTTGTATCCGGGCGTGATCAACAAGCAACCTGCTATTATTGTAGAACGTCCTATTCCCATGCGGCAATGAATAACCATATGCCTTCCGGCAGTTATTTTCTCTTTTAATTGACCAATAAAATTGTGGAATCCGGGATCTGACTTAGGGACATTTCTGTCGGCTATTGGAAAATTGACATATTCAATACCATTTTGTAAACACAATTCTGGTTCTTTTTCCAGACCTAACTCGTAGATTTCATTTCGGTCCAGCAATGAGACGATCGTCTGAACACCCTGTTTTTTCAGGCTGAGAATATCTTCTTCCAACCATTCATTTCCTCTTGGCCTCGCCATTATACCTAGTTTGGAACCGTTTCCAAAATTGTGAAGCCAATAGATTTTGACGGGCATATGGAGATGATTTATGCAATCGTGTCGAAAATATCTGATTTATTCCATGGAATGACTTCTATACCATTGCTTCTTTTTTGAGTCTCTTCACCGCCATAGATGAGATAGCATTTGTCATACTTCGTAAGCGATTGCCAGAATGATAGTCCTTTAAAGAATTCCGGTATTACCGTCATTCCCGCCTTAAGTTCTATTCCTATGGAATATGATCCATGATCAGCTACAACGTCAACTTCATGACCGCTCACATCACGCCAATGGAACAAATTACTTCTTAGTCCTTTATTAAAGCGCGTTTTAATTAATTCATTAATGATATAATTTTCGAATAATGGTCCCCGACTTGAATGCAGACTTAATTGTGCAGAGGATGTTATTCCGAGCAGAGCGCACGCCAGCCCGGTATCATAAAAATATAATTTGGGCGATTTGACAATGCGCTTCGAGAAATTATTGTAAAATGGCGGAAGCAAATGAATTACATAACTGGCCTGAAGTATCCCAATCCATGAACCTATTGTCTTGTGATCCACCCCGCATTCGATAGCAAGGTTATTCAAATTCAATTCCTGCCCAACGCGGCCTGCACATAGGTACAATAGCTTTTGAAAGAGGTTAAGGTTGGTTATATTCTTTATCTGTCGCACATCCCGTTCTACATATGTTCTTATATAGGACGGAAACCAGAAATTGACGTCAATACTATCAAAGGTAATGGCAGGGTACCCTCCGGAAAATATCATATTGTTTAGCGAAATATCATAGCCCTGTATCTTTTGTATTTCATTATAGCAAAAGGGAAGTAATTCGAGATAGCCGATGCGACCTGCCAAACTTTGGGTAATATTTTCAAGCATTAGAAAGTTGTTGGAGCCAGTCAAAATAAAACGGCCTTTTTCATCACTTTCATCTAAGACTTGTTGCAGGTAACTGAATAATTCCGGGACCCGTTGCGCTTCATCAATGATTGCGCCATTTGGTAGGCTATTAAGAAAACCCCTGGTATCGGTAAGAGCGGATACTCTTATGTCGGGATTTTCCAGGGATATATACTTTTTCCCAGGGAACGTAGTTCGGGCAAGGGTCGATTTACCGCTTTGCCTTGGCCCTGTCAGGGCAATTGCCTTAAACTGGGTCGCCAGTTTTTTTAGCACGGTTTCTGCGTCACGGATAATCATATACAATTGGGAATTAGATTCCCAAAAATACATTTTTTAGATAACTATCTCAAATTCAATTAAATAATCTTATTTATTTGAATTTCATGTTGTTTACAGCTTTGCGCTCATGTCAACCATTGGATTAATGCGCAATTTGCAAATTGCAAAGCAAGCCAAATGACCGTGCAAATGTAATATTGGATGTTAGAATTGCATGGTTGTCATATCTTTTGCTATCGGTCAGCCTTGAAATAAGGCTCAGCAGTTGGCTAAGGTGTTCGATAGAATTCTCGCCACCTCCACGAAAATTTAGCCCTGCAAATCAATGATTTGTGGGGTTTTTTTGTTGACAGCTAGCGCGAAGTCGAACCCATCGTGGAAGAGAAGTGGTTGCCAGGAGGATCAAGGCCGCCTTGAAAGACATAAAGCCGGATCGACTGAGAAAGCGTTGAAGTAATTGTCAAAATGATCAAATATTTTCTTCCTTTGGTTTAAAGAATATATTTCCAGTGTTATTTGTCCTAAGTTTATGCAAGACATTTTTGGCAAACATGAAAAATCTTCTTCTTCTAATCTTCTTCCTGCTGATCTCATTCCTCGGCCGGTCGCAATCCACCAGTATCCAATTTCGTAATACGGATTCAACAACGGACTGGATTCCCTTCGAGCTCTACAACAACCAGATCTATCTATCAGTGATGATCAATGGCCATACCGCCATAGCCATGCTCGCTGACGGTATTACATCCAGGATCGACAGGGACTTCGCCAACTCCATCGGTCTTTTGCCGAAGGCGGATGTCCAACAGCCCGACGAAGTGCCCCTGGAGATTCAAATAGCCGATCTACGCCTGAAGGATATCCACACCCCCGTTATGCCGCCCAGGCATACAGGTCATCCCCGTGACTTAATCCTGGGCGACGAATTGTTCAACGAATTGGCTGTAGACATTGACTTTGTCCGCCGAAGGATAGCTCTTTATCACCCAGCCGGCATTACCCCACCGGCAGGAGCGGTGAAGATTCCACTAAGTCGGACCGGCGATTCCCGTTCGGTCCCCGTTGCGGTAGAGAGCGGGCCGCCTACGCTGTTCCAGGTGTACCTGGGCGACCCGTCCCCATTGACGATCTATGACCGCTATTCCGAAACCCATGGATTGATGCAGGGACGACCTGTTTCCGTGAGGCTGGGTGCAGGCGGTGGAAAATACCCCCGGGAAGCTGTCGCAACGTTAAGTAGGATAAGTTTCGCAGGTGTTGTCTTCAGCCGGGTACCCGGAACATTCCCCGCTGATTCGGTGAGCGGGATCCAACCTGCAGGGGTCGTAGGGCATATCGGTATGGGTATCCTCTCTCGTTACCACCTGATCTTTGACTACCCTCACGACCGCCTTTTTGCAGCGCCGTATGTCGGAGCTGCCCGGAAACACTTCTCCAAAGACAACTCAGGGTTGTTCCTGATCGAAAAGCAAGGCAGCTATATAGTGGAATTTGTTTCCCCCCACAGTCCGGCCGGGCAGTCTGGCTTTAAAGCAAGCGATACCGTTATACAGATCAACCACAGGCCTGTTCCCGCCTTCCAGGGCAGGGCCTGGCAGTCCCCCGGGATGGGCAGTTTACGTTTTACAGATCCGGGCACTACCTATGCATTCCTCTTGAAGGATGGCAGTATCAGGAAGCTGAAGACGGCGGCGTTTTTCTGAATAGGATCGTCACAAGCAAGATGGTGGATGTTGTTTTCGGTAATGGAGCAAGTTTTATTTGCTGTTTAAGAAAATAATTCTTTAGGATTTATTTTTAGTAGCTCCTGCCATGGCATACCACTGTTTCCAATTAATAAAACCTTGTCAGGGTTAAACTTTTTTTTGAAGGCGGATATGCCGGATATCGACTGGGCTACGCTGCTTTTAACTTCCAGACCAATTACTTTCCCTTTATTTTCCAATACAAAGTCTACTTCTTCATTTCCTTCTCTCCAATAAGAAACAGTAAATCCTTCGGTAATTGAATAATTGATGAGGTGTGCACCAACCGATGATTCTACCTGCCTGCCCCAATCGTCAGGCTTCATCTGAATGTCTTTAAATGAATTACTGCTCTGTGCGCTGATTAATGCCGTATTGTGAACTTGAAATTTAGGGCTGGAGGATCTTTTATAGATCAGGGTCCCTGAAAATTTTTCGATACCTGCTAATAAGCCTGCCGTGTTTAATAAGTCAAGATAATGAGATAAAGTTGTTGTATTTCCCGCATCCAGCAACTGGCCAATCATTTTGTTATAGGACAAGATCTGCCCCGAATAATTACAACCTAGTTCAAAGAGACGCTTCATTAAGGCAGGTTTGTCAATTCTCGTCAGCATAAGTATATCTTTGGAAATGCTGGTTTCAATAAGCGATTGTTGAACATAGTTTTTCCATCTTGGTTCATCTTCAATCAATTCTGCCGAACCCGGATAGCCACCAAACCAGGTGTATTGAGAGCTATTCCAACCAAAGGCTTGCTGCATTTCAGCATAAGACCAATGTCCCATGTAGGTAGTTTCAAATCTTCCAGCTAAGGATTCGGTTAATCCCTGTTGAAGCAAAAGGCGGGACGAACCTAACAAGATAACTTTTAAAGAACGCCCGGAGCGTGTATCGGCATCCCATAAAAGCTTTACCGTTTCGCTCCAATTGCTAATTTTTTGAATTTCATCAATTACCAAAAGAAAATCACTTACTCCTTCCTGAGCCATTTTTAGACGGGCAATTTCCCACTGTTGTTCCAACCAACTAATATTAGAGGCTGGGACAGCATCTGCTGAGACAAAATGATTAGGCAGTTGTGTTTTTTGCAGCAGTTGGCTTATTAAAGTGGTTTTCCCAACCTGTCTAGGGCCCAAAAGGACCTGTATAAACATTCTGTGCTCCTTAATTCTTTTTGTAAATACTTGTAAATGAGATCGTTCGAACATAAAATGAAAATTACTCAATGTATTGAGTAAAATTACTCAATATGCTGAAAATATATAAATTAAACTGAAGCTTTTTTAAAAGTAGTCGAGGCGAAATCAATCGATGTGTTGGTTTGCCCCTTTTATTTTGCCCTGCATCACCCACCAGACGGGCGATTTTGAGGAAGATGGGCAATAATCCTAACCAGTTATGAAGGCTGTAAATTATCTTCCTCCACGATGGATAATTGCTTAACCAGGCTCCTATGCGCCAGGCGTTCTTTTACCCATTTTTCCATTTTATGATGCAGGGGAACAAGGAATGCCGCTATCGCCACCAGGATTATCAACATGATCGCAGGTGCGTCATCGGTCAAATGTTCGATATATGGATGGACCAGCAGCGTAATAAATTCAAAAACCAGCAGAAGGGCTAGGATCCCCAGAAATTCTACGGTCCTTGGTTTGGCTTTTCTATGGCTCAGGAATAATACAAATAAAAAGAAACTGGGGATAAAGACAGCAATGCCGGCCAATTGAAGGTTTCTCTTACTGGTTTCGGCCTCTTGTAATTTTCGCTCCGTAAGCTCTTGCTGTCGCATTGCTTCCGCAAAAGAAAGGTTTTGTATTTCTCTGTTCTTTTCCTGGCTGAAGAGGCTGTCTTTGGCTGCGATGGTTATTTGCTGGTAAGCGAAAGCGCTGTCTATTTTGTGACTTCCCCGATAAAAGCTGGTCAAATAATCGCTGGCTTTCAGGATCCAAGGGGTAAATCCATATTTTTGAGCCAGCCAAAGTGATTGCCTGGAATAATACAGGGTTGAATCGGGCTGATTTTGTTTCTGAAATAGCTTTGCCATTCCAAAACTGATCTCGCAAATACCTTCATAATCGTCCTGGTCGCGATAATCAGCCAAGCTTAGCCGGTAATAACCCATTGCCAATTCCTCTTGCCCCATTTTCGAATGGATATTACCCAGATTATTCAAGGCGATGCCTCTCAGGTCCACATTCTTCATACGCACGGCGAGCTCATAGGCCTGTTGCGTATATAATCGGGCTGAGTCCAGCCTGTCCAGCGTTTCATAAGTGTCCCCAATGCCTAAGAGGATAGTTGTCAACGAGGACTCATCTTTTAAGGCTTCCGCCATCTGTTTGGATTTAAACTTAAACGTCAGTGCCTGACTATAATCCCCCTGGTCATTGTAAATATTTCCGATATTGTAAAGGTTCCTGCTCAGAATCTTATCGTCATGCATCATCTCCGCTAATTTCAGGCTTTCAAGTACGGCCTCCAATCCTTTGGGATAATTGCCTGTTACCTGGTATATGCTTGATATGCCATTAAGGCATAAGGCTTCTCCCTTTGTAAATTTTGCCCGACGAGCGAGATGAAGCCCTTTTTGAGCCTGGACCATGGCTTGCTCCGGGCTGTTGAACAACATTGCTCTCGAAAGTTTTACCAATAGAATTACCTTGCCGGTATCCGTCTTTTCTTTGGCTAATAGCTGCTCCAAGCTATCGGTTTTGCTGGTTTGGGCATGGGTATAGAGGGCTGTGAAGACCAGGATCAGGGAGAGCAGGGGCTTGGGCATTCCGGTTGAATTTGTTTCAGGAATTTAAAGAAAAGCGGCGAATTTAAACAAACTGTTTATTTATGCCCCTGCGGGCGTTCCTACTTTTGGCCGGATATGATGATGTTATAAGTGGCCAAATGTGTAATAATTGGGAATATTTGGCCGGATATAGAGTGATTAGTAGTTCATTGTTTTTCAGATGATTACTTTCTGAATCAGAGAAAATAAGCCAATAAGGTATATTGGGATCAGTGAATCTCCAGCGATAAATCTCATACGCCAAAAACCATCAAATGCTTTAAATCGGCCCAGAAAAGATTCGAATTTTGTCCTGTCACCTCCACAATCAACAACATTGCCTCCACCTCCGGTGGGGGCTTTTTTATTTCCGGTAGTGGAGCAAGCTTGCTGGAACGGACGGGAATAAAAATGCAGGGTGCGGTTGCGCCGTCCAAGTGCCCCTGCATAGCATAGATCAACTGACCTGAAGGAGAATTCTGATTACAATTTCGACTTGGCTGTTTGTAGCGTCGAAAGCAACTTGTCGAGATCATCTGGGATTAAAGGCACAAATGAATCTGTGCCGTACCTCGATGGCTAATGGAGAAGTCAACGAGCTGCCTGGGCAGTGGCATAACACTTATGCTGTATAAGAGGCTTTTAAAATTATCCGGCGGAATCAGCGATCATATTTATACTGGATTTACTGTAGATATCTATGACTTTTATAATTCTTGATGCGTAATCATATATTTTGTTATTGCTGTCAAGAGCCATTTTTTCTTCCTTACCAGTATCAAAAAAGGAAATTTGTTTTTTCTTCTGATTAAAATGCAATCGACATATAGGGCGCCGATTATTATCATCTAGTAAAATGCCACAATATGATTGATTGTCTCGCATTACAACCCGGGTGACATTTATCTTGACAGCCAAAATTGCCCTTATAATATAGAAAGCTTCCATTTCCTCTGCAGTTGTCACAATTGCGGTTTCGTCTGCCGGCGTGGCTGTTAGCTCTTCTTTAGCAATTTGTTCAGCCTTTTGCTGTTCTGTGGCCAGAGCCGTCTTTAACCTTTCATTGATCGTGTCATTGATATATTGGTTGAAGGTTCTTTTTACCAGCCCTTTGAACATTTCTAAGATCTTCGCCGTCACCATCGAATGATATACGTTCTTCGCGAAATACTTGGTGAAGTCTTCTGATGGATCGCTTATTTCTTTTACAATAAGCGCCCGCAGTTCCGACATGTATTTCAACTCACTTGCTGTGTTGTTAATGCTCTCAATATTGAAATGGGTCTTTGTGAATTCTTTTAATTTTTCGACCTGAGCTTCTTTCATATCATCAATCCGAAATTCAAAAAACGGCTTATCATCCATTTTATTTGCTTCAACCAGATCTGTATAGAAGCGGAACATTATACCATTTGTGAGAATTCCAAATTTTGCGTTCGTCGTATGAAAGTATCTGAATAATTGGCTGTCATGTGGATCAAGGTTTGCAGACCAGTGCTTGCATTCGATAAGCATGATAGGGGTATTATCTTTAATAATGGCATAATCCACTTTTTCCCCCTTCTTTATTCCAATATCGGCTATAAATTCGGGCACTACTTCGAGAGGGTTAAAAACATCATATCCCATAGTTTGAATGAAGGGCATAATCAAAGCATTCTTTGTTGCTTCCTCTGTCTGAATTTTGTCCTGCATTTTGCTTACCCGATCGGCAAGTAATTTGATTTGGTCCTTGAATTCCATATAGCTAGGTTTAATGGGTTTTTACATACTGTGAGTATGAGATTGGATAAAAGATGGGAAAGTAGAGCATATTGGTGCTGATTCAAAGAGTGTTTTAACGGTATTTCATATGCGCGGTTAGTGGAAAAAAGGGCGATTTTGTCTTTTGGATAGGAAATTATTTCCAGGATGATCATTTTAGTAGGAAAATATAGGTGTTTGGTTAAATAGATAGGAGAAAAATTCCTAATTTTAAATTATAACAGGAAATTATTCTAATTTCCTGTTTTTTAGTAGGAAAATAAATCTAAATAGCCCTAAAATAGACTTTTAATAGGAAAACATGGCAACAGGACGATTACAGGAAATTATTATTGGCTCCAAGGAGCGCACCAAGGAAATCCAAAAGCTTGAAAAGCAAAAGCTAATTAGAAAGATTGGGC
Source organism: Puia sp. (assembly GCA_035555335.1). GTDB lineage: Bacteria > Bacteroidota > Bacteroidia > Chitinophagales > Chitinophagaceae > Puia. The sequence continues at coordinate 77,801 of DATMGS010000044.1, forward strand.
CTCGCTTATATACAACCGTCCTGGAAGAAGCACCAGAGAAGATCGTGGGCCGGAACTGGTATAGGGTTGTTTCCGAACTATATCCCGATGCAATGCTGAGTCATCGGAGTGCCTTGGAAAGACGACCGACACCCGGCGGGCACTTATATCTTACGTATACCTACACGGATAATATTGAGTTACCGGGCCTGCATCTGCATTTTCTGAAAGGGCCGGCGGCTCAGGAGCCTGACGATGCTCCCTTTTTCGGAAATCTCAAGGCATCCGGGCTAGCCCGGGCTTATCTGGAAAACCTTCAGACAAAAAGAGGAAAGGGGGAAGAATCGAAGACACTTACCCGGGCGGAATTGGAAGAAAAAATAGAGGCGTTCCTCCGAGTGAAGGGCGAGGAGGCACTGAACCAGGTACGCGACCAGGCCAGAGCTATCGCGCCAGGACTGGGCATGGAAAAAGAATGGACGACGCTAAACCAACTGATCACTGATCTGCTGGGAACCGGAGTATCGAAAAACCTGGTCAGCCCGGTCGCTAGGGCGCGGATGCTTGGAGAACCCTTGGATACCGACCGGATCGAATTGTTCTCGTCCCTCTACGAAGACTTAGTGAGCCGGGAATATCCGGACTTTCCGGACCGGAACAAGAGCATCCGGTCCTACCAGAACTTTGCGTTCTTCGAGAGCTATTTTTCCAATTACATCGAAGGGACGGAATTTACAGTGGAGGAGGCCAGGCAGATTATCGCTACATCCATGCCCTTGCCGGCCAGGGATGAGGATTCCCATGACATGCTGGGGACCTATCAGATCGTATCCAACCGTAAAGAAATGATGCTACAGCCGAAGGACGCAGACGATTTGCTGAAACTGCTCAGAGAACGACATGCCGTATTGCTGAGCGCCCGCACCTCCAAAAAACCGGGAGAGTTCAAGGACCGGAACAACCGGGCTGGAAACACGGAATTTGTTGACTGGCAACTGGTGACGGGGACACTTAAAAAAGGGTTCGAGATGTACCAACTGCTGCAGCACCCCTTTGCGAAGGCGGCCTATATGATGTTTATGATCAGCGAAGTTCACCCGTTTCTTGATGGCAATGGCCGGATCGCCCGGGTAATGATGAACGTCGAACTGGGAGCAAAGGGGCTGTCGAAGATCATCATCCCAACTGTCTACCGGGACGATTACATGGGGACGCTCAAGAAATTGACGAAGCAGCGGAATGGTGATGCGTATATCCGGATGCTGCAGCGGGCTTGGGAATTCAGTAGCATGGTGTACGACGACAGCGTAGAAGCGATGGAGCAATCACTAATTGCAGCCAATGCGTTTTTGGAACCCAAAGATGGGTATTTAAAGATTATTACCCGTTAACAGAAAGCAAGCTCATGAGATATGTTATGGGGCATATGAACGTGTATTTCAAAAACCTAACGAATTGGTTTAGACGGTTTTAATTCTTGGATGAACTGTAATAGGAGAGGCAATCAATTTTTAAATCAAGCAGCTAGGATAACAATCTTTTTAGATCCATCCAAAAAAGATTCGAATTTCGTCCTGCCACCTCCACCAACGACAAATATCAGTGCCTCCCCTTCCGATCACCGGAGGGAGTAAAGGAGCGAAGCGAACTTTACGAATGAGAACGAGCGAGGAACGAAGCTCGTTTGAAGTTCCCGGAGGTAATCCCCTCCAGAAGCTGGCCCATCCCAAACACGAGATCATTGTTTTTCCCATACACTGCGCACTCAACACTATTAACTTCCTTGACAATATTTTGAGCTGCCACTAATGCTTCATCTTCATTGGAGCGCTTTTTGCTGGAGGCCGTATAGCTTATATGGAGGTCGGTGGCCTCGACATCTTCCGGGATGAAGACATCCGGTATGTACAGCGACTGTTGTCGGCAGGTGTCGGTGGAATTGCATGTCCTCAGCGGTTTGCCTCATGGCTTCGACATATAACAAAAATATATTAACTATGGTAACACATCACAAAAGCAGTTTGGAGAAGGATAAGGAGATCCTTATCTCGATCGTAAAGGAAATGACGGAATCCTCTACAGGAGCGCAAAGCACAAAACATTGGGCCGATGATGCCCTGTGGTTTGACATACCACCCTTTGCCTCAAAGGGGATAACACCTGCGGTGAAAATGTTTGACAGTGTATTTAAGAACTTTAAGTCCTGTAAAATAACCCTTCTTGAAACAGAGGTTATTTTGAGTGACGACATGGGTATTGTGTGTACCATTCAAAAAGTGGAGATCGTCTTCCAAAATGATAGTAGCAAAACCTTGTTTGTTCGCGAGACCGATTGTTTTAAAAAGTTGAATGACAGGTGGATGTTAGTCCATCAACATGCGTCCGTTCCTGCAGGCGGAGAATGGGATGGTAAGATCATAGTCGGTTAGACGTTGTACTAACAGCGAAGGCTACAAATGGATTCCTGGTAAATAGATATTTATTAAGGGTGTTCGATAGACCTCATCCTGCTAGAAGAGTGAATTATCGAACACTGTGCGGATCAATTCCTGCTTTGGAGAAGTTTGTCGGTGCCCTACCATATGCTCCTGGGGAAAGCCCAAATATAGTTTAAATGATCTTTTAAAAAGAGCAAATTAGCCATATTTGATCCTATGAAAGATGTATTATTAGGAATATTGGCTGAAACAGCGGAGCGGTTTAGGGTGCCGGAACAGAATCGGGCTATATCATTGGATCCTGCAAAGCCGAAAGTCCAGACCATTATTGGCCCACGAAGGGCAGTAAAGTTTTCCCTTCAAGTTTCCCCTCAATTTGAGGACGCCCCTCCAACTCGTTGTAAATAACGATTTCACCTTTTCCTTCAGCCATATTGTAAATGTTTGATAATCATGATTTTTGAACTACCGCGTTTTTTCCGGTAGTTCAAAATCCCCTATGATAATCCGGTTGCTAATTTACGAAAGCCTAATCGAACAGTGTCTGTATATTCTTGAGGTCTTTATTCAATAGCCTGCCCTATGGTGACAAGCAGAGAACCAGGGTGTTAGTATTAGCACGGCACTTTGAGAAGGCGTTAATTTTTTGCGGATTATTTGACCCTGTGAAATAACACTAGAGGGTATCTTTTGGCCGCATATAATAACTCTATAACGGGCCAAAACTGATTTTCTTAAACTGATTTTAAGCATTAGTCAATAACGTTTTCGCAAATAACAGCCCAGGTTTCACACCATTCTTTAGTAGGCAAGGGGCATTCTTTGATATCGCCAATAAGCGGCCGAACGAATGCATACTGTTCCGAGGTAAGGAACACCGCACGCCCATCATTACCACCTTGGATGAGATAAATTCGTTCACTGCAGTTTTGGAGGCTGAGCTGGTCATTAACAATGTCGGCAAAGCGTTGCGCTGCTTCTCCCCAGCCATAACCTTCCCAGCGATCGAAAATGGTGTAGGACTTGCCGTTGAGCGTGATTCGGTGCTCCAATCCAGTCAGAGGATCGTACACTTCCAAATGATCGGATATTTCCATTCGGATATTCATAATACTGAACAGAGGAGCCATTTCATTTAGTGCGTCCAGAATGCCACCTTCTTCGAAGAGGGTCTCGTTGTCCAAAATATATTGCCGTGGATCGATGCCTTCGTACCTTGGATTTCCAGATTCAATGTAAGGAAAATAGTGTTGTTCAGCGAGCCCCTTTCCCAATTCGTCTTTTATTTGATTTAGGTCAGCCAGATCGGCGTATGCGAAATAGTTCAGTTCCTCCAGTCCGGCAATAACTTTGTCAGGTGTTTTGTCAATTAATGGGCTACGATTTTCCAATGCCTGTTTGGAAATAGGGTTTTGCTCTTCGTAGGTTGACTTTTTTTTGAATCGATCAAAGAAGCCCATAGTATATTATTAAGGTTCTGTATGGTTTCCAGTAGTAGCGTCGTATTTGGTTACCTCGATTTAACAACCCATCCAAACTGCTCCGTGAAATCAGAAAAACAGTCCGGGCAGATCCACCTGTATTGGTCAAAGCCGCTTTGAAAGGATGCATGTCGCTAAAGCTATTGTTATAAGGAATTTTTGACAAATTCGCCTTTTTGTGTAGCTATCTGATTACCCCACCCAATAATTGCATCAAGTACAGGGGTGAAAGACTTACCAAAATCAGTTAAACTGTAAACAACTTTAATGGGCGGTTTTTTTCCATAGACTTGTCTTGAAATCAACTCATCTTCCTCTAATTGTTTTAATTGCAAACTCAATGTCCTTTCAGTAACACCAGGCATTTCCTTTCTAAGCTCGCTATACCGTTTACGTGCATCCTTTAAATGGTATAGAATAACCGCTTTCCACTTTCCGCCGACCAAATCCATAGCTACACTCACAGTGCAAGGATATAGTTTATTATTGACTTTTATAAAATCACTTTGACATTCTATTCCCATAATATTTATTTGATAAAGCTATCCTAATGGATAGTTATTGCAAATCTATTGAACTATAAATAGTTTTGCAACTATACTTTTTATAGTTACAAAAATCAGTTAGCAATGACACAAAAAAATAAACCACTCATTACTATCGTTGGTGTTTTGGGTAAGCAAGGGCGCAGTGCTGCACGCACGTTGTTACAGAGCGGGCGTTATCGTGTACGCGGTCTCACTCGTCGCGTTGATTCACCGGAGGCGCTTAGTTTGACCGAACAAGGGGCCGAACTTGTGAGTTTACCTCTTGATCTGGGATATAAAAAAGACTTTGTGGAAGCCTTCCGTGGCTCGGATGGTGTTTTCATGATGACACCAAGCATTGTCCCACCGGCAAGTCACGAGATGGAGTTGGGTAAACAGTTGGCGGATGCGGCGATTGAAGCAGGAGTACGGCATGTTATCTTCAGCAGTTTGGAAAATGTGGATAAAATTACTGAAGGGAAAATGTTTGCTCCCCATTTTACAGACAAGGCCAAAATCGAAGAATATATTCGTATGCTACCAGTCACAAGCTCGTTTATTTACATGGCCTTCTTTTACACTAATCTGATTGAATTTTACCCGCCTGATATGAAAGGCGATACGCTTGTATTTCCGATTTATTTACCGAAAGACTTCCGTGCGCCATTTGTTGATCCTCTTACTGCCACAGGTCCTGCCGTTTTGGAAATTTTTTCGAATCCAAGTCAGTATGCTGGTAAGTCCTTGCCAGTAATTGGCGATATTATCTCACCCCAGGAGATGGTCGATACTTTCATCCGAGTCACAGGTAAGAAGGCTGCATACAGTTCTGCATTCGCGCGGGAGGGTTTGCTTCATCATTTCCCGGAATTTAGTTCAAATGAGATTTTAGTGCGTGAGATTTTAGGGATGGTAGAGTACGCAGTTGAATATGAATATTTCAGAAAAGATCGCGACCTGCTTTGGAGTCGACAAATAAACCCGAACAGCCTCAGTTGGGAACAATTTCTGCGCACAACTGGTTGGAAAGGCCAAAAACTTTCGTATTAATTGCAGAGGGGTGCTTTGGATGAAGGAATATTAATTAGCCTCCGGAGATGGGACCGGCTCCAATTTGTTTTCTGGGTTATTCGCTTTGTTTTTCTCGTTTTGCTGCAACTGCTGGTTAAAGCCTTCCCTGTCCAACTGTATCCAGTATTCGGCGATTTTGCCATTTTCCACACGGTATACCGAGCTTCCTATCTCTGTTAATGGCAGACCTGTTGCTTTATATTGATCAATATCTGCCAGGTGCCTGCCGGTTTGCTCCCAACGGGCATACACTTTATTACCCTGGGTTATCAATTCTGTTATCTCAAATTCGTAGTGACCATACAGCCGTATAAAGTCCTTTACGTGCTCTGTATAATTTTGAGGCGTCCTTTTAACGGTTTCCTGTTTTTCTGCATTCATCTGGTGGGCCAGAACGGTGTCTGCCATAAATTCTGCCGCCCTTTCAGGATCCTTTCCCGAACGTACGACTTGTAAAAAAGATCTTACTATTTCTTCTGATTTGTTGTTTGTATCCATTTTATGAGTTTGTGCATAAGTATGATTATATAATATTGTTATTGCGGATAAGAAGGTGAAAAATGGTTTTGTCCTCATCGTTTGAAAATTTGTTTACAAAATTCATTATTTTTATTGAATTGTAACAGATACAGATTGTGTATATTTGGCTATAACAGATTGATTCATAAAATGTCTATCTATGCAGGAACCTATATATGTCGGCCTGGCAAAAAAAATGAGCGCCATGATTGAAAAAGGAGTTTATAAGGCCGGGGATAAACTCCCATCCTTGCGCAGCATACATAAACAAAGCGGAATAAGCATAGGCACCATATTGCAGGCATTCATTTATTTGCAGGATAAGGGACTTGTCAGTTCCCGGAAAAAATCAGGTTATTTTGTAAATTATCAATCGAAGCAACATCTGCCACTTCCCCAAACCATCCCGGTTTCTCTTTCCGAGCGGACTGTTCATACGGATAAATTACTGCAAAAGCTTCGAAAAGAAGGGTCGGGGAAAAATTTCGTTTCCTTCGCCAATGCCCTTCCTGATCATAGGTTATTGCCTTTTAATAGTATTAAACGAGCTATACAAAATGGTTCGCGGAATATAAGCGGTAGTTATTTGTCACTGGAAGAGCCGAAAGGAAGCAGCCAATTAAGAGAGGCGATAGCCAAAAGGTCTTTTACGTGGAAAGGTTTGCTGCACGCAGATGACGTTATCATCACCAACGGAGCTATTGAGGCAGTTAATCTTTGTTTGAAAGCAGTTACACAACCGGGCGATACAGTGTTGGTGCAAGCGCCCTGTTATTATGGCATTATGCAGTCTTTGGAGTTTTTAAACTTAAAGGTAGTTGCTATTCCATGCCATTCGCAAACGGGCATTAATATAGAAGACATAGAGGATGCATGCAGTAAGCTGAAAATAAAAGCGTGTGTACTGGTATCCAATTTTAATAACCCCAACGGCGTTTGTTTGAGCAGTGAGAAAAAAAAGGAAATTGCAAGGTTCGCCAACAAGATGAAACTGCCTGTAATAGAGGACGATATTTATGGTGATATCTTCTTTGAGCATAACAGGCCCGATACGATTAAAACATACGACACTCATGGATGGGTTCTGTTATGCAATTCTTTTTCCAAATCGCTGTTTCCTGGATTTCGTTTGGGCTGGTGCGCGCCGGGCAGATTTATTTACGAGGTGGAACGCTTTAAATCAATGACCAACCTGGCATCTTGTAATTTTACCCAACAGGTTTTATATGAACTTTTAAATACGGGTTTATATGACAGGCATTTGCAAAAATTCAGAAATGAGTTGCATAAAAATTTAGTCCGCACGATCCATCAAATAGAACAGTATTTTCCCCAAGGCACTAAGATTACCCGTCCACTTGGTGGGCTTGTTATTTGGGTTGAACTACCTGAGCATATTAATTCTGTGCAGTTACAAGAGGCTGCCCTGGATCAGAAGATTAGCTTTGCGCCGGGTGAAATATTCTCTGCTAAAGGCGATTATAAGAACTTTATACGCATTAGTTATTGTAATATGTGGGATAAAAAAAACGAAAGAGCTCTGATGAAGTTGGGGGTATTGTGCCAGTCTTGGCCGAATAGTGTTTCCACCGTTGGCGGGGAATGAAAAATCCATTATCCTTGTAGAACTAAATTTTGTTCTATGCCCATCAAATATTACGGCGTCCTCAAAGCGAAGGTTTTTGACCGGCAATTGGCCACCAAAACGAGTGAACACTATCAAATGCTGGTCAATCGCGGCAGCAACCCTCAGCGCATTGCCATCAACACGCAATCCGCCACTCCTCCTAGCCAGGTATTGTACTATGCCGACCTGAATTTTCAGCACACCATCACCGATGCAATTCTTAAAGCGGGGTTGCCGGACGTTTTTCAGCCCCTTGCCTCCAAGCCCGGCGGGATTGCCCTCGACTTCGTGCGGGAAAAACTGTTCGACGTCACCAAAATGGTACCGTTGCCTGGCACCTCGACGGGCAATAGTAATGACCTGAACGATCAACTGGACCTGCTGGTGGAGCAGGCGATCCAGGATGCCGATGCCGTCTTATATGCTTTTGGCCAGCACTGGCTGGACGCCAGCGGAGCGGACCAGTATTTTCCCGAGATCAATCCCAGTACAGGGGTACATGATATTCATATGAACCAGGGCAATCCAAAGGGGAGCTTTTATAAAGACAATGGCATTTATCAGGATGGGGGGCTACTGTTTTACTTCCCTTCGGAGGGCCGCTGGGCTGGGGTATTTACGGCGTTCCAGTCGGAGTCGTTTGCGACGGATGGGAATGGTGATCCGGTTTGATGCTCGTCATCTTTTAAAAACTTTAATATGGAAAATAGAAAAAATCATAATTCTGCCGAAGTTCCCCGTATGTCTGAGGTATTTCCTCAGGCGGTTATTGCCGACAAGTTTGTCTTTCTGTCAGGAACTGCTGGTTTTAGTCCCTTAACTGGCAAGCTCAGTGAAAGTTTCGAAGAACAAACAAGGCAATCTTTCTTGAATATAAAAACCTTACTGGAAGAAGTCGGAAGTGGGCTTGAAAAGGTCGTGAAGACAACTGTTTTTATGGTTACCGGTAATGACTTCGCAATTCTGAATAAAGTTTATGGTGAGGTCTTCCCCGCCAATGCTCCGGCTCGAAGCACCCCTCAAGTAATGCCATTTCCTGCAGGCATCTTAGTGTCTATCGAATGCATTGCACTTTTGTAGCAAACAAGCTTTCTGTCCACCCCAGACCTAAATTTAATACATTTGTACCTATCGTAAAACCATGCATCTACCAAAACAAGGCCTGCTGATTTTTTTTATCGTTAGCACCCATTCCCTTTTCGCTCAGGACGCTTTTCTGCTCAAACAACTCAAGGAGAGTGATCATTTAAGGACCGTCATGAAGCCCGATTCCGCCAATGGCGGTATGGGAAGGTGGCTAAAGAAAAAGCCGATGCTGTCAAGAAGCCTGCCATTGGCAGAGGACTTTTATTCGCTGGCTTTCAAAGGGCCGGGCACCGCTTCGATCGATTCGACGAAGAGCATATCCGGCAAGGGAAGTATTGTGCTGGAAACGCCGACCTCGCTAGCCGTCAAGAACCCTAGCAATCGAAGCTATGGCGCTGCGGAAGTGATCCGGCCGCTAAAAGGCGAGAACCTGGGCGCCTACAACCGCTTTTCGGTATGGGTGTACGGAGAGGGCGCCGGGTTTTATTCCTTTTTTATTGGCTGCACCCTCTACAATGGAGGTAAGCATGTGATGCCGACGCCGGGTCGATTTGAGGGCCAGCATTTCGTCAATGTATATCCCGGCAAATGGCAGCGCATTGTTTGGGAACTTCCCGACTTGTACCGCGATTCCGTCACTGGGCTGGGCGTCAATATCATGCTCACGGGCTCTCCGAAGGGAGCGTCCGAGAAGATGCGGCTTTATGTTGACGACATGCGGATCGAACAGGTTGAAGCCGATAATACCCGCGGATTCGGGCTTCGGAAAAACGCGATCGCATTTAGTAATAGCGGGTATACCCTCAATTCGGTTAAACAGGCGCTGATACAAAATGTGCCTGATGGAAAATTTCAACTGCTAAACGACAAAAAGCAGGTCGTTTTCTCCGGCGAAGGCAAACGTCTGGATAGCGGCTTCGTTCAGCTGGACTTCAGCAACTTAAACACACCCGGCTACTATACCATCAAAGCGGGTGATAGAATGACTAAGCCTTTCCCGATCGGCAATGACGCCTGGCTCGCCACGGCCTGGCATACACTCAATTTCTTCTACGCGGAACGCTGCGGCTATGATCAGCCGGGCATCCACGGACCCTGCCATCTCGATGCCGTTTGTGTACACCCGGATGGGCGAAAGCTGAATGTCAGCGGGGGTTGGCACGATGCGGCAGACGTCACACAGGGGGTGGGCAATACCGCCCGCGGCGGCATGGCTATGCTGGAACTGGCCAAAACGATGAAATACAAACAGCCCGAACTTTACAAACGGTTGCTGGAAGAGGCGCGTTGGGGACTTGACTGGACCCTGCAGACCCGGTTTGGCGATGGCTATCGCGATGGCGGCCTCATCATGGGAATCTGGTCGGATAATATCACCGGGACGAAGGACGACATGCAAGGCAAGGCGACAAATAACCCCGCCGACAACTTTATCGGGGCCGCCTTTTGCGCCAATGCGGCGCCGGTCTATTCAGAGACGGACCCTGTATTCAGCGGGCTCTGCCGGAAGGCGGCAATTGAAGACTTCGACTTCGCAGACGGAATGCTGGGCACTGCAATTACAGAAAAGAACGAAGTCGATCTGCATGGGCAGGCTACCGTCGCGGCTATGTGTCTATACCGCCTGACCGGGGAGAAAAGGTATCTGGATCGCGCCGTTCAATATGCCCGCGTCGTGATGGACTGCCAGCAACTCGAACGCCGTAGCGACTGGTCGATACCGCTGTATGGATTTTTTTACGAGTCCAGAACAAAAAAACGGATCCTGGAATATTCCCATCGCAGCGATGAACAACTGATGGTGGAAGGCCTGGCGATGTTGCTCACGGATGCGCCCTCGCATGCCGATGCCGCACGCTGGAAGGAGGCCTGCCGGGCTTATGGCGATTACCTGAAAGATATCGCGACTGTAATGGCACCGTATGGCATCTTACCAGCCGCGGTCTATCAACTGAACAACGCCGATTTTTCGGGCATCTATCATGAAGGCGATAAGGTCGGCATGCCCTCCATGGAAGAATATAATGCACAGGTTAAAAATGGGATCCATCTTGGTGACGACTTTTACCTGCGCCGTTTCCCGGTGGCTTACCAATTCCGGGGATTTCATGCCGTACTGATGGGAAAAGCCAAAGCAGCCTTAATACTCGCGGACCTCCTGGGCGACAAAAGACTTAGAGCGATCGGCACCCGGCAGCTGGAATATATCGTCGGCTTTAACCCATTCGCCATGAGCACCATTTTTGGGGACGGATATGATTATCCACCTTTGTACGGTGGTTATGCGGGTGATGTTGTAGGAGCTGTGCCTGTGGGCATCGAGACCTTTGAGAATGATGATGAACCTTATATGCCTATGCAGGTGAATGCGACCTATAAGGAAATATGGACGTTCAGCACAGCCAGCGTCCTGTGGATGTGTGCCAGGATCCTCCGGGAATAAGGAGATTTGATGGAATCTGGAGCCGCGCTACTATAACCATTCGGTGGGCGCCTTGCCGAACCTTTTCTTAAAAGAGTGCGAGAAATGAGAGAGACTTTCAAATCCTAAGTCGAGGTAGATGGCAGATGGCTTCTTGCTCTTTTTTTCTATGAGATGGCGGGCCTCCGTAAGCCGTTTTTCCTGTAGCCATTGCCGGGGTGAGATGCCGAATATTTTTTGGAAGTCACGCTTGAATCCCGCAAGGCTTCTTCCCGTGAGTTCTGCAAATCTTTCAACAGGGACATTGAAATGAAAATTGCTGAGCATGAATTTTTCCAGATCGATCTTATAGGGTTCGGAAAAGTCGAATAAAAATTCCCTGAGCCCGGGCATGGCATGCAGCAGTAATTGCACCCCTTCTTTCACTTTTAGTATGCCCAGCGAAGTCGCTATCTTTTCTTCCGAATTGCGGACATAGGGTATCACGGATTGGAAAAAGCCATGCAGAAAATCGTTTCCGGGAATGAGAATGTTGGGTTGGCCAGTGTATTTTTGCCCTATCTCAATTTGCTCCTCGAGGGCAATCTTCCTGAGCAGGTCTTCTTGCAGGCAAATGACAATGGTTTGGTAATCCCCACCGTCCGGAGGTGTCTTGGTAATTTCCCCCAGTTGATTTTTACGGATCAGCAACATCTCGCCCCTACTCATCGAAATTCTTTGGCTGGACGTTTCCAACGTAAATTGCCCTGAAACCTGTAATACCAGGGTATTGTGTCCAAAAAAACATGCTTTCTCCTTTCGCACTGTCGAAAGAAAAGAATAAAAGAGAACTCCCGGGATTATTTCGGTTGGATTCGTCACTACGTAAAGGTATATAAATTCGGGCTTTATGCGCAGACCTACTATCTCTGCAGATACGTGCCACCGGCTATCGCGCCCGGCGAAAAATGCGCGTTCAGGGTATTCATCTCTCCCGGAGTGAAGACGATCCCCATAGCTTGTATATTTTCCGGGAGCCTTGACCTCCGGCTCATACTTACCAATGGCATGATATCATTGCCTTGTGCATTTACCCAGGCGATCGCCAATTGTGTCGGGGTGTATCCTTTTTCCTTTGCCATTTTCTTTAATACTTCGACTTTCTCCAGGTTCTTTATCAGATTCTCTCCCTGAAAACGCGGGAAGTGGTTGTGATAGGCATTGGCCGCAAGAGGCGCTTTCATCTCACCGGTAAGCAGCCCTTCGGCCGTATTGGCAAAGGCTACCACTCCAATACCCAGTTCTTTCGCCGCGGGAAGGAGGTCACTTTCTATCTGGCGATCGGCCAATGAATAGCCTATTTCCAATGCTGTTACGGGATATATGCTATGGGCCTTCCGCAGTTGCTCTGCGGTTATCTCAGACACGCCAAGGTAACGCACCTTGCCTTCTTTGATCAGATCGGCGACGGTTCCTATCACATCTTCCATCGGAACGCTATTATCCAGTCTACATGGCTGATAAAGATCAATGGTCTCTACACCCAAACGCACCAAAGAATAGTTGATGAAGTTCTTAATGGCTATGGGACGCAGGTCCAATCCAAGCCATTGACCGCCGTAGAAGATCGCGCCAAACTTGACACTTATGAACGCATCGTCCCTTCTGCCTTTGATGGCTTCGCCGACAAGCAGCTCATTGTGGCCGCTGCCGTAAAAATCCCCGGTGTTCAGGAAATTAATGCCGTTGTCTAATGCCATCTGAATGGTAGCTATACTTTCACCTTCATCGTTTACGGGACCACCCCAAACGGATGACATGCGCATACAGCCTAATCCGAGTTTAGATACGAGTGGACCATTTTTGCCCAGGGCTATTTTTGTAATTGTTGACATTGTTGTTATTTTATAGATTAACGACACAAAGATCGGGGGTTGTGCTCTGTGGTCGATTTCTCTTACGGCTCAATTTACTTGTCTGTATGGCTCAGCCTCCGGGTCAAAATTACGCGACGATGGCTATTGGCGCTTTGGTTTGTGGTTTTGGCTAAACCAAAAGCAGATCTGGCTAAATCAATCAGATAAATGCGAACGACATTTGTATCATAAAAAAATCAGAATATGCGCGTATTTGTCACAGGAGCCACAGGCTTCATAGGTTCTGCCATCGTGCAGGAATTAATAAGTGCCGGTCACCAGGTGTTGGGGTTGGCCAGATCGGATGCCTCAGCCAGTGCGCTGAACGCGGCGGGGGCGGAAGTTCACCGCGGTGACCTCGAAGATCTGGACAGTCTGAGGAGTGGCGCCGCCGCGTCGGATGGCGTGATCCATGCGGGTTTTATCCACGATTTTACCCGGTTTAAGGAGGTCTGCGAAGTAGACAGGCTGGCTATCGAGGTTATCGGCAACGTATTGGCAGGCTCTGACCGCCCTTTAATCGTGACGTCCGGTACCGCGCTGGTTAGCCCGGGCAGTCTCGCTACCGAAACTATCATACCTCCATTCAATCCCTCGTGGCCACGGGCTTCGGAGCAAGCGGCAGACGCCATAGCGGCGCTGGGCGTACCTGCGTCGGTAGTTCGCTTGTCACCGTCCGTTCATGGTGAGGGCGATTTGCATGGCTTCGTTCCTATACTCATTAACATCGCCCGGGAAAAAGGCGTTTCCGCCTATATCGGCGAGGGGCTCAACCGCTGGAATGCGGTGCACCGGCTGGACGCGTCCCATTTGTACAGGCTGGCATTGGAGCATGCGGTAGCAGGCAGGAGATTCCACGGCGTGGGCGAAGAAGGCATTGCGTTCAAGGCTATTGCGGAGGCTATAGGAAAACAGCTGAACATTCCGGTGACGTCTGTATCACCTGAAGCAGCGGCTACGCATTTTGGCTGGGTTGGCGGTATCGTGGCGTTAGATTGTCCGGCGTCGAACCAATTAACACGGGAAGGTTTGAATTGGCACCCCACTCAACCAACATTGCTCGCCGACCTGGAACAAGGCATTTACGCCAATCATCAAGCTAAATAAAACCTATGAAAATCATCCTTACCGGTTCTTTAGGCAATATCAGTAAGCCGCTGACACAACTATTGGTTGGACAGGGACATTCTGTAACGGTCATCAGCAGCAACCCGGAAAAAATGGCTGCCATCGGGGCCCTTGGCGCTACCGCTGCCATTGGCTCGATTGCGGATGTCGATTTCCTCACCAAAACATTTACCGGCGCGGATGCGGTCTACGCGATGATTCCCCTGAGCTTTACCGAGCCTGACCTGGGCGACTATTTACGCCGGATGGCACAAAATTATGCAGAGGCCCTGAAGCAGGCTGAAACGAAGCGGGTGGTGGTCATGAGCGGCTGGGCGGCCAATCTCGTCCAGGGCGAAAATGTCGAAGATGCTTTTGATGGGTTAACCGGCGCCTCCATCACCATTATGCGGCCTGCGTCCTTTTACACCAACTTCTATCAATCGATGGGTCTGATCAGGGGCAAGGGGCTGATCGGTAAATTCCTCACCTTGCGCTATTCCGGTCTCTGGGCCCTGCTGACCGGGAAGACCGGCCTGCTGATGGGGAACTATGGCGGGGAAGACCGGACTGTTTTTGTTTCGCCGAAAGATATTGCGGATGCTATTGCGGAGGAACTGCTGCTGCATCCCGATAAAACGACGATCCGGTATGTGGGCAGCGAGGAAATGACCTGTAATGAAGCCGCCCGGATCATCGGCGCCGCGGTGGGCAAGCCCTGGTTGAAATGGGTATTGCTCTCGGATAAACAAATGCTGCAGGGACTGAAAATGGCCAAAGTACCGCAAAAACTGGCCGAAACCCTGGTGGAAATGCAGGCTGCGATGCATAGTGGTAAGGCACTGGAAAATTTTCACCGGAGCCAGCCAACAATGGGAAAAGTGAAACTGGCCGGATTTGCCAAAGAATTTGCCGAAGCCTATTATAAAAAATAAGTAAATTATCCTATGAACAGTCCTCAGCAATTCCGATTCAAAACGATCACTGAATATCACCGGGCGGCGGGCCTGCCCAAGCCGGAGCACCCGCTCATCAGCCTGGTACGCATGGATGCCGTTACCCTGCCCATCGCCGAAGGGTCGTTCAGCCTTATCTATGACTTTTATTCCATTTCCCTGAAAAAGGTGCACAATGCCAAATTCAAATACGGGCAGCAGTCCACTGACTTTGACGAAGGGGTATTGTTCTTTATGGCGCCCGGCCAGATATTCGGCATTGAGATTGAAAAAGGCGTGACGCCGCGGCACCGGCCTAAAGGCTGGATGATTCTGATCCACCCGGATTTTTTATGGAACACGCCACTGGCGAAGATCATCAAACAGTACGAATTCTTCCATTACTCCGTTTATGAGGCCCTGTATCTTTCCGACAAGGAAGAAACCATGCTCACGGGCATCGCTGACCAAATAGAGCAGGAGTATCATGCCAATATCGACCGGTTCAGCCAGAACGTGATCATCGCCCAGCTGGAATTACTGCTCACTTACGGGGAAAGGTTCTATCAGCGTCAGTTCATCACGCGCAAGATCGCCAACCATGAAATACTGACGCGCCTGGAAGATTTCCTTTCGGGCTACTTCAGCAGCGGCGCTCTGGCAAAACAAGGTCTGCCCAGCGTAGCTCATATTGCGGAAACCCTGGCTATCTCGCCGGGTTATCTGAGCGGTCTCCTCAAATCCTTAACGGGCCAGAGCACACAGCAGCATCTGCATGACAAGCTGATCGAACTGGCAAAGGAAAAGCTATCCACCACCAACCTCTCGGTCAGCGAGATCGCTTATGAACTGGGCTTCGAGCATTTGCAGTCCTTCAGCAAACTCTTCAAGACAAAGACAAACCTGTCGCCGATGGAGTTCCGGCAATCCTTCAATTAGGCCCGGCGCTTGAAATACAAGATAATAATCTATAAAAAACTTTGGTGAAATAAAAATAAATGCTAATTTGACAATTATTTTATTCGCTTGCCATATTGATTAAATTGCAAACATCCAAAATTACTGAGCTTTGGAACTGCATGCGTGCAGGGGACGCTAATGCGTTGAAAGAGCTGTATAATTCATTTTATCACTATCTCTTTTCTACAAATTTCGCTATTTGTACGCGTCGGGATATGGTAAAAGACAGTATTCACGAAGCATTCATCAGTATTTGGGTTAATCGCGACAAACTCCCCTCTGTAACTTCTGTTGGCGGGTATCTCAGTACCTGTGTTCGTAGAAAGATCATTGATGCTTTAAAGAAAGAATCTCTGCTTGACAGCACCCTCTTAACGATGGATGCCGAACATGAATTTTCCTATGAGGAAGTCATTATTGCTTTTCAGGAGCAGGAAGCAACCAGGAAAACCCTTCAGGAAGCGCTGTCGCATTTAACTAATAAACAAAAAGAGGCAATACGGTTGCGTTTTTTTGAAAATAAAAGCTACGAAGAAATCGCCCAACTACTTGATTGTGAACAACGTACAATCTATAACCGCATGTATGAAGCCGTTGAACGCCTCCGGCACTATTTCTCCGTCAAGCATGCTTCTTAAAAAAATCTTAAAAATTTACGGTAAAAAATTCCTGTTCCTCCGTCATGTTATTAAGCAATGAAGGAATGAAGGACTATTTATCATACAGCGTCGAGGATTTTGTTACGGATGAGTCGTATCTGCGCTATTATTTCAGGGAAAATGAGGCGGATATTCAATTTTGGACGGAATGGCTGGGACTTCACCCTGAAAAGCTGGACGTAGCTATATCAGCAAACAATTATATTGATGCCTTTTCCGTACGGATTTCTGAGACTGAATTCCAGAAAGAACAGCAGCGTTTTGCCCAGGCATTAAATGACCTGTCAATGGATGATGATTTTTTTCAGGAAAGCGTCAATAGTGAAGAACCGGGTATAACCATCATCGAGAACGGCTATAAAGCACGAAAACTCAGAAAAAGAATAATTGGGGCAGTGGCGTTAATGGTAGTAACAGCAGGTTCCGTTGTGTATATAGCCCTACAGAAAAATAAGATTTTGTCTGCTTCCGGTGAGCCGGCAAATAAGCTATTGGTAGAAAAATATGTGCCCAAGGGCGAACGCGCAAAAATTACGCTTCCGGATGGTTCGGAAGTAGAGTTGAATGCCGATAGTAAGTTAACCTATCCGTCAAAATTTACGGGATCCTCCAGGGAATTGCAATTGACCGGCGAAGCGTTCTTTCGGGTACAAAATGACCCTAAGCGTCCTTTTCATGTAAGCAGCAAAAATCTGACGATCACTGTACTGGGGACTTCTTTCAATATGCAGTGTTACCCGGATAAAAGCCAGGTAAAGGTAGCATTGGTTACCGGTAAGGTTAGGTTGGCCAGGATCGATGACCCTGTCAATAAGCAGGGGTCAGGAGAAACGTTGGAATTGACCCCCTCCGAAATGGGTGTTTTTAACAAGTCCGATTTATCGTTGGAGAAAAAGAAATACGATATAGATGAAGAAACAGGATGGCGACAGGGGATTGTTGTATTTAAGAATGCGGATTTTAATGAAATAGCTGACCGCTTTGATAAGATTTACAATATTCGATTAATAAACAAAAGTCATAAAACGGCGTTCAAATTTAAAGGATCTTTTACAAATACTTCTCCCGAAGAAATCGTAAAAAGTATTTGCTTGTCAAAAAACCTTTCCTATACAACCAATGGAAATGTAATAACGATTCACTAATAACACTAAAACTAAAACTGCCATGAGTACTTGTAGCATACTCAGAGGGAAAGTATTGTACCTTCTTTTCCTTATGACAACGATTTCTCTTTGCCAAAATGCAAAAGCCGGACATGCCGGTATGGATCAGGATTCCAACAGCGCCATTATTAAACTCAGTAAAAAGACATTTTCGTTAGCGGAGTTATTCACTGTCGTGGAGGCTCAAACAAAAGTGAGGTTCGCTTACGATGTTACAGAGTTGAATATAAATGAGTCTGTGGAAGTATCGAATAAGAAACTTCAGCTAAAACAACTTCTTTCCGAAATAAGTAAACAATCAGGCGCTTCTTTTGAATGGTCGAAAAATATAGTTACGGTAATACCACCTCAGAAGAATATCACCACAGAAGCTACATTGCTTGAAACCCAAATGGGGGTAACCGGAAAAGTGGTTGACAGAAATGGACAACCTGTTCCCAGGGCTGTAGTTGTAATAAAGGGAACCGGAAAAGGCACCACAACGGATGATAATGGTAATTTCAGAATTGATGCGAACCCCGGTGATGTATTGGAAATTAGTTATGTCGGTTACCGGAATGTTGAAGTAAAGGTTACGAAAACTTCCGACATCTCCGTAGTTTTAAGCGAACTCAAGGCTTCCATGAGCGATGTAGTAGTAGTAGGCTATGGTACGCAAAAGAAGGCGAATTTAACCGGATCGGTCGGAGTCGTTAAAATGGACGATATGGCAACCCGGCCATTGACCAATACGGGCCAGGCTTTGCAGGGGACCGTTTCAGGCGTATATGCGCTGCAAAGTTCAGGAAAGCCCGGAGATGATGGCGCCGTAATTGACATACGCGGTGTAGGCACATTCGGTGATAATACCCCCTTGGTATTAATTGATGGATTCCCGGGAAGTATGACCGATGTCAATCCTGTCGACATTCAATCCATCTCTGTGTTGAAAGATGCCGCTTCCTCTTCTATTTATGGCAGCAGGGCCGCCAATGGCGTAATTCTGATTACTACCAGAAAAGGCACCGCCGGCACTTTACGGATTAATTATAACGCCTATATTGGCAGGCAGGATCCAACCAGGTTGCCACATGTCCTGAACTCCGTAGATTATACGACGCTTTATAATGAGGCATCTATAAATTCAGGAGGCACCACCATATATGCCGACTCTACCATTGCGAAATATGCAGCCCATAATAATGTCATGTATCCTGACATCGATTATTTTAAAGTGTATTATGGAAAGGCGAATATTCAAAATCACCGGCTCAGTCTCACAGGCGGAAGTGACAATATTAACTATGCATTTATGCTTGGCCATTTGAATCAGGATGGCGTTTTGGTAGGGACTGGTTATAAGAAAACGGATTTCCGGTCAAATATCGATGCGTATTTCTTAAAAGATAAAAGGTTGAGAATTTCAGGAAAGCTAGCCGGTAATCTTGGGACGAAAAATGAACCAACGGATCTGTGGAGTGCCGAGTGGTACTCAACATTGGCGCCTATTCATCCTTTGCAAAATGCGGCGGGACAATGGGTATCCGTTAATGGAGAGCGAAACTTCTATGGTGAAATTAAAGAAGGTAGCACGTCGCTGACAAACCGTTACAATTTCAGCGGACAGGCAGAAGGTGAATATAAGATCCTGCCTGGTTTAAGCGCCCAGGTTACCTATGGATATAATGTAACATTTACAAAGGCAAATGCTTTTCATGCGAATGTGGCATTGTATAACGAAAGCGGGACTACCACCAATCTGGTTTCAAATTTAACTGTCACCAATCACACAGATGTTCAAACTATGTTGACTTCCCTATTGAAGTATAACAAATCATTCGGCAAACACGAGATCGGTGTACTCGGGGGTTATTCCGAAGAGGAATTCAAGTATGATTGGGAAAGTGGCTACCGTTCTAACTTTGTTAATAACACGCAACGGGTGCTCAGTCTGGGAGACCCTTCTACCCAAACAAATAATGCAGGAAGCTACGATCTTGGATTGCGTTCCTACTTTGGACGCCTGAATTATGGATTCAACGGAAAATACCTGTTTGAAGCAAATATCAGAAGAGACGGCTCATCCCGGTTTGCCCAGGGGCACCAGTGGGGCACTTTCCCTTCTTTTTCCGGAGGCTGGGTGATATCAAAGGAAAGATTTATGGAAAGCCTGAGCTGGCTGAACCATCTTAAGCTTCGTGCTTCGTGGGGTCGATTGGGCAATCAAAATATTAATACGTTCTACAACGGAAGTGATGTTTTAACATCGGGGCAGAACTACTCGCTTGGCGGCACCTTATATTCCGGAGTGGCTATCACTCAGATGACCAATAAGCAGTTGACCTGGGAAACCGCGCAGCAGCTGGACTTTGGTACAGATATCGTTTTCAAAAATAATTTTGAAATTACCGCGGACTATTTTGACAAGAGAACCAAGAACTTATTGCTGATCCAACAAATACCACTTACGATGGCTGAAGGTGCCCCATATGCCAATGCAGGTGAGGTGCAGAATAAGGGTATTGAAGCTTCTGTAACCTACAGAACAGAATTTTCGAATGGTATCAAATTAAGAGCAACTGTCAATGCTTCTCATATCGTAAATAAAATAACGAAGATGAATGTCGCTGAGCAGCTTACCTCTCCTAAAGCTATAAAAGTAGGCGCCGCTATCAATTCGTTTTACGGATACAAAATGGACGGAATTTACCAAATCTCGGATTTCACCTGGCAAAATAACAGCGATCCGTCAATTGCATATGCCAATCGTACATACACGATAAAACCAGGAGTAGTCCAGGTAGCCAACTTTACCGCACAACCCGGGGACATCAAGTATAAGGACCTGGGCAAGGATAATATCGTTGACATGAATAATGACCGGGAAATAATAGGAAACCAATTTCCTGATCTGACCTATGCCTTCAACTTTAATGTAGAATGGAAAGGGTTTGATTTGGGGATATTCTTACAAGGGGTTCAGGGCATTCAGGGGTATACTTACTATGAGATCGCCAGTCCTTTCAGCGGTTTTGCCAATATGGGCTCCTGGTGGAAGGGAAGATGGACACCTGAGCACCCCTCCAATACTTTACCCCGGCTGACCTTAGATGGCGTTCGGAACGGTATTCATTCGTCTTTTTACATGGAGAATGCTTCCTATTTACGTATGAAGAACATCGAATTAGGCTACTCCATAAGCCCAACAATCCTTTCCAGGGCTGGCATCAAATCCCTCCGGCTTTATGGAAATATACAAAATGCCTTTACCATTACGAAATTCAAAGGTTTTGATCCGGAGCAGACCACCGATCAGGTCAGGGCTGAGGCCTTCCCGCAAGTTCGCGTAATGACGATGGGTGTAAATGTTAACTTTTAAAAAGCTGGTCATGAAAAATATACATAAAATTATTCTTTTCCTTTCTGTATTGTCTTTATCGGGTTGTAAAAAGGATCTTTTAAATAAAACGCCAAAGGACACGCTGTCTCCTGCTACGTTCTATCAGAATGAGGCACAGTGTAAAATGGCCCTGATAGGAATTTACAATGCTATTCAGCCCAATGCGACTCCCTCCCATTTTTATCAGTACGATTTTATGTCCGATAATGGGTATTGCCAGGACTCCTGGCAGGGATCAAAAGAAATTGGCGAATGGCTTACCAACTCGTCGAGTTGGGGGCCCGGCGCCAAATGGACGCAGGATTATACCATTATCGCCAGGGCAAACGAATTTTTGCAGGACATAAGCACTGCTACCGTAAGTGATGCCGTCAAAACGGCCATGTCTGCCGAAGCTAAATTTCTGAGGGGGTATGCCTATACCGACCTGACCACTTATTTCGGGGATGTACCCCTTATTACGAAAGTGCTGGCATTGTCGGACGCTTATGTGTCGAGAACTGCCAAAGCTGACGTGCTTACGCAGATTCTTGCAGACTTTACGGCTGCCGCTTCCGCCCTGCCTACTTCTTATTCGGGATCGGATGTAGGGCGTGCAACCCAGGGAGCCGCCCTTGCTTATAAAGCAAAGGTTTTGCTTTATAACAAAAAATGGGCCGATGCTGCGCAGGCAGCCCTGGATGTCATCAACCTGAAAGTATACGATTTATATACCGACTATGCAAACACATTCGATGAATCCCACGAAGACAATATAGAAGTTATTTTTGATATTCAATATATCCTTACAACGCAAGCTCAACCATGGCCGTCGGCAGCTTTGTCGCTTAGCAGCTGGCCCACAGGGAATGTTACCTCCGATATGATCAACTCTTATTACATGACGAATGGATTGCCTATTGACAATGCATCCTCAGGTTATAATGCACAGGATCCTTTTACGAATCGTGATCCGCGGTTAGCCGCATCGGTAGTATTGCCGGGCTCGCAATTCGGTTCATCCACCTTCATACCTGCTCTTGACCAGGTGCCTTGCGGCGCCCGGCCGCGCAAATATGCCAGTCTTGGTATCGCAGATGTTAATAATGATGCTCTTAACACGATCCTGATGCGTTATGCAGATATTTACCTGATGCGTGCAGAAGCGCTGATCGAATCCGGGAGTACAGATCAGGAAATTTATACGTTGATCGATAAAGTCAGAGCCAGGGTAAGTATGCCAACAGTGGAATCTGTGGAGGGATCAGGGTTGAGTCAGACTCAGCTCAGGGCTATCGTGCGTCACGAAAGGAGGGTAGAATTTTATAATGAAGGGACGCGTTATGCCGATATGTTAAGATGGCAGGACGCTACGCTGGTGCATGATGTATATGGCTATGATAAATCCTTGCTGTCAAACCCTTCCAGTTCGGCAACATGGACATTTAGCCAGGTCAAAAAGGAAACGAGGACTTTTGATGCTTCAAAAGGGTGGTTATGGCCTATTCCTCAATCGGATATAGATATAAATAAGAATTTGCTTCCAAACAATCCAGGCTATTAAGTCATCAAACCACAGTCATATGAAAAAAAATCCTCTTATTCAGGTAATTTGCTGTCTCGTATTATTAGCCGGCTGTTCCAGAAAAGAAACAGTTTCACTAAAAACGCAGACCAATCCGGGTTCCACTTCCCCCAGGAGCCTGCTTACGAACACGAATTCTTTGCGGGGAATTAACTGGGCAGATCCCAATGGGAACGATGCCTCCGGGAGGGTCGTTACGCCCAGCGGATTGACCTCGACAACGACGGCCATGGCCGCGGCTGCTGTTGGAAAGCGTATCTCTGATTCATTAAAGGCCAGCGGTGGCACGACTGTCCGAATGCCGATAACCCCTTTGACGGCAAGCAACACGTCTTATTGGCCCGTATACCAGGCGGCCATCAACGCGATTGTAAGCAACGGGTGCAATGTTGTCCTTTGCTATTGGCCTATCAGCGTACATCATGTACCCGACACCACGCAATGGTATACGATGTGGAAAGCAGTGGATACGGTATACAAAAGCAATGCTGCCGTATTGTATGAAGTCATCAACGAGCCGGTGGATTATTCCAGTACTGACTTGTGCAATTTGTATGCAAATTTTCTGACCAAGCTAAGCTCTGCTTCCGGGAAATGTATTTTAGATGGTACGGGATATGCCGCCGATGTAACCGCGGTAGGGGCTGATAGCCGGTTAACCAGCCAATATCTTGGGCTTCATTGCTATTGGTGGTTTTATGGATCCTATAATGTATGGTCGAGTTACTATAACATCGTATCGGCCAGAACGGGATCATACGCTTCCAGAACTATCATTACGGAAATAGGTGTTGAAACCTATCGGAATATTAGTTTCTGGTGGCAATGGGATACGGGAGTATATGTAGATCAGGCATTCTTAACAGGGGGCCTGGCCTATTCAAAAGACAATTCCATTGGGTCGATTGCCTGGTCCGGCGTAAACGATATCGATACTTATCGTTGGTACGTGGCCAATAATAATCTTGTGGAAGTCAATCCGGGTTGTGCCAACATGTACAGGTGGGCGTGGGGGCTTACTGCCTCACCAAAATGGCAGGGGCCAATTGCTGATGGAAGATATAAGCTGCAGAACCGGGCCAGCGGTCTTATGCTCGATAACCTGGGTAGCACGGCGGATAGTGTAGCTGTAGCTCAATGGGCGAGTGGTACGAGCGCCAATCAGCAATGGAATGTGAGCTATACCGCGGGCTATTATACATTAAGCTGCGCTACCGGAAAGAATTGCCTTGATGTAGGCAGCAATACCACCGATGGTTCTGTTGTTCTTCAACGGACCTTAAGCAGTAACAACAGCCAGCGGTGGACACTTGTTTCTGTTGGAAGCGGTTATTATAAAGTAGTTGACCTCGCTACCGGTAAATGTCTCGATACGGGTGGTCAAACCACCAATGGTTCATCGATGCAGCAATGGTATAGCAATTCAAGCTATAACCAGCAGTGGACGTTAATTGCGCAATAACAAGGATAAGCTTACCTGGCAACAGCCTCTTATTCCTACAAGAGGCTGTTGCCATTTGGTTGCTTCACTACTAATTTAACGCCCGGTATTCGTTGGGGGTATATCCGACACGCTGTTTAAACAATCGTGTAAAATGCTGAGGATATTTAAATCCGAGCTCATAGGCGATTTGACCTACCGATTTATCCGGCTCAAATATCTTTTCTTTGGCTTTTGCAATTAATTTAAATTGGATATAATCTTGTGCAGATTTGCCGGTCTCTTTCTTGATTAAATCACCAAAATAGTTGGTGGATAGATGCAACTCAGTGGCGCAGTAAGTAACCGATGGCAAGCCTAAGATTTGCGGTTTGTCGGATTGAAAATAGTCGTTCAACAAATTTTCAAACTTTTCCAGTATGCCTTTATGCACATTGTCGCGAGTGATAAATTGTCTATCGTAAAAACGACTACAATAATTCAGGAATAATTCAATATTTGAAGCAATTAACGTTTTGCTATGCTTATCAATCGACTGCTGTAATTCATACTCAATCTTTGCAAAACAATCCAGGGCTAGTTGACGCTCTCTTTCCGAAAGGTGTAACGCCTCGTTGACTTCATAGGAAAAGAATGAGTAATCCTGAATGTGTTTACCCAGCGAAGTGCCTTTGATGAGATCCGGATGAAATAGTAAGGCCCAGCCTTTAGCTGGAAAAGTTTTCACATTAGGTTCGACACCTAATACCTGTCCCGGTGCGATAAATAGCAACGTTCCTTCCTGGTAGTCGTAATGACTGCGTCCGTACTTCAGCTCACCGCATTTTATTTCTTTTAAATACACCGCATACAACCCGAAGTTGAATTTTGCCGCTGGCATTGGCCTGGCCTTCGATAAGTCCAAAACAGTTACCAGTGGATGCAATGTTTCCACTCCTCTCAGGGCATTATACTGGGCCACGCTCTCCAGCTTTACTATTTCATCCATTGTTTACTATTTATGATACAAAATTACCGCTTCAATTTTGGCATAGTGCATATATCCGGTCAAATCAGTGATTTTGGTAGATAATTCAGTAACTGGTATACCGGTCAGCCCGATAATCACCTCGACCTTTGCGCCAGGAATTTGAATAGAATATTTGAGCCTCTTTGGCGAAATATTACTTTATTTCTACAAAATAAACGATAAAACAATGAAATACAGGAAATTAGGTGTTAGTAGCCTCGAAGTGTCTGCACTGGGTCTGGGCTGCATGGGTTTGAGCTTTGGCTACGGCCCTGAAACCAATAAGGAAGACGCCATTAAATTAATTCGCAGAGCTTTCGAACTAGGGGTCACTTTTTTTGATTCCGCCGAGGCTTACGGCCCATTCAAGAATGAAGATCTGCTCGGTGAAGCCCTTGCTCCCATCCGTGACCAGGTGGTGATAGCCACTAAATTCGGTTTTGAGCAGGGAAAGACAGAGTTGGGCATGAACAGTCGACCCGAAAATATCCGTAATGTTGCAGAAGCTGCGCTGAAGCGCCTAAGAACAGACCGTATTGACCTGTTGTATCAGCACCGCGTTGATCCCAATGTGCCCATCGAGGATGTCGCAGGCACTGTAAAAGACCTGATCAGTGAAGGCAAAGTGAAGTATTTCGGCATGTCGGAAGCGGGCGCGCAAAGCATCAGGCGTGCCCATGCAGTACAACCCGTTGCCGCACTTCAAAGTGAATATTCTTTGTGGTGGCGTGAACCGGAAAAGGAGATCTTACCGACCCTGGAGGAATTGGGAATCGGATTTGTTCCGTTCAGTCCTCTTGGAAAAGGTTTTCTGACTGGCGCTATTAATGAGAATACGAAGTTCGATAAAACAGATTTCCGCAATATCGTTCCCCGTTTTGGCGAGGAGAACAGGAAGGCAAACCAGGTAGTGGTGGATAAGCTAACCGAGTTTGCCCGGAAGAAAAATGCAACACCCGCACAGATCGCGCTGGCTTGGGTATTGGCACAAAAACCCTGGATCGTTCCTATTCCCGGTACCACAAAAATTCATCGTCTGGAAGAAAATCTGAAGGCTGAATCGCTAAGTCTGACGCCTGAGGATCTTGGTGAAATCGAAAGCGCTTTTTCAACGATAGAAGTTCAGGGCGCACGGTATCCAGAACATCTACAAAAAAGAGTTGGAAAGTAGGGCGCAACAATTGTCTGCACCCGATCAATTGCCTGAATGAGATAATTCCTGTAAAAAACAATTAAAGAAAATTTGGGAAACAAAAGGCTAAAAGATTTTTAGCGAGACCCGGACGCGGGTTCCGACCGGAATCCCGTCCTGCACCAGGTCTGTTATGATAACGGGTATGCTTTCTTCCCCATTGAAAAGATTCACCCTGTCGCGGCTCAGTTCCATGCCGTAAGAGCGATGCCGGGGCCGGCTGCCTGCGGCGGCTCGTCCAACACCGTTGTCTTCGATGAGATAAATAAGGTGTTCGTCCTTTTTGCTGACGACAATGGTTAGCCTGCCGTTGCTCCCTTCCCTTTGCCGCAGTCCATGCAGGATCGCATTTTCTACATAGGGCTGTACGATCAATGGCGGTACCCGGCAATCTTCCTCCAGCAGGTTGTCCCCGATCTGTATATCGGCCGTGAATTTGTTTTCGTTGCGGAAAAGTTCCAGATCGATATACAACTGCAGGGTCTCCAGATCGTGGGCAAGGCTTATCGTATTTTGTTTCGAGCTGTCCAGGATATTACGGATGAGCCGGGCAAATTTATTCAGATAGACCGTTGCCTGGTATTTATCGTTGGATTGGATGAGGGCATCGATGCTGTTGATACAGTTGAAAATGAAATGGGGGTTCATCTGCGCCCGTAAGGCCATCATCTCCGTTGTGGCGATCTGTTGTTTCATACTGGCTTCCTGCCGCAGGCTCCGGTTATACCACCGGACCAATAGCAGGATGAGGGCTGCCGTCGCCGCCACGACAAGCGTCCGGAACCATACCGTAGCCCAGAACGGCGCCGCGATGTGGATCGGCAGGGTGGTGATATCCCCGTCGCTGCCGCTGTTCTCCATCCGTACCCGGAAGGTATAGTCACCCGGCGACAGGTTGGTATAGCCGGCAGACCCGCGCGTTCCGCCGTACACCCAGTCCGGATCGACGCCCTCCAGCCGATAGTAATATTTTGTCCGTTGGATATCGGAGTATTGCAGGTTGGAAAACTCTATCCCGATGAAGTTCTCCATATAGGATAGCCTAACCGGATTTTGGCGGGCGATAAGGGAGTCGATGAACAGGGGATTGGAGAAGACCCTAAAGCCCGTGATAGTGACTGGCCCGGCCCTTTTCCGGACGGCGTCGATCTGGTCCGGAAGGAAGGCCACGATCTCAGCGCTGGTCCAGGTGATCCATTTCCCCGCAGGCGAATGCAGGAAAGAGCAACCGCTGAACGAAGTATTGATCATCCCTTTTTCCGGCTGACAGACGAACGCTTTCTTATTTGCAGGATCATAATTGCCGATGGTATAATCGGTGCTGAACCATATTTTGCCCCGTGTATCCGTTTCCACCGCATAGACGGACCAGTGGGGCTGTTCCTCGTTGACAGGGACCCTGCTGAAGACCTTTGTCCGCCGGTTAAAAAAATAGAGGCCATAATTCTCCGTCCCGACGATGAGTAACGAATCATTATAGCGATTGATGCCCCAACATCGCACGTCACTCCCCGCATAGGGATGATAAACGGCAACGAAGCATTTTTTTTGGAGGTCGTATTCTCCGAGGCCGTTCCCGGTGCCGGCCCAGCATGTTCGGGAGTCGTCGACATAGAGGGTCTGGATGGAGGAGAGCCTGATGGAAGCGGGTTGGGCTGCTTTATTGTAGGTAATAAATCCCGCATGTTGCTTGTCGAAAACGATGATCCTGCCGTCGTGCAAACCGAGTAGGGTGTTCCCTCCCCGGTCTTTTGCCATGCATTTGATCGTGCGGCCTTCCGTTTCGGGCGGATGGATAGTCTTTAGAACGCGGCCGGCCGGATCGATGATATGCAGGTAACCGTGCTGACAACCTGCCCATAGTATTCCATCATCCTGCTCGACGAAGCTCCATACCTGGTTCTCGTCATGTAGACCGTTGAAAAAAACTTTTTTTTTGAGATGAAAAGCGGTGTCGTATATGCTGATGCCTCCGCCCCAACTGCCTACCCAAAGCTCTTTTTTTGCGGTGAGTAGCGCGCTGACTATTTCATTCACCGCCCTGGAAGGCTTGCCGGTATCCTGGTTGCTGAGCGTGCTGAAATATTGCCGGTAGGGATTGAAAATGCAGATGCCTTTATCCGTACCGAGCCAGATATTCTCTTCCCTGTCCTGGAAAAGGGTGTTGATCTGGTGATTGTATTGCAGGGCCAGGTTGTTGCCGGGCTGCCTTAGAAGGTAGTGAAAGCCGTTCGTCGTGAAATCGTATTGCAGCAGACCGGCCTTGGCAGTGGCCAGCCATAAGATGCCATGGTCGTCTACGAGCATATCGGATACCCAACTGGGAAGTGTGGGCTGGTTGCCTTCCTGCTCCAGGATCGAGGCCAGCGAATAGGTGAACAATTTTTGAGCCGAACGATCGTAGCGATAAAACAGTTCAGACCAGCTTAACAACCAGATATTACCGTGCCGGTCCGTAGCTATTTTGCGGAAAAAAGGAGACTTCGTCTTTAACGCGGCCAGCAAGGGATCGTTCCCCGGATTGAATGCCGGGGAAGAGAGGGTACTGTCGTTATCGTTTAGCAGTAACAATCCATAAGCGGAGTCCATTAACCAGGTTTGGCGTCGTCGTTCATCTTTGATAAACGAGATCTGACGATACCGGCTATCGCCGGGTTCTTTCAGCAGGGCGATGCCTTGTCGGTCGCCATCCTGCCGGTTGCTGTCCAGCCAATAGTGCGCGATGGTCCAGTTCTTCTTGTTCCAATCCCGGTATTGTGCGCCGGCATTGTCGGGAACCAGGTCTCCCGGCGATATCTCTATCGATACATTGGTCAAAGAACTCCATTGTCGCAGGCGTCTATCGGGTTGGTCATACCAGATCCTGCCTTGCGTATCGTCCGGATACAGGAAATAGACTATCTGTGAACCTATGTTGCCGGCGGCGGTAAAACAATCCTTGAACCGTAAACCGTCATAACGCTGCAGACCTTTTTCCGTTCCGATCCAGATGTAGCCTTTCCTGTCCTGGGTAATGGCGTAAACATCATTGCTGTTCAAGCCATTGTTGTTATCGATGTTGCGGATATTGTATTTAGCGGGGAGCTCTTTGGCATTGGTGGGTTGGGCCTGTATTTCGGTCATCCTTGCCGATAGAAATAATATGAGCCAGCACCAATACCGCATTTTTAAATTTACCATTATTTTCCCAACTATTTCAAGATCATAAATTTCAGTGTTTGTGGATGGCTACTGCTGAACAGGTTGGGAAATTAGGACAGGTAGTCGCTTTGGAAAGAATGTATTGAGTGGTTGACAGGAATGGATGAGCGGTTAACAGGGATGTGTTTCCGGTTGTGATTACCTTTGACAAAACACCTTTAATCTATGCGTAAACTATTCTTTTTTGTGTTGGTTCTCGGCCGTTTTAGCGTGCAGGCGCAGGCTTCGGATACTACCGTTATTAAAGACCTGGAAGAGCGGATGAAGACGGCGGTTCTGAAAGGCGACACTGCCGCCTTTTTTAATTTTTTTGCGCCGGAGGCGGTCGTGAACAATCCTGCCAACCACGTCGCAACGCTGGCGATGGTCAAACAATTTACGCGCGCTCTTCAGATCTCGTATTCCAGCTATGACGTGGTGACCGAAAAGATCGTCATCGTGGAAAATATCGCGATGTCGATGGGAAAGGAAGTGGTGGTGCCCAAGGACAATGCGAATCATTTGGGGAAGACGGTGACGAGAAGATATACGGATATCTGGATGAAGCGAAATGGGGTTTGGAAGCTGATCGGCCGGCAGGCTACGGAGGTGTTGGTACAATGACGATCCCGTTCAAGGGCGGAAGTTCATATTTTAACTCTTCATCCAATGAAAAATACGACGATTTTAATTTTTGCGCTGCTGACCTTATCCCTTACTGCACGCTCTCAGCAGGATACTCCTCCACCGGCGGATTCCGACCCTACATCTACCGTTAATTACTATGAGATCAAAAACGCCAGGGTCAACTTCTTTTCGGTGAACATGCGTTATAAATGCATCGATTCCCAGATCTTCTACATCGACAGACCAGGGTTTATCATCAATCTGGGCTGGGATTCTGTACAGATCAACAATGAATGGTATATTATCCTGACCTATCCGGCTTATAGGAACGGCAAAAATGATAGCGCTCAATACGACCCTAGTTGGCGTGAGCGGCAACCGCCCGCCCAAGCTGTAGACGTAACCCAGTCCGGCGACTGGGAAAGAGTACCGCTTGCAGGAAAGAACGGTCTGTTGCTGATGATAAAAAAATCAGATTTCGATCAGCTGACAAAGACGCCGCTGTATTCCACCGCCTGGAAATGGAATCGCGTGGCCTTTTCCTCGGGGCAGCTGACCGTGCCCTTTAAATTAAGACCTGCCACACAGGGCAACAGCTTCACCATGACAACGGATGTGACTATAGGGGCCTATGCCGGGCTAAAAAAACGGATCTCCAAAAGACAGAACTTCTTTCTGACCTTACCGTTTGTCGCCGGACTGACCCTGATAAATGTCAATGACAATACCACTACCTCCGGTGGAACGCCGGATCGCAGCGCGGGGGTTCACCCCGGGTGGACCATCGCCACCGGGTTAGTAGCACAGCTCAACAGCTTTAATATCGGCGTGGTGACGGGATGGGATTTTGCCAGTGATGTAGGAAAGACCTGGATCTATCAGGGGAAGCAGTGGATCTCGTTTGCTATCGGCTATTCGTTTTTGAAATAAGATCCCGGAAGCAATATTGCTAATGGGGCTAGCGAATAAGAAGTATAACCCCTTTCAATTTTCCGGGCTGGGTGCTGCCTCTTTTGGAGTATTCGCAATACCAGATATAAGATCCGTCGGCGCCGGCTTCGTCGGCTTTGAACCAGGCGACCAGCCCGGCCTGAGGCAGGGTAAGGCACTGTGTCATGCTATTTTGGATCTCTGTTGTGGTGCGCGCCGTATTCCAGAACCGTACTTCGTCGATGTCTATATCCGAACCGTTGGCACCGGCATAATCACAAACGGCGGCTACATGGTACCAGGTGTTAAGGGTATACGTTTGCAGCGATTCGGCTGTAATAACCGTATTGTTGGCCCCGTTGTCTGAGACATGGAAGCTAAGGGCATTGGGTATACTTCCCCAGCCGAAACCCAAGACAATATCCTGGAAAGGGGTTGGATCTTCCACGCTGACGATGATACCGCCACTCATCACGGGCGCCTTGAGCCTGAACCAGGCTTCCCAGGTAAAACCACCGGTATTGTAGAGTTGACTGAATGCCCCCGGTGGGACAGGATTGATCACGACACTGGATTGGCTGACCGCTATGACACCGGGGCTGGCTGTTGTGATACTGAATGAAGAATGGCAAAGGGTGCTTTGCCCGTTACCCGCGAGCGCCAGCAAAAAGCAGCTAAAGGCCCCGATTAGTTTCCTCCAAATATAGTTTCCTTTCATTG
Organism: Puia sp.; assembly: GCA_035555335.1. Classification (GTDB taxonomy): domain Bacteria; phylum Bacteroidota; class Bacteroidia; order Chitinophagales; family Chitinophagaceae; genus Puia. The sequence continues at coordinate 109,715 of DATMGS010000044.1, forward strand.
ACGCCGGCGTACCGGCGGTGCAATGTACTGTTCAGGGGAGAATGATAGGGATAGATTGAGCAGGTGGTGGGATTGATTGAGCGGATGGAGGCTGTTGGAAAATTATATTCAAAATCTCTTTCGTAAATTATAGCAAAATTTAATCAATGACGGGTAAAGAAAGGAATGAGGATGCACTGATAGTAAGCCTGAAGATACTTAACCGGATAGGAGCATCGATACTTTCAGAATTTACGATTGAACAGATGATCGATACCGTCTACGAGCATGTGAATAAGCTGATGGATGCGTATTCCTTTGCTATAGGGATATATAATCCTTTGTCTGAGCATATCGAATATACCGCCGCGCGGGAAAACAAACTGAAATTACCTGATTTTTCTATTTACGCGCATAGCCCGGAACGGTTTTCGGGTTGGGTTTTTTCACATAAATCAGAACTGCTGATCAATGATTATGAAAAGGAGTACCATCTGTATCTGCCACATGCCATTACCCCACTGCAAGGAATAAGTCCGGCTTCGCTGATGTATGTTCCCTTAATGATCAATAATGATATTATTGGCCTGCTTTCCGTAAGAACCATGGAAAAGAATGCATATGGGCCAAAATCTCTGGAAATTTTGAAAACATTGGCTGTATTTATCGCCAAAGCCATAGAGAATTCCCGGGTACGAACCGGTGCTAATAAAATCACTAAGAAGGCTCCTGCGAGTTATTTGCTGGACCCACTTTCAGCCAGGGAGCTGGACGTCCTGAGCTTATTATCAAAGGGTTTGAGTAACCGGGCCATATCCGGGCATCTTTTTATTTCCCCCAGTACCGTAAAAACACACACCCTGAATATCTATCATAAAATGGAGGTAGCTAACAGGACAGAAGCTATCATCAAGGCAAAGGAGTACGGACTGATTGAGTAAAATCCACCATTTGGTGGAATGGTCCGAAGAAAATCGTCTATAGTTTTGTCTATTGCAAACAATAGCAAAAATATAGCAACCATGAAAAAAATAGTATCATTCGCACTGCTGATCGCAGGAATGTCCGCATGTAAAAAAACGGATCAGGCACTCTCCACGTATGAGGTTAACAGTACTACTTCAAAGATCGCCTGGCTGGGTTCGGCGATCGATCACCATCATATCGGGGCATTTGCCCTCAGCGGAAACGTGACAACTTCCGGTACAACTGTTACAGGAGGAGATTTTACCGTACCTATATCATCAATAGTCGATTATGACCTCCAGGACCCTTTAAAGCAACAACTATTGAACGATCTGAAAAGCGCCAATTTTTTCAATATTGCCGTCTATCCCGAGAGTAAATTTCATATTACAAAGGTTGCTCCCTATACGGGTCCCGATAGTATTGCCGTCCTGGGCGCCAACTATCTGGTAACCGGTGATTTCACCATGATCGGGGAAACCCATCAGCTATCTTTTCCTGCAAAGATCAGCATCACCGGCGACAGTTTAACAACCGTGGCAACATTCAATCTTGACCGCACCCAATGGGGAATGACTATCTACAATGACTCAACACAAAGAAATTACATTTATCCCACTGTGGAGATCGATCTGGAGATCCAGGCGGGTAAGACGAAATAAGAGGAACTCCTTTTTGGGCAGCAGTATTGAGCGGTTGACAGGAATGGGTGAGTGGTTGGCGCGGGTAAGTGAAAGGGTGTCACTAACTTCGTTCCAGCGGGCAGGGCATGGTGCAGTTGCATTTTGCGCTATGACAACCAGAATGTTAAAGTAATGAAACAGTAGAATTAAGTCACTGAACAGAAAAATTAAGCTTTTATGAAACGCAGGAACTTTGTTCTAACCACATTGGCAACAGCGCCTTTGCTGGCATTTACCAAAATAAAATCAATAACGACCAGGCGGACAGGCACGGGATTTAAAGTTAATTCAGGGGAGGCGAGATTTGGCACCCACTACAAAATGAAGGGCATAACCCAAAATACGCTTGACATTAAGATCTCAGGCAAGGATACTGAAAATGATTTAGCCGTTTTTGAACAGATCGGGTTAACACCGAATGGCGGTCCACCGCTACATACGCATCTATACCAGGACGAATGGTGTTATGTGGTTGAAGGTGAATACCTGTTCCAGGTAGGTGACGAAAAATATCAAATGAAGGCAGGCGACACGATTTTCCTCCCGAGAAATATTCCACATGCTTTTATTCAATTAACAGAAAAAGGTAAAGCGGTTGTCTCCTATTTGCCCGCCGGAAAAATGGAAGAATTCTTTGCTGTAACAGACAAGTGGGCATCTCCGCCCGCTAAAGAAGAAATTGCAAAAGCCATGGCTGATCATGGCATGCAGCTTGTTGGGCCACCTTTAAAAGTTGGTTGATATTAGAAGGGCCAGCTAATGCGGGCGATTATTCAGATCTGAGACTTTTAATCGGGTTGGCCAGTGCTGCCCGGATCGCCTGAAAACTAACGGTCAACAAAGCAATCAGGAAGGCCGTCAGGCCTGCCACCGCAAATATCCACCAGTAGACAGGGATCCGGTAGGCAAATCCCCGCAGCCATCCATTAATAAAAAACCAGGACAAAGGAGCTGCAATCAGAAAAGCCCAGCCAACCAATTTGAGAAAGTCTTTGGAGAGCAGCAAAACGATACCGCCTGCCGAGGCGCCGATGACTTTGCGGACGCCGATCTCTTTGGTACGTTGTAGGGTACTGTACGATGCCAGCCCCATAAGCCCAAGGCAACTGATGAAAATGGCCAGACCGGCAAAATAAAGGAACAGTTTGCCGAAGCGGTCCTCGCTTCGGTATTGCCTGTCGAAAAATTCATCCAGGAAAAAATAGCTGAAAGGCTTGTCGGGCAGCATCCGTTTCCATTTGCGCTCTATCGCGTCGATGGTAGCCGGCAGGTGATGGCCGTCGAGATTGACAGACAGCAGGTCGCAGTCCTGGGGCCTCATCCGGATGCTGAGTGGTTTGATCACTTCCTGGAGTGACCGGAAATGGAAGTCTTTGACCACACCGACGATCGTCCCGGTATTGTTGAACTGGGCAAACCGCTTGCCGATGGCCTGTTCGGGAGAGAGATAGCCCAGTTGTCTGACAGCCGTCTCATTCAGGATCATCGCCTGGGTCGTGTCGGTGGGAAATTCCCTGGAAAAAGCCCGTCCGGCGACTATCCTGATCTGGAACTGCTTGAGGTAGTCGAAATCTATGAGATATACGTTGACACTGGCTGTTTGCATATCTCCTTTGATATTCTGGATCTGGCAAGCGCCACTAAAGGTCCCGGTCCCAGGAACGTTGCTGGAAAGGGCGGTTGACAGGACCCCAGGCATTGCGGAGACCTCCTGTTTGAAGGCGTACCTGGATGAATCGCCCCTGACGTCCAGGACGATCTCCTGGTTCCTGGAAAAGCCAAGGTCCTGGCTGCGCATATAGCCAAGCTGGCTGTTTACGACGAGGGTAGCGATGATCAGACCGGTAGCAATGGTGAACTGTACGACGACGAGGGCCTTGCGCAGGAAGATTCCCCGGGTGCCCGTAACGAACTTCCCCTTCAGGACGGTAACGGGCTGGAACGACGATAATACAAAGGCCGGGTATGCACCGGCGGCGATACCGATGAGTACTGCAATACCCAGTAGCATCAGCAGGGATCCGGGCTGGGAAAAAATGCCTGGGCTGATGGTCTTTCCTGCGAGGTGATTAAAGGCCGGCAGCAACAACGCGGCGAATACAATTGCCAGGGCGTAGGCGATCACGCAGAGAATGACGCTTTCCCCGATGAACTGCGCGGCCAGCATGCCTTTTCCTGCCCCTACCACTTTGCGGATGCCCACTTCTTTGGCCCGCTCGGCCGACCGGGCCGTCGTCAGATTAATAAAATTGATGCAGGCGATGATCAGAATGAATGCTCCGATAATCGAAAAGATATATACGTTGGAGATATTACCGGTCTTGGAGCCGTCCCGGGTGGAGTAGAGATAAATATCCCGGAGGGGTTCCAGGAAGAGGGTAGGGATCATTTTCCTTCGGTGCATGTCTGCGCCGTCCATCTTCTCCAAAAAGGCCGGGAATTTTGCTTCGAGATGAGCAGCATTGGTCCGTGGCCTGAGCAGCAGGTATGCGCTCCAGGCATAGTTATCCCACTGTCGGTCCATGGCCGTATCCAGCTTCTGGGAAAAGGTCGTGTTGGACATTATCATGCTTACCTTCAGATGGGAATTTTCCGGGATATCCTTCATGATGCCGGTGACGGTCCCATGAAATTTATCCCGCGTCAGGGTAAGGGACCGCCCCATCGGATCGGCATCGCCAAAGAACTTTTTGGCCGTCGTTTCCGTCAAAACGATGCTGAATGGCTCTTTCAGCGCGGTGTGGGGATTGCCTTTGAGCAGTGGGAAATCAAATATGTCAAAGAAAGTGGAGTCAGCTGCCGCAACATCTTCCTGTTCGAAAACCTGATCTCCGCGGATGACCATCCAGTTATCTCCCAGGCTGATCCTCACCGCGGATTGCACTTCCGGCAGTTCCGTTGCCATATAAACCGCGGCCGGTACCGGCGGGGTATTGTAGTGCAATGTTTCGGTCGGCGTTCGCACATCGCTCACGATCCGATAGATCCTGTCTGCCTTCGAGTGCATGGAATCATAGCTCCCTTCGAAACGGACATAGAGGAAGATGAGAAAGAAGGCGGTCATGCCCACCGTGAGCCCGATGATATTGAGCAGGGAAAAGCCTCTGTGCCGCCAGAGATTGCGGAAAGCAACACGTAGATAGTTTTTGATCATAGAAGTTTCCAATCTGGTCGTATAAAATGGCAGGTATACCCGTAGGGGTGTTTTTGTAAATAGTTCTGGTGTTCTTCTTCTGCATTCCAAAAATCGGAGGCGGCCACCACCTCGGTTACTATAGGTCCTGGCCATAGTTTCGAAGCCGTCATTTCGGCAATCAGCTTTTGGGCGGTCTCTTTCTGTTCTTCGGTTAGATAGAAAATGGCCGAACGATAGGATAACCCTCTATCATTGCCCTGTCTGTTGCGTGTCGTCGGATCATGGATCTGAAAGAAGAACTCCAGCAGCTGCCGATAGGGCAGGATCGATGGGTCGAATGTGACTTCTATAGCCTCGGCATGTGTCCCATGGTTCCTATATGTTGCGTGTGGCACGTCGCCACCGGTATATCCGACAACGGTTGAGCTTACACCGGGGAGGGCGCGGATCAAATCCTCTACCCCCCAGAAACAACCTCCTGCGAGAATGGCTTTCTCCATGGTCATATACTTTTCTTTTTATAAGTGATGGATACTGGTAAAAGGTAAGGATTTTTATTTATTCCGGGCAACTCTGCGAAATTTGACATTCACTAATCAATTCGCAATATGGAAAATTCAAAACCAGCTCCTATCATTACAGGGCCACAAGATGGACAGAATCTGTCCGTAGTCGGGGATACTTATCGAATTCTTATCTCGGGTAAAGAGACGGGGGGCGCGTTTGCCGCCATTGATATGCTCATACCACCCGATGGTGGTCCGGGACCTCATTCACATGCGAATTTCCAGGAATCCTTTTTTGTAATCGACGGCGAGATCGAGGTGAAATCCGAAGCATCGACATATATCGCTAAAAAGGGGGCATTTGTCAGTATCCCTAAAGGCGGGATAGTGCATTGTTTTAAGAACAAGACGGATCAGATAGCGCATATTCTTTGTATCGTCGTTCCTTCCGGCCTGGAAGAGTTTTTCATGGAAATAGGCAAGCCGGTTGCCATTGGATCTTTCCTTCCCCCTCCACCGATGGATGAGGAGGTTGTGAAAAAATTACTGCCGGTTGTTGAAAAGTACGGTCAGAAATTTTTCCCTCCGGATTACCTGGGTTAATACGTTTTTATAACATGTTTAATCAATAGCAATGAAAGCAATCGCTTTAAATAATTATGGACCAGCCGAAGAGCTGCGTTTCCAGGATATACCTGCACCAATACCTTCAGCGGAGCAAGCGCTGGTTAAAGTTCATGCAACGGCCGTAAACCATATCGATATCGGAAAAGCGGCGGGAGTCTTCAGGAATGTCTTTCCCCTGAAATTCCCCTGGATTCCGGGATATGATTTTGCCGGGTTGATAGACAGCGGCGCCCTGAAAATTAATATGGGGACCGTATATCCTATACAGCAGGCTGCTGAAGCCTGGAATGACCTGCAGGGAAAGCGGGTATCGAAAAAAGAAAAGAAGAACGGACGGATCGTTCTGCAAATTCAATAGCTGAGAATGCCCCGGATGGGGCATTCTCAGCAAGATGGCTTAGTAAAGCCGGTTATTTCAACGCATCCCGGATCACCACTGCGGCCTGGAGGATAGTTGTTTTAACCGCGGGGACATGTGCTAACGGATTCAACAGGCCATAGTCATGGATCAATCCTTCGTAGCGGGTCAGGGTTACGGATACACCTGCTTCATCCAGCTTGCGGGCATAGGCTTCTCCTTCATCGCGCAATACGTCGTTCTCTGCTGTTTGCACCAGTGCGGGGGGCAGATGCTGCAATTGTTCGTTGGTTGCGAGCAGGGGTGAGGCATAAATCTGGCTTCTGTCGGCAGGGCTGTTGGTATAGTTGTCCCAAAACCAGATCATCATATTCCTTGTTAAAAAGCGGTCGTTGGCAAAATCATGGTAAGAAACGGTTTCAAAACCGGCATTGGTGACGGGCCAGAGTAAAACCTGTAATTTTATTTCCGGGCCTCTCTTATCCTTTGCCATCAGAGCGACTACTGCCGCCATATTGCCGCCTACGCTGTTGCCCACCACCGCCAGTTTTTTCCCATCTACGCCAATGGCTGGACCATTTTCAGCCACCCATTTTGTAGCTGCATAGGCTTGATTGATAGCGACTGGATATTTTGCTTCCGGAGAGGGTGTGTAGTCCGGGAAAATGGCGGTTACGCCGCTCCCGACCACCAGATCACGGACCAGTCTCCGATGGGTGGGGTAGTCGCCCAGTACCCAACCTCCGCCATGGAAGAACAGGAAGACAGGACCGCCCGTTTTGGCGTCTTTTGGTTTTACAATGTGGATGGGAACGGTGATGCCGTCCTGGGTGATTGTCTTTTCTGTCTCATCGATACCTGAATAATCCACAGCAACTGATTTTTGGGCGCCGACCAATACCTGGCGGGCTTCGGCGGGGCTGAGTTGTTCGATCGGTTTACCGTCGCCGCTGTTCAATGCTTTAAGGAAGCTACGGACATCGGTCAAAATGTGCGGGTCGTTTGCTACTTTTACAGCATTTTGTGCTTGTGCCATAAGAGAAAGAGTGTTTACGTTAAATAATAAGATGAGTGCGAAGGCAAGATACCCGTGGAAGATCTTTTTCATAAAAGTATTTTCTAATGATTTGATAGGGCAAAGCTACTGCGCACGAAGGCCGTTATCAATGGCAAAAAGGGGATTAAAATTGTACTTTTTTCCCCGGGAGGGAAGAATTGAACTTTTTTCGGAAGGTGGTGGGGGTATATTCCAGTTTATTGCTGAATAGCCGGTTGAAATAGGCGGGGTCGTCGTAGCCCAGGTTGTAGGCGATTTCTTTAATACTCAGAGATGAGTAGGCGAGCAGGCGTTTGGCTTCCAATAAGATGCGGTCTTTGATGATATCATTGGGCTGTGTCAGCCGAAGGCGGTTGAATTTTTTAGAGAGTGTTTTGGGCGCTATCGCCAGCAGATCGGCGTAATCCATTACGCTATGCTTGTCCCTGAAGTGTATTTCAACCAGGCGGCTGAAATTCCTGAAAAATTCAAGATCTCCGGATGGGGCTGTCTTTAGTTCCTTTAATTGCTGTTGCTTCCAGACGCGTGTTGCCCGGATGATGACTTGTTTGAGATAAGTCCGGATCATTTCTTCGTGCGATGATTCCTGTCCGGAGAGTTCCCGGGTGATGTTTCCCAGTGCATCTGTAATAAAGTCATCTTCCGTGGCGGGGAGTATGGTCATCGGCATTCCGTAAATATTATTAAACAACAGCCCATCGCAGGCTACTTCCTCGTCATGGATCTGGATACAATAAAAATCACGGTTGTAATAAATAAAGATGCCTCCGGGCGCTCCTACCTTTTCCAGCTGCAGGTACTGATTGGAGTTTATAAAAAAGAGGCTGCTCTTTTTTGTCACGAATTGCCTGAAGTCTATGGTAAGCGTATAGCCCGCCGGAAGATATAGTACCTTAATATAGGTTGCGTATTGGGCGCTATTTATGGAATTCAAATTGACCTTGTCAATTTTTACGATCCCGAACTTCTTGTAGTTAAATTCAAAATAGGATTCCATGAGTTGCAAAGATATCTAAAGTCGTTACATTTTGCTGAAAATATAAATGAGTGACAGTATGGAGTCAGATGGACAGCAGCCTCTTTCTCAAGATATCTGTTTTGTTGGTTAGGCCCTTGTATTCAAGGGAGGATGGCGACATGCTTTCCACCGCCATCAGCAATGCCTTCTTTTCATCCGCCTGTAATTCGTCGATGTCGTAAAAATAAGTGCGGATAGTAAAAATAAAAGCATTGCAGGCCGGAATGCCGTTAATAACCTGGCGTTCGACACGCAGATATATTTTACTATCATTGTCTTCAATACTCCTGCCCTGCCAATTGATAGGGTCAATACCCGGGGGCGGTATAGGATGGTGGTTTAACCGGGTGTCTGTTGAGATGCCCCAGGCAAACCGGATGAATGGACCTTTCTGTACTAATGTGACCAACATCCTGAAGTACTGTTCGTTTAGCTTTTCCATACCGGGAACAACCGAATGTATGGCACCGAACGGCTTCCCGATCTTCTCAGCAGGAGGCCAATGGTTGGGGGCTGATAAATGAATGGCGGCGAGCCAGTCTTTTTCGTTTTCAAGCTGACATATGGCAATATCTTCTTGCACCTGGCTGGATAATGCATCAAAGAGAGAAACATAAGTCCCGTGCTCAATGGATATCCAATCATTCTTCCATTCCAGGATTTCGCCTGTTCTTTTATTGTGAAAGGTATAATGCCGATCCTGCCCGGTCAATGCAAAATCTGCAGGGTGTTCTTTCACCAACTGCCCGGCAAGGAACTTATTGGCATTTATAAGCGTATCCGGATATAAATCTTTTTCAAGGTAATATTTATGGATATCCTCTTTACGGCAATCCAACTTATTGCTAAGGCATAGATCATATTGATCATCCAGCTGGAAGGTGGCCTGATCCATTTCACTAGCTTTCGCCATTGTAATTAATCCGGGGGCAGTGGAATATTTTCCATCGAGAAAAGGTAAATACTTCATAATGGCGGCGCCTCCTGCCCCCGTCTGCGTTCCAGCAGCCTTAACAACTGATCCAGCTGCGGTAGAATGACAATCCGGGTGCGGCGATTGGCGGCCCGTCCTTCCGGTATATCATTGCCGCTGACGGTGATATATTCGCTGCGGCCGGCAGCTGTCATACGTACAGGAGATATATTGTAGTCATTCTGCAGTATCCGGACCAGGGAGGTTGCCCGCTTGGCGCTGAGATCCCAATTGTCCAGCAATATGTCCTGCGGATATGAAATACTGTCCGTATGCCCCTCGACCATGAGCTCAATATCGGGCTGATCGTTCAATACTCTTGCCAGCCTGCCTAATACGGCTTTTGCCTTACCAGAAACTGTATAGCTATTGCTATCGCTGCTGAACAACAAGGTATCGGAAAGGTCGACATAGACTATGCCTTTCTCGATCTTGATTTTGACATCCTGGTCTCCAAAGCTGCCGAGGGACGCTTTCAGATCCATTATTACGACCAGGTTGACCGAATCACGGTGCTTGAGGGCGGATTGCAGGTTCCGGAGATAAATATCCGTAGCGCCCATGTTATCCATCGATTTCTTTATGCTCTCGGCCTGGGCGCTGCTGAGGGCCGAGAGGCTCTGCAGCTGCTTTCTCAATTGCGTGTTATTTTCTTTAGAGGCGGTTAATTCCAGGTTCAGCTCATTCGCCTCGTTCTTCAGCGATGATTTCTGTTTGTTCAGGTCATCGTTGGCATCCTGGCAGGTTTTTAAGGTGCGCTGTGACCATATATACAGGGAGTCGTTTTTTTGGGCCTCTTGCTGCACGGCTTTGAATTTCCCGGCGCTGACACAGGATAGGACGGAGAACGACAAAATTACAAAATAGAAATAGACAGGGCGCATATAAGGGGGTTAAGATTAGGGCCAAAGATAATGAGTGAAGGGGGAATTAACAACTTGCCTTAGCGTCGGCGTTATTGCCGGATTTGTTAGGATATGGTTAAATGGATGATGGGGGATTTATATTAGGATTATTTTCGGGTTAGACACTATTTAATAAACCTTACTTACCCGTTATGAGAGTCCTTTTTATTATCTCCCTGATCTTATCCTGTTTTGCCGGTCCGGCACAGATACTTTTTAATGGAAATTTCGAAGCGTTAACTAATACAGCCAGGCCGGAAGGATGGGATTTAACCTTTGGCGGTCAGAATACTTATGACGTTAAACTGGATAGCCTTGTAAAAATGCAGGGTAAGTATTCTATTTCTTCCGGGAAGAGCCAGGCAAGTTATGGGGCCATTAATTTCCCCATTCATCGGCGATACGAGGGTAAAACAATCATGCTTGTTGGTACCATAAAAACGGAAAATGTTACGGGGTGGGCGGGTATCTGGGTACGTATCGACGGGGCAAATGGTCAGGTCCTTGGGTTTGACAATATGGAGAAAACAGGGATTACCGGTACTACTCCCTGGAAGGAATATATGATACAGGTGCCTTATGACGGGGATGAGGCGGTAACTATCAATGTCGGCGGTCTATTGGCGGGGAAGGGTAAAATGTGGCTTGACAGCGTAAGGCTGTATGTGGATGATCTTCCGATAGATCAGGCTGCCCTAAAGACGTCGCCGGGTTACCGGGCATTAAAAGATACTGCTTTTTCAACCTCCTCCGGCGTGCCGACCATTGTTGTCGATAACAGGAGTTCTAAGTATTTGACGTTACTGGGTGAATTATGGGGATTCCTGAAATACCATCATCCGGCGATAGCAAAGGGCGACTATAATTGGGATGCGGAACTCTTCCGGATCTTGCCCGCGGTATTAAATTGTCCTACTGACGAACGGTTTTCAGCTGTCATGGAAGACTGGGTGGATAAGCTGGGTAAACCTGCTCTTTGTACGGACTGCATGCCCCTCTCACAAATGAAAGACGTAGCGCTTATGCCGGATTATGGGGATTTATTTACCAATGCTGTTTTATCAGCTTCCCTGATCGGTAAATTGACCTACCTACGTGATAATAGCAACAATGCAAAAAATTTCTATGTAGAGGTTGGGGGCATGAATCCTGTATTTAAACATGAATTAGCCTATAGCAAAAAAGCCTATCCGGATGCGGGATACAGATTACTGGCTTTATATCGCTATTGGAATGTGATACAGTATTTCTCGCCTAACCGTAAGCTGATCCCGGAAGGATGGGAGCAGGTGCTGGGACGCTTCATACCGCTGGTTATTCACGCGAAGGACAGTACTGATTATATCGACGCTATGGTGAAATTAATAGTTACCACACATGACACGCATTCATTTCTTTCCAGTGCTGTTTGGGAGAAGCATATAGGGAATTTCAGGGTGCCGTTTCAAGCCAAATTTATCGAGGATAAACTGGTGGTGACGGGCTATTACAAAGATACTTTACAGGTAAAGGATAACTTTAAAACCGGAGATGTCATAGTATCCATCAATGGGTTGTCTGTAAGACAGCTGGTGAAAAAGTATTTACTTCTAGTGCCGGCCTCCAATAAAGAAGTTGTGCTTAGGGATATGCCGGGGATGTACCTGCTGAGAAGCAAAAATGCCTTGTTTACCTTTAAATTGATCCGGGGTAAAAAAACTTTCCTGATCAATCAGCAGGCCGCCCCTCTTGCTACGATGGATTTTTATGGGTATGATTTTCACCCGGATGCCGGATCTCCCGGTTATTCTTTGATCAATAAAGATATTGGATATGTTTTCGCCGGCAGGTATAAGAATGCAGATTTGGACAGCATGAAGAAACGGTTTGAAAAAACGAAGGGTATTATCATAGATATGCGTTGCTATCCTTCTGATGAGATGCACGCCACTTTGGGTAGCTTTTTTAAACCCGGGAGTTCTGATTTTATAAAGTTTACACAGGCTTCGGTTCAGCATCCTGGTTTGTTTATTTATATTCCCGGTGAAAAGACGGGTAATGGAACAACGGATTATTATAAAGGGAAAGTGGTGGTGATCGTAAATTCGATGACGCAAAGCAATGCCGAGTTTGTTACGATGGCTTTTCAGTCTGCGCCTAATGTAGTTGTTATCGGCAGTACTACTTCCGGGGCAGATGGCAATATCTCTGAGATCGCTTTGCCTGGTATTAGCACTTATCTCTCTGGTTTGGGTGTTTATTATCCGGATGGCGTCAATGCTCAGCGTGCAGGCGTAAAAATCGATTATCGGATAAAGCCGACTATCCGGGGTGTGATAGATGGACGGGATGAGGTGTTGGAAAAAGGGGAAGAGATTATTATGAGGGAGGGACGTTAGGGAATCTGTTCCGGAAATGATAAAATAGAGTAATTTAGTGACAAACGGGGATTTGTTTAAGTTACTAAAAAAATTAAATGCTTTATATTTTTGGAATAAGGTTCGCCAGAATAGGTAATTATATTGATAACGATCAGATATGCTACCCGTGCAAAGCTTATGATAGAGAAATTAAGGTGTATAGATCTTATTTTCATTTCTGTTTTATTCCTGTTTTTCCAATGGGCGGTAAGCGGCTGGAAATTCGTTGCAAAAATTGCGGTGACGAAACCAGGGTGGAAAGCATCGTAAAAAAGTATGAAAAAAGTGCTAAGACGCCCTGGTACCTTTATTCGGCAATCATTCTTTTCGTTGGCTTAGCCTCATTTTGGTTTTATTGGAACAAAAATGCCCAAAAACATAAAATTGAATATGTTGGGAATCCTGTGGCAAGCGATGTCTACACCATCAGCAAAGAGGAAAATTACGGGACGACTTATTATTTTTTGAAGATAGCCGCCATGCGGGGAGACTCAGTAATGATGTTGCATAGCCATCTGGAATATGGCGGCTTTGTCAGCAATTTAGCTTACGATGATTATTTTGTAAAAGATGATACCGCTGTATATAGTAGAAAGGAGCTTAGGCAAATGCTTGAAAGGGGCGAGATCTATTCGGTGAAACGTAACCCATGATCTGTAGCGACGATGTTGCTTTGGCATTTGTACCTGTCGTCACCGATAAGGGGAAAGGCCGGGTAAGGCGGATTTGTGGTAGATTTGGAGCAACTAACTGTTACGGCATGAAAAAATGGCTATTTTATGTCTTCTTGTTGATCTGTCTGGCGGAGATAGATCAGGTAAATGGGCAAACGATCTATCTGGCAAGGGTGGGGTGGAAGATTACGGTACCGGAAGGGTATCGGCTTAAAGATACGATGGAAAATTCACCTGCCATGGATAGCGCAGAGGGATCGAAAACGCAGGACCTGGTCTATTACCCGCATAATATTTTGTTCACTATAGAAAAAGACAGCTATTTTAAATTGGGGGCGCTTAATTCGATATCGGCACTCTGGCTACCGTATGATAGCTCGCATGCTGGTTCGTGGGCTGGACTTCTCCAATGGAACGACAGCTTGTTATTGACATCCATTAACGAGGCGGGTATTAAAACGGATACGACCATAGGTGCAATTATATTGGCCGGGATACGATTCCGTAAAATGGAAATGACAAGCAGCATATCTGGTAACACACTTTTCCGGATGATCGATTTAAGCGCACCCTTCGGCGATCATGCCCTGCGAATTAGCATTTCTTATAACGACGAACAAGAAAAGGGCCGACTCCTGGATATGATAAGGAAATCAACTTTCAGGAAGAAAGGTTAGCTAATGCGGGCGGCCTATTCAGCTCTTAAACTCTTCACAGGGTTGGTGGTTGCCGCTTTTGCCGCCTGGAAGCTGATGGTTAGCAGGGTGATGACCAATGCCGCCAAACCGGCTAAGACAAACATCCACCATTCGATGGGCGCGTGATACGCATAATTTTGCAGCCACTTGTGCATGGCGAACCAGGCGATCGGGGATGCGATCACGAAGGCGATACAAACCAATGATACGAATTCTGTGGATAATAAAGCGAACAGCGAGCCGATGCTGGCGCCCAGCACTTTGCGAATGCCAATTTCTTTTACCCGCTGCTCTGCGGTGAACATAGCCAGCCCCAACAGGCCGAGGCAGGATATTAAAATGGCTAATGTGGCAAAAGCATTCGACAGGTTGCCGATTACCTGTTCATTATTATAGAGCTGGCGGTATTCTTCATCGGAGAAGCTATAGGAGAAGGTAAAATTCGGATTTAGCTGTTTGCAGAGCTTTTGCAGGCTGGAGAGTGCTTCTTTGGTCTGGCCAGGCATGGTTCTTATCAGCGCGGTACCATAATCATCTTTCTCAGCAAGATGTATGACCAATGGCTTGATCGGTTCGTGCAGGGAGGCAAAGTGAAAATCTTTTACTACGCCGATGATCGTTCCTTTTTTGCGCCAGAAAGTCAATGGTTTACCTATCGGGTCTTTGTAGCCTATTATCTGTAGTGCAGACTCATTGACCAGATAGCCTACGGAATCCGTTGCAAAGCTCCTCGAATAGTCACGGCCCTGCAGCAACCTAAGTTTCATTGCCGGCACGAAGTCATATCCTACCCCGGTCTCAGTGAACTGGGTTTTATTGTTGGGATCTTTACCTTCCCAGATCACGCCGCTGGTGCCATTCTGAATATTGGTAGGAGCGTCTGCCATCCGGGTGATCATCTTTATACCAGGCATTCTTGACGCTTCATCTTTCAGGATAGTATATTTACCGGCCAACTCGCCATCGAGAGGAATATAGACCAGGTTTTCCCGGTCATAGCCCAGATTCTGCGTTTGAATAAAGTTGACCTGCCGGGAGATGATAATGGTACTGATGATTAAGACCACGGAAAGCACAAACTGGAACACGACCAGCCCTTTCCGGAACAGGGTAACGCCCTGCCCTAGTCGGAGAGAGCCTTTCAATACTTTCACCGGTTTGAAGGATGAAAGGAACAGGGCCGGGTAGCTACCGGCGATGAGGCCTGTTACGAGGGTGATCCATAACAGCTTTACCCAGAAGGATAGCTGGTTAAAAGGTAGTGCGATCTGTTTTTGGGTGATGATATTAAATACAGGCAGTATTGAAGTAAGCAGGAACAGTGAGATGGCTACCGCTATGGTCGTGAGCAAGAGTGATTCGCCGATGAACTGCCTGATCAGGGAGGAGCGCAGCGCGCCGACGACCTTACGAACGCCAATTTCTTTCGCTCTTTTTATGGAGCGGGCCGTGGTCAGGTTCATGAAATTGATGCAGGCAATGACGAGGATGAAAATGGCGACGATGCTAAAGAGGCGTACATATTCTATCCGGCCGCCATCGATCCTTCCATCGGTAAAGCTGCCGTACAGGTATTTTTGTCGAAAAGGCTGCAGGCCCAGTTCTGTATAAAAGTTACCCGCCTTCTTCCAGTCTTTATTATAGGGGAATAGGAAGTTGGTCAGCTTCTTGTCAACGAGCGCGGCATTAGCATCCTTGCGCAGCATGACATAGGTTTTCGGACCGGAATTGGTAATATCCTTTGCCCAGCCGTTTTCATCCAGGAAATTCTGCCAGTTCAGCAGGAATTCAAATTTATCCGAAGAGTTTTCCGGCATTTCAAATACCGCGGTGACAATAAGGTTCTTTTTGTTCTCGTACAGGATGGTCTTGCCGATGGCCGCTGCCGGGCTGCCAAAAAAGTCAGCAGCCACCTTGCGGGAGATAGCGATGCTGACCGGTGTGTTTAAAGCCGTCTGCCGGGTCCCCTGCAATAAGGGATAGCTGAACATGTTGAAAAAGTCGGCATCGGCATAATTGCCGTTGATCTTTAATATCTTATCCTTTACCTGGAAAGTATGGTCCTGGTTCCAGGAAAAATTTGTCGCATATTCGATATCCGGGATCACTCTTTTTAATTCGGCTGCCAGTACGGCGGGGGTTCCGTCTCCGCCGCTGATCTTATTGCCATTATGCGCACGAGTGTAAACCCGGAACAAGCGGCTGTTGTTGGCATGGAAGGTATCCACGCTCCATTCATCCTGCACCCATAGAAGGATAAGCAGGCTGCAGGCCAATCCCAAAGCGAGTCCTGCTATATTGATCGTGGAAAAAGCTTTGTTCTTCCATAAGTTCCGCCAGGCGATCCTGAGATAATTTTTGAGCATAATTATCCTCCTTGCCGCTCCGGAAAGGAGCTGTTTTAATGGTTACTATAGTTAACTACTAAAATTAGTGCCATGAGTGTAAGTAGATGATTACTACATAAATATACATGAGTTGCTTGCTGATTCTGTATCGGAAACGGACAATCAGCGTACGCTTCCGGCGCCGGTAGGATACGAAAGGGGGGCTTATTGATTATGTTTAATCAGGGATTCGTGGACCAGAGGCCTGCTTCCTTTACCACTACCCGTCTATTGAGCTTCAGCTGTGATACGATTAGTTCGGCCAGGTCTTCTGCCTGCATCACTTTTTCAGGGTTGCCGTCGGTGAGCTTTAGCTCTATCGCCATATCGGTGGCGACGGTACTGGGCGTCAGGGTAAAGACGCGGATATTGGATTTGCGTACTTCCAGCATCAGCGACTCCGATAGACCGATCAGCCCGAACTTGGATGCGCTGTAGGCGCTTGTTACGGGCGCTCCTTTCTGGCCGGCTGTAGAGGAGATATTGACGATGTCTCCGGTCTGTCGTTCCAGCATGGAAGGTAATATGGCCCTGGTGGTATAATAGGCTCCGAATAAATTTACTTTTACGATATTCTCCCATTCCTCGGGCGACAGGTCCAGGAATTTGCCGAATTGTCCGATGCCGGCATTGTTGATCAGGATATCGATCGGTCCTGATGCTGCCGTCAATTTCTGTACTGCCTCCTCCACCGCCTTGCGGTCGGCGATATCCGCCGTGGCAATTTCCGCCCGTACACCTGCCTGTTGAGCCTCTTTGGCTACAGCCAGCAGATCTTTCTCTGTCCGGGCTATCAGGGCCAGGTCGACGCCTTCCGCTGCCAATGCCAGTGCGATTGCTTTGCCGATGCCTTTTCCGGCGCCGGTGATCAATGCCTTTTTACCTTGTAAGGATTGCATAAGAGAGATTTAGGGTACAAAGATAAGGAGGCGTTTTATAGGATAAATGGATTGAAATGACAGGGAAGGCCTATTTTGACGCCAGTTCGATCCAGACGGGCGTATGGTCGCTGGATTTTTCCCATCCCCGGACGTCGCGATCAACGCCGGCAGCAAGGAGGCGGGGAACGAGTTGCGGACTGAGCAGGAAATGGTCGATACGTAAACCTGCGTCGCGACCATAGGCATTGCGGAAATAATCCCAGAACGTATAAATTTTTTCATCCGGATGAAGTTTGCGTATGGCGTCCGTCCATCCCTGTGCTACCAGCGTTTTGAAAGCCGCGCGGGTTTCCGGTCGGAACAGGGCGTCCTCCAGCCAGCGTTCAGGCTTATAAACATCCAGTTCCGTCGGGATGACATTATAGTCACCGGTCAGCACCACCGGTTTTTCCGATGCCAGCAATCCGGCTGCGTGGGCCGTCAATCGTTCAAACCAGCGTAATTTATAATCGAATTTAGGACCGGGGGCTGGGTTGCCGTTAGGCAGATAGAGGCATCCAACCAATATGCCGTTGATAGATGCTTCGATATAGCGGCTGTGGCTATCTTCCGGATCGCCCGGGAGAACACGCCGGACTTCTTCGGGTTTTCCGTTACGAGACAGGATCGCTACGCCATTCCAGCTTTTCTGTCCATGCCAGATCGCCTCGTAGCCTGCGTCCTTTATAGCCTGCTCCGGGAATTTCTCCTGTGGCGCCTTCAGCTCCTGCAGACAAACGACGTCCGGAGCTTTCTCCTGGAGCCAGCGAAGCAGCACGGGTAGACGTGCGCTGATCCCATTGACATTATAGGTTGCTATTTTCATGGAATAAATTGATCGGTTAAATATGAGTAATTTATTCGATTTTTTTTATTATCCTCTATTTTTGTGATCAAACAAGTACAATGAATCCAAAAGATATTCCCGTCGGGGTGGTGGGGCTTGGGCTGATGGGCTGCAGTATCGCGACCTGTTTGCTCATAGCCGGGCATCCGGTAGTGGCTGTGGCGCCGATCTCCGATGACCTGCTCCACGCTTACGGGCGTATATATGCTCATCTTAAGCGATCGCGGGAAGAAGGACTGATAACGCAAAGCCCGGAGGAGTGTCTCCGTCATCTTACCCTTACGGAGGATTATGCTTTATTGGGCTCCTGTGGACTGGTCATAGAATGTACCCTTGAGAATATGGAGATCAAGAAGTCGGTATATGATAAAATAGAAGCCGTTATCGGCGAGGGCAGCTTGCTGGCCAGCAATACTTCTGCGATTCCGATCAGCACGCTGCAAAAGCTGACCCGTCATCCCGAGCGGTTTTTGGGGCTTCATTGGGCGGAGCCTTCCCATACTACCCGGTTCCTTGAGATTATCTGCGGGGAATTGAGCGATGCCGCTCTGGCTGAATACCTATATGGCTTGTCACATTATTGGGGTAAGGAACCAACGCTGGTGAGAAAGGATATCCGGGGATTTATTACCAACAGGCTGATGTATGCCACTTACCGGGAAGCGCTATTTCTTGTAGAGAATGGCTATGCCTCCGTGGAAGATGTCGACAGGGCCTGCCGCAACAATGCCGGGTATTGGATGACCCTGGCAGGGGTTTTCCGATGGATGGACCTCACGGGTGTGCCGGCCTATCATACCGTTATGAAGGACTTGCTGCCTACGCTTTCCAATGGTACGGAGGTTCCGAAGTTGATAGATGATATTGTAAAGGCGGGCGGAAGAGGGGTAGCCAATGGAAAGGGATTTTATGAGTACACTCCTGAAGAGGCCCGTCTATGGGAAGAGACCTTCCGGGATTTTAGTTATGAGATACGGGCGCTGGCTTTGAAGTATCCTGTCGATGTAGTGGAGCGGAAACTGGAAAAGGCAGTAGCCGAAAGAAAGGAGAAGTTAAGCTGACTATTGGAATGTCCATCTTTCCCTGCCTATTTCATTCTTTGCGGATAATTCGCCGGAATTCAGGTCGGGTGGCTCCACACCCATCAGGTGTTTGACAAAGAAATTGCGCTTCTTTATCCTGCCATAGGGGCCGCCGTCGCTATGGTCCATACCCGGGACGGAAAGGAAGTCGAAGTTTTTGCCGGCTTTGATCAGGGCATCGACTACCCGGTAAGTGGATTCAGGCGGCACATTGGTATCTGCCTCTCCTACAATTAATAACAGGCTGCCTTGAAGTTTAGCCGCATTGGTGACATTCGATTGTTCTTCGTAGTGTCGCCCTACCGGATATCCCATCCACTGCTCGTTCCACCATTGTTTGTCTACCCGATTGTCATGGCAGCCGCAGGCTGCAACACCCGCTTTGTAAAATTCCGGATGGAACAAGAGGGCTCCCAAGGTATTCTGCCCTCCGGCGGAAGTACCATAGATGCCGACCCGCTCTGCATCCACATAGGGGTATTTTTGCGCCAGCGCCTTTATCCATAAAATCCGGTCGGGGAGGCCTGCATCAGCGATATTCTGCCAGCATACGTCGTGAAAAGCCTTGCTCCGGTTGGCTGTTCCCATGCCGTCGATCATCACTACGATGAATCCCAGCTCTGCCAGGCTCTGCATTTCACTATAGGGAACAAAGGACTTGGGTACAAAGGAATCATGCGGGCCGGCATAAATATTTTCCAATACCGGATATTTTTTAGCCGGGTCATAATCCGATGGGCGGCTGACAATGCCCCATATATCCGTTACCCCATCCCGGGCCTTTGCCACAAAAACTTCGGGCGGCGAAACGCCAATGTTTTTGTAATACGAAATATCTGCTTGTTCCAGCAAGGCTATTTCCTTGCCATCGGAGCTGCGGCGGAGTTTGGTCACCGGGGGGACATTGACCAGCGAATAATTATCGATGTAATACTTTTGGTCAGGTGAAAAGACCAGGTTGTGATTGCCTTTGTCAGGCGTTAGGGAGAGCAGGTTATTTCCATTGAACCCGATACGATAATAGTGAATGAGATAAGGGTCTTCATCGGTATTCATGCCGCTGGCGGTAAACCATATTTCTTTTTTAGCCAGGTCTACGCTGTCTACATTCCTTACCACCCAGTTGCCTTTGGTAATGAGCTGTTCGTTGCCGGAGACCAGGTCAACGAGGTAGAGATGCCGCCAGCCATCGCGCTCGGAAGAACGAATCAGCAGGTTGCTGCTTTCGGGATAGTAAGTGAATTGACGATCCAGGTAAATAAAGGTTTTGGTCTTCTCATCTACTATAGTGCGTGTCTGGGCGGTAGTGGCATCTACTTCTATCACGCGGAAGCGCTGATGTCCGCGGTCGGATTTCTCATAGGTGAAGAAGCGGGGATTGTTATATCTCCAGTGTAATTGGGGGGCGCCATTGGGGAAGTCTATCGTTTCCGTATTTATTTTAATGGCTTTTTGCTGGTCGATGGAAAAGATAAAAAGATCATAGGTTGTAAAAGGATCTCCGGGTTGCTTGTAGGGCCGGCCACGTAATTGCCCCCTTGTAGTACCTGGAACAGCCGTTAAAACAAAATATACCGAAGAATCTTTTACCGGATGGATGAGGCTGCCGACGAGGTATTTGCTATCGGGGCTCCAGGTCATGGCGCCATAGGGAATATTTTCGGAGCCATCGGTCGTGAATTGTACCGGGGCTCCGCCACTTGTCGGTTTTGCAAATAAGTTGCCTTTTTCTATATAGGCCTCCCATTTCTTATCGGGGGATATCGTGCCGTTTTGGAAGTTGCCGAACCGGCCGTTCCGCTGTCTTCTGTTTATAGTTGGGGCTGCTGTTTCAAGGGGCGGGGAAGGGATTTTGTCTTTTTTGCCGGTGGCGGCATTGACGCGGATATATTCCCGGGCACTATCTCTGAGGATATTACAATACCAGAATGATTGTCCGTCATTTGCCCAATGGGCTTCTACATTGGATTTGTATACGGCGTTTTTGGTAAGGCTATCTATTTTTTCAGCACGCCGGTACCGTTCAACCATTTGGTCGTGCGTGGGTTGAAAACGGGTTGGGGTTTGCGCCTTTAGCTGGCCGCTGAATGCTATTATCAGGAGTAATATGCCTGTCGGAATGCTGTTGTACATGATTCTCTGTTTACTATAAGGCGAATTTATCGGGAATAAGATCAAATGATGCACTATTATTTAACCGATATCAATTATAGTTTAACAAAGATGGGTTGGGGCCTGGAGGAAAGGTGTTTACTGGTAGCGTATAAAGAGCGCAAGATTCGGGTTTATATAGATTTCTTCCAGCCGTAGTTTTGAATTCATAAAATATAAATCATGGAATCAAAACAAGTATTCAACAAATCAAAAGAGGAAGCAAACAAAGCTATTGTGGGCCGCTGGTTCACTAATTTTTGGGGTGAAACCTGCGATCTCTCTATTGTGGATGAGCTGGCGGATCCCGATATGCTTCTGCAATACTCATTGCACGAGCCACGTCGTGGCCGTGAGGACATCAAGGCATTTATGTCTGATTTTCGCGAGGCGTTCCCGAACCTCAATTTCTGGGGTGCTGCCGATCTTATCGCCGAAGGCGACTATGTGGTAGGTCGTTGGGAAGGTGGTGGAACGCACACTGGTCCGGCCTTTAGTGATTTCCTTATCGGGTCGTTACCAGCAGCTACGGGTCGGAAGATGCATTTTACAGGCACGACCGTACTGAGGCTCAAGGATGGTAAGATCGTTGAAGAGATCGGTCTGGATGACGGTGTAAAAGCGCTGCAGCAGCTTGGACTTATCAGTGCAATTTAATGGAGGTGATAAAAAAGACCGGGTGATAGCCGGTCTTTTTTTGTTAATTGTTTATGCCTGGATTATCTGTCAAACAACAGGTGATCCAGGCTCCATTTACCGGCACCGGAGAAAAGGAAAGTTGCAAATAATAATAGTAAAAATGGCAATTGGTCTTCGCTAAATAGGCTACAAAAGGATCCTTGCGTAAGTATTAAAAATATACATGGAAAGGGTTATATGTTAAATTATATCATATAGAGTATTTCCCGGTCTTGACCCTGATAAAGTTCAATTGATCCTCTGTCATCTTTTCCTTTAGAAGAAGTTCAAAATTGGTCTTTGATGAATATACCAACAGATATTTTCCCATTTCCTCTGTTTTGACGATTGCTCCCCATTGGTAGGCCCATTCCGAATCCACTGCTTTTGCCCGTAATTCCGTTTCGGAGAAAGTGTAATCGATACCATTTTTCAATCTTGCAGAGGAATTGTAGCCGACTTTGGCTCTATAAAAGGCCATGGCGACAACTACGAATGGGAAAAGCATATATGGCCACCCAAATAAATTTGTTATAGGTCCATCGACCATTTTTAACTCAGACAAAATGTTAATGACAATGGCTGCCAGTCCAAACACCGTGAGCAGGATAGTCACAGGTCTTTTAAACGTCTTTCGTAAGACAATATACCGGTAATCCTCCAGGGATATGAGATTATTGATGGTAAAGGGTTGCATAGGGTGGCAAATTAGGAAAATCCGGTGATTATTTGTTAAAGGCCATAATGATAAAGATCAGCAGGGCGATGCCAGCGATGACCGCGAGGGTGATCTTGGCTGCGCTGTAGGGACGTTCGCCGACGACTTCGCCTGTGCAGGCATTGACGGTGAAATGATATAGCTTATTGTTATACTTATAGGCGCTGATCCAGGCGGGCAGCAGCAAATATTTCAGGGCGAGGTTGCCATAGCTGGTGTTGACACCATCGATGATCTGTTCGTCCCCGCCTATGTCGGAGAGGATTGCCTGATGGATAATGGGTTTCATGCGTTGTTTGGCTTCTTCGAGGCCTTTTTCTGCGTCGATCTGGAACAATTCGGATCGGAAACCGCTGACATATTGTTCGTTATAGTGTACGAGAGATTCGAGGCGCCAGGGTTCGAGGCGACCTGCCACCTGCTGTGGCAATGAATTGCTGGCGGAGATCAGGATATCGTTGAAGGGTTGGTCGACGGTGCCGCTGACAGGGAACCAGGCTGTGTTGCGTACTTCGCGGGTGCGGACCACCTCTTCGCCGTCGACGGTTTCGGTATAGGTTTCCGTGACGTAATAATAGTCGCCACGGCTGCCGGAATAGTCTGAAATGGTATCTGCATCATAGCTCCAGTGCGGTATATAGATGCCTTTAAACTGGCGGGCGTCGCTGTTGATCATTTTGGCAAGGTCGGACGGAGCCCACCAGAGGCGTTTAAGCCAGTTGCGGAAGCTCTCCAACGCCTGCGGCTGCGCCACTAAAAAAGGCAGGATATAGTGTGGTTTGGCGAAGGGTCTGTTTTGGGCTTCGCTAAGCACGAGTGGGCTGGCGCAGAAAGCGCAATTGTCTGAGTTGACTTCCGGGGGAAGGGTGGTGGATGCCCCGCAGTTCTTACAGGATATGATGCTGGCCATCGGCGCCGTTGCTGCTCCATATTTGCTGGCGATAAAGTCCTCGTAGTCGAAGGAGATGATGGGACCACTGGCTGTATCTACGATCTCATTGGCAGCGCCGCAATAGGTGCATTGCAGGTGGTGGGTGCCGGGTGCGAATTGCAGGGTGGCGCCACAGCTGGTGCATTGTAGGCTCGTATTGAGAGTAACGGTTTGTTCAGCGGAAGGCATGATAAGGGTATTTTTTTATGCGCCGGGCAAGGGCGGAGGTGTGTTATTAAATAAGGAAGCCAGTTCGGGAACAGTATTGGCGGCCGCCCAGCCGGGCATGCCTTTTTTCCATACCTGGCTTTGCTGGTTGATCGTACCGGCTGCTGTGAGCTGTGACAGTTGGTCTATCGTATAGGGGCCGGCCTGTTTGCCATCGATGGCGGCAAAAAAGGATACCGCTTCCGGCAGGGGTGGTGGAGCCCCGCCATTGCCCTGAACCGTGTTGGATTGAAAGATATTTCCCAGCTGACCGCCCACGGCCATTCCCAGGCCAGCGCCGAGGCCGGCTCCGGCAAGGCCACCGGCGGGATTCTTTGCCGCATCCTCCATCGCATTGGCGGCCTGGTACTGGGCGTAGGCGCCCAAGTTGCCGACGATGCCCATGCTGCTGCGTTTGTCCAGGGCTGCTTCCACTTCCGGAGGCAAAGAAATATTTTCTATGAGGAATTTGGTGAGCTCGAGGCCGAGTTCATTAAATTCGGATTTGATCTTTTCGCCGATACGTGCGGAGACCTCGTCATAGTTGGCGGCCAGGTCGAGGACGGGAATTTTGGCTTCGGCGATAGCGTCCATACCCCGGGAGACAGCGAGGTTGCGGAGCTGTTCGTTGATACCCTCTACCGAGAATTCCGGATTGGTGGCGGCTACTTCTTTAATGAATACCCCGGGATCTTTTACGCGGAAGGCGAAACTTCCGAAGGCGCGGATGCGTATGGGGCCGAATTCCGCATCGCGGAGCATGATGGGGTTGCGGGTGCCCCATTTCTGGTTGATGAACTGCCGCGTGCTGACGAAAAATACGTCTGCTTTAAAAGGGCTGGCAAAGCCATATTTCCATCCCTTCAGCGTGGTGAGAAGGGGCATGTTCTGGGTCGAAAGAGTATATAGGCCGGGGGTAAAGATGTCAGCTATGACGCCTTCATTCATGAATACGGCCCACTGTGATTCGCGCACGGTGAGCTTGCTATTCATTTTAATTTCATTATTGTAACGGGGGAATTTCCATACGATGGTGTCGCTGGAGGTGTCCACCCATTCTATAATGTCTATAAACTCGTTACGGATTTTATCGAAAAGTCCCATAGTTCAATTTTTATGACGGGGTGAAATTAATCGAAAGAGGATAGATATCTATACCGGTCGTCAAAATATTCTTATTTTAACAACCGGATTAGCACAACCTACGTATGCGTAAAATACTAATATTTAATCTATTGTTTCTTACTTTCCGGCAGGCTGGTTATACGCAGTCATTTGGCGTCAAAACCGGCACTGATATGTATTACCGTCTTCAGTCGGAAGCAAAAGCCGGGCAATTCGAAGAAAAGACCAGCGGTATCTGGCATTTTACCGTTACCAGCAGTACTGACAGCGGCCTGGTCATTCTATGTACCTTGCTCTGTTATAGCAGTGAGACCAATTACCAGCTATTTAATACGGCAGATAGTCTTCTATGCAGACCTAATAGCAGCAAAGACGTGGAGATGCTCTGTTTCCTGAACAGACCTTTTTCTTATGTCTTACAAAAAAATGGGAATACCGACCAGCCCGGCGTCAGAGAGATATTTGAAAAAAGGATAGGGTCATGGCAACTGGAGGATAGTTACGCCGGAAGTATGCGGCAGAATGTGCAATATTATCTCGCGCCCGAGATGCGAATGTTATTCCTGCCGGATAGCAGCCATACTGTAACCGGTCATGAGATCACTGTCACCCGTCTGGAGCCCGCCGAAATAAAAGATCATTCACCGGGCGAGGACTTTATCACGGCAATCGTCACTGCATCGCGCAGCAGCCGGGCCCTTTTCGAAGGGCCGACCTATGATTCCGCGAAAGTGGCAGGCTATTTTAAACATTACGATCCGTTGTATGGCAATTTGAACTTTTATAAGCTGATCAAGCTGGACCTGCTGATGGGATGTAATATGCAGGTCGGATTCGAGCGGTATGATGCGGTCCTGTTACAGACGGATGATTCTATACTGGCACCTTATCCAATTCACCTGTTCAATAAGGCCCAGACTGTAAAGAATATTAGTGTTGACAGCGCCTACCAGACCCTCCGGTATTTCAGTAAACAGAAACGCACCTTTCACGACTGGATCCAGCAGTTTTTTGCACAGGAGTTCATGTCCCAGGCTGAGGGACCGATCGAAGAGCTCCAGGCTGCCTGGAGAAAAAATGGTGCCCCTGAAGAAGAGATCGCGAAATATACCAGGCAGGCGTTGAATAGCAGGATCATTTCAAAAAAGCTGCTGGAAAAACTGGCGAACGACAATGATACGACGATGCGGGACGAGGTCTATCCGCTGTATCTATGGGTTGAAGCTAAAAAGCATGCCTCCAATATGGATTCTGTGTTGCAGATCGCCGGCGAGCTGGACAAAATGAATGGCAGCAAAAAATATGGCAATCATTACCGTTATGCGTTGCTGCTATAAAAGCAGCTGGTAGCATCCGGCAAGACCCGGGAGGCTGCGGGCCTGCTGGATAAGGAGATCGGGGCTATGGAGCAAAGCCTGGGCGACAGCACGGATGCCGATCGCTATGCCGATCAAAATATGCTGGCATACGCCTATAAGCTAAAAAGCGATGCGGTCCAGTCCACCGATACAATGGCATCTGCCAATTACCTGGCCAAAGCTGCCTATTACTCTCCGCAAATTCAAAAAGAAAAGGCATATGCAAGCTTTTATGATCGTGCTTTCCTGGATTCAAAAGAGAGCTATCGCGTCGAGTTTGCCGAGAGACTTATCAAACAGGGTAATTCCAAAGAGGGCATGAGAATGTTGTCGCAGCAACTCAATACGGACCCAACGATCCTGGGGGAATTGCAGCAGGCGTTTGCTCAAAATTATACACACCTGGATTTCTATGAATTTTTCAACAATATGGTGGTCAAATCATGGAAGACGGCGCCGGGTTTCTCGCTCCGCAGTCCTGACGGCAAGACCGTCCACAGACTGGAAGACTATCGCGGTAAATGGCTGCTGATCGATTTCTGGGGTACCTGGTGTGGTCCCTGCCGGGAAGAAATGGACGGGATCGATGCCTTTGTCAAAAAGATCAAAGACAGGAAAGACCTTGCTTTTCTTTCGATTGCCTGTCGCGACAGACCGGAACCGGTAGTGCAATATCTTGACTCCAGGCATTACCAGATACCTGTGGTCATGTCGGATAATAACGTAGAGAAGATGTATGAGGTGACTGGTTATCCCGGTAAGTTCCTGATCAGCCCCTCCGGAAATGTATTACCGATCGCGTTCGGGCAGGACTGGCAAAAGGCGGTGGAGCAGATGGCAGGCTTGCGGCCTACAAAGAAATATGAATCTAAGCTGTTGAAGCAGAAGGTTAACTAACCGGGCGGGCCGGCGGGCCGAATTCCGCATCGCGGAGCATGATAGGATTGCGGATGCCCCATACTTTCAGCAGTTTGTCAAACAAGCTCATGGAAAAGGAGTTTGCTGATCAGTCTTTGCCGGTATGGAGGAATAAGAAGATTATTCCGGCGGCTTTTTTGTAGGTTTGTCTTACCAGAACGAATGACAAGTCCCTATATCGACGATATCTCTTTACTCGCCGGCTTTCAACGACGGGAGACCCCTGCAGAAAAGCAAGTATTTCAAAAATACTTTAAACCGCTCTGTCTGTATTCCGAGAGCATCACCGGTCAGCTGGACGCTTCCGAGGACATCGTTGCCGAATCTTTTGAGAAGGCCTGGGGGCGGCGGCGGGAGTTCCAGACCCTGGAGAATCTGAAAGCCTTTTTATACCGGATCGTCCGGAATGCAAGCCTGAACTATACGAAAAGCCAACGGCTTCACCGGACCCACCACGAACAGCTTTTCTATTTATCCAATAATGAATCCGGGCCGGACGAGGCGCTGGAACATGAGATCCTGCGTGTCGAACTCCTCCATGAGATCTACCAGGAAATCGAAAATCTGCCGGATCGTTGCGGCCAGATCTTCAAACTACTCTTTATTCATAATCAGACGACCGACCAGATCGCTGCTCAATTATCCATCAATGTCCAAACGGTCCGTACGCAAAAAGCGCGGGCTATCCAGTTGATTAAGATCGGGTTATTACGAAAAAACCGAATCCAGGCCATCTTTTTGTTCGGCTGCCTGCTGGAACATGCGCGCTGACCGGAGCAGGCAGACGAATGCTGACTGGCGGGGCGAATGCCGGCCTGTCGAAAAAAAATTAAAAATTCGTTGATCTTTTCTTTGGATGAAAGGGCAGTTCGACTGTCTTCCTGTTATACGATGGAACCTATCAAAGCAATACTATTAAATTATTTACGCGGGCAGATCACCGCGGACGAACAAATTGTGCTCGATGCCTGGTTGGCTGCTTCTGCTGCTAACCGGGAATTATTCGCTGAGCTCAATGATCCGGACCGGGTAGCGCTGTCCCTGGAGAAACTGGGGCTGTTGCATGAAGAACGGGTTTGGGAGCGGCTGCAGGCGTATGCGGGGGAGCGTGTTCCGATGGAAGAGAGGGGACGGCGTTGGTGGGCTGCGGCGGCGGTGATCATAGTCTTGCTGGGGATCGGCAGCTATTGGGTATTTCATAATGGGGGGCAAAAACAAATTGCCTTAACGCAGGAGCAACGCTTCAAAAACGATGTAGCTCCGGGGAAGAATGCGGCCGTATTGACGTTGGCAGGCGGAAGGCAGATCGTTCTCGACAGCACTGCCCGGGGCGCGATCAGCCAACAGGGCAATACGACGATTATCAACACTACGGGACAGCTGGTCTATAACGAATTACAAGAAAAACCCACTGAGATCCTGTACAATACCCTGACGACGGGCAGGGGCAATCAATATCAATTGGTCCTGCCCGATGGCTCCAGGGTCTGGCTCAACGCGGCCTCTTCCATTACCTATCCGTCTGCTTTCACAGGCGCGGAAAGAAAAGTTGCTATCACGGGCGAAGCTTATTTCGAGGTAGCGTCCCTAATCCCTGAAGGGGGGCATGAACCCCTGGCCCCTAAAGGGGGACATGAAAAGATACCTTTTATTGTAAATGCAAACGGGATGGAGGTGAAGGTCCTGGGAACTCATTTCAATATCAATACGTATGATGATGAGGAGGCGTTGAAGACCACCCTGCTGGAGGGAAGCGTGAAAGTAACGAGGGGGGCTGATAGCCGCGTGCTGCGGCCTGGACAGCAGGCTATATTGACCGGGAGCGGGGGGGGGATGAAAAACGGGGGCGAGGCGATGAAAGGGAACCCGGCGTCGATAAGAGTAATCGATGACCCGGATATCGAGGAGGTGATGGCGTGGAAAAACGGCGCTTTTAAATTTAACGATGCTACGATCGAATCCATTATGCGACAGATGGCCAGGTGGTATGATGTGTCTGTTGTATATGATACGAAGGTTTCCCAGCATTTTATTGCAGATGTGCCAAGGGATGTACCTGTATCGGAGCTGCTGAAGCTGCTGGAGTTGACCGACCAGGTGCATTTTAAGATCGATGGGAAGAAGATAACCGTTACAAAATAGTGGTTGGCTGAAAAAAAACCGCTCTGAGGTGAGATTCAGAGCGGCGGAAGTTCGGATTAACCCAGCTAGAACAATCGTCTCGGACTGCTTAATTGTTTAACCCAAACACTGTAAATGTATGCATTTTAAGGCTCATTGCAACCCCGCGCTATTGGAGCGACGGTTGCACACCAAAACTACCTCTGGCGGACCCGCAGAGGCCAATCGAATTCGTTATGCCGGAAGTAAAATCTTACAG
Organism: Puia sp.; assembly: GCA_035555335.1. Taxonomy (GTDB): domain Bacteria; phylum Bacteroidota; class Bacteroidia; order Chitinophagales; family Chitinophagaceae; genus Puia. The sequence continues at coordinate 139,396 of DATMGS010000044.1, forward strand.
GTTATGAAGATAACCGCCGTATTATTACTGACCGCCTGTCTGCAGGTCAGTGCCAGCGGGTATTCACAGAATATCACATTGTCCGTTAAGGACGCTCCGCTGGAGAAGGTGTTCGGGGAGGTAAAAAAACAAACGGGTTACAGCTTTGTCTACACCCGGGAATTATTGCAGTATACCACCAGCGTCAGCCTGGAGGTAAAGAATGTCCCACTGGAAAAGGTATTGGAGAATTGCTTTAAAGGACAGCCACTTACCTATGTCATCGAGAAGAAATTTATTATCATTAAACCAAGGCCCTCGCTGACCACGATGCTGACGGTTGCGGATTCTACGTTGGAGCTTCATGGTCTTATCACGGATAATAACGGGCTGCCTTTACAGGGGGCTACTGTCCGGCTCAAAGGCACCGATCTGTTCGCTATCACGGAGAAGAACGGGTCTTTCCGTCTACCTGTTGGCCGGAATGGCGCTGTGCTTACGCTGGTGGTATCCATGATTGGATATGGCACGATGGAGAGGGAAGTGAAAACACCTTCTGCTGCCCTGAATTTCAAATTGCAGCTGGTACAGCGGCAGCTGGATAGCGTGGTGGTGACGGCGCTGGGCATTACCCGGCAGCAGCGATCACTGGGATATGCCTATTCCGAAGTAAAGGGGGAGGACCTGACCAAGGTCCGGGAGAATAACCCGGTGGAAGGGCTGAGCGGAAGGGTGGCCGGACTGGAGGTGAATACTACGAACAGCGGGGTAGGAGGCAGTACCAAAGTGACTCTCCGGGGAGTTAAGACGATCGGCGGGGATAGTCAGCCTCTCTACGTCATCGACGGTATCCCTATCGACAACACTACGCCCGGGCAGGCGGATACTTATGGCGGCTATGATCTGGGGGATGGGAGCAGCATCATCAATCCGGATGAGATCGAAACGATTTCGGTCCTGAAGGGGGGCGCTGCGGCCGCTTTGTATGGCAGCCGGGCTGCCAATGGGGTGATCCTGATCACGACCAAGAAGGGCAGCAAGAAAGGAACGGTGGTGGATTATACTTCCAATGCGGTGTTCGACCGGATCCAGAACAGCTACGATTACCAGGAGCAGTATGGCGCCGGCAACAGCAATTTGCTGCCGATGGATGTCGCTACGGCGATTGGGGATGCACAGAGCAGCTGGGGGCCCAAGTTCAATGCGGACAGCATGTCATACATCTTTAACGGAACGAAGGAGCCTTATGTCAATGCGCACAATTCTATTTCGCATTTCTTCCGGACGGGGGTGACGCTGACGAATTCCATCGGGGTGTCGACGGGAGATGAGAAGAACCAGCTGCGGTTCACCTATACCAATTTATACAATAATGATGTGGTGCCGATGAGCGGCTTGAAAAGGAATAATGCTTCCATCCGGGGCACGTCGCAGCTTTCCAATAAATTCAGTATCGATGCGAAGATTGCTTATCTGAATGAGAAGGTCGATAACCGGCCGGCTTTATCGGATAATCCGAATAATGTCGGGTATGTGTTGTCGGGTGTCGCTCCCAATATCGATATGAACTGGCTGAAGAAATATAAGGACCCGGTGACGGGCGATTATATCAACTGGAATAATAATGAATACCAGGTAAATCCTTATTGGGCTATCAACGAGCAGCCTAATACGAGTACGAAGGATCAGCTGAACGGGTTCATTACGCTGAAGTATAAGATCCTGCCGACGTTGTCGATCCAGGCGAGGTCGGGTACGGATTATTCCGGGTTTCATTTCCGGGAGTTCATGAATTATTCTACTCCGTTCAATCAGACGGGGCAGTTGACATTGATGGACCGGACTATCCGGGAGACGAATACGGAGCTGCTGCTGAATTTTGGCAAGCAGGTGCATAAATTCTGGATCGGCGCGAATGCCGGCGCTAACCGGATGGATTACCGCGGGAATATCATGAATACTACCGGGCGTGATATCAGCATACCGGGAGTGGAGAGCATCAGCAATTTCCAGACGGTGCTGAGTAATGAAGCGATCAACCGGAAGCGGATCAACTCCGTCTATGGGGCTTTGAATCTGGCCTATCAGAACTATCTTTATCTGGATCTGACGGCGCGTAATGACTGGTCTTCCACGCTGGCGCAGGGGAATAATTCTTTCTTTTATCCTTCCGTTTCTTCCAGCTTTATTTTTTCCGAGCTGATCCCCAAGAATAAGATCCTGTCATACGGTAAGTTACGGGGCTCGTTTGCACAGACGGGAACGGATGCTATTTCTCCCTATGAGCTGAAGCTGACCTATGGCTCGGATATCAATATACCTACCATTGGGGGCTATGCTATTGGCGGCGTTGCGGTGACCGAAGTGCCTTATCTGAAGCTGAAGCCCAGCATCAGCAATGCCTACGAGTTCGGTACCAACCTGGCATTTTTCGACAACCGGATCAACCTGGACCTCACCTGGTATAAGACCAATACGAAGAACCAGATCCTGGATGCGCCTATCTCCACTACCAGCGGTTATACCACGGCAATCATCAATTCCGGCAATATAGAGAATAAGGGTATTGAAATTACGCTGGGGCTGAAGCCGATTGTTTCCAGTACGTTCAACTGGGAGATCAACCTGAATTTCGCCCGGAACCGGAATAAGATCATCAAGCTGAGCCCGTTGGTCTCCAGCTATTATACGCTGGCGTCTGCCAGATGGGCCAATGCCTCCATTGTCGCCAAAGAGGGAGAGCGGTATGGGATCATTGTCGGGCATGATTTCTTAAAGGACAGCGCGGGTAACCTGATCCTGGATGCCAATAATCTGCCACAGTATGATCCTACGGATAAAAAATTGGGAAATAGCCAATATGACTGGACGGGTGGGATCAATAACCGGTTCTCTTATAAAAATATTTCGTTTTCTTTTTTGCTGGACTTCAAGCAGGGGGGAAATATCTATTCGATGACGAACCTGCTGGCCTATTCCAATGGCCGGCAGAAGGGTACGCTGAAGGGGCGCGAAGGATGGGTGAGTTCCGAGAAGCAACGGGTAGCGGCTGGCGCCACTGCGGCCAATTGGGTGGCTACGGACGGGCTTCCGATCTCGGGGGTGAATGCGAATGGGGGTAAGGTAAATGCATACGTCAATCCGCAGACCTATTGGCAGCGGGTAGCGGGCAATATTCCGGCGGCCTTCATTTATGATGCAAGCTATATCAAGGTGAGGCAGATCAACCTGGACTATTCTTTGCCGGCGTCTACGATTAAGAATACTCCCTTGAAGGAGTGTACGATCTCGCTGGTGGCGAGGAATCCTTTTATTCTCAGCAAGCATGTGCCGAATATCGATCCGGAGTCGAGCTATAACAATAGCAATGGGCAGGGTTTTGAGTATGGGTCGTTGCCCACCCGGAGGTCGTATGGTATCAATTTATATTTAAAATTCTAAATAATACTACAATGATACAGGTTCAAAAAAGGGTTCTACCTATTGTATTATTAGTGATGATTGTACTGGCCAGCAGTTGTACTAAAAATTTCGACAGTCTTAATACGGATCCGACGAAGGGGTCTTCCATTGCGCCGGGGCAGCAGCTTACCGGGGCGGCGTATTACCTGGATGGCGGCCGTGCCGTGGTTTATGCCAATTTTTATGTGCTTCAGCCTTTTGTTCAATATATGAGCGGTCCCTGGGGGATGCGTGCGGGGAGTAAGTATATCCGGACCACGTATCCGGATGCGGTCTGGACGACTTTCTACGGGCAGTCTATCAAGCAGCTGGTCGATCTGATCCAGCGTAATAAGGCGGATTCTTCGCTGGTGAATTATATCGCTGCGGCCAGGATCCTGAAAGTGTATATTTTTTCTTTGTTGACCGATCTGTATGGGGATATCCCGTATTCGCAGGCGGGGCTGGGTTATTATGAGTCGATTTATACGGCCAGGTATGACAGTCAGCAGTCTATCTATACCGATTTCTTCAGTGAGCTGGATGGGGCCGTGAAGCAGTTTGATGCGACTAAAGATGCTATCGACAATGATATCGTGTACAACGGCAATATAGACCGTTGGAAGAAGCTGGCTAATTCCCTTCGGCTGCGGCTGGCTATGCGGCTTACCAAGGTGGACCTGACGACGGCCGCAATGCAGGCCAGGGCGGCCATTGCGGGTGGGTTGATGGAGAGCGCCGACGATAATTTCAAGATGATCCATGAGGCTTATGCCTATCCGGATCTAAGGGGGAACGGGTATGCGCAGGCATTACAGGAGTCGGATACCTATCTTTATTCGGCAGGGACGACTACGTTTATCAATTACCTGAAGCAGAACAGCGATCCGAGGCTGCCTTGTTATTTTGTCAACCAGGATGCCAATGGAAAGGATATTACGAGCCTGACGAATTATATCGCTATTAGTCCGGGTCTGTATTGGTGGGATAACTGGGGGGATTTTATTGCGGCCGATGGGACGGATATACCGCAGGCGAATAAATTCGCCACGATCAACCGTTCGTTTATGGCTTTGCAGTCTTCTTTCCTGCACATGGGGTATGCCGAGGTGCAGCTGTTATTGGCGGAAGCGGCTTACCGGGGATGGGCGAGCAATGCCGGTCAATATTATCAGAACGGGGTTTCGGCGGCTATCGATCAGCTGAGCATGTATCCGGGGATGGTGGCGATCAGCGCTTCGGATAAGGCGAATTATCTGGCGGCTCATCCTTTGGATGCGGGTAAGGAGATCCAGGAGATCAATGAGCAGAAATGGGTAGCGCTCTTCCCGAATGGGTATGAGGCGTATGCGAATTATCGCCGGACGGGCTATCCTGTTTTGGGGGCTATTACGGATGTGGGGCTGGAATCTGAAACGAATGGGGTGTTACCCCGCCGTCTTTTTTATCCTGCTTCCGAGGCGTATGACAATGCTACGAATTATAATGCGGCGTTGCAGAATCTTGGGGGTACGGATAACTGGCTGAAGCCGGTATGGTGGGATAAATAGAAGCCCCCCGGGGGAAATTATTAAATAAATATTCATGAGCATGCAACAGAAGACTTTTGTAACGGCGATCTTTTTTTGGCTGCTGTTGATCGGCGGGTGCAGTAAAAATGACACGAAGGCGAATACGGGGACGGACCCGGTGAAGGGAAGTTTCCGGGTGGTGGGATATGTGCCGCGTGGGGTGGATCTTTCGGGGGCGATGCCGGACTTTGGAAAGATCACCCATCTGAATATCGCCTTCCTGAACCCGGACTCGACGGGTGTCTTTGCGGTGGATGAAGGGGTGCGTGTGCTGACGGGGCTGGCGCATGCCAAGGGGGTATCCGTGCTGTTGTCCATTGGCGGGGGAAACCCTCCCGGTTATTTGAAGACCCTGGTAGGCGGGAGTCATCAGGCAGCTCTTATTCAGGCGCTGGTGGCGTTGACGGAGCAATATGGCTGTGAAGGGATCGATGTAGACCTGGAAGGGGATTTTATTACGGGTGATTATGAGAGTTTTGTCCGGAATCTGGCGACCGCTCTACGTGCGAAGAAGAAGCTGATCACGGCTGCTATTGCCTCGGCGTATGCCGATAGGTATACGAATACGGCTTTGGCGCAGTTTGATTTTGTGAATATCATGTCTTACGACAAGACGGGGCCGTGGAATCCTGCCAGGCCGGGACCGCATGCGCCGTATTCGATGGCGGTGGGTGATCTGACGTACTGGACGGGTACCCGTGGATTGGCGGTGGCCAAGGTGGGGCTGGGGCTGCCTTTTTATGGGTATGGTTTCGGTACCAATGCGCCGGAGAGTATGTCTTACGGGGATATCGTGTTACAGTATCCGGCTGCGAAGGATAGCGATCGGCTGACGGTAGCGGGAGGAGGGATCGTGTATTATAATGGGGCTGCCACGATTACGGCCAAGACGACTCTTGCTTTGCAGAAGGCCGGGGGAGTAATGATCTGGCAGTTGCTGCAGGATGCGACGGGGAATGGGTCTTTGCTAAATGCTATAGATAGTACTATAAGAAAAAACCAATAATTTCTTAACCATTAATCTTAACTATTAAACATTTGAAACCATGAAAAGAATCTGTTATGTACTACTGGCAGCAGCTATGATAACTGCCTGTAAAAAAGAAAGCGCTCCGGTAAAGACGTCAACGACTAGTGTTACTACCTCCCCAAGAGCTGTTACAACATTATCCTTCAGCGGATATACCTGGGATATCAGCGCTCCTTCAGGGCAGGTCTCTCCGGGGCCGAATTACTGGAATGCCTCATACGCCTGGGTGGATGCAAGCGGTTACCTGCATTTAAAGGCGGCCTATAACGCAACAACCGGTCATTGGGAATGTGCCGAGGTATATACAACGCAAAGCCTGGGTTATGGTACTTATCAGTGGCAGGTTGAGGGTACTTTAGGCTCTTTTGACAAGAACATTGTATTAGGCCTGTACAACTATTCGGGAAATGACGGGCATGATGAGATGGATATTGAAATTGCCCGCTGGGGAAATGCTGCATGGCCCAACCTGAATTATACCATCTGGCCGGCGACTGGTGTTACGGCAAGTCCGGGCGTTTACACCGCATCCTTTACTACCCCTAACGGTACTTACACTACTCACCGGTTTAAAAGAACGAGTACCAGTGTTAAGCTGCAAAGCCTGTATGGCTTCCAGAATGGGGATACTAACCAGTTCCAAACAGCAACATTTACCAGTCCCGGAACTTCCATTAGTACATTGGCCATGCCTGTTCATATGAACTTGTGGCTGTTTGACGGCTTAGCACCGTCAGATGGTTTGAATGTTGAGGTGATCATTCACAGCTTTACGTTTACAGCTCTTTAAGTGGTTTGCTTCTTAGGGAGCTTGCCTCTTAGCGAGCTTGATCAGAAATGGGCAGGCACTGTATCATAAACAGACAGTTTGAAGGTTTTGGGGTTCGTAGGCCGTTGGTATTCAATTGTTTGAGAAAATGGCATTTTTTGTGATCTATATGGGGCCTTAAAGCTTCCACGAATGATCTATAGCTATTTCCTTACTGCCCTGCGTAACCTGTTAAAGCACAAGCTGAATGCCTCTATCAATGTGATAGGGCTGGCTGTCGCGTTTACCTGTAGTATTCTGTTGTTCCTGCTGGTATTTTACGAATTTTCTTACGACGGCTTTCAAAAGAATGGAAGCCGTCTTTTTATGGTGTATAATGTAAGCCATGCGGCCAAGGGGGATGAGAAGGGCGAGAGTATGGGATATCCGATGGCGCCAACCCTGAAGGCGGAAGTGCCGGGCCTTGTCAAGGCGACGGCTATCCTGAATGCAGGTAATGGGATCAGTTATGGGGACAAGGAGGTGCCCAGCCGGATCAGTCTCGTCGACAATGATTTTTTCAGCATGTTCACCTTCCCCATTGTGGCGGGAAATACCAGCAGTCCTCTCGGCAATCTCAATGAGGTGGTCATCAATCAGACTACGGCCACTGCGCTTTTTGGTAAGGTGGATCCTGTCGGCAAGCCGGTGAAGGTTAAAGTTGCCGGTGAATGGAAGGCCCTGATGGTCTCGGCGGTCATCCAGGATGCTCCTGAGAACTCTTCTCTCCGATATGCCGTTCTTGCCCGGATCGAGACGATTCATGATTATCCGGAAGCCAGGAATAACTGGAACCAGCAGAATCACCCTGTATATGTCCAGTTGGATCGTGGGGTTACCCAACAGCAGGCGGAAGCAGCTATGCGGCAGGTGGTGAAAAAATACCGGTTGGTCGATGAGGCGGAGCTGAAGAAAGAGGGTTACCATAAGGACAAGAATGGCGATATGTTCGCCTTGAAGCTGGCAGCTTTTCCAACCCTGCATTTCGATGAAGAGCTGGGCGTACGGAATGCCGTCAATAAAACCTATTTATATACGCTGATCCTCATTGCAGTGGTAGTGATGGTCATCGCGTGCTTCAATTTTATCAACCTGAATGTGGCGCGTTCTCTTACCCGTGCGAAGGAAGTGGGGATCCGCAAGACGATCGGGGCGGGAAAGGGGCAGATCTTTTTACAGATGTGGGTCGAGAGCCTTCTTTTATATGCCATTGCCGTGTTGGTTGCGCTGGTGGCTGCGTCCCTGGTATTGAAGCCATTCAATGACCTGTTTACCGAGAAGCTAAAACTGGGCACCTTGCTGCAGCCGTCGGTGATATTGACGACATTGGGGGCCATGATGCTGGTCTCTTTTCTGGCGGGTGGTTACCCTGCCTGGCTGGTGGCCAGGTTCAATGTGGTGGAAGTGCTGAAAGGGAAGGTGTCTGTCCGGCGGTCGGCCCTGCTTCGCAACGGGCTGATCACTTTCCAGTTCGTGACGGCCAGTGCCCTGATCTGCGGCACCTTGGTTATCTACCGGCAGTTTCAGCATCTCCGGACGGCGTCATTGGGTTTTGAACAGGAGTCTGTCATTAGCATCCCGGTAAAAAGGCCCGAAAAAGTGCATGATTATATCGCACAGCTTAGGGTGAAGCTGGCTTCTCAGCCGCAGTTCATCGGTATCACCGGGAGTTCTGCCAATATCGGGATCGGGGAAGACAAGAGCCAAAGCAGGAGTGCGATGGGCTTCGACTATGAAGGGAAGCATATCCAGACGGGTCTGTTGGCGGTCGACTATGATTTTCTAAAGGTGCTGAGTATGAAACCGGTGTCTGGACGTGATTTCAGCCGGGACTATGTCGCCGATACGGCGGGCGGTATTACCAATGTGATCGTCACGGCCAATGTGGCTGCTCAGTTGGGGATTAAAGAGGCGGGGCTCTCTCTTTATCATGATACGGCTGCTCCCAGGTGGAGGGTTGTAGGCATCATACCGGATTTCCATCTTTATTCCATGAATGAGGCAATCGCTCCTCTTACGCTGCAGATGGAAAGCAGAGGCTCGCTGGACTATATCCTTGTAAAAGTTCAGACCACCAATCCTTTGCGGACGATGAACCTTATCAAGTCGGCTTATAAGGAGATCGAGCCGGATAATACCATCAGCCCTTCTTATCTTACCGATAATACCCAGCGCTGGTATGAGAAAGAGCAGCGGCTGGCGACTACTTTCTTTTCTGCCGCTTTCATTGCTATCCTTCTATCCTGTCTCGGGTTATTCGCCATCGTATTCCTGGTCATGGAGCAGCGTCGCAAGGAGATCGGGGTGCGGAAGGTGTTGGGGGCGTCTATTGCATCGATCACCGGGCTGCTGGCCAAGGATTTCCTGCTATTGGTGCTACTGGCTTTTGTGATCGCCACGCCGCTCGCCTGGTATTTCCTGCATCAATGGCTGAATAATTTTACTTACAGGGTTGCTGTAGACTGGTGGATCTTCCCGCTGGCCGGGGTGCTGACGCTGCTGATCGCCCTGCTGACCATCGGTGTTCAGACGGTTAGGGCTGCGCTGACGAATCCGGTGCAGAGTTTAAGATCGGAGTGACCGCCTACATTGGCTGGCCCTTCTACGATCAGCCGCTTTCGCGTCCTCTGATCGGAATGATAGGGCAAAATCGTATCTTCGCCCACATTTTTTATAAGGCGAATTATGAAGGCAGACGACCAACTATCGAAAAGAAGTCAGAATAAGTGTGAATTATGTCAATCCGGGGAGCCGTTGAAAGTTTATGAGGTGCTTCCGGAGCCGGGGCGTACCCTGGACAACCGGATTTACATTTGCGATAAGTGCCAGGCGCAAATCGACAAGAAAGAGGAACTGGACAGTAATCACTGGAAATGTCTTATTACGGCGATGTGGAGCGAAGTGACTGCCATACAGGTGGTATCCTGGCGGATGCTGAACCGGTTGAAGCAGGAAAGCTGGGCGATGGAGAACCTGGACATGCTATACCTCGATGAGGAAGTTTTGTCCTGGGCCAAGGCTACCGGCGATCACGACAATGATGCCACTGTCGAGCTTCATAAGGATAGTAACGGTAATGTGTTACAAAACGGCGATACCGTGTCGTTGATAAAGTCTTTGGATGTAAAGGGAGCTGCTTTTAGTGCAAAAATGGGGACCGTGGTGAAAAATATCCGGCTGGTCCCTGATAATACAGAACAGATAGAGGGTAAGATAGAGGGGCAGGTAATTGTTATTCTGACGAAGTATGTACGGAAGCAGGCTTGATTTTTAATTGCTCATTTTTTCGAATAATTCTTTGGTTTCCGGGTCTTTGCTAAACCGGTCGAAGAATTTATTGAACTGGTCGTAGGATACCAGCGGATTGTAGCCGACCTCGGCGAGAATATTCCTCATATTAAAATAACAATACAGGAGCAGGCCATTTGGAGGCCGGATTGGCTTTCCCGGGCCAATGTTAAAAAAGTATACACATTGAATGGATTATTGAATTTTTTTTCTCTGTAGACTTTTTAATTTTAGTCAATAGAAAAGAAATGGCGGATTGCACCATTAATTTATCCTAAGAATATTATCCTCATCATTTAATTAGGTTCACGAATGAAACCGGGTGACGCCGGCATGGCTTCCGCATGCCGGTCCAAGCCAGGGAGAGGTTTGCCTGTATGAATAAAAACTGCATTTTAAAACCAAAACTTAACAACTTATGCGCGCAAAATTGTTGGCAGCATGCCTTTCGGTAACCTTTCTTTTGGCTGTTTGCGGGCGGCTGATAGCTGCCCCCCCGGGTCCCATACGGGGGAGGATCATAGATCAAAAAACGGGTAAGCCCGTAGCCGGTGTTTCTGTAACCATAAAAGGTAAAACGGGTGGGACTACCACTAACGAGGAAGGTTATTTTACTTTGCCCCTTCCTTCCGGCAAAGCTACCCTGGTGATCTCTTCTATTGGCTATGCTACGATGGAGCAGGCGGTGGATGCTAATTCTTCCGATCTTGTCATTTCGCTGGCGGTGGACCAGAAGGGCATGGGAGAAGTGATCGTAACGGCGCTGGGCATCCAACGTACGACCAAGTCCCTCACCTATGCGGCGCAGCGTATTGGCGGCGACCAGATCAACGAGGTCAGGGATGCGAGTTTTGCCAATACTTTATCCGGGAAAGTGGCTGGGTTGACTATCACGCCTTCCTCCAATGGACCGGGGGGCGCTACCCGTATCCTGCTCAGGGGTAACCGTTCGATCCAGGGTACGAATAATGCCCTGATCGTGGTGGATGGGGTTGCTATCGATAATCAGACTATTTCGGGCGAGGTAAAGGACGAGGCTGGTTCTGCCAATGCCGGTCAGAGTGGAAGTGACGGGTTATCAAATATCAACCCGGACGATATAGAAACGATATCGGTCCTAAAGGGGGCTGCGGGCGCCGCTTTATATGGCAGCCGGGCTGCCAACGGGGTGGTGATCATTACGACAAAGAAGGGTAAGGCGGGTAAGCTAAGTGTAGGATTGAATTCCGGAGTTTCTGCCGAAAGCGCGTTCAGTATTCCAAAAATGCAGGATCAATATAGTCAGGGTGTCGGCGGTGTATATGGGACAACTGCTCTTTCGAGCTGGGGAGCCAAGGCGACGGGGCAGTCGGTAACGGACTGGAGGGGTCAGACCGTCAATCTGCAGACCTATTCGAAGGACAATGTAAAAGACTTTTACCGCACGGCTGTATCTACCAACAATGCGGTAGGTCTGACGGCCGGATCGGATAAGGTGAATACTTATCTTTCGTATGCGAATAACAATGCGACCGGGATTGCGCCGGGTAACCGCCTGATGCGGAATACCTTTAATGGTCGCATGGATGTTAACCTTACGGACAGGCTTTCTGCCGATGCGAAGATCACCTATATCGTGCAGGACATCTATAACAAACCGGGGATTGGCAGTGATGGTTTGCTTGCCGCCAATGTCTACAGCATTCCTACGAGTGTCAACCAAAATGACCTGAAAACCTATAAGACGGTGGACGTAACTGGTGTGGAAACACCGGTCTTTTGGTCTTCGAAATCCGATCCGGTAATCATGAATCCTTACTGGACGGTAAATAATACGCATCATGACGAGAACAGGAGCCGGCTCATCGGGCTGTTGTCTTTGAAGTATAAGCTGACCGATTGGCTGAATATCCAGGGTCGGGTGAGCAGCGACAGTTATACCGAATTCAATACGCAGGAATACGCCAACAATACGGTGAACTATGCCCGTCAGGCGGGCGGTTATTATTCCGAAGAGAATAATTATGTCTCGGAACGAAACTTTGACGTACTGCTGAACGGGAATAACAATATCACCCATGATCTGAAGGTGACATACAATATCGGAAGCTCTTTGCTGGATCGGAGCTCCAGGCATCGGATCACTGCGGCAGACGGGTTGGCCTACAACAACAAATATGATCTTACCTATGCTACCACGTTGAAAGAAACGGTCAGCACGGTGAAGAGGGAACTGCAATCGGTGTATGGGACTGCGCAGTTCTCCTTTAAGGATTATTTGTACCTGGATGTTACGGCGAGAAATGACTGGTCGAGCACGATCCCGGAGCCTTATTCTTATTTCTATCCATCGATTGGACTATCGGTTATTCTGTCGGACATGTTGAAAATGCCTTCGTGGGTTAGCCTTGGCAGGGTGCGTGGATCGCTGACGCGGGTTGGTAATGATCCCGATCCCTATCTGCTGGCACAAACGTATAAGTTTATCCCTGGTGGATTTGGCGGATATATTTCCAGTCAGACTTCCAAGTCGATACCGGGTCTGAAGCCTGAGCTGACGACGGCTTTTGAGACGGGTACTGAATGGCGGTTTTTTAACGACCGTTTGGGGATCGACCTGACCTATTACAAGACGAATTCAAAGAATCAGCTCTTACAGGTTGCCACTGCTGCATCATCGGGTTATGCCAATCAGTATTTGAATGCGGGTAATATCCAAAACTCCGGTATCGAGGTCGTCCTGACGGCACAGCCTGTCAAGACCCGGGATTTCAGCTGGAATCTGAATTTGAATTATGCGCTGAACAAGAACAAGGTCATTTCGGTGGCACCGGGTCTGGCTTATACGTATCTGGGATCTGCCGATCTGGTGCGTACGGTGGAACCAAGGGTTGCGCAGGGTGGTTCTTATGGAGACTTATATGGGTCAAGATGGGCGACTTTGAAGGGCCAGCATCTGGTAGGCGCCAATGGTCTGCCTACCTGGACAACAGATTATGAAAGTGTCGGCAACTTCAATCCCAACTATACTATCGGGTTCGGGAATACTTTTAGCTACAAGGGCTGGAGTCTTGGAGTACTGATAGATGGCAAGTTTGGGGGTGTGATAGCTTCTGGTACGGCTGCCGAGCTGGCTTATAATGGGATGTCGGCTGTCACGGCAAAATATCGGGACAATGCGTCGCTGGTATTGAATGGCGTATTGGCTGACGGATCGGCCAATACTACGGGGATCACGGCGGAGCAGTTCTGGAAGAATGTATCACAGGGGGCTTCGAGCAATGCGGAGTTCTTTACGTTCGATGCGACAAATGTGAGGATCCGTGAGGTGTCGCTGGGATATGATTTCAAAAGGCTGCCTGCATTTCTTAAAGCGGCAAAGTTGAGTTTTGTTGCCCGGAATCTCTTGTTCCTTTACAGAGGTAATTCTATTCTTGATCTTCCCGGTATCGGCAAGCGCAAGCTGGACATCGATCCGGAGGCCAGTTATGGCAACAGTAATTTCCAGGGTGTAGAGAACTACAGTCTGCCTACTACCAGGAGTCTTGGTCTGAACCTGAAACTTTCATTCTAAAAAAATGTCGACAATGTATAAGAGAATCAACTTTAAATATATCTGTGCCGGGTTATCCGTACTGGCTTTGAGTGCTGGTCTGAACAGCTGTACGAAGAAATTCGCGGATATGAATACGAATCCATCGGCGATAGCTACGATCAGTTCGGCGCAATATCCGCAGATGTTTGCTTACGCTCAGCAAACGGTGACGCTGAGTCCCGATAATTTTGAGATCGGGGAAGGGGCTATTGCCAGTATGTATTCCCAGTTCTTTGGACAGGCGGCCGGGTTTAATACGGACCGTTATGGCATTCAGCAGACATGGCTGCCGGCGGCCTGGAATCCGGCTTATGTATCTGCGGCGCCTCAACTGAGAACGATAATGGCGGGTACCGATGCGGCTTCTGCGGAGAATGCGGTTGCCAATGTCTGGTGGGTGTGGACTTTTCACCGGATCACGGACTATTTCGGACCTGTGCCATATAGCCAGGCTGCTTCCGGTCAGCGCTATGTCCAGTATGACTCACAGGACTCGATCTATTATGACTTCTTTACCAGACTTACTGCTGCGGTAACAGTGTTAAACAATCATAAAGGGGAGAAACCTTTTGGGGCCTTCGATTTGGTATATGGAAAACAGAGCGATCCGGTATCTGCCTGGATTAAGTTTGCCAATACGTTGCGGCTGCGTCTTGCTATGCGGATATCGAATGTCAATCCGACGATGGCCAAGACCCAGGCTGAGGCTGCGGTGACTGCCGGAGTGATGACGGATATCTCTACCGATGCGTATATGCAAAAAACGAATGCCACTTATAACGAAGAAAACGGGCTCTCTGTTATCGCCGGTTGGGAAGATATCCGGATGAGTGCCAGTATGGCATCTATTCAAAAGGGGTATAATGATCCCCGGATGCCTGTCTTCTTTCAGCCGGCGACGGCCACGGGGTTGTACAATGGTATGAGGAATGGATTAAGCGATGACGAAAAGAATAATATCGTTGCCAATACTTCCACCAATACTTCCAATCTGGGTACCCGCTGGTGTAATTATTCCAACGGGATCTGGAAGGCGGTATATACGACGCCGCAGGACCTGATGCATGCCGCCGAAGCCTATTTCCTTCGTGCAGAGGGGGCGTTGAACGGATGGAGTATGGGTGACAATGCCCAGAACCTTTATGAGACGGGAATCCGCACGTCGATGGCGCAGTGGGGAGTTACCGATCAGACGGCTATCGATACCTATGTCAGCAATACGGCTACGCCTGTGGCGCCTGGCGACGGTATGAATTCATCGGCCGTGAATGACTATCCTGTGTTGTGGAGCAGCGATGCGACGATGCAGCGGCAGCAAGTGGCTCAGCAGAAGTGGCTGGCTCTCTGGCCTGATGGTATGGAAGGATGGGCGGAGGTGCGTCGGACCGATCTGCCGAAGTTATATCCTGTATTACATAGCGATAATGCGGATGTTCCGGTGGGAACGACGATCAAGCGGATGCCATTTTTACAGGCGGAGATATTGGTAAACGGGGATGCGGTCACCAGGGCCGTGGGGCTGTTGGGTGGTCCGGATAATGCGGCGACGCGGTTATGGTGGGACATTAAATAGGTATATTTAAAGAAAAATGGATTATGTTCAGGAGCGTGTTGTTCACGGCGTTTATTTTTCTTGGAGTGATGACCCAGGTATGGGCTGAACGGCCTGTGCTGTTGCCTGCTCCGCGAAGGGTGACGTATGGGGAGGGGCAGTTGTCGTTGGCTGATCTCTCCCTGTATATACCGGCGGAGGCGCCGGCGGCGATGCGGTTTGCGCTGAATGAATTAAAAGAGCTGGTGGCGGAGAGAACGGGCAGGGTGGTGAAGATGGCTGGACGGGATGCTGCTACTTTCAAATATACGGTGAAGGGAGCGGGGATGGACCTGCCCGGGGTTGGGGAAAAGAGTGATGATGGACGGGAAAAATATTCTATTTCGATCAGTTCCCGGGGAGTCCGGATAGACGCCAATACATCGGCGGGTTTGTACTATGCTGTTCAGACTCTCCGGCAACTGATTACCGGGCAGGGCAGCCAGGCGGCCTTACCGGTGTTGGAGCTGGAGGACCAGCCGGCCTTACCTTACCGGGGCGTCATGATGGATTTTGCGCATGGGGGACTGCCGACGGTCGATGAAATAAAAAGACAAATCGAATTTCTGGCGAGGTGGAAGACCAACCAGTATTATTTCTATAACGAGGTGAGCATTGCGATGGAAGGGTATGCGAGCCTGAATTACCAGGCGTCCTATACGAAGGAGCAGATAAGGGAGATCGTGGGGTATGCCCGGGAAAGACATATGGATGTCATTCCTTTTGTGGCGTTCTATGGTCATCTGCATGATCTGCTCAAGCAGGAGAAGTATGCTTCTCTGGCTATCGGGAAATATGGAGAGGAGCTGGATCCCCGGAATCCGAAGGTGCAGGAGGTTTTGAGGGACTGGATAAAGCAGTATACGCAGCTTTTCAGCAGCCCTTTTGTGCATGTGGGGTTTGACGAGACCTGGGAGACGAACCGGATTTCGCAGGAGGTGGACAGTTCGATTCATTCCGAGCAGTTGTGGCTGCAGCACCTGGACTTCGTTCAGAAGGAATGGAAAAAATACGGGAAGACGGTGTTGGCCTGGACGGATATGAATAGCTACTATCCGGATATTCTGTCGAAGTTTCCCAAAGAGGTGATTCCCGTAATCTGGGAATACGCGCCCGATACCAATGCGATCCATCATTACCTGGATCCGGTATTAAAAGAAAAGAGGGAATTCTTTATTCAGCCGGCTGTATCGGGCTGGGGACATATTTATCCGGAAGCCGGGTATACCTATGACAATATCGATCTTTGTCTGAAAGCTGGAATGGCGCATCGGACGCTGGGATTTATCACTTCCGTTTGGACGGATGCGGTGGAGCCCTTTGTACGACCCTCGTGGATGTTCATGGCTTATGGATGCATTGGGGCCTGGCAGGGAGTGGCGCCGGATCAGCGTTCTTTCACATCTGACTATAGCGGTATTATGTACCCGCCTGCCCGTGACGAGATACAGGAGGCCTTGTCCGGGCTGGCCTTTACGATCGACTGTCTGACAAAGTGCATGGGTAAGAATACTTCCAATTTGCCGGGCGGTACGATTATCGAAAGCTGGTCGAACCCTTTTTCGCCGTATTATCTGGCGAATACGCGGGCGCATATCGGGGATTTCAAAAATGCACGCAGGGCGAGTGAAGACGTGGAGGTTAAACTGATCGCGGCGTTGGGAAAGGTGGGGAAGAAAGACAGCGTCTTTATCAATTCGTTATTGGTTTCGGCGAGGTTGCTGCATTATACGGCGACCCGTTTTATCTGGGCGAAGACGATCTGCGATCGCTGGAATGAGGCGATGCTGGACAAAAAGAAGAATGATTTCGTGTATTATGATATTGCGTATATCTGTCATGGTTTTATCCAGGATGTGATGGATGAGGCGGGGGGGCTTAAGGATGCTTATTCCGCGGCCTGGCTGTCGGAGAATATGCCTTACCGGCTGAATACGATGTTGGGCAGGTGGGACGTAGAGTATGGTCTCTGGCAGAAGTTGCTTTTGAAGGTGCTGGATTACCGGATAACGCATGAGCGGGCGCATGTGGCTGTGCAGGCGTTTGAAGAATTATTCAGGCCGGATTTTTAAGAGGAGCTTTGAGATGGATACTTTGAGACTGGCTTTATTACGATACAAAACCTGTTAAATTGCTGCAACAATGGAAATAATCAGTCCGATAGACGGGGATATGCTGCATGCCCGGGATGGCGTTACGGAGGCTGACCGGCTTGAAGTGACGGTGATGATCAAGGCGCCGGCTGACAGTATAATATGGGTCGGCAGGACGCCTGCTGTTTATAAGTATAGTGTCTTTATGGCCGTGGTATATTTAAAGGAATATGAGAACCGGATCGAGGCAAGGGATGAAGAGACGGGAGAGGTAGCTGCTGTCACGGTTTACCGGTTGAAGAATTTTGCCGGTGGATACCGGTTGTCAATCGACGACAATATCTGGTTTCTCCGGGATATCCATAACAATGCAGGGAAATACCGGTCTATCTTTGACAATCCCTACCTGGCTTTCCTAAAGCAGGTCCATGACACCCATGGTACCAAGATCCATATCAATCTCTTTTACCAGACGGATGGATTCAACCTTTCCCAGTTAAGCGACGAATTTAAGAGCGAGTGGCAGGCGCAGGCTGACTGGCTGCGGCTTAGCTTTCATGCTTTACAGGAGTTTCCGGACATGCCTTATCGGAAGGCGGGTTATGACCAGGTGAAAAAGGATTGTGATCTGGTGATGGGTGAGATCAGCCGTTTTGCGGGGAAGGAGCTGATGGGGCCGATTACGACGGTCCACTGGGGTGAACTCACGGAACAAGGCGCCAGGGCCATTCGGGACGCAGGTTATAAAGGGTTGCTGGGTTATTTTAATGTGGATGACGACCTGCCGGCAGTGTCTTTTTACCTGAACAAACAGCAGCGGCGGCACATGAAGCAGCGTTGGATCTGGAAGGATAACGCAATTGATATGGTCTTCATCCGCAGCAGCATCGTTATCGACAAGAAAGACTTACCAACTATCCGTCCTTATCTCGACGCATATAAACAAAACGGGAATATCCCTCCCTATTTAGACCTGCTGGTGCACGAACAGTATTATTATCCTTTTTATGAAGCCTATCAGCCGGATTTCCGGGAGAGGATCCTGACCGCGGTGGAGTGGGCAAAGGAAAACGGGTATCAGCCGGCGTTTTTGAGCGAGGCTATTTTTGGACGATGAGGTAAACAAAAAGAGTATGGAAAATAATCGCAGGAATTTTTTGAAAATGACGGGACTTACGGGGTTGGGCCTTGCGGCTCAATTCCTTCCGGCGTATGCCGGCGATGCGGAGGAACTGGACCGGATCAAGGAGCAGGCCGGCCGGACTCCGCCTAAACAGCGATTTAATATGAGCGGTTATGCCGCTCCGAAACTGGAGACGGTCCGGATTGGATTGATAGGAGTTGGCAACAGGGGATATGGGGCTGTGGAGAGGCTGATCAAGATCGAAGGGGTGGAGATCAAGGCGCTTTGCGATCTGCGGGCGGAGAGAGTGAACCTGGCGCAGAAACTGGTGGAGGGTGTGGGACATCATCCCGTGCTTTATTCCGGCGACCCGGAGGCCTGGAAGAAATTATGTGAAAGGGACGATCTCGATCTCATCTATATTCTTACGCCCTGGGCTTTACATACACCCATTGCCGTTTTTTCCATGAACCATGGGAAGCATGTCTGTGTGGAAGTGCCGGCGGCCAAGTCTCTGGAGGAATGCTGGCAGCTGGTGGAGGCTTCGGAGCGTACGAAGAAGCATTGTATGATGACGGAGAACTGCTGTTATGATTTTTCGGAGATGCTGACGCTCAATATGGCGCGGCAGGGTTTCTTCGGCGAGATCGTGCATTGCGAGGGGGCTTATATCCACAATTTGCAGGATCTGATGTTCAGCAAAGAGCATTTTTACCAGATGTGGGAACTGGAAGAGGCGACTAAAAGAAAGGGCAATCTCTATCCGACCCACGGACTCGGCCCGCTCTGCCAGCTATTGAATATCAACCGCGGTGACCGGATGGACTACCTGGTGTCGATGTCTTCCAATGATTTTGTCACCGGGGCGATGGCTGCGAAGCTGGCTGCTTCTGATGATTTCTATAAACCTTATGCAGGCAAGAACTTCAACGGGACGATGAATACCTCGACGATCCGTACTGTCCATGGGAAGACGATCGTGGTGCAGTTCGATGTGAGCTCGCCCCGGCCTTATTCGCGGATCCAGCTGGTGAGCGGGACGAAGGGCGCTGCGCTCAAATATCCGGAGCCGGCCCGTTATGCCACGGGGCATGAGTGGCTGAGTGCGGAGGAATACAAGGCGTTGGAAGAAAAATATGAGCCGCCGATCGTGAAGAAGATCGGGGAGTCCGCGAAAAAGATCGGGGATCATGGCGGTATGGATTTTATTATGGACTGGCGGACGATCGACTGTCTGCGGAATGGCTTGCCTTTGGACCAGAATGTATATGATGCGGCGTTGTGGAGCTCGGTTGCTCCGCTGAGTGTTTGGTCGGTGGCGAACCGCAGTAATTCTATCGATGTGCCTGACTTCACGGCAGGCTCCTGGGAGAAGAACGCTCCCATCGACATCTCTATGGAGAAGGGTGGGAATACAAAAGTATTATAATGAAAAAGAACAACCGGAGGGAGTTTATAAGAATGGCGGCTCTTTCGGGCGCGGGCCTGGGGTTGAGCCGCAGGCTTCCGGCATGGGCTGGGGAGCCGCCGGGGACGGCTGACCAGCTTGTTCCTCCGGTTGCAGCTGACGGGTTGGATGCGCTGACTCCGGTTATGCCGGTGGAATCCGCCAGGCCGGCGGCATTTTTTATGCCGAACGTCGCCGGGAAATTTGCGCCGGGCGGTCCGGCTTTTGTACCCCGGCGTGCGGCGAGCTGGTGGACGACCCTGGAGGATATCCTTTGGCCGGAGAAAAAGGTCGTCGATCGAATAAAACGGAGGGCAGAAAATTTTGCGAATGCGAATATCGATACAGCTATCAATTTCGGGTTTCATGTCCGGTTTGACTTTGCCAATTATTTCGGGCAGCTGCACGGTTATTATGCGAATGTTTGCGAGGAGCTGCATAAACAGGATATAAAATTCATGGAGCACTACTCCTGCAACCATGTGGAAAGACCGAGGGGTGAGGAGGGTTTGAGGCAATTGCAGAAGACCCAGCGTCACCATGTATTGTTGTTTCATGACCCGGCGGCGGCGCAATACGCGCAATATGAGGGGCATTATTTCAATGATTGCTGCGAGATAGACATACGGGATGGGGGCAGGGGGTATGCCGACTATTACGCATTGGAGGTGTTTTGCCATAATAACCCCGGCTTTCTGGACATGCATAAGAAGTATCTGCAACGGCTTATGCGGGAGGTTCCATTCGATGGCATCGAGATAGACGATATGTGCGATTATGCGGGCTTTACCGCCTGCGGATGCAAGTATTGCCGGGAAAGATTGAGAAAAGACTATGGGCATGAGATCCCTCCTTTTGGCGATGTCTCCTTTTGGGGAGATACCAGCTTGTCCGATAGGTCGCGATGGGGAAATTATGAGAATCCTGCTTTCAGGGACTGGCTACGGATGAAGTCGGATTCGGTCGCAGATCATCTGAAAATGATCAAAAGCACTATCGGCGGGATACCTCTGATGACCTGTTGTTCCAATGCAGGTCCGATCGTATTGAACTCCATCGCCCTCAACCTGGAAAAGCTAGCGCCCTACCTGGACTTTTTTATGTTGGAGAATGTGGGGATCAATGTAGAGACGGTGAACTGGATGATCATGGATGCGGAAGCGTTGTATCAAAAAGATGTCGCAGAAAAGAGGGGAAATGCTCCGGCTATCACGATCAGCTATATGGTCTGTGAGAAGGGGGGCTACCTGGGATGGTGCCTGGGTCGATTCTGGGGGGTAGCCAACTGGAGCAGTACGTTGTATGGGAGACTGGAAGAGGATCCGGCGGATGCGTTGGAAGTGGAAGATATCATGCGCCCCTATAACCATTGGGAACTTCATCATAGTGATTTGAATAATGCGCGGGGTAAGGACCTGGTAGAGGTCAGGCTGGTAACCAGCAGCTATTGCCGGGAAAATGGCTGGCGGGGGGCGGATGTGCTGGAGCAGTGGGATCGGGTCAAAGCGTGGTCGGCGCTCCTGTTGAAGAATAATATTGGCTATCGGCTGTTGCGTTCCGATGAGCTTTCCGACAGCAAGGCCCTGGGCGATGAGCCTACGCCGCTGATCCTGGATGGCGTGGCTTGCGTGTCTGACAGCCAGTTCAGGGCCTTGCAGTCTTTTCTTTCGAAAGGGGGGACGGTGTGGATGGCGGGGCCGTTTGGGACCCATGATGAAAAGGGGTTCAAAAGGAAGGCCTCTTTATCGGATGAGTTAAGGAAGAGCCGTTATAAGAATCTTGTGATGGTGGGGACGGCAACGGCTGGGGATCCGCTGAAGAGTCTTGTTTCGGAGGGAAGGTTCTGGCCTGTGCTGAGACAGCTGTCGGGGAATCCGCTATGGGCGGTGAGAATACGTTTTTATAAGGAGGGGCCTGCTATTCATTTTCTGAACAGAGGGCTTGTCGCGGTACCTCATCCTACCATCAAGGAAAACGCTGGGTTGCCGGTCTTAAAAGATTTTTATGCGGAGGCTGGGGATAATAATCTGGAGTATGCATTCGATGCTCATAGGCTTGCCATTGATCGGTTATCGGTGAAGAGCCCTGAACTGGGAGAGAACAGCAGGCTTGTTACCATGCGGAATGGCAGAGACGGCCAATCCATCCTGCAGGTGAATTTGGAAGGGGTGGAGACGTATGCAGTAGTTCAGCAAAATGCGATACCTGGGCAAACTATTTGAAACAGTATATAAATCGATCGGGTCATGAAAAATAATTTGAATCGCCGGAAATTTTTGCAGTACGCTTCTGTCGCCGGGTTGGGGATGGGATTGGGAGCTAAGGCGTTTTCTATGCGGCGGGGGGCAGTTGCCGGGAAGCGGGTGGGGCTTATCGGCCTGGATACGTCGCATAGTACGGCTTTTGTGGAGGCGCTGAATGGCGTTAATCCCGATCCGGATTACAAGGACTATAAAATAGTAGTTGCTTATCCATGGGGCAGCAGGGATATACAGAGCAGTACGGAGAGGATACCTTCCTATACGGAGGAGGTGAAGAAGCATGGTGTGGAGATCGTGGATTCCATTCCGGCTTTGTTGGAAAAAGCGGATGTGGTCTTGCTGGAGACGAATGACGGGCGGCCTCACCTGGAGCAGGCTTTGTTGGTAATGAAGGCGGGTAAAACCTTGTTTATCGACAAGCCGGTGGGTGGTTCGCTGGAGGATACGATCGCGATATTCGATGCTGCGAGGAAATATAAAGTGCCTGTGTTTTCCGCCTCTTCCTTGCGGTATATGACCGGTATGCAGGATATCGCGGCGGGCAAGACGGTTGGCAAGGTACTGGGAGCGGACGCTTTCAGTCCGGCCCCGCTGGAGCCTCATCATCCGGATTTTTTCTGGTATGGAATTCATGGGGTCGAGACTTTGTACACGGTGATGGGGAAAGGGTGTGTCGAAGTGACCCGTTTTTATACGGAGGGTACCGATGTGGTGGTCGGCGCCTGGAATGATGGCCGGCTGGGCACGTTCCGCGGTACCCGTACGGGACAGCATGAATATGGCGGTACGGTCTTCGGCGAGAAAGGGGTGGCCAGGGTCGGCCCCTATTCGGGGTATGAGGCTTTGTTAAAGCAGATTGTGCGGTTCTTCGATACGGGCGTGTCGCCTGTGAGCGAGGAGGAGACAATGGAGATCTATGCTTTTATGGAGGCGGCTGATGAAAGCAGGCGAAAAGGGGGCGTGCCGGTGAAGCTGTCGGCTACGTTGGAGAAAGCGCGAAAAAAATAACTTTTAAAACAATCAGTATGAAAAATAATTTAAATAAGAATCAATCGGATAAGAGCCGCAGGGCTTTTCTCCGGAGCACTGGTCTCTTTGCTGCCGGCGCTTTGTTAGTGCCTCCTGTGCTTTCGGCTGCCGGGCCCTCTGCCATGGGGGGAGTGCCTGTTGTGGTCGGCGGCAGCGCCACCGCGCCTGCCGTGCTGGGCGGGAATCCTATCCGGACGAAGGGGTGGCCTGAGTGGCCTATCTGGAACAAGGATACGGATGAAAAGATTGTCATCGACGACCTGCGGAGTGGGATCTGGTCGAGGGCCTCGCTGGTCAATCAATTCGAAAAGGAATGGGCGGAAGTAGTGGGAACGAAGAGATGTCTCTCTGTCGTCAATGGCACTAATGCGCTTATTGCTTCTTTGATCCAGCTGGGGATCGGGGGCGGGGACGAGGTGATCGTACCACCCTATACCTTTATTGCTACGGTGGCGGCGGTGTTAGCTACGGGCGCCATGCCGGTATTCGTAGATGTCGATCCCGCTACCTTCCAGATCGATCCTGCCAAGATAGAAGCAAAGATCACGTCCCGGACCCGGGCGATCGTGCCGGTGCATATTCTGGGATTACCAGCCGATATGGTCAGCATTATGAAGATTGCCAAAAAACACGATCTGTTTGTGATAGAGGATGCCTGCCAGGCGCATATGGCGGAGATCGATCACAAGCGGGTGGGCAGTTTCGGGCATGCCGGCTGTTTCAGCTTTCAGAATTCCAAGAACCTGGCCATTGGAGAGGGCGGTGCGATCGTCAGCGATGACGAGGCTTTCATGGACAAATGTTATTCTTACCACAACTACGGCAATCCTTATGGCACGGTGGTGGGCAATGTGACGGCGGGTACGCTGATCGCCGGCACTAAACTGCGGCTGACGGAATACCAGGCGGCTATCGGGCTGTCGCAGCTGAAGCGGCTTGGGGTAGAGACGGATACGCGCAATGCGAATGCTGCCTATCTCAAATCTAAGATCGGCGCTATCCCGGGCATTATCCCTTATAAGCTATACGACAATGTTACCAAGGCAGCTTTTCATCTCTTCCCTTTCCGGTATGACAAGGAGGGCTTTAAAGGCTTGCCGAGGAAGGATTTTCTAAAGGCCCTGAATGCGGAGGGTATTCCATGTTTTGAAGGATATGCGCCGCTGAATAAGATGCCTTACCTGGCGAATGCCTTTCAATCGAAGAATTACCAGAAGATGTATGCGGCGGCCGACCTGGACATCAACGCCTACAATGAGCGCAACCAATGCCCTCTCAATGACCGGCTGTGCAATGAGGAAGCCGTTTGGTTTGCCCAGTCGATGCTGCTGGCCGGGAGAGCGGATATGGACGACATTGTAAGAGCGATCGAAAAGATTCATGGGAATACCGATAAGCTTAAGAAGGGATAGGTGGGTAAAAAAAATAGTATGAAAAAAATAATTTTTATAGGATTGATGTTGGTTACGTCCGTGGGATTCGGGCAGACCGGCGCTTTGCGCAAGCTGATCGCAAAGACTTATAACTCGGGGTTTGCGCTGGCGCATGATACGTATAACGCTATTTCTGTCGCCAGTGATGGCAGGGTCTATTATGTGCTTAGTTCGCAGTCGATCGATACGGGCGGGCAGATGTATTCATTCGATCCCCGGACGGGGAAGATCCATCATTGCGGGGATCTGACGGAGGCCTGCGGAGAGAAAGGGCTCAAGGCCATCGTACAGGGGAAGAGCCATGTCAGGTTCGTCGAGTCGAAGGGCAAGCTGTACTTCGCTACGCATGTGGGCTATTACAGCATGGTAGATGGGATGGAAAAGATGGGGATCCCACCCGAAGGATATAAAGCCTATCCGGGCGGGCATCTGCTGGCCTATGATATGAAGACGGGCCAATTCGACAACCTGGCTGTCGCGCCTCACCAGGAGGGGATACTGACGATGAGCATGGATACGAAGAGAGGGTTGATCTATGGGATTACCTGGCCTACCGGTTATGTTTTCCGATATGACCTGGCGAAGAAGGAACTGAAGGAGATTGGTCCTCTTTCCGGGGAAGGGGAGAATGGGAATGGAAAGAATTTCCGGACTTTATGCCGTTCGCTGGCCATTGATCCGGCAGATGGCTCTGTGTATGCCACTACTTCCGAGGGGACTATCTTTCGTCTGCGGGTAGGGCAGGATGTGCTGGAGCTGCTGGAAGAGGATATGAAAAAAGATTATTTCGGGATCTATGATCCTTCGTCGGCCGGACATATGGGCTATAACTGGCGTCAGACGGTCTGGTATCCGGGGAATCAGTCTGTTTATGGCGTACATGGCAATTCCGGGTACCTGTTTCAATTCGATCCCAGGGCCGGCAGGATCAATGTGATCGACCGGATCACATCCGAGCCTTCGAAGCGCAGCGGTATGTTTGACCAGTTCAGCTATGGCTATCTTGGTTTTATACTGGGACCTGATCAGCATACGCTTTATTATCTGACGGGCGGGCCTGTTTACGTCGAAGGTCATCGGGTGAAGGGCAAGAGCAGCACGGCGATGGGGGAGGCCAAGGGGCTGGAGGATCTGCACCTGGTGACCTATGATATTCCGGCGGGCAAATACCGCGACCGTGGGGCCATTTTCTACGCTGACGGGCAGCGACCGCTGTATGTCAATTCGATTGCCGTGGGGCAGGATGGGACGGTGTATACGCTGGCGAGGATCACGGAGAATGGGAAGAGCAGGACGGATCTGGTGAGTGTGGCGGCGCAAAACAAATAAATATGATCAAGTATCGAAAGATAGCAGTTGGTTTATTTCTCCTACTGGGCATCTTGCTGCCCGGCAGGACGCCGGCGGCCCCCGGAAGTCCGGGTGGCCTCCGTGCCGGCGTTGCCAGGATAGCGATCACGCCTTCTCTGCCGATGTGGATGACGGGGTATGCGGGCCGGGATAATCCTGCGAGCGGGATCCTGCATGATATCTGGGCTAAGGCGCTGGCAATGGAAGAGAGCCCCGGGCACCGGATCGTCATTGTGACGACGGACCTGCTGGGGCTTAGTCATGATATATTGGAGCAGGTGACCCGACAAGTAGATAGTCTTTATGGGATCAAGCGGGACCAGCTCCTGCTGAATTCTTCGCATACGCATTCGGGGCCGATGATCTGGCCTTGTGTGGATGTCATTTATGATTTCAGCCTGGAGGATCAGCGGCGTGTATCGCTGTACAGTGATACGCTGACGGCCAAGCTGGTGAAAGTGATCGGAGAGGCCCTGCATAACCTGGCGCCGGCGCAATTGTACACCGGGCATGGGACGGCGGATTTTGCTATCAACCGGCGCAATGCTATTCATGCGGACGGGCCGGTGGATCATGATGTGCCGGTGTTGAAAGTAGTGACGGCGGATGGCAAGACGGCAGCTATTCTTTTCGGATATGCCTGTCACAATACCACTCTCGTAGAAAATAATTATCTTATCAACGGAGACTATGCGGGGTTTGCCCAGATCGCGCTGGAGGAGCAATATCCGGGTGTGCAGGCCATGTTCCTGATGGGCTGTGCGGGAGATCAGAATCCGGCCCCCCGCGGGACGGTGGAGCTGGCCCGTAGTCATGGTCAGCACCTGGCCGATGCGGTGGAGAAGGTGTTATCTGGAAAGATGAATACCGTACAGGCGTCTATACGTACGGCTTATACGACGGTGGATCTGCCTTTCCGCCCCTTCGATGCGGGACAGTACCGGAAGGAGATCGTGGGCGCCAATAAATACCTGCAACGGAGGGCCAGGCTGATGCTGGAGGCTTATAACAGAGGCTGGACCCCAAACCACCTGACCTATCCCGTGCAGGCGGTCCGGTTTAATAAGGATCTTACGATCCTGGCTTTGAGCGACGAGGTGGTGGTGGATTATTCTCTTCGTGCGAAAAAAGAATTTGCCGGTGAGAATTTGTTTGTTTCGGGCTATTCGGGCGAGGTGATGTGTTATATCCCTTCTGCGCGGGTGCTGCGGGAGGGAGGGTATGAGGCCGATGAGAACATGATCTATTATGGATTTCCCGGTCCGTTTGCGGATGGGATCGAAGACAGGGTATTCCGGGCGATCCGGCGGGTGATGAAGAAAACGGGGGCGGCGGCCACGGGTGAAAAGCCGTTGATAAAAGAAAAATGATCATGACAAAAAACCTGGCTATCATAGGGCTTCTTTTCTTTGTATTCGGGTTCATCACCTGGGTAAATGCCATCCTCATACCTTATTTCAAGATAGCCTGTGAGCTGACCGGCTTCCAGTCCTACCTGGTGACTTTTGCCTTCTATATCTCTTACCTGGTGATCTCTATGCCTGCGGGGTATTTGCTGCGGAGGATCGGGTTTAAGAAAGGGATGATGGTGGGGTTGTGGGTGATGGCGCTGGGGGCTTTTGTTTTTATCCAGGCGGCGATGACCCGCACTTATGGGGGATTTCTGTTGGGATTGTTTGCCATTGGCTCGGGGTTGGCGGTGCTGCAAACGGCTGCTAACCCTTATCTCATTGTATTAGGTCCGAGGGAGCGGGCGGCGCAACGTATTAGTGTGATGGGTGTGTTTAACAAAGGGGCCGGGATGCTGGCTCCTTTATTATTTGCCGCTGTCATTTTGCGTCCCACGGATGGGGAGCTGTTCAAAAGCCTGCCGCTGATGGGCGTCGCTGAAAAAAAGGTAGCCCTGGATGCGCTGATCCGGAGGGTGATTGTCCCGTATGCTACGGTAGGTGTCCTGCTGCTGGCCCTGGGATGGATGATCCGGTATTCGGGTCTTCCGGAGATCCAGACGGAGCAGGAAGACGAGGCTGTCGCCACGGCGAATGCCGGCAAAACCAACTTATTTCATTTTCCGCATCTGATCCTGGGTGCGCTGGCTATTTTTCTGCATGTGGGCACGCAGGTGCTGGCGATAGATACGATCATCGGCTATGCCGGCTCGATGAATATCCGGCTGCCGGAGGCCAAGGTCTTTCCTTCTTATACGCTGCTGGCGACGATCGCCGGGTATATCATTGGCATCATTACCATTCCGCGTTACATTAGTCAGGCGAGGGCTTTTCTTGTTTGTACGGTGCTGGGCATCGTGTTGTCCCTGCTGATCGTATTATCCAGGGGGACGATCGTTTTCGGGGGGCATACGGCCGATATTTCTCTCTGGTTCCTGGTGTTACTGGGTTTTGCCAATTCGTTGATCTGGGCGGGGATCTGGCCGCTTGCCCTGGATGGGTTGGGCCGGTTTACGAAGTCAGGGGCCTCTATTATGGTGATGGGTTTATGTGGAAATGCTATTTTACCGTTGGTTTATGGCTGGCTGGCAGACCATTTTAACTTGCGGCAAGCTTACTGGATCTTATTACCTTGTTATTGTTATCTCTTTTTCTATGCGGTCTATGGTCATCGGATAAGGACCTGGGCTTTTTTTAAATGAGTACAATGAGTCAGGCAACGCTGAAAATAATTAACGGACGGATATTGCTTCCTGACAGGATACTGGAAGGGGGAACGGTGGTCGTGGAGGGTGAAGTCATCAGCGCCATCGGGGAAGGAGCTATTTCGGCGCCTGGTGCGCGGGTTATCGATGCGGAGGGCAGGTATGTGTCGCCGGGTTTTATCGATATGCATGTGCATGGGGGTGGGGGTTTTGATTTCATGGATGGCAGCGAGGCTGCCTGCCTGGTCATTGCCGAGACGCATGCCCGTTATGGTACGACCGCTATGCTGCCCACTACGCTGACGGGGTCTGGTGAGGAGCTGCTGGATACGCTGGCTGTCTATGAGCGGGCGTTGCCTAAAAATACGCGCGGGGCCCAGTGGCTGGGTATGCACCTCGAAGGGCCTTATTTCGCGATGAACCAGCGTGGGGCGCAGGATCCGCGTTATATCCGCGATCCGGACCCGGCGGAGTACCGGAAGATATTGGAAAAGGCGTATCTCATCAAGCGATGGAGTGCGGCGCCGGAGCTAAAGGGCGCCATCGATTTTGCCCACTATGCCCGGGAGAAAGGGGTGCTGGTCTCTATGGCCCATACGGATGCCATTTATGAGGAAGCGCTGGAAGGATTTAAGAATGGCTATACGCTGGCCACGCATCTCTATTCGGGGATGTCGGGGGTTACGAGGCGGAATGCTTACCGGTATGCGGGTGTGGTGGAAGCCGCCTTCCTTATAGACGATATGGATGTGGAGATCATTGCGGACGGCGTGCATTTGCCGCCGCCGCTGTTACAGTTGGTGTATAAGATCAAAGGGGCGGCCAGGACGGCCCTTATCACCGATGCCATGCGGGCTGCGGGGTTGCCTCCGGGTGAAAGCGTACTGGGCAATATCCATCATGGGCTGAAGGTGATCGTGGAAGATGGGGTTGCGAAGCTGCCTGACCGCAGCGCTTTTGCCGGCAGTGTCGCTACGGCGGACAGGCTGGTACGTACGATGGTCCGGGAGGCTGGCATTTCTTTGCGGGAGGCTGTGCGTATGATCACTGCGACTCCGGCTTCGATACTGGGAGTCCTGGACAGGAAGGGTATCCTGGCTCCGGGTAAGGACGCGGACATCGTGCTCTTTGACGAAGATATCCAAATACATTCTACCATCATAAAAGGCGAAGTGATCTATGAGAATAAATAATTTACAGGTATTGGTCTATGCCAGCCGCGGGGAAATGGGAGGGGATGCGGCGCTCTGTGTACAGGAGAAGATTAGTGAATTGCTGAAGGAACAGCCGTTGGTGAATATTGTTTTTGCAGCGGCGCCTTCCCAGAATGAGTTTCTGCGGGCTTTGCGGGAGGCTCCTGTTGAATGGGGCCGCATCCGGGCATTTCATATGGATGAGTATATTGGTCTACCCCGCGATGCGGTGCAGGGTTTCGGGAATTTTCTCCGGGAAAACCTGTTCGATAAGGCGCCTTTTCTTTCTGTGCATTATATCGACGGGAATGCGGCGGACAGTCAAAAGGAATGTAACCGGTATGCGGCTTTACTGGAGCTGTATCCGCCGGACATTATTTGTATGGGCATCGGTGAGAACGGACATATTGCCTTCAATGATCCACCCGTGGCGGACTTTGCCGATCCGTATGCTGTGAAGGTGGTGGAGTTGGACCAGCCTTGCCGGCAGCAGCAGGTCAATGACGGTTGTTTTTCCGGGCTGGGGTTGGTGCCGACGCATGCGATCACGCTGACGGTGCCGGCATTGCTATCGGGCCGGTTTATCTATTGTATGGTGCCGGGGAAGCTGAAGGCGCAGGCTGTTTTCAATGTCCTGAACCGGGAGATCGGTGAGGACTATCCGGCGTCTGTTCTTCGTAATCATGCACAGGCTATCCTGTTTCTGGATGCGGACAGTGCAGGGGAAACGGATCTTAAGGTGAATGCCATTTTACGGTCAATAAAAATTGCTAAACAATGAGAGCAGCCTTCTTTGCAGCGATGACAGCAGGTATATTCTTTTCAGTATCCGGATGCCGGGAAAACCCGGAACAACCAAAGGCCGCGGCTTCTTTTCCTATCCGGCTTATTACCCTTGATCCGGGGCATTTTCATGCGGCTTTGGTGCAAAAGTCCGGCTATCCGGACATCGATACGATCGTGCATGTATATTCTCCGGGGGGGCAGGAATTGAAAACGCATTTGTCGCTGATCGAAAAATATAATACGAGGCCGGCCGAGCCTACGAAATGGGAGGAGAAGGTCTATGAGGGGCCTGATTATCTATCGAGGATGTTCAGCGAAAGAGCAGGCAACGTTGTCGTCATAGCCGGTAACAATCATAAGAAGATCGGTTATATCCGGGCGGCGGTGGATTCGGGTCTGAATGTGTTTTCGGATAAGCCGATGATCATAGAGCCGGGTGATTTTTCGCAGCTGGAAGCTGCGTTCTCCGCCGCTAAAAAAAATAAGGTGATCCTCTATGATATCATGACGGAGCGCTATCAGATCACTACGATTCTGCAGCGGCAATTTTCGCTGATGCCGGAGGTGTTCGGCCGGCTGCAAAAGGGCAGTGAAAAGGAACCTGCGGTTACGAAAGAGAGCGTTCATCATTTCTTCAAATATGTGTCCGGAAAGGCGTTGACAAGACCTGCCTGGTATTTCGATGTGACGCAGGAGGGAGAGGGGATTGTGGATGTGACGACTCACCTGGTGGATCTGATCCAATGGGAATGTTTTCCGGACAGTATCCTCGATTATAAAAATGACGTACAGATGCTGTCGGCCCGGCGGTGGCCGACGGTCCTCACTCCTTCTGAGTTTGAGAAGGTCACGCAGCTGGATAAGTACCCTTCGGTCCTTACTCCTTATCTGAAGGATACGCTGCTGAATGTATATGCCAATGGGGAGATGAACTATACGCTGAAAGGGGTTCATGCGCGTGTTTCCGTCACCTGGAATTTTCAGGCTCCCGAAGGTACGGGGGACACGCATTATTCGGTGCTGCGGGGAACGCTGGCCAACCTGGTGATCCGGCAGGGAAAGGAACAGCAATACAAGCCTGTGTTGTCGATAGAGCCGCTGACCGTTTCGGCGGCGTATGACAGTAGTCTTCATAAGGTGATAGGGGAGCTGCAAGTGAAATATCCGGGGCTGTCTCTTGCAAAAACCGCTAAGGGTTGGGATCTGCTCATTCCGGACAAATATAGCCTGGATCATGAAGCCACCTTTGCGGAAGTGACGAAAAAGTACCTGGGCTTCGTAAAAGCGGGAGCGCTGCCTGTGTGGGAAGTTCCCAATATGCTGACCAAATATTACACGACTGTCAAGGCGTTGGAAATGGCCCGGAAAGGGTCAAAATAGAAGTGTAGAAAAAGTATACATAACTGACGGATAAATACAATTATCATCTTGGTTTTGCCGGTAATTTTATAAAATGACAATCCCGAAAGGCATGAGATATTCTTCACAGAATTACGTTACGATCGGCCATCAGCCGGAAGAGAAGGTGGTGGTGCTGCCATTGGGAGCCATCGAGCAGCATGGGCCGCACCTGGCCGTCTCCACGGATACGGATATAGTCTCTCTGGTGGCTATGGCGGCGGAGGAAAGAATGGGCGATAACATCGTGCTTTGTCCGACCGTACCTTTCGGATCCAGCGATCATCACCTGGCTTTTGGCGGGACGCTGAGCCTTTCGCCGGCATTGTATACGCAGGTGATCGTGGATCTGGTGGGGTCGCTCCTGTCAAATGGTTTCCGGAGGATCGTACTCCTGAATGGTCATGGAGGGAATATTACGCCGGTGAAGCAGGCGCTGGCCATTCTGAGCGGAAAATATGACTCCGCACTGCAACCTAATATTGCGTTGGCGACTTACTGGGAGCTGGCAGGAACTGCCTTTGCCGGAGCGCCTCCCATGGAAAGCCCGGCCCTTAGTCATGCCTGTGAATATGAGACGAGCCTGATGCTGCATCTGTTTCCGGAGAAGGTGAGGATGGAGAATGTCGTACGGGCTGACAGACCCGGCCGGAATGGTTATATCGGCTGGGAAGACGACGAACCTTACCGGGGCGTATCCGTCTTTTCGCCAACTGCCTTTATCTCCGATAATGGCAGCAGCGGGGAGCCGCAGCTGGCAACGGCTGAAAAGGGACGGCATTTGTATGAGCATGCCGTGCAAGCATTGGTGACTTTCCTGGAATCATTTGCGAACTGGCCATTCTTGGAGAATTTAAAAGACAAGCGTGCAAAAAAGGAAATTGACTAACTAATGAACGAGAAAATACCTATCGGGACCGTGGGATTGGGATTAATGGGCAGCAGCATTGCTACTTGTATTTTGGCAGCGGGGCATCCCGTCATTTCCCTGGTTAAAACACCGGATCAAACGGAGGAGGCCCGCAACAGGATACGGGGCCGAATATTGGGATATCTGGAGGAGCTGAAAACGGAAGGCATGCTGAAAGAGGAGCCTGCGGCCGTACTGCAACGACTTACCATCACGGATGACGTTACGTTACTAAGGGATCACACCGTCGTGATCGAATCTATCACCGAGAGCCTGGAGGAAAAAAAATCAATCTATACAAAGCTGGAGACGGTGTTGTCTCCGACGGCCATCATCGGCAGTAATACTTCTGCGATTCCTGTGACGGTTTTACAGGAAGGGATGCTGCATCCGGAAAGGATGCTGGGCATTCACTGGGCGGAACCTGCTCATATCACCCGGTTCATGGAGGTGATCTGCGGTGGCCGAACCGATCTTTCGTTTGCTCATACCATCCTTTCGTTGGCGGAGTCCTGGGGGAAGGAGCCTTCCCTGCTGAAGAAGGATATCCGCGGGTTCATTACGAACCGCATCATGTATGCCATGCTCCGGGAGGCGTTCAACCTGGTGGAGAATGGGTATGCTACCGTGGAGGATGTAGATCGTTCCCTTCGCAATGACCTTGGTTACTGGATCACGTTTGCGGGGCCGTTCCGTTTCATGGACCTTACGGGCATTCCTGCTTATCTGACGGTCATGAAGGATCTGTGGCCGGAGCTGGATAATACTACGAAGACGCCGGCGATGATGGAGCGGCTGGTGGAAGCCGGGGCCAGGGGGGTGAGCAATGCGCAGGGGTTTTATCCTTATACGCAGGAGAGTGCGGAGCACTGGGAAAAATCATTTATTGAATTCAGCTATGATATCCGGAAGCTGGCGGAAAAATATTCAACCCATTTATGAAAGAAAAGATACGATCCATTAAAGCTACGGAGGTGATCGTGCCGGCGAAGCCGGGGAGTCTCAATTCGGAGAATGTACTGGACAAGGACAAGGTTTTTGCCAAAAAATTCCTCACAGGGGAGAGCTGGACGGAGTTCGCCAACCAGCCTAAATGGATCCTGGAGATCACGCTGGAGAATGGGCTGACGGGTATTGGAGAGACTTATCGGAGCGCTAACTCGGATCTGATCCGGGAGGCGATGGTTGAATTCGTCGGATCGGATGCGCTGGCCTTGAATTGGCGCCGGCTTCCTGTTAATGACCAGCGCATCTATGAAGCCTTCGAGACGGCTATCCTGGACCTGGCGGGGAAGCTGCTGCATGCGCCGATACATCAACTGTTAGGGGGCGCCTATCGGGATCGGGTCGACTGCAATGGCTGGACGGGCCGGCGGACCCCGGAAGATGCAGCCCAGAAGGCATTCGAGGCGATGGAGAGAGGGCATACCGTCTTTAAGTTCAAATGCTCGGATGAGGATCCGGTGCGGCTCTGGACGGAGGCGATCCGGGAGCGATGCGGAGACGGCATTAAGATCATCCTCGACCCGAATCAACGCTGGAATGATGTAGATACGACGCTGCGATTGATGGACGGAGTAGACAAGAATATCATGCTGGGGTTGGAAGATCCGATCCTGCATGCCGATATAGAAGGGTTCAGGTATTTGAAGCAGCAGCTGGGCATTCCTCTTTACCGGCATATTTCCCTGCCTTATACGCAGGATATTACGGATATGATCCGGTTCGTCCGGGCCGATGCGGTGGATGGGTACAATTTTAAT
The DNA here is from genome assembly GCA_035555335.1 of Puia sp. GTDB lineage: Bacteria > Bacteroidota > Bacteroidia > Chitinophagales > Chitinophagaceae > Puia. Next base: position 174,117 of record DATMGS010000044.1, read on the forward strand.
GGCTCAGCCTATAACAGCCTTCTGCTGGCGGAGATAGCGCAGCTGGAAGGGAAGCCCTGCTGGCGGGGTTCGGAAGTGGACCTGGGTATTTCCGAGGCGATGGGGGTGCATATTGCCGCGGCCAGCATCAACTGTACGATCCCTTCGGATATTTTCGGGGAGCTGGTAAGGACGGATGACCTGATCATGGAGCCTATTCGTTTTGAGAAAGGGGCTGCGGTCGTGCCGCAGGGCGATGGGCTGGGCGTAGGGCTGGATCAAGAGCAATTGAAGAAATATAAGACCGGTCGACATCTGACCATTACTGCTTAATACTATTTATGAAGAAAGGCATTGTCGCGTGGATCACGCTCTTGTTTTGTAACCTGATATGGTCGTTTCATTTTACCAGCATCAAGCTGACGCAGGGCCAGGTAGGACCTTATTTTACAGTATGGGCGCCGATGCTGCTGGCGACTCTCTTCCTGGCTCCTTTTGTGATCAAGGACTTTAAGAAGGGCAAGAAGAAGCTGAAGGATGTGTTGATCTTCGTACAATTGGGAGCGTTGGGGGCTTTCCCTTCCCAGGTACTGATGACCTATGGTACGCAGTATTCGCTGGCGAGTAATGCCGCTATCCTGGTGCTGGCTCTCCCGGTCATTACGGCGGTATTTGCTTTTCTGATCCTGAAGGAGAAGATGAACAAGATCCGGTGGGCCAGCTTTGGCATTGCCATCATCGGGGTCATACTGTGTTCCACCAGTGATATCCGGCAGGCCGATCTCAGCTCGAAGTATGCGTTGGGTAATCTACTGATCTTTCTGGCCATCGTGGGGAACGCTTATTATAATGTCGGCTGCAAGCAGGTAGCGGACCGGTTTACAGAGATGGAGATGATTTTCTATACTTACCTCGTGCTGGTTATTATGCTGACGCCGCTGGTATTATATTATGAGCCGGGGATGTTTGCCGTGGTCCCGCATTTTACGGTAAAGACCTGGCTGGGGATGGCTTCGCTGACCTTGTTCCATAATTTCCTTTCGATGCTGTTGTTTTTTAAGGTGCTGAAGTTCCTGGATGCGACGCAGGTGGCTTTGTCGAATTATATGGTTTCGTTCATGGGGCTGCCGATCGCTGCCATTTTCCTGGGGGAGACCCTGAGCGCCCAATCTATTGCCGGGGGGATCCTGGTGCTGGTGGCCACGCTGATCCTGACGATCGTCGATCATCGTACCAGTAAGAGTAATGCGCTAAAACTGAATACTTAAAATAATATGATCATGGATAAGAATGAGAAAGAATTGTTTGGAGTGGTGCCGATCGTGCCGACCCCTTTCACGGAAGACGAAGAGATAGACGAGGCGGCGCTGCGCAGGCTGATCGATTTTGCTGTCGCCGGCGGTATTAAGGCCGTTTGTTTGCCTGCCTATGCCAGCGAATTTTACAAGTTGTCCGATGAGGAGAAATTGCGTGTGGTGAAGATAGCGATCGATCAATCGGCCGGCCGGGTCAGGATCGTGGCTCAATCCAATCATCCGTCCCTGAAGATCGCCATAAAGCTGGCGCAGGCAAATGTGAAGGCTGGCGCCGATGTGATCTCTCTGGCGGTGCCCCGTATATTCGGCTTGCCGGATAGCTCGCTGAAAGAATATCTGTCGGGATTTTTGGAGTCGGTGGCCGGAACGCCGGTGCTGATCCAGGATTTCAATCCGGGTGGTGCTTCGATCAGCGTTGCCTTTATCAAGGAGTTGATGGACAAGCATCCGAACTTCAAATACCTGAAGCTGGAAGAGCCGCTGTGTGCGCCCAAGTTTGAAGATATCATTCGTACGACGGAAGGGAAAGTGGGTTTGTTCGAAGGATGGGGCGGCTTGTATATGCTGGAGCTGGTGCCTCTTGGTATTGCAGGGGTGATGCCTGGTCTGGCGGTAGCAGATATCCTGCAAAAGGTCTTTACGCTGAGGAAGGACGGACAGCACGACAAGGCTTTCGATTTATTTGAAAAGGTGATGCCGCAGATATTTTTCTCGCTGCAGAATATGGAGCTGTTCCATTATGCTGAAAAGGAGCTGCTCATTGCGCGGGGTGTGTTGACCAACAGTGTCGCCCGTAAGGCTGCTTATATACCCGATCCATCGAGTGTGAGTTATATCAAGGAGCTGAATCGCCGGGTGGTGGAATTGGTAAACGATAAAAATTTCTAATAATAAATTATTCAGCATGGATGATTTTAACAAACAAGTCGCGATTGTCACAGGCGCGGCCTCTGGTATCGGGTTGGCGATAGCGCATAAGCTATTGTCAATGGGCGCACTGGTGGTCGTAGTCGACCTGAACAGCGAGGGGCTGCAAAAAGAGTTTGGGAAATATGGGGAGAGTGCCCGGGTTGTTGCGATCGATGTCTCCAATCAGGCCCTGGTGGAGAAGAGCATCCAGGATGTGGTAGCCAGATTGGTGAAGATCGACATACTGGTTAATTGTGTCGGGATCACGGGGGTCACCAATATCAATAGTCATGAGGTGGATAGTGCGGATCTGCATAAGGTGTTTGAGATTAATTTCATGAGCAGTTTCTATACTTCCAGGGCAGTATTGCCGCATATGATCGCCCGCAGCTATGGCCGTATATTGCATATCGCCTCTATTTCCGGTAAGGAAGGGAATGTGGGGATGCTGGCTTATTCCGCGTCAAAAGCCGCGGTGATCTGTATGGCGAAGGTCCAGGGAAAGGAGTATGCGGAGAAGGGAATTACCGTCAATGCCCTTGCGCCTGCCGTCATTCAAACGCCGCTGGTGGATGCCATGCCTGAGCAGCAGGTGAAATATATGACCGATAAGATCCCGATGAAACGTTGCGGGACCCTGGAGGAAGCGGCCAATATGGCTGCCTATATCGTATCCCCCGATAACAGCTTTACAACCGGTTTTACGTTCGACCTATCCGGTGGAAGGGCCACTTATTAGGGGAGAGCTATGCCTGGGCATTGCCGGTCGGGAAGATGGCTAGACCCGGGAGCCGGACAGGAAGCGGATTTTGTATTCCTTGGGGATGAGTCCCGTATGTTTTTTAAAATGGCGGTAAAAGTTGGACAGGTTCTCAAAACCGCTCTGATAGCAGATTTCGGAGATGCTGTAATTGCCTTCCATCAACAGTCTGCAGGCGTGGCTTATTCGGATTTCGGTGACATAATTGGAAAAGGTCTTTCGGGTATGGTGTTTGAAATAGCGGGAGAAGGAGGCGATGCTCATATTTAATTTCTCTGCTATTTCTTCGATGTAGATCTCGTTTTTGTAGTTTTTTAAGATGAATTGGAACACGGTGTCGATCTTGTCGGTGTCATTGGTGTTGTTGGCGGTAAATACCCTGGATAGAATGGGCTCCAGGTCTGAACTGCCGGATAGGAATACCAGGATTTCCAATAATTTCAGGAGGCGGTTGGCGGGGGGAGCGCATTCCATTTCCTTTAGTTTTTCCTTGACGTAGCCGTTGGATTTTCCGGTGATTTCGAGTCCGAGGGCCGATCTGTCCAGCAGCCGGCGGACTCCTTTCATTTCGGGCAGGTCGAAAAAGGAATTACCCAGAAAATCGTCCGTAAAGTGAATGAAGCTGGACTTTGCGACCAAGCCCTTACTCTGGTAATACTCTTCCGTATTTCTATATAAATGAGGGATATTGGGGCCGATCAGCATCAGGTCGCTCTCTTTGATAAAGCTGACTTTGTCTCCGATAAACCGGGTGCCTTCTGTCTTGTCAATTAAAACGAGTTCGTATTCTTTATGGAAATGCCAGGCTTTATCAAAATAATTACACTCCCAATTGATGTAAATGAAGGAAGAGTCCGGAGATAACGGAAGTTTGTGTAACTGGGGCCTCATGCTTGCTAATGGTTTATCGTCGCCTTAATCGGTTCAATTTATTGTAAAATAATCAAATACGTAAAAAATTTATTCTTTTGGCTATATTTAGAGCATGCATTTTTCCTTCTTTGAAGTGCTGGTCCTGGTGGGGGTTACCCAGGGTTTTGTCTTATCTGTGTGGATCTGGCTGGGTAAGCGCAGCAGCAGCAAGATATTGCTGTCCTGGATGCTGACTGTTTTTAATCTGCTCTGTATAAAAATCCTGATCCTGGTCACGGGGTTGTGGGAAATTCGCTTTGTCCGCTATCTGCCGCTGGCTTTTGAGCTGGCTATACAGCCCTTGGTCTATTTGTATGTTTGTTCGCTGACCAGGCGGGGTTTTAAACTGAAAAAAGCCGATCTGCTCCATTTTATTCCTTTCGCTCTGTCTTTTGCTTATTCTTCTTTTGTATATATCCGGGTCTTACCGGTGCATTCGTTGGCTGCTAAAGATGTTTTGGCTGATCAGCTTCATTTCAATGGGATCAAAGAGCTGGAAGACTATGGCTCGATCCTCTCTTCCTTTGTGTACTGGTATGCTGGCTTCCGGCAGGTGTTGCTTTACCGGCGCTGGCTTTATGATAACATATCCGATACCGACTATCCTACCTATGCCTGGCTCCGGAATATCTGTATCCTGCTGGGCGTGCTGATCCTGGGGCTGTCTGTCGATATCCTTCTCGATACGATCGGTCATTTCGGGGTACGGCATTTTTTTCATTGGCAGCTCTTTTTCGTATATCTCGCTATGCTGATCTATTATCTTGGCTTCAGGGGATTTCTCCTGCCGGATAAAAAGGAACGGGTTGCTCTGGTGACTGGGGATGCGGCGTTACCGGTAGAAATGCCGGAACGGGCGGGGGTGGAGATGCCGGAACAGTCAGGCCCGGGGGAGTGGGGGTGTGAGGAGTGGACAGACGCCGAAAGACAGGAGCGGGTAATAGTGGAGAATGCTATCCGTCAGGCTTTCGAATTGGACAAACTATACCTTGATCCGGAGCTGAACCTGCCAATACTGGCCAAACATATAAGCAAAAGCCCGGCTGTGGTTTCTTCCGTTATTAATAAGGAGTTGGGGGAGAGTTTTAGGGGGATGGTCAATACATATAGAGTTGAAGCGGTCAAACTGCGGTTGCAGGATCCTGCTTCCCGGCATCTTTCCATCCTGGGTGTCGCTTACGAATGCGGATTTAATTCGGAGGCCAGTTTTTACCGGATCTTCAAAGCGGCGACGGGCCTCTCTCCGAAAGAGTATATTTCTGAGGGTAAAAAGGGCTCTCAAAACGTGTTTTGAGAATAGCCGCAGGGCGGGGAACCCTATCTTGCCCGGAAAAATGCTATGTCGGGATTTATTATTCTGCTAAAAAGCAGGTTGTCGGGGAAGCTTTTGATTTGGCTGTTACCCGTCATTGGCCTGATGGCCTATCTTTTATTTGGGACAGCCATCTTTTTCCGCCCCGGCAGGACTGCTTGTATGTCTGATCGTGATTGTCTGACGGAAACCCATTGGAAGCAGATGGGGGGCTTCCAGTTATATACGCCTGATGGGGAGCGGATCGGTTGTTGGGGGACAGCACTCGCCCAGCTTGTCTATTATTATAAACTGGCGCCTTATGGGAGGGTCCGCTATGTATCCAGCCGGGGAGTCCACATCGATGAAGATCTGGGTGCTTTCCGGTTTGATTTCCCGTTGTTTGCCCGGCAGATCGACTCTACCACACCCCGGGCTACCTGTGAGCAATTGGCGAGATACAGTTATTATGCCGCGCTGGTTGTCAAAAAGGATTTCGGGACGGGCCGGAATATGGATTTGCTGCCTTCTTCTTCGGAATGGGAGCGACATTACAAGGCACATGTTACCCAATATATTTCCTGGCGGCATCTCTTTCCCTATACGTCCGGAAAGTTAGAAAAAATTATTTATGCGGAATTAAATCAGCGGCGGCCGGTGTACCTGCATTTCTCCAATTTTAAGGATGTCGGGCATTCCGTGCTCATCGATGGGTATTGTTATAGGGACGAGCACTTTTTTGTCCATCTGAACCAGGGGCAGGGAGGTCCTACGGACGGATGGTATGATTTCTATAAGGGGATCCTTAAGCCGGACGATGGCGCTTTACGGGTGATCTATACGCTGGCGCCTTTTTGAGTGTCTGGATATGCTGGAGGAATGAGGATGCTGATGCCGGGAGATGCTATAGGATGAGTAAGACGGAGAAATCGCCTGATTTCCCCGTCTGTGATGGTGATGAATTTATTCTTTGATGGTGCTCAGCATCTCTTTCACGGCGGCTTCCAGCTGTTGGTCTTCTCCGTTCAGGATCTTGTTGTATTCGTTAGGGACCCGGATATCGGGTTCCAGCTGATGATTTTCCGTAGCGTGGCTTTCGCCGCTGCCATAGGTGGCAATCATGGGGATGCCGAAGACGAGGCGTTTGTCGATCTGTGTTTCCCACCAGACGGCGGTGCCCGTACCTGCCACCGGCATGCCGATCAGCTTACCGATGCCTAGTTCCTTATAGGCATAGGGGAACATGAAGGCGTCCGAATAATTGCTCTCGCTCATCAGCACGCAGCTGGGTTTGGTCCATTTATTCAGGGGCTCGCCGCCTTTGGTGATATGGCTTTGGGGGCGGAGGGTGAAATATAATTTGCCGCTTAGAAACGTGACCAGGTCATCGTGCAGCCAGCCGCCGCCGTTGAAGCGGGAGTCGACGATGAGGGCTGCTTTGTCGGTATTTCTTCCCAGGACCTTATCGAAGGTGACACGGAAGCTGGGATCATCCATGCTGCGAACGTGCACATAACCGATCTTTCCCCCGGAGAGACTGTCGACGATATGTTCCATCATCTTTGTCCAGCGGTTGTATAGCAGTGTGCTGGTTTCAAAACGGGGTTTGATGGGTTTGACGGTTTCCTCGTATTGGGCGCCGGAGGAGGCATCATGGAAGCTGATCGAAGTGAGCTGACCTGCTTTTCTGTTCAGCAGTTTCGCCCAGTCGGTTCCGGATGTGAGGGCTATGCCGTCGATATGGTCGATTACCGAGTTACCATTCATGTGTGTTCCATCTATATCGAAGGGGCCGCCGGGGATGACTTCTTTCACCCGAAGACCGTCCATCTTTTTGCTAAGGTCGTAGAGCAGTCCCAGGGCGGCGGTCTCGTCTCCGTTGGGAAAGTCAGGGGAATACCTGCCACCAGTATGCGAGCCGTTGAGCTCGCCCAGCAGTTCGCTTAGCAATACCTGAAAATCATAGTTGTTATTGATATAGGGAAGGAATTGTTGGTAGAGATCGTGGTAGTAGGTCCAATCTACGCCTTGCAGGTTCGGGTCGAAGAATTTCTTTTTGACCTGCTTCCAGGCGTGTTCGAAGATGTAGGCCCGTTCTGCGGAGGCGTTGAGCTCCATTTCCGTATTGATCTTGACGGGGGTGATCTTACCATCTTCTGCATTGACTTTCATGATACCGCCGCCCGTCAGGACGAATAAGGATTTGCCGTCTTTCGTCATGTCCAGCTCTGCCGAGGGTGCGTCCAGTTTGGCGAGCAGTTTGGTCTCGTGCGTGCGCAATGTTGTCACCCAGAGGTCGAATCCTTTTTCGTAGCGGGCGAGATAGAAGAGTCGTTCTCCGTCTTTGGAGAGGCGGGTGCCATTCAGAATGGCGGAGTTGGTGGTCAGTCTTTGTGTCCGGTCGTCCAGGTTCCGGAGGTTGGGGACGAGGGGTTCAGGCGTTTTGCGGGCTGCCGCGGTATCTTTTTTTTCGGCTTCTACTTTAAGGTCGAAATCTTCTTTGCTCAGCTGGAAACGGTCCCAGGCCCGGGTGTCGAAGAACATGGCATAGACGTCGTCCTGGCCTCCGCGGCTGAGGTTCTTCATGCCGTTCTTGTTACTCAGCCAATACATCATCTTCCCGTCCAGTCCCCATTGAGGAATGGCGTCATTGAAACCGCTCCAGGTAAGGTTGGTCCTTTTGCCGGAGCCATCGTCTTTGATCAGGACCACTTCATGTGTGTTCCAACCGCCGCCTTCTGCTGACTGGGCAAGGATATATTTACTATCGGGTGACCAGGTGAAGTATTGGTCGCCGTCGGCGTAGGAATAATTGACTCCTTCCGGAATGAGAGTGGTGGTGGTCTTTGCCGTCAGGTCGTATGATTTTAAGATATTTCTTTCTTCCAGGTAGGCGATCTTTTTTCCATCCGGCGAGTAGACGCCGTGGAATTCATCTTTGGGGGAGGCTATGATCTTATCTGTTTTCAGCAGGGTGGATGCAAAGAAGTAAGGTTCGCTTTTACTGGCGATCGTAACCTGTTCGATATCCCAGCTATCGTGTTCGACGGAATAGAGCAGGGAGCGTCCATCGGGGCTGAATTCGATCATTCTTTCCTGGTAGGGCGTGTTGGTGATGCGGCGGGTAGTGGAGCCATCGGCGGAGGCGACGAAGATATCTCCCCGGTATATGAAGGCCACCTGTTTGCCGTCATTGGAGATAGCCATTTCGGAGGCGTCTCCTTTTACCGGGACAATGGCGGATTGATCGCCGGCGAAGTCTGCATCCAGGGTGATCGTCAGCTTTTGCGGTTCCTGGCCTTCCGTCAGGGTGTAGAGATCTCCTGCATAGGTGAAGGCAAGCCGGCCGTCTGTGGAGCGGGAGAGATTGCGGACGGGATTCTTTTCGAAATGGGTGAGCTGTTGGGGAGCCGCTATATTGCTCAAAGAGGATTTATACAGATTTTGGTTGCCGTTGCGTTCGCTGAGATAGTAGAAGGTTTCTCCTGTACCCCAGACCGGTTCTCTGTCTTCTCCCCGGAAATCCGATACTTTCGTGTAGGTATTACCGGGTATATCATACACCCAGATGTCGCGGGTGACGGCGGAGGTATGGTGTTTTCTCCAGGGATCTTCGTATCCTTTGCGGTCCTGATAGATCCATTTGTCACCCCGGTCGTTGTAGTGTACATATTCGGTGCCGGCGCTGAGAAGCATGATGCTGCTGCCACCTTTTACGGGTACTTCGAAGAGCTTAATAAAATTCGCGTCAGAGGGGAACCGGGCCGAGGTATAGATATCATGCCGGTCGGTGCCGAAGATGATCTGCTGGTCGTCGGGTGTAAAGTCATAGGGTATATCTTTTCCGGAGTTGAAGGTCAGCCGGCTCACTTCGCTTCCGTTTGCCTGCATGGTATAGACATCGAAGTTGCCGTAGCGGTCGGAGGCGAAGGCGATCTTCTTACTGTCATGGCTCCAGATGGGATAGCCGTTGTAGGAGTCGTTGATGGTGAGGGCGATGGCGGGGCCGCCGGTAACCGGTACTTTGAACAGGTTGCCCTTGTATTCGAAGGCGATCCATTTTCCATCGGGGGAAAGGGAGGGCTGCTGCAGCCAGCGGGGTTGGGTCTGGGCCCGGGTGGTTGTTATAATGAACAGGGAGAGCGTAAGGAACGCAAACAGTTTTCTCATACTAACTAGTTATTTAAATATAATGGGTGATGGGTGCGCGGGTGGTCGGCCTTAAAAGTAGGGAAAAAACCGGTGGCCGGGATTGGTCGATGGATGGGCGGTTGGTTATACTTATGATACTGTTTCCCTAAGATTCATGGGGAAGCGGGATGTTAAGACGTATATAATACTTGCGATCATGCATGGCGGAAGCCATAGGACGTGATACAGATTTGTACACAGTATCCCAGCAGAATATGGTCCGGCAAGATGATTTACCTGGGAGTTTATCGGCGATGGTGGTGAAGCAAAACGTGGGGGCCTTTCAGGCAGCTATACCGGGGTAGATTTAAGCGTTAATAAGGACGCTCTCGTCATCTGGATGGAGATATTTTTATCGTCCATGAAGCTTTTGATTATTGAATCGTTGCTCAAAACGCTAAAAAGATCCTTCCCAATGGCAGCAACGCCGATGGTATTTTCAACTTTACCTTTGGTGATAGCCAGATTAAAGGAGAAGTTGGCATTTTTTCTGTTATCGAGTGTGGCCAATTCCATTTTGCCCAATGAGATCTGTTGATCTTCATTGAGTGATTTCTTTAGCAGAATCCTGATAGCTGGCAAATATTTCATCCAAAGTGTCAAAAACTTCCCTTCGCTCATAGTTTGTATTTAAGTTTTCCTCTGATTTATCTCACAGTACTTCCCGCAATGGTACACTTTCTCGAAGCATTTTGCAAATATGGTTTTTTTTGCATTACTTTGTAATTCAAAGTGCTTTTGATAACAAAACGGATTTTTCGATTTCAAGGCCGATATTTTCAATTGAGTATCATACTGTTAGCCTGGAAGGGTTGTGGAGAAAATTGTAAAAACCTATGATATGAAGCAGTTTTTTGTGCATGATGGATCTATTGTCCGGAAGATCTGGGGGAGGGGGGATACCGTTCTGCTGGTCTTTGCGGGAGCTTCGGCGGAGTTCGCCTTAAATAAGGCGGTTGACTGGCTGTATTTCACTGGCCGGTTACCTGCTGATCCTCTTGGCAGGTTATTTTCCACGGTCCGGTATGCGCAGGAAATTGTTTTCGCGGACCAGGATGCGGCTTTGGCTGCTATCGATAAGATCACGGCTGTGCATCAGGGGGTGGAGAAAAGCCGGGGCGCCCGGATTCCCGATGACGCCTATCTGGATGTGCTGTTTATGCTGATCGATTATTCGATCCGGTCTTTTGAGCTGTTGGAACGCAGGTTAGCAGAGTTGGAAAAAGCGGAGGTCTTCGATGTATTTTATCGTGTAGGATTGCGGATGGGGTTGAAAGGGTTACCCGGCAGCTATCGGGCCTGGAAGGATCAGCGGGCAGCAAATATCGCCGGGAACCTGGTGCGCAGTGTTTTTACTCCCGACCTGTATGAGCGATACCGGAAGAGCCTGGGTGCTTTCCGATATTATCTTTTGTTACAGGTGCAGGTGTTGCTGGTGCCTGCCCGGGTGCGCCGGCTGGTCGGATTGTCATCGGTGCCGTTGCTTTGGCCGGTGCTGTTGCTTTATAAGGCAGGGCGGTGGTTAGGGTGTGACCGGTTTGTCAGGGATCTGCTGTTGCCGGTGAAATACAAGGAGCAGATTGCCGCTTTGGATCTGCTGCCCGGGTAGAGTATACGTATATCTATTAATGATAAGATATAATTATCAACTGGCTTGATAACCCGGTTAGTGGCCTCAAAAGTGAATTTTTGGGGCCTTTTTTTTGATTTTTTTCAAAAATCCCCTTTGGTACAGCTTATATATTATTGATTTTTAAATAGATTAAGCTTCTTTTTAATAAATTTAGAAACTTATTAAATATTTAATTAAAGTACATTATCTTCATATTAAGTTTAAAAAATATTGATTCGATAGGATGGAAGAAAAAACCTTACTGTATAGAAGCTCCATTATAAAGCAACTATACTTTGCCAAAACGCTGTCATGTGCGGATCTGAGCGAGAAGATAAATAAAAGTCTTCCCCTTGCGGCCAAAATGCTGGCTGAGATGATAGAGGATGGATATGTGCTGGAAACAGGATATGCAGCGTCTACCGGCGGCCGGAAACCTATCATGTATTCGCTGAAGGCTGATACGATGTTTATTGTATCAGTGGCGATGGACCAGTTTGTTACGCGGATTGTTATGGTAGATATGCAGGGCAAATATGTAACGGAGATCGAAAAATTCGAGTTGCATTTATCCAGCGCCCCCCGTGGACTTTCACTACTGGCGGAGAAGTTGGAAGCGCTTATTAATGAGTCGGGGATCGAAAAGGACAGGATCATAGGTATCGGGATAGGTATGCCGGGCTTTGTGGATGCGCAAAAAGGAGTCAATTATTCTTTTTTGGAAACAGAAGGGGAAAGTATCACCGGGTATATTTTTGAGAAGATGGGGTTGCCTGTATTTTTAGACAACGACTCCAGCCTCATTGCACTGGCCGAACTAAGATTTGGCGCTGCACGCCATAAGAAGAATGCCATGGTGGTGAACATAGGATGGGGAATAGGGCTGGGGATGATCGTTAAGGGAGAGCTGTTCATAGGCCACAACGGTTTTGCAGGTGAGTTCAGCCATATACCGCTGTTTTTAAACGGCAAGCTGTGCAGCTGTGGAAAGAACGGTTGCCTTGAAACCGAAACGTCTTTGCTGGTCGTTCTTGAAAAAGCGAAGGAGGGGTTAAAAGCCGGCCGCTTATCTATGCTGCAGCAATTATCGACGGAGCCGGTCGAACAGGCCAATGAGAACCTGATTTCCGCAGCAGTCAGGGGAGACAGATTTGCCGTGGAGCTGTTGTCCGCAGCAGGATACAATTTAGGCAGGGGGGTAGCTATTTTAATACACCTGTTTAATCCTGAAATGATCGTACTGAGCGGCAGGGGATCGCTGGCAGGTAGAATATGGCAGGCGCCCATACAGCAGGCATTAAACGAACATTGTATTCCAAGGCTCGCTGCCAGTACGGAAATATCGATCTCGCCATTGGGATACGAGGCGGAATTAATCGGAGCTGCCGCTTTGGTTATGGAAAATTATGGAATGGGCAACGCCAGGAATATTTCTTTAAATAAAGGTGCAGCCTACCAGGATAAGTAGTTTAAGTACTACATCTGTATCAAAATTTTTTTCGGAATCTTGATGACGCTGATTTTTTTACTTAAACAAAATATATGGGAAAATAGAAATTGAAAGGTTGATCATAAAAAACCGGATCCTGTTTGCCGCAGAATCCGGAAGAAATTTGGTCATCCAGTATACCACGCCACTCGCAAAAATGACTGTTTTACTTTCAAAACCAAAACTACACAAAAGTATGAAACTGCTTTTTCATGGCAAAGTCCCTCTTAAAAGACGGCTTTTGCCCACCAAACTGATGTTTACTATTACTATCTTAATCCTGATTGCTTCTTTGCGTGTAAATGCAAACACCTATTCAGGGGACACTTCTCACCTCCCTCACGCCACTATTGCTATACATGGGCAAGTGATAAATAATAATGGGGAGCCATTACCGGGTGTCAACGTTATCGTTGCCGGAACATCCAAAGGCACGGTGACCGATGAAAAAGGAAGCTTTCAAATCCAGGCGGGCGAAGGGGATGTGCTGGTCTTTTCTTTTATCGGTTATCAGACTACTAAAATTACGCTGGGGGCGTCTGCTACGGTAAGTGTAACACTGATGAAAAGTGAAAATGCCATGAACGAAGTAGTCGTTACCGCCCTTGGTATTGGCAGGCAGAAAAGAGCTATCGGCTATTCCCAGGAGCAGGTTAAAGGATCTGAATTGGCCCAATCCAATGCGCCGAATGTAATTAATGCATTAAGCGGTAAGATGGCTGGCGTAAACATTACCAGCCCTAATGGGGTGGATGGCGGAAGCACCCGAATTATCATTGGCGGCAACAATACCATTAGCGGAGATAATCAGCCTCTGATCATTGTAGATGGAATGCCCATGGATAACACCATTCCTGCTGCTGCGCAGGATGTGACGGCTCCCAGGGATTGGGGAAGCGCTATCAACCTGATCAATCCGCAGGATATTGAAGATGTGAGTGTATTAAAAGGCCCGGCCGCTGCCGCGTTATATGGCGGTCGTGGCGCCAATGGCGTGATATTGATTACCACCAAGAAGGGATCTAAACGGCAGGGATTGGGTGTAGATTATAACTTTGGGTACAAAACGGTAAAACCTTACCGTTTCATTAAAATGCAAAATGAATACGGAGCGGGTGGTATGGTATCCTTAAATGCTCCGCAATACCAAAAGGATGCGTCCGGCAACCCGATCCTTACCGATGGATGGAACCAGATGTTCGTCGATCAAACTACGGGTTCAGGGCCTTATGGGGTGGCGGTTACAGACCAGGTTAGCTGGACGGGTTCGGGCGTATCCTGGGGGCACAAGATGGATGGCACACCAATAACCTGGTGGGATGGCACTACGAAAGCGGATGTTCCCCAGCCCGATAATGTCAAGTCTTATTATAGAAACGGTAACCAGCTGTCGCATAACGTTTCCGTTTCAGGCGGGAATGACTTTGGTACGTTGCGGGCATCCTACACCCGGTTGGATAATACGGCCATTATCCCCAATTCCGGTTATTCCCAGAATTCCTTCAATGTAGGTACGGGTATGAAATTAAGCCAAAGAGTGAATGTTCAGGTGAATGTCTCCTATTTTGCAAACGTATATCACAATGCGCCTTCACTAGGGAATACAGAAGGTACGCTGCAGTCCAATCTTGTTTATGCTTATAGCAGGAATTACAGGGGGGCTGCCGATCTTGGAAAGTATAAGCTTGCCGATGGGTCGCAAAATAAATTTACCGGTTTCCCGTGGTATGGCAATGGCTCCGCACAATACCTCTATTGGAACACTTATCAAAATAATGAGACGGTAACGAAGAGAAAACTGATTGGCTCGGCACAATTAAATTATGAAGCCACCGATTTCCTTAACCTCCTGGTGAGGGCGAGCATGGATGAGAATAACAACGAAGACCTTACTATAAATAACCCCACGGATGCTACCGGAACGATCGGCGGGACCTATGGTCATGGGCTTGTAAGGGATGTTTCGAATAACTATGACTGGCTGGCGACTTTGCATAAGGATCATATTGCCAAATCCGACTTCAGCGCTAAACTATCGCTGGGAGGCACCTTCTATAAAAGGTCGATGTATGGTATTGCAGGAACGAACACTCCTTCTGCTTATGCCAATCCGTATCTGACCTATTTTGCCAACTATGCGGGAGCTACCCAATCGAAGCAGGTTCCGGCAGAGTCCTGGTATGACAAGCAGCTGAATTCTTTGTACAGCTTTCTGAACGTGTCTTATAAAAATTATCTCTACCTGGATATTACGGCCAGGAATGACTGGACTTCTACATTGCCTAAAACCCAATGGTCTTATTTCTTCCCTTCTTTTTCGGCCAGCTATGTATTCTCGGATGCCCTGCATATTGATCCGTCGGTGTTAAGCTTTGGCAAACTAAGGGCGGCATGGGCCGAAGGTGCGGTAGACGTACCTCCTTATATAATCAACACCATTTACAATACGTCAAGTTTCGCAGGTCAGCCTGACGCCAGTCTACCTTCTGCATTACCCGCGATAAACTATAAACCCCAGGTCAATAAAACGGCAGATTTTGGGCTTAACCTGGGTTTTCTGCATAACCGTTTCAATATCGACTTCCGATATTATCATGGCCGTGCTTATCAGCAGTTGCTGAACTCACCTTTGCCTATTTCTTCCGGCGTTTCCAGCATCATCGTAAATACAGGGGTATTGGAAAATTCAGGAATGGAAATGATTTTGAAGGCAAGGGTAATTGACAAGCCCGGCTTCAAGTGGGATATGAGTTTAAATATGTCCAATAACCACAACCGTCTTTTATCTCTTACCGAAGGCGCTAACCGGGTCGATATGGCAAATATATGGGGCGCGAATGGGAATTATATTTCAGCGGTAGTGGGGCAGGAATTCGGCAGCATTATGGGCTATGACTATGTTTATGACACTAAAACGCATAAGCCTTTGCTGCAGGATGAATCCATGATAATGCAGAATTTCGGCGTGAGTGCTGCAACCGCAGCGCAGATGAAGGGCACTATGTATCAGTCGTCAAGCACGATTGTACCTATTGGTAACGCTACGCCAAAATTCAGGGGAGGTATTACTAATACTTTTTATATCGGCGGAGGGCTTACCGTCAGCGCCCTGATAGATTGGAAGATCGGCGGACAAATATGGAGCGGAACCTATGCTTCCATGATGCAGCAGGGGACTGCCCCGGAAACCCTGAAAGAGAGGGATGGCGGCGGCCTGGCCTATACCACGCCGGATGGTACTGCAACAAAATGGGGTGTTGTTCTGCCGGGTGTTTATGCTGATGGCACTGTGAATACCAAAGTGGTGCATTATTACTATAAGTATATGCAATATGGAGTATGGAGCAGCGGGCCCAACGGAAACAACTGGATACACAGCACGGGAGTAATGAATGATACCTGGTATAAGTTGAGGGAATTATCCGTCAGTTATGCGATACCTGCCGCTATCGTAAAAAAGACCAAAGCCTTCCAGGCGGCTTCCGTTTCGTTGGTAGGAAGGGATTTGTTCTATCTGTATAGTTCATTACCCGATCATATTAACCCGGAAGGTTCCAATGGCGCCGGTAATGCACAGGGTATTGAGTTCGCTTCCTTACCGGGCGTTCGCTCAGTAGGGGTACAGCTAAAGGTGTCATTTTAAATAAAAAAAATGGCCCGATTTATTCACAAAAAAACTTATACTACCATGCGCTGTTCTAAAAATATATTTATATACTTATTATCCGGAATGTTTATTGGTACATCCTGTACAAAAAATTTCCAGGATTTGAATGCCACTCATAATGCCCCTTCTTCAACTACGATCGGCCCATTGATCAATGGTATTGACAGCTCCCTTTTTCTGACCTCCACGGAACAGGGCAGCGTTCATAATGATTATTACTATCCCGTAACGCAGTTAGCTGCCACAACGGCCTTTTCAGCCTTCGTGTTGTCCAATGGAGTAAGCGAGATCTGGAACAATTATTACAACACTCTTCAGAATATGAACCTTGTGCTGGATAAGATCAATGCGGTTTCAGACCAGGAATCCATGAATAATATACGGGCTGTGTTATACACTTTACGGGCCTATAAAACATTCAGGGTAACCGACCAGTTCGGGGATATCCCCTATTTTAAGGCAGGCAAGGCTTATACCGGCAACGCCTCGGCTTTCAGGGTGTCTTATGATGCACAACAACTGATCTATGACTCTTTACTGACGGATCTTACCTGGGCTGTGAATAATATTAACACCAGCAGCAGCGCGGTTACATCTGCCGGGAACGCCTACCAGACATTGGGCAGCTACGAAACGGTCCTGGGTGGCGATATGACCAAATGGCAAAAATTCGCTAATTCCCTGCGATTGCGTTATGCTATGCAAATGGTAGAAAAGGCCCCTACCACCGCTACCCCCATCATTCTGGCGGCATTGAACAGCAGCGTTGGCTTTATAGATGATAATGCAGACGTATGCATGTGGCCGGCCTCCTTAGGGGGATATGATCTGGCGTCGCGGTGGTTTAGCTTTTCGACCGGCGGAACCGGGCTCGTACGTATGAGCAGCACCATGTGGAATATGGTTGCCGATGATACTACCGATGCGGCTATCTTTGACCCCCGCGCCAAACTTTTTGTAGAAACGAATGCGGCGGGTAGTTGGGCCCCCTATACCATCGGCGTAAGTTCAGGTGATAATGTGAATGCATATACTTATGCATCCACGGATCCTACTAAAAAGAACGGTTGCCTGTTTTCCCTGCTTAACTGGTACCTCATTCGGGATGAGTGGTATATCCCGGAGCCGATCATGACCGCAGCAGAGGTGCATTTTTTAAAGGCGGAAGCATATGCCCGGGGATTGGGAGTAGGGCTAAATCTTGCTACTGCTCTGACAGAATATGAAGCCGGTATCACTTCGTCGGTCAATTTCTGGTACAAAATAGCGGCAAACACGAACACTACCACCGAGGACTGGGCGGCAGTGGCGCCTTCCGCTCCGACTACTGCACAAATGCAGACCTTGTTTGCGAACTCCAAAGTAGCATTTACGGGAACCGCTGCTGATGCGGTAACTAAAATTTATGCGCAGGAATGGCTGTCGTTTTTGAGACAACCCTGGCTGGCATTTAATTTATGGAGAAGGACAGGCAGCACGCCGGTCGATGCTAACAGCAATCCATCGTCGACCTATAAAACATTTTACCGTCTTCCCTATGCACAGGATGAAGCGGTAAATAATGCGGACAATTATAATACGGAGATAACCAAACTGGGAGGCAATCTGTCTACAGTCAAGGTGTGGTGGATGAAATAAAAAATAAACAACGCAGGGAAAGGGTTGTCTCGCGAGAGGCAACCCTTTTTTTGTCGTATAGGCTGGCAGGTGTATGATGAGCTGCCTGGTGAGAAATGTCGTTCCTTTTGTAAGGGTAATCCATTAGGTTAGCCGGATGCCGCTATTGTAAGTGGCTTTTAATAAGGTAATTATTGAATAATTAACCCTTTCATTAATTATTTGTTAAAAAAAACTAAATTAATTTCAAAATTAATCGCAGGGTTATCCCGGGAGTTAATCCACCTACTGTTTCTTGCAAGTATATTCTTAACGAGCTTGCAATGAAAAAAATTACTTTATCTGAGGGGCCTGCCCCTGATAGTCCTTTCTGTTATGCTTCCTCTGAGGCTGATCATTTCCGATCCCAATGCAGCCTATCTGTTTTCTACCACCTAAGTAAGTCTTTACCAGCCGTCGCCCTGAGGCAATAGCTGTTTCCTGTTCATTAAACCTTTCTTCAAACCAAAAAGCTTAAAGTATGAAAAAACTGCTTTTGACAAGCTATTCTTGTATGAATGGTTCCCCGCCGTCATCTGCCTTTTTCAGGCGGGCTGCCGGCCTGTGGGTCCTTCTTTATTTATCGCTGATTTCTGTAAACGCCCAGCAACCGGGATCTTCCCCCGCAAGGCCTCTCCTCACCGTCCAGGGTAGGGTCATGAACGAGAAAGGCGAGCCGCTGGCCGGCGCTTCCATCAAACTGAAAAAGGGCAATAGAGGAACCTCGACAGATTCTTCCGGTCATTTTTCCCTGATGGCCCGGCCAGGAGATGAATTGATCATCAGTTATGTCGGATTTACACAAAGCCAGTACATTATTAGTGATCTGCCGCGGGACATTAGCATTGGCTTAAAAGCCCTGCCGGGTTCTAACCTGAACGACATCATCGTCGTAGGGTATGGCACGCAGAAAAAGGCGAATGTCCTTGGCTCCGTATCGGTGGTTAAGGCGGAAGACCTGGTAGTGACCAAGAATGAGAACGTCGTCAATATGCTGACGGGAAAAGTGCCGGGGATGCGTATACAGCAGATGAGCTCCGAGCCCGGGTCTTTTAATACCCAATACGATATCCGGGGGTATGGCAGCAGCTCCACGGGTAATCCCAGTCCACCCCTTATCATCATCGACGGGGTACCCCGTGGCAGCGGTGATCTTTCCCGGATGGACCCCTCTGAAATCGACAATATATCTGTACTGAAAGATGCTTCCGCCGCCATTTACGGGGTGAAAGCCGCCAACGGGGTGATCCTGGTGACGACCAAACGCGGCGGCCGGAATGCCAACGGAAAATTCAATATCAGTTATTCCGTCAACCAGAGCTTTCAGCAATTCCTGGATGTACCCCAAACTGTCAACGGAGCCCAATATATGGAGCTGTATAACGAATCCCTTAAAAGGAATTTCGGGAATAATGCCATCACTACCGCTCCAGCCGGCTTTTCCGATAGTCTTATCCAGCAATATGCTACCGGCAAGCTGGCATCCACCAATTGGATGAAGGCGATCAACCGGACTTTTGCCCCGGAGACGCAGCATAATTTGAATATGTCCGGCGGCAGTGACAAGGTGAATTACTTTTTCGACCTGGGATATCTTACACAGGGCAGTCTGTTCAGGACGAACAGCATCAATTATAACCGGTGGAATTTCCGGAGTAACGTAAACGTCAATTTTACCAGGCGCCTGAGGGGAGCGGCCCTGGTCTCCGGATATACGGACACCAAGAATGCCCCGAATTCGGCCGTATGGACCATATTCAAATATGCGGAGAACCTGCTGCCTACGGATCCCGTCTATGCCAACAATAACCCCAAATACCCCCACCTGGAGCCGGATAATTCCAACCCGGTGGTCATGACCAATTCCAACATAGTCGGCCAGAACATATATAAAAATAAAAATTTCCAGGGCCAGCTGCAACTGGAATACGATATTCCCGGTATTCCCGGCCTCATGGCAAAGGGCATGTACAATTATGGATACGGCGTCTCCGACAATACGATTGTCAATAAGGCCTTTAACCTGTACACCTACGACGCGCCAAACGATCTGTATCTTCCGACCACGGTCCATTCGCCGTCCACGGTGCAGCGCCAGTACTATACCAACACCAATACGCTGATACAGTTGTCCCTGAATTACAAGCGGCAGTTCGGCGGCGCCCATAACGTGACGGGGCTGATGCTGTATGAAGAAAACCATGGTACAGGGGATAATTTCCAGGCCCAGGAGAGTTTTTCGTTGGGCATCCCCTATCTTTTTGCGGGCAATTCCGGGGATGCCAACTACCGGACAGTGACCCAGGACGGCAATGGTCTTATAGACCAGGTGACCAAGAGCGTGATCGGGCGATTTGATTACGATTATAAGGGACGGTACCTGGCGGAGGTTTCTTTCCGGGAAGACGGTTCCAGCAAATACAGCCCCACCGGACGCTGGGGATTTTTCCCGGGCGCCCTGATCGGCTGGCGCATCAGTAACGAGCCTTTTATGCAGGCTCTTATTTCACCCGGTATACTGACCAACCTGAAGTTCCGCGCCTCCTACGGCAAACTGGGCGATGATGGCGCCTTGAACTACCAGTGGGTATCGGGGTATTCGTACCCGGGACCCGGGGCGGTGCTCAACGGGAGCTATACCGGCGGTGTCTCCCCCACGGGGATAGCCGATCCGAACCTGACCTGGATGGTATCCAAGACCTTCAATATCGGAGCGGATTTCGACCTGCTGAACGGGCTTATCGGCGGAAGCGTCGAATATTTCAACCGGACGCGGACAGGAATACCGGCTATCCCGAGTGCCCAGATACCCGGAACCTCCGGTTTACAGCCATTACAGGCTAACCTGAACGGCGATGTTACAAAAGGGGTCGAGGTCACGCTTACCCATCATCATACCATCCGCCATGTGACCTATAATATCAGCGGTAATATCGGCTTCAGCAGGATCAAGAATGGTTTTGCCGAGGAAACACGCCCTGGCAGCCAATATGACCAATACCTCAATTCCCTGGGGGGGCGGTATACGAATATCTGGTGGGGATATAAATACGGAGGCCAGTTTAAGAGTTATAGTGAGATAAGTAAGTATAAGGCGAATACGGGCGGCGGCAACCAGAGTATCGTACCCGGCGACTATTATTACCAGGACCTGAACCATGACGGCGTTATCGATTCAAAGGACATGGTACCCATTGCTACACGGGACCTTCCCATGATCAACTTCGGCCTGACGCTGGGTGCCAGCTGGAATAATTTCGATATAGCCGTGCTGTTACAGGGCGCCACCGACTTCCATGTACAGTATGCGGAGCAGCTGGCGCAGCCCCTGATGTACTCCAAGAGCGCATTGGTCCAATTTATGGACAGGTGGCATCCCGCGGATCCGAATGCCAATATGTTTGACCCCAAGACGGTGTGGGTCCCGGGTAAATACCCCACTACGGGTTCGACCGAGGCGCAAGGGACAAAAGCTGTTCAGAACGCCACGTACATGCGCGTAAAAACGCTTGAAATAGGGTATACCCTGCCCAGGAGCCTGCTGAACAAGGTGGGAATACAAGGCCTGCGGGTTTATGTCAATAGTTATAATCTCGCCACGCTCACCGGGTTGAAATACAGTGATCCGGAACACCCGGGACAGACAGGGACAAACCAGGGCTCGAACCCGGACTCCAGGACACAAGAGGACTGGAACGTTTCGCAAGGGGGGTATCTGTATCCCATGAATAGAACATTCAGCGTGGGGGCTTCTGTTTCTTTCTAAAACTTCAAATCATGAAAAAATTAAAATATATAATTGCCCTGCTGGTCATAGCCATCCTGGGATCCTGCCATAAGCTGGATGTGCCGCCTTTGAATATCATCTCGGAAGATCAGGTTTTCAGCACTGCAAACGGAGTGCAGGCTTACCTGGCCAATATTTACACCTTGCTGCCCATGGAGGATTTTGTGTACGAGCCCAACAGCGGTTTTATGACGGGCAACGGAGGACGCTGGCAGTGTTTTTATCATACGGATGCCATCGACGGGGAAATGGCAGGCCCTTTCGGCGGTACCGGCGATGCGGCGCAGGGTTTCGGCTTCTGGCCTTATGATAAGATCCGCACCATTAATATCCTGATCCATGACCTGCCCAAGTATGCCCTCACCTATTCCCCTTCCCAGTATTCGGCGGACCAGGTGAACGAATGGTTGGGAGAAGCTTACTTTTGCCGGGCCTATACCTATTTTGCATTGGTTAAACGTTACGGAGGCATCCCGATCGTCAAGGACGTGGTGGATCCCAATGCCAGCATCGCCAGTCTCCAGGTCCCGAGGGATAAGGAAGAGGATGTGTATAATTTCATCGCTTCGGACTTCGACAGCGCATACGCCCTGATGTGGGTACCGGGTGCAAACAACCACCCTGCGATTCAGCTGGGGGCCGCCAGTAAATATGCGGCGCCGGCCTACAAATCAAGGGCCATGTTGTACGCAGGGACCATCGCCAGGTACGGAGCCGCCAATTATGTCGATGGAGATGCAAGGACGAAAGGGTTGGTTGGAATTCCGGCAGGGGACGCGAATAAATTCTTCCAGGCGGCCTATGATGCGGCTAAGCTGGTGGAGGGACAATTCAGCCTTTATACCGGTGGCTATCCCGACAAGCAGCAGAACTATGTCGACCTGTTCCTGAAACCCAACAACGAAGCTATTTTTGTCCGGCAATATACCCAGTCCGACCCCAACAGCAACAACGACAACGCCGGGCCGCATAGCTGGGACGCCACTATGACCAATCGTCTCATGACGGGGGATGGTCTTTCCAGAACCTATCCATCCGAGGATTATGTAGAGCGCTTCGGCGCGCTGCCGATCGTCAACAGCGACGGAACACCCACGCGGTTTACCAACCTGGCAGACCTGTTGACCGTCGGGCTGGAGCCCCGGCTGCTGGCAACCGTATATTTTCCGGGCGCCACCTTAAGGGGATTCACCTTCGACCAGCAAAGAGGGATTTATAAAACTTTTACCGGCAGCGCTGCACAGGAGTTGAGCAACAACCTGAATACGCCCAACGACGCCAATGCGCCCTATCCCGATACGAACAGCACCGCCAACCTGATATTTTCCTCCAGCTCGAACTTCACCTATGCAGGCCACTCTATTATCGGGAAGGTGGGCTTCAACCCGTCAACGGGTGACGACAACACCCGTACCGGTTTTTATGTACGGAAGTATGTGAATTACAACGTGCCTCCGTCGGCCTGCGGTCTTTACCAGAGCACCCAGACTTATATCGACATGCGGTACGCGGAGGTGCTGTTGAACCATGCGGAAGCTGCCATGGAACTAGGTAACCCGGCCGATGCGCTCACTGATATCAACCAAATCAGGGACCGGGCAGGAGCGCCTGCCGCCACGTCCAGCATGACGATCGATACGATCCGGAACGAACGCTGTAAAGAGCTGGCTTTCGAGCACCAGTACTGGTGGGATATCCGGAGATGGAGAACTGCCGATCAGGTGCTGGATAACAGGAAACTTTACGGCCTGATGCCTTATTATGTATCGTCGGAGAACAAGTATATATTTTTGAAACAGGTGGAAACTTTCCAGCGGACCTATTCTTTCCAGAAGAAGTGGTATTACGAGCCCCTGCCGGGGGGGGAGCTGGGAAAGAACCCGAATTTGTATCCCAATAACCCAGGTTATTGAGCGCGCCATGCTCACTGTGCAAAATATGTCGCATGTCGCGCTCAATACTCTAATGCGTCGCGATTGGGAGCGCGCCACAATTAACTGTAAAATGCTATTATCATGAACAAAATAAAAAATGGAATCATCGCCGCCTCGATGTTGTTCGCCGGTTATTCCTGCACCAAGGTAGACAACTATGCCGCCCCGAATTCAACGTTTCAGGGGAATATCATCGATAGCGTAACAGGAAAGAACCTGCTGACGGAAACGAGTGGTTTTCAGATCGAGCTCAAGCAATTGAGCTGGAGCGACAATCCCGATCCTTATTATATTCCCTCCAATCCGGATGGCACCTACTCGAATACGATGATCTACAGCGGGCATTACAGCGTGCTCCCTACCAAGGGCGCTTTCTGGCCGGTGGACAGCATCCTGAAAGACATCAGCGGCACCACCACCCAGAATTTTACAGTAGTGCCTTACCTGGAGATCGTCAACCTTACGCATGTGCAGGATGCGGACTCGCTGATGATGACCTTCCAGTTGCAAGCACCCAGGACAAATGGATTGCCGCAAATAATAGACGCCACCGAGTTTGTCAACAATACGACGTTGGTAGGGGGCAGCGCTTTTATTTCGCAGTTCAAGGATGAGTCTTCGAGCACGGTGACGATCAACAGTAACTGGAATAGTGCCATCGCAGCGACAACGTACCGGACGGTCGTTCATAACCTGCAGCCCGGCTGGACTTATTATGCGAGGATCGGCGTCAGGGTGAACGACAGCTATAAGCAGTATAACTTTTCCGATACGGTCGGGGTGGTAATGCCCGTCAAGTAGTGGGGCCGGACTGCCGTATTATTTTATTGATTAGATTTAATCTGTCAACAATTGTTAATTTATGACTATAAGAATCAGTGAAAGAGTAATGTTCGTTGTCGCAATGTTCCTTTTCTCCGTCCCTTCACTGTGCAGGGCGCAGAATCCGTTTGTCAGAGATATTTATACGGCGGACCCGTCGGCTCATGTATGGGCTGACGGCCGCCTCTATGTGTATCCTTCGCATGACGTCGCTCCGCCGCGTGGATGCGACCTGATGGACAAGTACCACGTGTATTCTACGGATGACATGGTGCACTGGAAAGACCATGGCCAGATCCTGGAATCCAGCCAGGTGCCCTGGGGCCGGCCGGAAGGGGGATTTATGTGGGCGCCGGACTGCGCCTATAAGAACGGCACCTATTATTTTTATTTCCCTCATCCAAGCGGCACCGACTGGAATAAGACCTGGAAGATTGGGGTGGCCACCAGTAAGAAACCGGCCAGCGACTTCAAGGTCCAGGGGTATATCGAAGGGCTGGAGTCTATGATCGATCCCTGTGTCTTTGTCGATGATGATGGGCAGGCTTATTTTTATTATGGCGGAGGCGGGGTTTGCAAAGGGGGGAAACTCAAGGACAATATGACGGAGATCGATGGAGAGATGCAGCCGATGAAGGGGCTGGAGGATTTTCATGAGGCTTCCTGGGTACATAAAAGGAACGGGGTCTATTATCTTTCCTATTCTGACAATCATGATTCGGCCAAGCTGAAAAACCGTATGCGTTATGCTACCAGCACCAGCCCGCTGGGCCCCTGGAAATATCAGGGCATATTCATGGACCCCACGGACAGTTATACCAACCATGGATCCATCGTCGAATACAAGGGGCAGTGGTATGCCTTCTATCATAACAGTGCCCTTTCACATTTTGACTGGTTACGGTCTATTTGTGTCGATAAGCTGTATTATAACCCGGATGGGACGATCCAAAAGGTGATCCCGACGAAGTGAGGAATATTCGGTATTTTACTGTATGCTTTTTATTATACCTGCATTAAGACGATTGCTATTGACAACGATGGGCCTTCCGGCTTTGTGTTCTTTTGCTCAAAATGCCGGAAAAGACACCCTCGATCCGCGATGGGTAAAACATGTCATCACCTCTGATTTTATTTCGGAAGGGGTTGCTGTCGGGGATGTCAACCGGGATGGGAAGCCGGATATCCTGGCGGGCGCTTATTGGTTCGAAGCTCCCGGATGGACCCGGCATGAGATTGCGGAGGGGCAGCATTTTTCGGTCACGGAGGGTTTCAGCAATTCTTTTCTGGATTTCAGTATGGATGTAAACCTGGACGGGTGGGTCGATCTGATACGGATCAGTCTGCCCGGAGAGGAGGCGGTGTGGTATGAGAACCCTAAGAATAAGCCGGGACACTGGCCGGCGCATGCGCTGCTGAGTAATGCCGGCAATGAGTCTCCTGCCCTGGTGGATGTGGATGGAGATGGACGGCCCGATCTTTTGTGCAACGATCCGGTGGCCAAAGAGATGATCTGGCTGAAGTCACCGTCCCGGAAAGGCGATACGGTCTGGCAGCGGACTGTGATCGGTAAGGGGGATATCCCCGGTGTGAACCGGTACACGCATGGGCTGGGTTTCTATGATATGAATGGAGATGGGAGACGGGATGTGATCATCACGAAGGGGTGGTGGGAATGTCCTGTAGATCCCAGCCAGTCGAACTGGGTCTTTCATCCGGCCGATCTGGGAGAGGATTGTTCGCAGATCTATGCGCTGGATGTAAAGAATGATGGAAGCCAGGCTTTTATTACCGCTTCGGCCCATAATTATGGCATCTGGTGGCATGAGCAAATAAAGGATGAGAAGGGGGATATGGTTTGGAAGCATCATGTCATATTCAAGGAATTTTCCGAGTCGCATGGGCTGGGCATGGCGGATATCAATGGGGACGGGCATCCGGATCTGGTTACGGGGAAACGGTATTTTGCCCATAATGAAAAGGATCCGGGAGCATTGGAGCCGGCGGTCCTCTATTGGTTTGAATTCAAGCCGGGGAAGGATCCGGTATGGATCCCGCACCTGATCGATACCAATTCGGGGGTAGGGTTGCAGGTCGTTACAACGGATCTTAATGGGGATGGGTTGATGGATATCATTGTAGCCAATAAAAAGGGTGTCTATTTTTTTGAGCAGAAGAAGTGAGGGGGCGGACGCTGACGCCCGAAAGCAGTAGCAAGGGATGAATTGGTTGGGCGGGTGTTCTGCCGCTCTATAAACGCAGCCTGTATCTATGGTGATGCTGGTGTAGTTCCAATTCCTGCGATTGCTGCTGTTCCAATTCTTTTTGCTGGTCGATCACTTTCTGGATGGAATCCCGGTTGCCATGTTCGCCCAGCTCCTGGCCGTTGAGGACGCACTTCGTTTCGAAGTCTACATAAGAAACTCCGCTACAGTTTCCTGCTTTATCTTTTTCAAGTACCATGCAGATGCCTTCGCGCTGCAAACCGTCGATGAGCTCTTCCAGGTTATCCGAATGTTGAATTAGCTGCCACTGAACCTCGGCGGTGGAACGCTGCTTTAATTCTGCCTTTTGGGACTGGTGAAGAGTGAACTTCTTTTCCAGGTTATCAAGGGTCGGTTTGCAGTCAAAGAAGCTGGCTTTGAGGGGAACGCCGATATATTTGCCGTGTTCGTCCAGGACACGGTAAAGGAGGCCGCGGTGCTGGTACAATTGGGACTGCTCCTTTCCCCGGTAGGCTTCCAGGTTGTATTGCCGGAGTATGGTATTGAATTCCTGCAGGCTGGTGTATTTATAATTCTCCGTAACATATTCCAGGACTCTGGACATGGACCGGGCGATCGATTGTTCGCCGTATTGGATTCTCGGAACTCCGTTTACTTTCTGCTCCTGCTGCCGGAACTGTTGTTTCATTTCCTTTGTCACCAGGTTGAATTCTGTTTCTATCGCTAACCTTGCTTTTTCCGATTGGTTGCGACCGATATTGTATT
>DATMGS010000045.1:0-68961 GCA_035555335.1 Puia sp.
ATATAAAATTGATTATCAAGGCGTTATATTACGGCAAAATTAAAACAAATTCAAATCGTTGCAGGGTAAAAATTCGATCAAACCCAATACAGACAAGACTTTCAAAGAACTTTATTATTCAACATCGAAACACTAATGTAAAATTAGCTGAAATGATTTTTCTATCCGCGGGTCTCAAATACCACGACAACACAGTAAAGACGGCCAGACTATTTTAAAGTATTTAATATTTCCTGAATCCTGTTATGCGCCATGTTTAAGCCCTGAGCAAAGGGCAACTGCAGCAACTGGTTCCTTTGTGCACCCGATTCGTATATTACATGCATATTGAGTTTACTGGTGTCGTCAGTAAGTTTTTCAAATTCATGCACCTCGAGCTGGACGCCAAAAGGCATATTCTCCATTTCAAATGTCCGTGTGATTTTTCGGTTCGGGATAAACTCGTGAATTACCCCATTGAACCCGTATTTGTTTCCTTTAGGATCGGTTGTTTCAAATTGGTAACTGCCGTGCTTTTTACTTTCCAGTTTCAGCACTTTCGTTCCCATCCATTGCTCAATAAGTTCCGGCTCTACATACGCTTTAAAAAGTAATTCCAGGGGCAAGTCAAATTCCCTTGTAATCACTAATTCCTGTTTGCCGTCTTCGGCATTTATTTTTGTTTTTTGTTCCATATTATTCTAGTTTTTTGATTTGTATTTTTTCATTATGGTTTCCAATTTATTAAACCTGTCATCCCACATTTTGCGGAATGGCTCAATGAAGTCGGCTACCTCTTTCATTTTTTTTGCATTGATATGATAGTAAATTTCTCTGCCGTTTTGCTCTTGTTCAAGCAATTCACATTCGGTGAGTATTTGCAAGTGTTTTGAAACCGTTGGTCTTGCTGTGTCAAAGTTTGAGGCTATGGCGCCCGCTGTCATGGATTGTGAGGCTACCAATAGAAGTATGGCCCTTCTTGTCGGCTCTGCGATGGCTTGGAATACGTCTCGTCTTAAGTTCATTGTGTAGCTATTTGACTACAAAAATATATATAGTTATTTAACTACGCAAATTTTTCTGGGTACTACTACATCGGCAGCGTCAATAGCGGATACATTACGGTAACTCTTACCAGCTTTGCGTCTGGTTCCCATCTTTATCAGTTTACCGGCGCAGCCCCCCAGACCACCAGTTCCGGGTCTGTTACATGGACTAATGTACCTGTAACGGGTACATTAACGGCAAGTGTCTATTGAGCCCCCCTATTCCCCCAGCCAGCTTTTGCGGATGGACAATTGCAACGCATCCGGATTGGGCAGCGGGGTGATTTTGAAGCTCCGCTGGGGAATGGGTACCGGCTGCGCCTGGTTGGCCGCTGACGAATCTTGTTTTGCCCCCGGCTGCGCCTGCGGGCTCCCCGCCTGCTCCTGCGGGCCAAGGTCGATGGCGAGACCGGCATAAGCAAGGTATTTTGAATAGTCGACATCTTTTACCGTGGAGGCATATTCGAAAATTTCACTTAAGGAAATGCCGGCCAGGCGTTCGCAGACCTGGCGGAACTCAGCGTCCGTAAATCCTCTTTTCTTTTCCTGGTAATAGCGGTGGTATAGCTCCCGCATAACATCGTCCAGGGATTTTTGGTTATTGGTCGCGTGGCGAATGGCGAAGTCCAGCAGCATGCCCAGGGCTGGTCCTTTGTCATAATAAGAAATGGTTCTGTTGGCCGCCTCGGGTTTGACAAGGGGGCCGTCCGCCCAGGTCTCATAACTTGCCTGGGTGGCGGATTGATAGAGATGCCCGGGTTTGTTCTCATAGGCAGCTATATTCGACTGAAAGTCGTGCAGTAGGTCTGTACCGGTCATGAGACCGGCCCGGCGGACGGAGAGGTATTCATAATATACCGTAAAACCTTCCGAGACCCAGAGCATATTCGTACGGTCCTCCTGGCTGTAATCAAAAGGTCCCAGCGCAACGGGCCTGATACGTTTTACATTATAGAGGTGAAAATATTCATGGGCGAGAAAGTTCAGCAAGCGGTGCCGCCCCGATGCCGTGCTAAGCTGAGCCCCGGAGAAAGGAACGGTAGTGGAGTTCAGGTGTTCTACGCCGCCACGGCCCGGACCGGTCGCCAGGAAAGTATAGTGACGATAGGGGATATCTCCGATCACGGCGATACCTGCTTCCACGACCTTTTTAAGATCGGCCATGAATTGCTGCCGGTCGAAATCCCCGAGCTGATAACCGATAAAATAATGCGGGATACCCCTGACCTGGAAAGAAGGCAATGCTTCCAGCGGGCCCACCAGGATCGGGCAATCGTAAAGGATGTCAAAGTCCGGGGCGGTATAGGTGAATTTCTTTCCTGCTATGGTGTCGAGGCCGGTTGCCACCAAATCCCCTTTTGCCGGAGGGACGAGGTGCAAAAGTACCGGGTGATGAATATAACCTTCCGGATACAGGAACAAGGTCGTCGGGGCGATAAATGCATGGGTGGAATCCAGCAGGCTTTGTGCTACGTTTGGCACAGCAGGCATGGGGGTGGAGACGTCTATGTCATAGGACAGGGTGATCGAGCTGGCTTTTTCTTTCGACACTCTCCAGGTGGACGCGGTCGTCTTCTCCCAGGGCAAGGGCTTGCCTGCTTCGTCGGCCGCCTCAAAATGTTGCAGCTTACCGGCATAATCGATCAGCTGATAATAACCCGGCATCCAGGCCGGCATTCTGAAGTCCGGCAGGGGTTCGTGAATGCCGGCCCAGCGGAAGACGACATGGAAGAGATGGGTAGTGGTATTCATCGATACCGTATAGGTCATATTGTCCGGGACGGGGGCGGCTGATTTCAGATTCGCCAGGCGGGTGGGGGCAGCGTTTGCCGGCCTGCTTCCCAGGACCAGAAAGACTAGTAAAAATGAATGGACCAGAAGCGTTGAAGCTGCAGCGGATGTTTTGGTAGAAGTCATTCTTAAAACTACCGCTTTACTTTTTGTCATCCAAAATGGATGCTCTTTATGTTAAAATATGCTTATTGATGGTTAAAATTTAAAGAAAGGGATTACTTTGAAATATTCATTCCCACAGGATAAGATCAGCAAATAGAAACCCTGGGAGATATCGGGTAACCGGATGGAATTATTTATGACCAGGTTATTGTAAATCTTTTGCCCCGTTACATTATATACGACTGCATATACAGTATTGATAGGTTGGGCGGACTTCAGTTCGATCAGATTTCCCTGCACCGGGTTGGGCGCAAGCGTTATCCCGCTCAACCGGGTTTCGCATTCGGTATAAGATACAGGAGGGGCCTTGCAGGCAGTCACATAGACGACTTTCTGCCCTTGCCCCGGACAGATGCCGGCCTGGCCATAGTAATAGGTAAGGATATGGGTTCCCTTTCCTGCCGCCGCCGGAGAGAATACGGAATCACTCACCCCGTCTCCCGTAAAGATACCGCCGGCCGGAGAAGCCTGTAAAACCACAGGACTATCTGTAAGGCATAGGGTATCCGGCAGCATCCAGTTAATGGGTGTGGCGGGTAAAAAAGCCATCCTTTTCGATGCCGTGAGGCTACAGCCATTTAAGGAGACATTCACCTGCAAAGTGCCCGAGCCCCCTCCGCTCTGCCAGACGACATCGGCATAGGAAAGATTGGAAGGACCACTGATCATTCCATTCAAAGCGGTCCAGGCATAAGTCGCGCCGGTGATTGTCGGGGCATAATATTCGAAGGGATTGACGGCATTGCTACAGACGCTGTCCGTTCCGGTGATACCGACAGTGAACGGCAATACCGTGACCGTTTTGCTCACGGAGCCATATACGATAGACCCGCTGCTGACCGTGAGGGTAACGGAAAAATTCCCGCTGGTGTTATATATATGATCGGTTTCACTGCCTTGCAGAGGCGGGGAGCCATCGCCGAAATCCCAGGTGGACGTATAATTGTCAAAACACAGGGCCTCGAAATGAAACGAATGACAATCCAGCGCCTTTGCGGAGAAATCCGGGTGCGTAGGTAATGGCTTGCGTGCATCGATAAAGACCGGCAGGCTACCGCCGGAAGAAATTTGCTGACTTGGCCCACTCAAGTTAATGAAATTATCGTCGAAGCTGGCTCCTCCCCAACTGTCCGGGTTAGACAGCCGGGCCAGGGAATGATACAGTGGATTCACGATATATAACTGGTTGTCCGGACCCAATTGGAAGGGACTCCCGAAATAAAATCCGGTTGTAGGAAGAACATTATATTGCAGGTCGCTTACCCGGTATTGAAACAGCCAATAAGGTTGGCCATTGGTAGCAAAATTAGAGCTTCTCATCAGGTAAAAATAATCTCCATTCGGGCTAAAGGCAGTACCGGTTTGAATATCGCTGTACCCACTCACGTCAGGAATAATGCGTTCATGGCTCACAATGCCCGTGCGGAGATCGAAGTCGTATAACGCGCAGGTGCCGACATTAACGGTAATGCCGGTAGGCCCACTCAGGATCAATTGATTGCCCTTGCGATTCGCTCTTAATTGGTAGCCGTCGCCGCCAGCTGCTGCGTGAGCAAAACCGGACGATATTACGGGAGATTGATGCACGTCGATCCCCGCGGAGGTTACCAGGAAGGAGTAAAACCTGGTATCCGGCTCCCAGTACCCTTTTACCACGAGCCAATAATCCGTCCCGTTGCAATGAGGAATCACGGTCAGCAGTCCGGAAAACTGCTTCGGCAGACTGGCATTTTGGAATTCCTGGTAAGGCGTAACGGTATTGGCATTGACATCCACCAGCACGAACCGCACGCCTGACTGCTCGCCGTCGAAACGTGGATAGACGCCCACGATGAAATATTGGCCCGGGTGGCCGGGATAGGGAATATAACAGGTACTCGTCGAGGCATTGATATCGCTGACGCCGAACATAGAGGTATGGGTAATCTTCTGTTGTTGCGCATTCCACACGCTGACTCCATTGCTATAGAACAGGAGATGACCGTTCGAGTCGCTCAGGCTGACCGTTCCATCTATATAGGAAAGCTGCCCGGGGTAAGCGGATTCGCCCTGTATGGTATTATTCACCAATGCCGTGGTCGTCTGCTCAGGAAAACCCTTGCTGAAGTCGATCGAACAGAAATTACCGAAATACCAGTTCGACATATAGAGCAAAGAGGAATCCAGGGTGCAGGAAACGACGTTGAAGGGTAAGGAATCCGATCGGGAATGGACGCCATCGCTGGTGGTAAGAAGGACCTTATAGGTGCCGGGAGAAGGGTAAGACACCGTCACGGAATCCGTTTGAGCGCTGGAAGGAGTGCCGCCCGGAAATTGCCATTGATACGAAGTGGCTGTATTGCCGGCAGGCGGATTGGAAAAGACAATGGGCCGGCTGCTGCAATAGGCCGGCTCGGAGATGCTGATCAGGGCATTCAGGTTGGAGGGGATGCAGCCATTGCCGCCAAGGACTCCCGTGGCAGCCAGGTTGGCGGGCTGCCATAGTTTATGACGCAGCACGGACAGCGTCGCCTGCATGCGTTGGACCTGGTCCGATGTAAACGTATTCATGCAATCGTCGTCTGCATAGCTCATATAATCGTTGATCATGTCGTAATCGACAGTATTGATGGAATAATTGACCGAACAGGTGTTATAAATGGTATTCGTACAGGCCACATTCTGCGTGGTGCAAGGCTTGATATCGCAGATAAGGTCGCCGTACAGGTCGCAGGCATCTGTCGCGGCCCCGGGCCCGTTGGCGCCGGCACAGCCGTCCTGGAAAATATGGTACAGACCCAGGTAATGCCCTACCTCATGCGCCAGAACCTTGCCTTGCGTCAGCCCAAAACCCAAGGCATACTTTCCGCCCGTCGTATTATCGCCGAAGATATCCGCCCGGAATATGACCCCGTCCAGGGGATAAGTAGCCATGATCGGCCGGGGCGCGTAACCCATGACGGAATTTCCCCCGTCGATGCTTTGCACCAGCCAGATATTCAGGTATTGATCGAAGGGGAAATAGCTGGCGTCGGGATGGGTGATAGCCGCCAGCGCGGTAGCGCCAGCGATAGTCATGGGATGATCGTACGCCCCTGATCCATCCGGGTATCTTCGGACGCCGTACTCGGTACCTCCCGGCCCCTGGAACCAGTTGGCCCCGTAGGGAGAAGGCGTTTGCGCCAGGCAGAAGCGGATCCGGGTGTCCTGGGCGTAAACGGGCTGGCTTTGTCCGTTGTAAGCCGCATAGCTCCTGCTATACGCGGCATTCAATGCCTCGATCTGGGAGCGTATCTGCGTATAACTGATGTTGGCGCCGGCGCCATAGGGTTGACCGGCCGGATAGATTACATGCACAACAACCGGTATGGTATAGACGCTATCCGTTTGCCCTCCGGGCAAGCCATCTGTTTGTTTATCTCCGGGCAAACCATTCACTTCTTTCTCTCCCGGTAAGCCGTCTACTTGTTTAGCTCCCTGCCTGGCCCTTTTTATTATATAGGAATTTATTGCCTGGTTGACATGAAGGAGCATCGTATCGTAGCCCGGGATATATCGTCTTTGCAGGGAGGTGATCTTGTCATCCGCGCAACGCCAGGAATTACCTGGTTGGGCATAGGCGCTTAGCAGGAACAGGAGTAAGGAGAAGGTTGATAAGGTTTTCCGGCAATGCAAGGCAGGGTTTTCATTGAAATTACGGCTCTTTTCGGGATGGGATCCGCCATGCGGTTAACTTTAATATTTAATTAATCGGTTTAAAAAAATAGCCCGAAGCCTTGCAACGCTTTAGAGACGACAATTGTCATTGGGCCGCATTTTTTACCGGCTCAATCGATATAACAGCAAGGCCGCACGGTGGATAAGCAGCGGATATTCTTTCAGGTTGATGGTCTCGCCGGCTTTGTGCGCTCCATTGCCGGAAGCGCCCAGTCCATCGAGGCAGTCCATATATTGGGCGATGTCGGAGATGTCGCCGGCTCCTCTTGCGCCAGGGTCTCCGGCGAACGTACTACCGATACCCATGTCTTTTGTTATTTTATCTACCTGTGTTACGAGCCGGAGATTACCGGGAGTCGGCTCCATGGCGGGGAGGCCGTCGGAGAAGCGGATGGTGGCATGCGTACCGGGCAGGCTGGTCGCTACGATATCCCGCATTTTTTCACGGGCGGCATTTTTCTGGGCTTCCGTCAGGAAGCGCAGGTCGCCCGTCACCCTGGCCGAAGGGGAGATGATATTGGTCTTTCCCAGGGCCTCGCCTCTTGCATCCTGGGCGTCTATCTTTATTTCGGAGCCGCCGACGATCAGACCGGGATTGAAGGTGAGGTATCTTTCGGAGCTCAGCTGTTCCCGGAATGTATTCAGGATGCGGGCGGCTTCATAGATGGCGCCGTCTCCGGAAGCCTCTGTAAAGACGCCGGCCGAATGTCCCGTCCGTGCCGTGATATCCAATATCCAGCCGCTGGCGCCCCGGCGGGCGGCGGCAACTGTGTCGAGTCCCTTGGCTGATTCGAAGGCCAGGGCTATATCACAGGTCCGGGCTCTCTCTATAAAATCCTTGCGGGCGATGGCATGCGGATTGCCCGACCGCTCTTCGTCGCCGGTAAAATAGACCACGCAGTTCATATCCTTCAGCTGTCCGGCAGCTTCCAATGCCTGCAGCGCGGTGATGATGACCACATCGCCCCCCTTCATATCGTTGACGCCCTGGCCCGTTGCCGTCGAATCATTCAGGATGGTAAAAGGACCCGCGGGCATATCGGGCTCGAAGACCGTGTCGAGGTGACCGATCAGGAAGAGACGCTTGCCCTTTTTTCCGATATGAGTGGCGACCAGGTGACCGGCGCGGTGCAAGGAATCCGGTTCGTTGACCCATTCAATGGTGAAACCCAGCTTCTTCAGCTCTGCCGCATAGAGAGCGCCGACCTTCTTTACACCTTCGATATTCAGGGTGCCGCTGTTGATGTTGACCGATTCGACCAATAGCTGCATGGCCTGGTGCATATTGTTGTTGATATAGGCGATGGCCTTTTTTTCCGGGGCGATGAGCTGGGCCTGGCCGGACATGGTAAGGGCGGTTAGCAGCAGATAAA
The DNA here is from genome assembly GCA_035555335.1 of Puia sp. Taxonomy (GTDB): domain Bacteria; phylum Bacteroidota; class Bacteroidia; order Chitinophagales; family Chitinophagaceae; genus Puia. The sequence continues at coordinate 8,051 of DATMGS010000045.1, forward strand.
GCAGGAGTCTGTTCATGTTGGAAATTTACGTACATTCATTTCCCTTTCAAACTAAAAACGGATCAGATGAAAAGAATCTTTCTTCCCGCCTTATTTATATCGCTGTTTTCTATAGCCCGGGCCCAATCCGAACCTGCTGCCATCGAAGGACACTGGGATATTACGATACATCAGCCCGGAAAAGAAGTCCCGTCCTGGCTGGAAGTCATCCATTCGGGAGTGAGTACGCTGGTGGGCCGGTTTGTCGGCGGAGGGGGCAGCGCCCGTCCGATCTCGAAGATCAACTATACGGAAGGGAAGATGAGCTTTGCCATTCCGCCCCAATGGGAGCGGGAAACCCGGGACCTGTCCGTGGAAGGCAGCCTCCAGGGAGACAGCCTGACGGGAACCCTGATCACCCCCGGTGGAAAAGTCTATCAATGGGTGGGGCATCGTGCTCCGTCCCTCCGGCGGAATGCAGAACCTGTCTGGGGCTCACCTGTCAGCCTTTTCGACGGCGCCGATCTGAAAGGATGGCATGCGATGGGGGATAATCAATGGATGGCGGAATCCGGTATTCTCAGCAGTCCTCATTCCGGCGCCAATATCGTTACCGATGCGACTTTTACCGATTTTAAATTACATATCGAATTCCGGCTGCCCAAAGGCAGCAACAGCGGCGTCTACCTGAGAGGGCGTTATGAATGTCAAATTGAAGACGGCAGAGGAATGGAGCCCCCCAATAACCAGCTGGGAGCGATATATGGATTTCTCCCTCCGACGGAGATGATGGGCAAGGAGCCCGGCGAATGGCAGATCTACGATATTACGCTGGTAGGAAGGTTGGTGACGGTGGCTTTAAATGGCAGGACAGTCATCTGCAACCAGGAAATTCCGGGTATTACCGGGGGGGCGCTGGACAGTAGGGAAGGGGAGCCGGGGCCTATCTATCTTCAGGGCGACCATGGTCCGATCGAATTCCGTAATATTCAGATCACAACGGCAAAATAAAGGGCAGCATCCTCCGGATCGCAGCCTGGGGAGGCCCTCGTCGGGGCCTAAAAGGGCATGATATTTGGACTTGCATTTATTGATTTATGTTTTTATATTGCGGCATCCAACTATTATATGAAAAGATTAATCCTTAGCGCTTTGTTGCTACAATTCGCCGGTAAGGCCGGGCTTCACCCTTCCCATTCAGCAGACAATTTAGTGGAAGTACGTTCGGGGCAATGGCCGATCAACCTGGAAAGGAATACTGACCGGACAGGCACCTCCTATTCCCTTATATTCCGGGACCAGCAGGTGATGAACGGCGAAGTGCTGGATACACTGATGTTTTCGAACCTGGAGCAATTGAAATATTTTGAGAAAGCGTTGACGGTGTTAAAAACAGGCCATAATGGGGATATTGCCCGATTCAAGGATTATACGCTCAAAAGAGCGGATAAGAAATTCGATGGCGTCTGGTATATATTGCAGCCGAAATACGGGACGACCGATTTCCAGCAGCCGGAGGCCGATATAATGACTAAGACGATCAGGGGGTTATAAACTTTAGCGGCCCGGTTTTTTCGCTAATAAGCGGAGTCCTGCGGCATACTAAATTTTACATTTATTCGTTAATGTAAAATTGGAAACAGACCTATAAATTAAATACGCTAACAAATTTTTAAACATTTCTGAGACCCAGAAAAGCATAATTGTTATGAAAAAACTGATTTTTTTATTCTTATTCATACCTTTTATTTCAAAGGCGCAGTTTACTATCACCAATACTTCGACCATCAGTCTTGTCGAACTGCGTACAGGCACCTGGCCTATAGAGCTGGATAGGGTTGTAAAGGAGTCGGATACTATCTACCTGCTTTCATTCCGCGATCAGCAATATACCGGTGAGGTAAATATGTCAAACCTTAGGTTTGGCAATTTGCAGCAATTGAAATATTTTCAAAAGGGGCTGGCTGCTTTGAAGAATGGCTCTAATGGAGATGAAGCCAAGTTCAAGGAATATAGCGTCAAACGGGCCGACGTAAAAAAAGACGGCATCTGTTATATTCTCACCGGCTCCCTGGGTGAGATCATCAATTTCAAGCAGGCGGAGGCCGATAAGCTGATGCTTACCATCAAGAGCTTATAACTTATAAGCGGTCCGATACAGGCGGCCCGGATGCAAGGGGCCGCGTCTTTATCAATATCCTATCTCTATCGTTGTCCTATACGTCGCTTCATTGGCTATGTTATGCACCATAAAATGGGCGACTTCGGCCCTTGAAATGGCAAGGCAATTCTTCAGGAAGCTGTTGATGGCGACCCGGTAATGACCGGTTACCGGTTTATCTATCAGCCTGGGCGGACGTATAATCGTCCAGTCGGCGCCGCTCTCTTTTGCCAGTTGCTCCATTACTCTCAGGTCGGCATACATATTCCGCAGTAATTTCTGTATGATGTATTTTGCGACCAACCTTGCAAAGAGGGGCAGCACGGGGCTTATTTCAATAGCGGACGCGGAAATAAAAAAGACGCGCCCCACCCTCCTTTCCTTCATAGCCTGTAAAAGATTGGCATTGCCCTGCGAATAGAGGGTAGTGGGTTTGTTCCCCCTTAACCCGCCCCGGACCCCGATGGCGGATATGACCACGTCTTTGTCATCCAGGTATTTTTCAAAAGTCTTTGGATCCATGATATCGCCCTTGACGATTGTCAGGTTTGGGTGTGTAAGGGGAAGGTTCGCGGGATTGCGCAACAGGGCCGTAACCAGGTGTCCTTCTTTTAGCGCTATTTCGACTGCCTGTCTGCCTATGCCGCCGTTGGCGCCTATGATCAATATATTAAAGGAGGATTCCGTCTGCATATACGTATACATTGAGGTGAATTAAAATCGGAAAACGCTTAATACGAAGATGGAAAGGAATAGCAGTAATTGAACCAACTGGGAAAAGCCCATTTTATTCTTCAGCGCTTCTATCGGACCGATGCTTTCACGGGATTTTTCCGCCAACAGTATTTTTAGCTTTGCCGTATTTTGCCTGGGTATGACAGCGCCAGTGACCAGGATCAATAATACCAGGACCATTTTTATCCTGAACCACAACATGCTGGTAACAGCGCTCTTGAATATGAATACCATGCCGATGCCTGTGGTGAGTAACAGAATGGCGCCGATGCCTATTAACATGGGTAATCCCGCAGTGCTTTCCAGAATGGTCAATGCCCTGGGCTTATCTGAGATCAGGTATTTGTTCAGTTTCCCGGAAATGGAGATGTTTGCGATCACGGTGCCTGCCATTATCGTAAACCCGGTAATATGGAGGACAAGTAGCAATTGTAAGGTCATAAGAATCGTCTTTTATTTTTTAAAATGTTTCAGCTTGTCGGGGTTAGACTGCACATAGATATTGCGGATCTGGTCTCCGTCCGGTTCGAGGGTAACCAGGGTGACCGGCGAATCGCCCGAATAAGTAAGGATGGAAGGCAGTCCATTGGCAAAAGTGAGTTCCCGGCGGAAATCCGGAAGAGACTGCTGGAATTTGGGCACGAGCGTAAAGAGCATCCTGCTGACATGCTCCCTTCCGCAGATCGGTTTCCGGAATGCCGTGAGACGTTGGCCATTGACAGCGAAAGCCCTTCCGCCCCCATCTGCAAAAACCCGGATATCTTCCTTTAACAGATCAATAAGGTCTTCCACCCTGCCTTCTGAAAGGGCCTGGAGGAAGTTGTTCAGTATTTTTTCATGGACTTTCATATCCACCTCATAGCGCCGGGCATCTTTGCCGAGGTTGTCCTTGGCCCGTTTGAAGATCTGCCGGCAGTTGTCGGTCGATTGGTCGAATATTTCGGCCAGCTCGAAATAGTCATAGGCAAAGACTTCTTTCAGCAGGAAGATGGCTCTTTCCCGGGGTGTCAGCTTCTCCATGAGGACCAACATGCCGATGGACAAGGCATGATAGGTCTCTATTTTCGTATGGGCCTTGTTCGGGTCATAGTTCTGTAAGGGCTCGGGTAGCCAGATGCCCACATATTCCTCTCGTTTGACGCGGGCGCTATTCAGGTAATTGATGCATTTGTTCGTGACGACCTTTACCAGGTATGCTTTGGTGTGCATTACGGCGTCTGAGGGTATTCCCATCCATTTCAAAAAAGTATCCTGTACGATATCTTCGGCCGCATCGATATTGCCGAGCATATTATAGGCCATGGAGAAGAGGAGTCCCTTGTATTCCAAAAAGATTTCCGGTTTATTGATCATATAACATTAGACAATCGAAATCTCCGATCTGTGACAGGGTGGGGCATAAAAAAACAGGGAAGATGAGATTGCTCTCATCTTCCCTGTTGTAAATATATCAATAGACCTTAGGCTACTCTTTCTGCCAGCTCTTCTACTTCCACTTCGGCAGTCTTGACCGTCTTGATGATACGGGCGGCCACTTTATAAGGATCCGCAGCACTGTTGGGCCTGCGATCTTCCAGCCAGCCTTTCCATCCTTTCTCTACGGTGCCGATCGGTATTCTGATCGAAGCGCCCCTGTCGGACACGCCGTATTTGAATTCGTAGATGGCGGCCGTTTCGTGTTTGCCGGTGAGACGGAGGTGGTTATCCGGGCCATACACTTCGATATGTTCCCTTACTACCGGGCGGAATGCTTCACAAATTTTCTCGTAAACTTCCTGGCTTCCGCAGCTTCTTAGTACGGAGTTGGAGAAGTTGGCGTGCATACCGCTGCCATTCCAATCCAGGTTACCCAGGGGTTTGCAGGTCCAGTTGATGGCGATACCATATTTTTCACCGATCCTTTCGAGCAAATAGCGGGCCAGCCATATCTGGTCGCCGGCTTCTTTGGCGCCTTTGGCGAAGATCTGGAACTCCCATTGGCCGGTAGCTACTTCGGCATTGATGCCTTCTACGTTTAAGCCCGCTTCCAGGCACACGTCCAGGTGTTCTTCCACCATGTCACGGCCATAGGCGTTGAGGGCTCCTACGGAGCAGTAGTAAGGACCCTGGGGTCTTGGAAAGCCGCCTTCAGGGAATCCAATGGGTTTATCGGTCTCGGGGTTCCACAAGAAATACTCTTGTTCAAAACCAAACCAGAAATCGCTGTCATCATCGTCGATCATGGCCCTGCCATTGCTGGGGTGAGCGTTGCCTGCGGGGGTGAGTACTTCACACATTACCAGGTAGCCATTTTTGCGTTGTGGATCTTTAGCCAGGTAGACTGGTTTTAAGATACAATCGGAAGAACCTCCGGGGGCCTGTTCGGTGGAAGAACCATCGAAGCACCACATGGGGCAATCTTCCAGCTTACCGGAGAAGTTTCTTTCAATTTTCGTTTTGCTACGCAAACTTTGGATGGGCTGATATCCATCAAGCCAGATATACTCTAATTTAGCAGGTGCCATACAAGTTGTTTTTATGGTGAATAAATGATCGCTAGTCGACTTGGTATACAATCAACGGTAATCGGGATCCGGGGCTTTAGCGTAAGCGGAGTCCGTATGCAAGCAATACCTTTTCATTAATTCTTTACGGCAGTACGAAAATAAAGAATATTTGACAAATAATAGATAGCGATAAAAAATAATATGAAAAAGACCATTTTTCCCCCCTGTTTTATGGCGAAAAAATAAAAATAATGGGAAATAAATAATCTTTTTAAGAATTTCATCCTGATATGGCGGGCAAAATTATGATATATAAAAAGTGTTAATATGATACCCTCGCCGCGCTTAAATCCCATTTTTTAATTATCTTTCATAAATAAAAACTGCTATATGATAAAGTTAATTGCTTGCTCCCTCACACTTACAATGCTATTATCGTCTTCGAAAATGTATGCCCAGGCATTGACGGCGGAAGACATGAAAACTCAGATGGTCCAGGACTGGGAACGTGCAAAAGCCTATACCATCGACTACCTCAATACCATGCCGGCCGATAAATACTCCTTCAAGGCAGTCGACAGCATTCGCAGCTTTGCCCAACAGATGCTGCATCTCTCGCAAGGCAATATCTTTCTGATGTCGAACGCGACCGACCAGAAACCACTGGCCTTTATCATGTCCGATATGGAACACAGCGCCGCCGCACAGCAGAAAGATTCTGTCATGTATTACGTGGCCGCCAGCTATAATTATTGCATTGACGCCGTGAAGAACTCCGACGTCAATAAATGGGGCGAAAAAAAGAAATTGCATGGTTTAGAAGCAACCCGTTGGGCCCTGATGATGAAAGCCTTCGAACATCAGACCCATCACCGCGGCCAGGCTACCATTTACATCCGGTTGCAGGGAATCAGACCTCCCCAGGAAAGACTGTTCTGATAGGCCCACGCGACCATTAAACTTCTATGTTTGGGGGCGGTCTATGAGATATGCGAGTCATCTACCTTTTGTTTTTGGCCTGCCTGACCGGGATCGGTCCGCTCGGCGCCCAGCCCCCTCCTGATTTTAAGAAGCTGGACAACTGGCTGGAAGAGCATGCAAAGGATATCGGCGGCCGGGCCATCCTCCTGATCTATAAAGACGGAAAGCCTGTTTACAGCAGGTCCGTCAATGAAATGAGCCGGAAACAGAAAATGACCTATACATTTATTGCCCGGAGGATGAAGACAGAAGCAGGTACGGACGACTATACCGCCACAACCCGTCAACCCATCGCCAGCTGCAGTAAATGGCTTAGCGCCGCCCTGGTGATGACCTTCGTGGATGAAGGAAAACTCCGTCTTTCGGATACCGTCGGCCAATATCTGCCCGTACTTTCCCGGCATGGCAAGGGAATGATCACGATCAGCGAATGTCTTTCCCACCTGACGGCTATACAGGAACCGCCGCTGAAGGAGAGCCTGAAGCAGCTGAAAAAGATAGGCAGTATGGAAGAGGCGATAGAGAAAATAGCGCTCATGCCGATGGAAGGGGAGCCGGGGAAGGTGTTTCATTACAGTAATGCAGGATTACAGATAGCCGGAGCCGTTATAGAAGCAATCAGTGGTAAAAATTTTGAGACACTGTTTGCGGAACGGATCGCCCGGCCGCTGGGCCTGCAGAATACCGATTTCGGGAAGGGTAGTGTTGCCCTGCCTGCGGGCGGGGCCGGCAGCACTCCGGAGGATTATATGAAATTCCTGGATATGATCCTGCATAAAGGTGTCTTTCAGGGACACCGGATATTGAGTGAAAAAAGTATTGCCGCAATGCAGGTCAACCGGATCACCCCCGATATAAAGATAGCCTGGTCGCCGGCGGGTATGGAAGAGATCGGGTATGGTTATGGCGAGTGGATCATGCTCAACCCCGTGACGAAACAGCCGACAGGGTCCGTGACCAGCCCCGGTCTTTTCGGCAGTATTCCCTGGATCGACAATGAAAGAGGATATGCCGCCTTCCTCATGACCTTCTACCTCAATAACCAGGGGCGCGAACAAAGGCTTAGAGAGCTGAAGCAGTTGACGGATCAAGCGTTGGGATATTCGGCTTCCATTAGCTCCCCCGGCTCCACCAACTCCACCGGCTCCACCAGGCGGTAAATTCCATTATTTTTGCCTCCATGGAATTATCATTGAGCATTGCCAGCGCTGCCAGGGAAGATATCCCCGCTATTACCCGTCTGATCAATAATGCCTACAGGGGAGATCCGGGCAGCAGGGGATGGACTTCCGAAGGCGTCTTCATGGAAGGTGAAAGAACCTCAGAGGCGGATATGGAACGTCTTTTTGATCAGCCGGAGAAGGAGAACTTCAAATGCTGCACGCCGGAGAAGGAGATCCTGGGCTTTGTATCACTGGAAAAGAAATCGGATTCGGTTTATCTGGGCCTGCTGACCGTCTCTCCGGATGCCCAGGCGAGTGGGATCGGCAGGCAGCTGCTGGAATTTGCCGAAAGCCATGCCCGGAATCTGCACAAGCCGGCTATTGTCATAACGGTCATCAACATTCGTACAGAGCTGGTTGGCTGGTACGGGCGGCGGGGATATCTGCCAACGGGTAAGATAGAATTTTTCCCGCCCGGCATTTATAATAGTAAGGTTCCGCTGCATCTGATCGAAATGAAAAAAGAAATCTCTCCCTTACAGCCGCCATTATTTCAGTGACAGCTGCTCCAGGATATTACGATGCATCTCATCCGGCCGGAAGGGCTTATGCAGATAGCTGTTAAATCCATGTTGCTGAAGGTCGGCATACATATTCTCATAGACGGCGGCGGTAAAGGCAATGGCCGGTATGTCCTTATTGACATTCCTTATTTCGGCGAGGAGCTGCTTGCCATCCATCAACGGCATTTCCAGGTCGATGAGCAGCAGGTCGTAGGGCTGCTGCTTAAATAATTCCCAGGCGATCTTCCCATTTTCCGCCGGATAGATAGTGGCTCCCCAGCTATGGAGGAAGCGCTGGGCTATTTTCATATTGACGGCATTGTCTTCGGCCAGGAGTATTTTGATTCCGATGAGGTCCTGGAGACCCCGCTGCGGCTCTTTCGGCGTCCTGTTATCCTGCTGTACGAACGGCAGATGCAGCGTGAAGTAAAATGAGCTTCCTTTATCCGGTTCGCTCTTCACCTGCAGATCGCCGCCCATTGACTTCACCAGCTCCTTGCAGATGCTGAGACCCAGGCCGGACCCTCCGTATTTACGGGTCGTCTCCGCATCGGCCTGTGTAAAACTTTCAAAGATGAGGATGTATTTCTCCGGAGCGATGCCGATGCCGGTATCGGTTACCTCAAAGTAAAACTCAGCAGCCGTCTTCGTCAGGTTCCTGAGCTGGGCCTGCAGGGTCACGGATCCTGTGTCCGTAAACTTGACGGCATTGGACAGCAGGTTGAGAATGATTTGTTTCAGGCGCATCGCATCCCCCACTATCTTTTTCCCGCCCGGCAGACTATCGATCTTCAGACATAGGTCTATGTTCTTTTGCTTTATCTCAGTGGCAAAGGAGTCTGCCGCCTGTCGCAGCATATAGGTAAGGTCGAAGGGCTCGTTGATGAACTCCAGCTTGCCTTCGTCCAGCTTACTGAAGTCGAGCACCTCGTTGACCAGCTGCAGCATGTGCTCCGATGAATTCTGCAATACCTTAAAATGGTCGGTATGCTGCAGCAGCTCGTGGTCCTGGATCAGCAGATGGGTCGTGCCGATGATGGCGTTGAGCGGAGTCCGGAGCTCATGGCTCATGTTGCTCATGAACCGGGCTTTGGCCGCTGCCGCTTTGTGTACTTTCTTTTCTTTGGCATCCAGCAGGCGCAGGACAAAATAGAAGAAGATAATGACCAGTAAAAAATTGACGATGATATTCAGTACCAGATGATTGTAACTCATGGCATCGGGTACCGGCTCGAAACGGGCCCGGTAAGGGAAGATCAGTACGATCACCAGCAGGTTCAGCGTGGTGGCAATAATGAAGGTCGTTACGGCCAGATCATTTTTGCGTACCCGCAAAAAGAAGATCATGGCCATGACAAAGGGGAATAAATACAAATAGGCGCCCTGGTTAGTGCCCTGTACATAACATAAGGAAAGGGAATGGCAGTTTACGAAAATGATACTGAGGAGCTTGGGCGCTTCGATGTACCCTTTGAGGTTGCAGAGAAGAAAAAAGGACAGTACGGCGACCCCGGACACTTCGATGGCGGCGCTCTTTGTCATCCCATCCAGGATGTAGTAAATGAAATTGATCAGGTTGCAGCCCATTGCCAGCACGATGAAGGTGTTCATCTGCCAGAATCGGACATTAGAGCCGGGGGTAGGGCGAGGTAGCGCCTGATTGTTAGGGTGATCCACAGAGGAGTATTGGATGATAAAGCTAAATATATAGTAAAATCCAGGCAAATACAATAGGGAAATAAAACAATTGTATTTACGTTGTAAGGGTTATTTCCCGGCATGTAAAATCGGCCCCCTCCGGGCCTACCCCCTTCGGGCCTGCGTCTATCCTGTCCTGCGTCCCCCAGCCCCCAGGTAAAACTGTCACTACATGTATCGTCATCTAACGCTACCTTATACTCGGTAGTTGCCAGACCAACTGTTGCATTTTTTGCAACAATTGCATTGCCTGTTAATTCTCCTCTATGACATCGATTTTTTTCTCCGGATATTTAAAAATAACTATCTTCGTACTAAGGAATTTAGTATTCAATCTCCTCCTCTTTGCTGATTAATAACATCCTTTGGTATTTAAGGGCCAAATGATCCGCGGGTTTTAATCCGAGTTGTAATGGCTTGTTTATTAATCATTTAAAAAATTATTTTATGGAAGGGAATGGGAATGTTGTTTTTTATCAAACTGAATCTGGGAATAATCAGATAGAAGTTAAACTGGAAAATGACACAGTTTGGCTTAGCCTGGCTCAAATGGTCTCGTTATTTGGCCGTGATAAGTCTGTGATATCTAGGCATTTATCTAGCGTATTTAAAGAGCGTGAGTTGGATCGGGCTTCAGTTGTTGCAAAAAATGCAACAACTGCGGCTGATGGGAAAAAATATCAAGTTGAATATTTCAATCTGGATGTTGTTATATCCATAGGCTACCGCGTCAAATCTCCACGAGGGACCCAATTCCGTATATGGGCCAATCAGGTACTAAAAGAATATCTGGTCAAGGGTTATGCAATCGACCAAAAGCGATTAAAGGAGCAATCCCGTCAATTGGAGGAGTTAAAGCAAACCGTAAAGCTGCTGGGAAATGTGATCGAAAGCAAGACGCTGAATTCGGACGAGGCTACCGGATTATTGAAAGTAGTCACCGATTATACGTATGCTCTGGACATTCTGGACCAATATGACCACCAGGTCTTAGAGATACAATCCACTACCCCGCAGGAAATATTCCAAATTACCTATGCGGAAGCGATGAAAGCCATTAAAGGCCTAAAAGATAAATTCGGGGGAAGTACTCTTTTTGGAAACGAAAAGGATGAATCCTTTCAGGGATCCCTTGCTGCGATCTATCAAACTTTCGGCGGTAAGGATTTGTACCCAAGCGTAGAAGAGAAAGCCGCCAATCTTTTATATTTTGTCATTAAGAATCATTCGTTTTCGGATGGCAATAAGCGGATCGCAGCATTCTTGTTCGTATGGTTCCTGGAAAAGAACGGGATCTTATACCGGCCCGATGGTTCGAAAAAAATAGCGGACAATGCGCTGGTCGCCCTCACGCTTATGATCGCAGAAAGCAAGCCTGAAGAAAAAGATATGATGATCAAGGTGGTGGTGAATTTGAGCAATCTGAAAAATTGATCGTCACTTCACAACCCCCTCCATGGAATGGCAGGTCATCAGCGGCATAGAGACCGCGCTGATTGGCGGCGATGCCCGTTATTTTTTTCACGGGGCCGAAGAAATGATAAAGTAGGTCCAGCTGATGGGGTGCAAGGTCATGAAAGAGGCCGCCGCCGGCTATGGCAGGATCGACCCGCCAGGCGATCCGGGGATCTGCCAGCTCTTCCTTCGTCAGGGGTGGTTTGGAAAATTCAAGTCTTACCAATAAAGGGTCGCCGATGATCTTGTCGTCAAGCAATTGCCGCACTTTTTTAAAGAGAGGCTGCTGACGACGATAATGCGCCACCACCAGTTTACAATTCTTCGCTTCGGCCGCGGTGGCTATACGATGCGCCGCCGCATAACTGTTCGCCATAGGTTTTTCAATATAGACCGGCTTTCCGGCATCGAAGGCGGCCAGGGCATATTCGGCATGCGAAGAAGGGGGCGTCGCAATATAGATGGCATTGACTTCCGGATCGTTGATGAGTTGGGCGGCATCGGTATACCAGCGGGGGACCTGGTGCCGGCGGGCATAGTCTTCCGCCTTGGCCGCATCCCGACGCATGACGGCTACCAGCGCGGAATTGGGCACTTTGTTAAAGGCAGGACCGCTCTTTACTTCCGTGACATCCCCGCAGCCGATAATACCCCAGTTGATTGTTTTACTTCGAATCATAATGCCTTTTATGTGGTCTCAGAGAGCTGCTTCCTTTCATCCCCCTAAATTATTGCTTTTCGCAGGAATATCTATATTTTAGCCCATCATGAAAAAGTTCCTTCAGCTCCTCCTGGTTGCCTGTCTTGCCACCATCCTGCCCTTTACCCTCGTCTGGAACTATCGCATGTTCGTTACATCATTGAACCCTTTCCTGGGAGCTATATCTGCTTTCATGACCATTTTAATCGGTGTACTCCTCGCAGCCCGGATGATCAAACGCCGGGCCCGAAACAGGGCCTATTCCCCCGCCATCCTTTTTGCGATGGGATCTGTATGCTGTTTGTTCGCGGCGGTGCTGGAAACTCTCCTGCAGGGGAAAAGTACACTGGATATACAGCTGCACGATACCTATTATGTACTAGCCTTCCATCAGATTATGCAGTATGTTGCGCTGATCTTCGGTGTCTTTGCCGCTATCTATTACTGGTACCCGAAATGGTTCGGCCGCCCGCTGAATACCAGCCTGTCCTATATCCACTTCTGGGCCACCTTTGCCGGAGCCTATTTTATTTGCTGGCCTGTTCGTTATTATGAATTCGAGGGGTTGGCAGGAATGCCCAGGCGTTATATCGACTATAGCCACCCCCTCCCGCCTCAATATTTTGAATGGATCAATTCGTTCATGCTGGCGGCAGTAACAGGCTTGCTGATCGCCCAGCTACTCTTCGTCTTCAACTTCTTTTATTCGCTGCTCAAAAAGCCCCGCAATTCTTAAATATAATCCGGTTGACCGTATCTATTTCATGCTGGCTGATGGTATGGCCCATATTCTCGTAGACTTCTTCGGTAACGTTGGCATTCAGCTGTTTCAGCAGTGCAGTAGTCGCATGCACCCTATCCACCGGCACATGGGGGTCCGGATGGCTTGTTCCCAGAAAGACCGGGGTGCCCTGAAAATCTCCCTTATATTGATCGGCATAAACTTTATCTCCGATAAGGCCGCCCGTCAGCCCCACCACGCCGCCATATTTTGCCGCATGGCGGGCGACGAATTCCAGGGTCAGACAGGCTCCTTGTGAGAATCCCAGGAAAAAGATCTTTTCAGTAGAGATGCCGGATGCTTTCACCTCGGCTACTACTTCCTCCAATACCCCAAGCGCGGACGACAGATAAGGTTCGTTTTGGGCCGGAGTGGCTAAAAAGGAGTATGGATACCAGGAATTACCCTTGGCCTGGGGGGCCACCAAGGCGTACCCTTCCACGTTCAGTTCGTCAGCCAGGAAAAGAATGTCCTCCGCACTGGCCCCGCGTCCATGAACCAGGATCAGAGCTTTGTCCGCATCTGCTAAATCTTTACCGGCTGTTATCGTATTTTTTGTGTGCATACTATTCGTATTTGCCGCAGCAGGATCCGGCCGGCTCCCATCGTTTTATGGAAACCGGCCGCCTGCCTGCTATCGTCTTATGCCTGCTTGATTAACTGTATTTCCGCATTGATCTTGATCTCATCACCGACTACTACGCTTCCTGCTTCTGTAACGGCGCTCCAGGTAAGGTCAAATTCCTTACGGCTGATCTTTCCGGAGACGGTGAAGCCTGCCTTGGTCTGACCATAAGGATCCGTTACGATACCGCCGAATTCCACTTTGAGGGTGACGGGTTTGGTGACACCTTTGATGGTCAGGTCGCCGTGTAATTTGGCAACATCGCCATTGGTCTCATATTTGGAGCCTTTGAATGCTATCTGTGCGTGCTTGTCGGCATGAAAGAACTCTTCCGATTTCAGGTGAGCATCGCGCTGATCGTTATTCGTATCGATAGAGTCGATATCGGCCGTGAATAAAATTTCTGAAGCCGAACCAAAATTATTTCCATCGGTCACTACATCCAGGTTGAACTTGTTAAAATGACCGGTAACGGTACTGATCATCAGATGTTTTACCTTGAACTCGATTTCGGAGTGCATTGGATCGATGGACCATTTTGTTGTAGACATGATAGTTATTTTTTAGTGTTAAAATTTATGACACAAAACTACGCTATCCGGAGGCCCCCCTCCATTGACCTATGATAATAAATGGGATTGATCTACATCACGCGGAGCCTCACCCCATCACGCGGAACTCTTGCCGGCGGCAAGCTCCCTGCGCAGACGGCTAAGGGTCTCCCGGGTGATACCCAGGTAGGAGGCGATCATGTGTTGAGGGACCCGCTGTACACTGGCTGGATATAACTTTATGAAATTCAGGTATTTGCGTTCTGCGGTCTCGCTCATCGTCTCCATCAGCCTTCTTTGGGTGGCAATCAGGCTGTTCTGGATGAGGATGCGGAAATAACGTTCGAAGGCAGGGATCTGCTGTAATAGCGATTCCCATGAAGGGCGGGTAATCAATAATGCTTCGGAATCTTCCAGGGCCTCGATATTGAAAAGGGAAGGCTCGCCGGTAAAAAAACTATACATATCTGCCGTCCACCAGCCTTCCAGGGCAAACTGGAGGATATGTTCGACCCCTTTGTCATCGATCGTATAAGACCGGAGAAGCCCCTTGGTAACGAAAATAGTGTACCTGGATACTTCTCCTTCCTGTAATAGAAATTGCTTTTTGCGAAGCTTTTTAGGGGTGAAAAGACTTTTACAGAGATCGAACTCTGCTTCCGTTATGGAAATCTTTTCAGCGACCTTGCTATGGAGCAGTTCGAACATAGGGTCAAATATAGTATATTGTCATTTGTAAAATGTATGCATGAACAGGTTGAGAATCGTCCTATCTATGATCGCCATCGGAGCCACGCCCATCGCCGCCCCCGCACAGCAACCGGCACGCCGCCCGAATATCATTTTTGTCCTCTGTGACGACATGGGCTATGCAGACCTGGCCTGTTATGGCAACCCCCTGATCAAAACCCCTTTTTTGGATAAGATGGCAGCCAGAGGCGTGAAGGCGACGAATTATGTCGTGACCTCTCCCATCTGTACCCCTTCGCGGGCGGCCCTGCTTACCGGCCGGTATCCGACCCGTATGAACCTGCTGGTGCCGATCGGGCCGGGAGCCGATCATGGATTGCCGAAGACGGAAGTGACGATCGCCCAAATGCTAAAGACAGCCGGGTATAGCACCTATATGGTTGGTAAATGGCATCTGGGAGACAAAGACAGCAGTCTTCCCATGGTGCATGGCTTCGATTCTTATTACGGGATGTTATATAGCCATGATTACCGGAGCCCCTATGTCAAAACGGATACGACCATCAAGATCTTCCGCAATTACCAACCCCTGATCCTTCATCCGGCTGACAGCTCCCTGATCGATCTGTATACCGGCGAAGCAATCCGGGTGATCCGGCAGCAGAGCGGGCAGCATCCTTTTTTCCTTTACCTGGCGCATAATATGCCCCATTTGCCGATTGCCTACGCTGCCCGCAAAAAAAGAGCCGTGCACTCCGATGGAGGAGAATACGGCGATATTATCGAAGAGCTCGACGAAAGCTGTTCCCGGATCTGGCAGGAACTGGAGAAGCGGGGATTGGCGGATAACACCATCTTTGTGTTCTCCAGCGATAACGGGCCCTGGATCAACTACCCCGCGCGGGTGGCGGCGGATAGTGTGACCCATCATTACCATACGGGATTTACGGGCATTTTCCGGGGCGCCAAGTTCGAAACATACGAAGGGGGCGACAGGATGCCTTTTATCATTTACTGGAAGGGGCATACCTTAAAGGGCGCGTCTTTGACGGCTCCTTTCTCCTGCCTGGATATGCTGCCTACTTTCGCCGAATGGACGGGCGCCCCGCTTCCGAAAAACGAATTGGATGGGGAATCGGTATCCGCCTTGTTGACGGGAAAAGGAACGCAGCCTGTTCACCGGCCTATTTATTATGTCAATACCGTCCCTGAAGTCGTGCGGCAGGGAGAATGGAAATTACGACGCACCGGCAAGGGCGACCAGCAACTGATAGAATTATTTAACCTATCCTGGGACCCCGGGGAGCGGGAGAACCTCGCCGCCAGCTATCCCGAAAAGGTTGCCCAACTATTGCAGCTGCTGGCTCAATATCCCGCAGGGGATAACCTGCATTCCCGCCCGTGAATCCGGACGGTCTTGCAGGCTTAAAAGTTTTAAAGGCAGTTTAAAGGCAGCCATATTAAAAGGTCCTTAAAATGGCAAATGAATTGTTAAAAAATGACCAATTTTGGTCTTATATGTTAATAGTAGATTAGTTTCCGATTGTAATGGATACCCCCAAACTTGTGCAAAAGATCCTGCTCGCGGCGCTGCTGGCCTTGTCGGCTCAACAATCCATCGGACAGGTGCAGATAAGAGGTACGATCTATGATCGTACCCGGCAGTTTGCAATGCCGGGGGTGAGCGTGCTGACAACTTCGGGAGGTGGAACGGTCACGGATTCCGTAGGAAATTACAGCATCCGGATGCATACCGAAGATTCCATTTATTTCTCTTACCTGGGCAGGTTCACCATGCGGTTTCCCGTAAAGAACGTCTCTCCGGACCAGGCATTCGATATGAGCCTGCAGGTAGCCGTCGATTCCCTGCCCCTGGTAGTGGTGCGCCCCAAAGATTATCGCACGGACTCCGCGCAAAACCGTGACGAGTATCGTAAAATATTCGAATATGGCGGCGGCGATTACCTGAGCAATTCCAGCGGCGCCGGCGTAGGTGTCAACCTGGATGCCTTGTTTGAAATGAGGAAGATCCGCAGAATGGAAGCTTTTCAGCGCCGCTTGCTGGAAGAAGAGCGCGACAAATATGTTGATCATCGGTTTACAAAGACCCTCGTCCGAAAGCTGACCGGGCTGAAGTCGCCCGCTCTCGACACGTTCATGCGCGAATACCGGCCCAGCTATGAGTTCATTCAGAACTGCGAGAATGACTACGAATATTATAAGTATATCCGCGACTGGGGGAGATCCTTTGCCGGGCAGTGGAAGCAGGATCACCCGGAGTGATCACTTCCCCTCTTCCATTGAACTCCGTCTTCTGCGCATAGCCCCTCTTTATTCTCCGCAACATTTATCCGATTCACCGCTGTTTTCTCCTTTTGAGCGATCTCAAGGCAACTTATGATGCGAGAAATCGTAACATATAATAACGAGTCGTTAACTAAACAAAAACGACCTCTTAACTAAAACCATAAGTATGGAAAGGAAAGCATTTTTAAGGAACGGTCTGGCCGCTTTAGGACTGGGCATTATCGCACCATTGGCCTGTACAAAAAGTTCAGGTAGTTCTTCCTCAAGTTCATCAAGTAGCACATCAGACAGCACTTCGACCAGTACCTCCAGCAGCTCCTGTACCGCCACCGGCTCCGAAACGGCGGGCCCGTACCCCACCGTCACCCCTTCCTCTTATGTAAGAAGCAATATCGTGGACGGACAGACCGGAGTGGCGCTGACGATCAAGATCACCGTTCGCAACCTCAATAATAGCTGTGCGGTGCTGGCCGGCGCCCTGGTAGATATCTGGCATTGCACAGCCTTAGGTTATTATTCCGAATATTCGGACACACCCGGCGGCAGCTATGCGACCGTGGATTATACCGCTTCCCACTTCCTGCGGGGACGGCAAACCACTGACTCCAACGGGCTGGTCACGTTCACCAGTATTTTCCCGGGTTGGTATTCCCCCAGGGCGCCGCATATTCATGCACACGTTTACAATTCTTCGGGTACCTCTTTGCTGATCACGCAGATTGCGTTCCCTACGGATATTTGTAATACGGTCTATACCACGGTATCTCCCTATTCAGATCGCGGCGTGCAGGATACGGCCAATACGGCCGATATGGTCTTCAGCGATTCGCTGGCTACCGAGTTGTCGACCGTCACCGGTAGTGTATCGGCTGGTTATGTGCTCACACAAACTATTTATGTCAGCGCCTGATAGAAGAATACCATGAAAAAAGGGATCATCCGTTTATTATATAGAAAGATAATCGACACCAGTTCTTCCAAAATATGGGAGAAACTGGTGTTCGATCATAGCTACACAGAATTCCTGATGCAGGCGCAGTTATATAATCGGGAAAAGAAATATTCAACGTTTGGAGAATTGATAACCCATGTGCCCGGGGCTGAAAAATTACATTTCCTCGTTAGCGCCTCCGTGACCGGATATGTGCAGCAGTTAAATGGCAAAGTCCCGGATATATTGAACAACACAGGAAAACATTTTCTGCCCTTTTCAAATTTCCGGTTTGAAATAATAAATTCTGATATCAGGAAGAAGGAACAACATCAGGTCGCTATCAATTTTGTCTCGGAGCCCCTTACCTGGTACGATACCATCGGAGACCGGTTATTGGTCGCTGTCAACGGCAATAAGGATATCCGGGACGAAGAAGTCCTGACCGAAATGTTCTCCTTACAACCATTCCTGAGCATTCATTCTTTAAAGGAACCGGCATAATCATACAATCATGATACCTCAATCAAAAGGGAAAATATTCCTGTCGGAGGAACGCGGGCTCAACGAGCTTGACTGGTTCCGGAGTTATAACACCTTTAACTTCGGAAGATATTATAATGAATATAAGACCCCGTTCGGCGCCTTGTATGTGCTGAATGAAGATACGCTGGCGGGCGGCAGGAGCTTCACGATGCAGGTGGAGGAGGACTCCTGTATTATCCTGATCCCTGTCGTCGGCGCCATCGCCTATAAAGACAGCTCCGGCAACACAGGTCTCCTGGAAGCAGGACAGGCGCAGCTGCTGAAAGTACCGAAAGGAGGATCCTTCGAAATAACAAATCCCTATGGATCGGACCTGGTTAAATTTCTGCAATTGTGGATTAAAACTCCAGGCATAAACGCAACCCCCGCGGCGCAATCATTTTCCTTTGACATCTCCGGTCATAAGAACAGGCTTATTGAAATATTCTCCCCGGCGGTGGGCGCTCTTCAGCACTCTCCCGACCTGCCTGTAGGATTAATAGGAATGTTCGCCGGACGGGAAGAAGCCACGTATCAGATCCTCAATTCCAACGGGTTGTTCGCTTTCGTAATAGAGGGAGTTTTTGAAGTGCAATACAGGTTGTTGCATGCGGGGGACGGGCTTGCCTTATGGGGACTGCAGGAAGTGGAATTGGAGGCATTATCCAATGAAGCCATTATCTTACTGGTCGAAGTTCCGGTAACCGCCTAGTCCACCACACCCTATTTCCCGATCGCCAGGTCCAGCAGCGTCAGGCACTGATACGGCTGATTGCCAAGCCTATTAAGAGGATTTAAATATCGCATTGAACGCCGAATAAGGCATCGTCCCGGCCGCAAAAGAGAACATTCCTTTTTGCCGGATCTCTTCGGCCCCCCGGAAAAAAGCGCCATAAGCCGCACGGGCAAGGGAAGAGCCCAGGCTCACCCGCTTCACGCCAATTTTTTCGAGCTCATCCAGGGTGAAGGTCGCGTCATTCAGTCCCATGACCACATTGACAGGTTTGGGAGCTACCGCCCGGACAACCGTGGCAATCTCTTCCCGGGTCTTCAGGCCCGGAGCGAAGAGCACATCGGCGCCCGCCTCGGCAAAAGCTTCCAGCCGCCGGATCGTATCGGCCAGATCAGGTCGTCCATAGATCAGGTTCTCCGCCCTGGCAGTCAGGGTGAAGGGGATAGGAAGACTGCGTACTGCTTTCACGGCGGCCCGGACACGCTCTACCGCCCGGTCGAAGGCATAGATCGGATCGCCGGGGCGCCCGGTGGCATCTTCGATCGAGCCGCCGGCCAGTCCGATCTGAGCTGCCAGCAGGATGGTCTCCGCACAGGAGGCGGGATCGTCGCCATATCCATTCTCCAGGTCGGCCGCCACGGGCAGAGGCGTTGCCGACAAAATAATACGGGCATTCTCCAGCGTCTCTTCACGGGTGACCGCCCCCTCTCCGTCAGGTTTTCCCAGGGAAAAAGCCAGTCCGGCACTGGTGGTGGCGAGCGCTTCGAATCCCAGGTTGGCGAGCATCCTGGCGGAGCCGGCATCCCAGGGATTGGGGATAACGAAAATGCCTGTACGCTGATGCAGGGCTTTGAAGGATTCTGCCCGGACCAGTTGCGAAGGAGTGGAGGATGGTTTCATTGATCTAAGGTACATTTTTTACCGGCTCACCGGATAAGATCCGGGCCGGGGAATTGTCATCCCGGTGTCTTACATTTACAGACCATCAAAATGCCGGGCCTTGAAAAAGACTTCATTCCTCCTCCTTCTGATCAGCAATATCTTTTGGAACCATACTTCCATTGCTCAAAGGACTATCCTTCAATACTTATCAGGGACCGATAAAGATCATACCGTGCGGTGGGATTTTCTTTGTACGAAAGGACGCAACAGCGGCAAATGGTCAACCATCGCCGTGCCGGCTAATTGGGAGCAACAAGGCTTCGGGACCTACAATTATTACAAGGATTTTCAAAACCCGGACGAACAGGGATTATACAAATACGCTTTCAACGTAGCGCCGCAGTATAAAAACAAAAGGATCTTTATCGTTTTCGATGCTGCCATGACCGACGCGGAAGTGACCATCAACGGCCGGCCGGCAGGCCCGATGCATCAGGGCGGTTTTTATCAGTTTAAATATGATATTACCGGGTTGCTGCAATTCGATCGGCCCAATCTACTGGAAGTCACCGTGAGCAAACATTCCTCGAATGCATCGATTAACGGGGCCGAACGCAAAGCCGATTTCTGGCTGTTGGGCGGTATCTTCCGGCCTGTCTACCTCGAGATCGTGCCGACCGTATTTATCGAAAGGGTGGCCATCGATGCGCAGGCGAATGGAGACTTCAACGGGCAGGTATTCAGCAATGCCAGCAGCAACCAAACCATAGAAGCGCAGGTTTACGACCTGGCTGACAAGGCGGTCGATTCCCCATTCCAGCTTCAGCCCGGCGACACTGTCCTCGCCCATCATTTTGCCGGCATTAAAAACTGGAACCCGGAAACCCCTAATCTTTACTACGTAAAAATCGCGATCAAAGAAGGCGCAAAGACCATTCATGAGATCCGGCAACGATTCGGCTTCCGGACGGCCGAACTGCGACCGCAGGACGGGTTCTATGTCAACGGAGTAAAAGTGATCTTCAAAGGCGTATGCCGGCACAGCGAGTGGCCGGAAACGGGACGGACCTTAAGCCGGGACATCCACCTGCTGGATATTCGCCTGATAAAGGACATGAATATGAATGCCGTCCGCATGAGCCATTATCCGCCGGATAAAGAATTTCTGGACCTCTGCGATTCGCTCGGTCTGTTTGTCCTGGATGAACTTACCGGCTGGCAGGCCGCCTATGATACGGTGACGGGAAGACGACTGGTAAAGGAGCTGGTGGTCAGGGATGTGAACCATCCTTCCATTGTGCTATGGGACAATGGCAATGAAGGCGGGTGGAATCGCGCTCTCGATCACGACTACGCTTTATATGATCCTCAAAAAAGACATGTGATCCACCCCTGGGAACGATTTGACGGTACCAATACCAAGCACTATCCTGATTTTAAGTATATCCAAACCGAGGTAGCCAATGCAAAGGAAGTTTTCTTTCCGACGGAATTTATGCATGGCCTGTTTGATGGCGGGCAGGGCGCCGCGCTGGACGATTTCTGGACAGAGATGATGAAACATCCGCATGCGGCGGGCGGCTTCCTCTGGTCCTTCCATGATGAGGGCCTGGTCCGTGGCGACCGTCATGATAGTATCGACGTTGCCGGCAATCAGGCGCCGGATGGTATCGTAGGGCCGCACCGTGAAAAAGAAGGCAGCTATTATACCATTAAAAACATCTGGAGCCCGGTGTATGTTGCGCCGGCGCCGGCCGCTTCAGGCTCCTCCCTCTTGCCAGTGGGCTTTGACGGTACCTTCCCGGTAGAAAACCGCTACCTGTATACCAACCTCCGGGATTGCCGTTTTGAATGGAAATGGGTCGCCTTCCCTGGGGCAGGGGAGAAGGGCTCCGGGGCATCCAGCATATCCGGAATGCAAATTTTACAGGCAGGGCTGATGCAAGCCCCCGCGCTGGCGCCCGGTGAAAAAGGAGTCTGGCAGATTCCGGTTGCCGGCATCGGCGCCGCTGCAATCGGGGCCGATGCGTTGTATCTATTGGCCTATAACGCCAAAGGAGATACGATCTGTACCTGGAGCTGGGCGCTGCATTCGCCCGCGGACATCGCAAAGAAAGCGGCGGCTACCGGGGTGGCGACAAGGACTCCCGCATCGACGACAAGGACTACCGTTCAACCGGCGGCTTCCGCTAAGCCTGCCGATATCATGATCACCGATAGCGCGGGCGTTTTCCAGGTTTCCTGTGACGGGATCCAATACCGGTTCGATCCCAAAACGGGATTGCTGGTCAATGTTGTCAACGGCAAACAGACAATTTCCCTCGGGGGCGGACCATCTTTAGCCGGAACCAACGGCACGCAGATCCTGGGGCAATTCCGGCATTCCCGTCAGGGAAATGAATATATCATCGAACCCATCTACAAGGGAGACAGCCTGCGGGTAAAATGGATTTTTCAGAAAGGCCGGCTTCCCAAACTGGAATATAGCTACCTGCCCGCGGATACGGTCGATTTCATGGGGATCACCTTTAACTACCCGGAAGAGAAGATCAAAGGCATGCGGTGGATGGGAAGGGGCCCTTACCGGGTCTGGAAAAACCGGGAAAAAGGACCGCAGCTGGGCGTCTGGGAAAAAGCATACAACAACACGATTACGGGAGAGAACTGGGACTATCCGGAATTCAAGGGCTGGCATGCCGAACTGTATTGGGTGACCCTGCAAAATAAAGAAGCCGATTTTACAGTATACACCGACCGGCCGGCTATTTATCTCGGGATGCTACAGCCGGAGAAGCCGGGAGCGGCGGCCAATAACAATACCAGCCCTCCCTTCCCCAGCCCTGGTCCTCCCTTCCCCGCCGGCAATATCGGATTCATGAACGCTATTTCTGCTATCGGCACCAAGTTCCAGCGCCCGGAGGTAATGGGCCCGCAAAGCCAGCGGACCGTTCCTCCCAAAGGGGTGCGGGTATCAGGAGCCCTGTACTTTGACTTCCGGTGATTTAAACAGGAGGATACTGGTGAATGCCATGTAAAGGGCCGTGCCTCCATGGATCAGCCAATGCGACCAGTCTCCGGAGCCGTTGGTCGCTATTACCAGCATACAATCGGTAAAAGGGACAATAATGGCAGCCGTAAATACCCATGCCGTTGCTTTGCGCATACCCATCCATAACAACGGTAATAGTACCAGGCCCGAGAAAGCATCACGAATGCCCTTGATCTTCCCAAAAACGGTATCATCCGCATTCGAGAACGGGATGCCAAACCCATCGGCGCCGATGGTCGGCGCTATCATAAAACGGATCCCGACAAAAATAATTCCTGCTGCGGGCAGCAGCGTAAGCCACCAGGATAAAGAACGGAAACCCCAGGCCTTCCCATTGATTTGTGTTTTCATTTGTTTATTAATTTAATAACACAAATTTCAGCCACACAAAATTGTCATTCGTTCACCCAGGTTAACTTCCGGTCCGGGCGTCTCAGGTTAACTTCGACTCCGGGCCCCGGATCTTTAACCGGGGCCCCGATCCTCTTGCACCGGGTACCTTCCTATCCGCCGGCAATCCTTTTCCGGATCCGGGAGAGCGACTGGGGTTTGATGCCTACATAAGAAGCGATATAATATTGGGGGATGCGTTGGACGAGGTCGGGGTAGGCTGTGAGAAACTGCTGATATCTCAGCGCAGGAGGATCCGTGTATAAGGAGTCCAGTTGTTGTATGGCCGATAGGAAGACCTGTTCGATGGCTAACCGGCCGAACTTCTCGCCTTCCTTCACCTTCGAATAAAAACGTTGCAGGTTCTCATAGCTGATAATATAGAGTCGGCTGTCTTCCAGCGCCTGTATACTCTTATCGGAAGGACGTTGTGGCAGGAAGCTGAGGTAATTGCAGACGAACTCATTTTCCCGGCTGAAGAACATCGTTCTTTCATTGCCATTGTCATTGATATAATAACGCAGGAGACCTTTATGGATGAATGCTACATGCCGGCAGATCTTTCCCTCTTCCAGGAAATAATCGCCTGCCGGCAGATCCAGTTCGGTAAACAATTCGCTTATGATATTATCCTCTTCGGGAGAAAGGTGTATACATTCTTTTATTGCCCGGATCAGAGATTCCATGCAGGTGTTTTTTTTGAAGGTGCACTAACCTCAAATTTACCGAAAATGCGGTAAAGATGCCCGCTTACGAAAGAGCACATTTGGCCGAGTATAAAAAATTATACTCAGCCAAATCTACCCTTAGTACCCAATGTGCGTCAGGAAATGCTCTGCGAATGCTTTATCGTTAATTATTAAACCACGTTGCTCTAATAATGCAATAATCAATTATGATGAAAAGCCTCAACCTATAAAGAAGACAACGCTTTCAGAATGCGTTCATTCGCCCCCGGCTCTTCTTTATTCCCAGCGCCCGGTAAGGGAGGCTGTGTACCTACCAGTGGGGGCGGTGCCTCCCCGAGTTTCTCATAAGCCCAGTTGGTGATGACCGTATTGGCCGGGATGAAGTTGAGAACGGTGTTGTCTATTGCGGGCTGGAAGCGGAGGATGCGTTGCAGGGAAGCCGTTGCGGCTTCGTTCTGATTAAGAGCCGTATAACAGCGATAGCTCATCCAGTCTTCCAGGCGCAGGTCCTCATTTTCCGCATAGGGTTCTCCGACGCCGAGGTTTTCCGGCCATTTTTTTGCCTGGCCGATCCAGGTCAGGGCTTCTTTGTACTGCCGTTGTTTCATACTTTGTACAGCCTGCATGAGTTTAGCCTCCCGGTATAATTCTCTTCCGGCGGTGGCTCCTTCAAAAGGAATGATAGCCAAGTGGCTGAGCAGCCGGTCGCCTTCCGGGTATTTTTGATTAAGCAGGAGGGTCTTTGCGTACAGCATTCCCATGATATAGGATTCGGGGTGTGACCGATAGAACCCGCCTGCTATTTCTTCGGCCCGGACGGGATTGCTATGTGCTATTTCATATTCAGCCAGCAATTTTTGGTACCGCCACTGGGGATCGAGCTGCAGGGCACGTTGCAGGTCGTGCATTGGCCGGAGGCTATCCTGCCGGGCTGCTGTCGGCTGTGCGCCGCCAGCTTCCTGCCGGCCCGGCGCTGCTTGCGCAGCAGGGATCGAAAAGACCGCTGCGCGCATCGCATAGAAGGGCGCGAAGTCCGGCTGATCTCCACAGGACAACAACAAACTTTTACATTCGGCAATCCGGTTGCGGTCTTTATAAATAAGGGCCAGCTGGTATTTGAAGAACCAGTGCTCGTCTGTCTTCAGCAGGTCCTCCAGCAGCTGCGCGGTCTCCGATCGGAAGGGGAAGGCCCGTACCGGATCGATCTTCGTCCAGTCGATGGGTTGGTGGCTCAGCCAGGCGATCCATAGATTGATCTCCGCACAGGCGGGGCTCAGACGGAAGACCCTCAGGGCGTCTTCCGGAAGTCCGCAGTTATAGTACCAGATACCCAATTCCAGGAAAGTCTCCTGTGGCAGTTCGTTCCGTATCAGCGAAACAAAACGCTCTTTGTTGAAGGCTGTCGGATCGGTCCGGTATTTTTCCCAGCGGGAGAAATGATTCAGCGGATCCTCGTGGTCGATACGGGCGAGGATTTCCTGCGCGGCTTCCCGCATGCATACCGCCAGCAGCTGCAAGGCTTCTATATTATCGCGGTTGTTGACCAGTGCTTTTTCCGCATAGCTCCGGGCACGGGGCAGGTCTTTCTCTTTTAAATATAGTTTTGCCAGGCGGGTATAGGCGGCGCTGCGATACGACGGATCGAGGCTGGCAATATCGAAGCCGTCTTTGGCATCCGTGTGGTTCTGCAATTGCTCATTGACCAGCCCATAGATGAAGTTGGCGCCGCCGTCCTCTGTATGGATGCGAAGGGCGTGGATGGCGTATTCCAGAGCCTCCTTATAACGCATGTTGCGATAGAGGAGTTCGGCCATTTTCACCAGTGCCGGTCCGTAGTTAGGGTCTTTGAGCAATGCCAGGCCGAAGGCCGTTTCCGCCTGGGGCATATTTTTTTGGTCCAGGGCTTCGCATCCTTTCAGGTAGTTGCCGTAGGCAGAGCCCCAGTCAAAATCAGCGGGCGCCTCCACCGGCCGGGAAAGGTTGCCTGCAAGAGGAGAAGCGTCATAGCGCAAAAGATGGTCGCCGATGGTGACGACGAGATCGGTCGGCGCACCGGCGCCCGCCACCGAATCCGCCCCGGCTCCCGCGAACCGCACCGAATCCACGAACAGCCGTAAGGGCGCGAATGAACAGTATTTTTTATAAAGGGCCTTTCCGGAAACGGTGATGGATAGAGTATCGCTGAAATGTTGGACAGGAGAGAAGAAGACCTTCAGCCATCCATTTTCCTGAAGGATATTCAACGCGCCATATTGATTGGCGGCTACGAACCCGCGGGTGCCCAGCACCGGGTACCAGTTCTCTTGCCAGGTCTCCGTACCATAAGGGGCAAAGGACCGGTGTTTGAAAGGAGTACGGCTGCTGCCCTCGGCATTCTGGTTAAAGAGCCGTCCCGATTGCAACTCTACATATTGCCCGTCGGTGTCGGTCAGCAGCTTTTCCCAGATCATGCCTTGCCGGGAAAGTCCCCATATCCAGATCTTTTTTCCCGCCTTGTCATCATGGGCTCCCCAACGGACCATCCCCAGGTCATCTTTGTGCCAGTAGGCGCCGCTGAACTCCGTGTATTTGCCAAAGACATGATAGGATTTGTATCCGCCGAAATTATTGCTCTTGTACCAGGAGATCTCTTTCCCATTGCTTTTATTGACGGGCCAGTCTGAATATTCTCCTTCATGTCCGAGGTAGCGGTTGCCCGGATAAACGAATTCCAGGTCATCGCCTGCCTTCAGTCCTGCGTTCATCCAATGGTAATAAGGTTGTTCCAACGCCGTGGTATTATACCAGAAGGAGCGGGTGCTGAAAAGGGCCTGGTCTTTGGGAAGACGGATCTCCATACGCCAGTAGCTGCGGGATAGCAGGTCGAGGGTGCCGATCGTACAGCTAACGCTGCCGTCTTCATTGACCCGGGTGACATAGTCCACCGGCGTGGCGCAATTAGGCGTATGTCCGATGATGCCGTAATTGGCTTCCAGTCCGCCGCTGGTCCAGGGCCCGCGCATGGCGACATCCCTGAATTTTACGGCATGATTGTAATATAAGTAGGGACGGCCGGAGGATCGTTCGATGGCGGCCCAGATCTTGCCGCCGATCTCCGGCAGGATGAGCAGACGGATATAGTCATTTTGCAGCTCCACTACTTTCCAGGATTTGTCGACGGCTTTATCGGTGAAGCCGTCGTAGCGGAAATAGGGGTATACCTGCGTGAGCAGCGGGATCGGACTGGGATCCGAAAAGGGATAGGTGGGGAAGGACTGCTGGTATTCCCGGATCGTGGAGGGGTGCTCGACAGGGACCGTTTTGCCGGCTGCAGGCTGCTCATTTTGTGCAAACGAGGAAGAAGCTCCTGCTGACAGCAGACCGGCCAGCAGGAGCTTAATGAATCTATTCATAAAAAGATTATTTTCTACTTATCAGAAACCATAAATTTTCGCGGCGCCATCATTCACGCCGAAAACCAGTTTTTTGCCCACCTCCACCATTCCGCGGATATCGTCCCGCAAATGGAGCCCGCTCTGGTATTGAGGTACATATTTAAACCCGCCTTTGCCGTCATTGAGCAGCAGGACGCCATGCCCCGCCCGGTACCGGCCGAAGCGGATCCGGGTCCATTGGTTGCCGCCGGCCAGCACCAGGTCCTTCTTTCCATCCCCGTCGATATCCTCCGCCACGATGGCATAAGTGGGGCCATACTGCGCCTCCTGCGGCAGCACCCTTGGCAGCAAGCCGGAATCACCCTTGTTCTCCAGCCAGACGGACTGGAGCATCTCTGCTTTCAGCAGGCCGGCATCCTTCAGCTCAGCATCGCTGAAAAGATCGTGGATCGTGGCATCCGCATAGCTACGGTATTCGATGAATTTCTTTTTAAGCATAGGCAGCTCTCCCGTCAGGTCATCCCGTGAAGCCGCGGGATAGGATACGCCGCCGATATAATAGCAGAAGATGGGATCCACGATCCCGTTGTTGTCAAAGTCTTTGTAATAGAGTGTCAGCGGCTCCTGCTGACTTGCCCGGAACTGGTTGTTGAGGCCCTGGTTGCCCAGGATCAGGTCATCGTCTCCGTCGCCGTCGAGGTCGGCGGCTATCACGCGGTTCCACCAGCCGGTAGAAGGGAATTTGATATATTTCGCGGAGGCGTCTTCCAGCTGTCCGTTGCTGTTATGAAATACGGTGACAGGCATCCATTCCCCTACCACTACCAGGTCGGGCCGTTTGTCATGATCCAGGTCGATCCACACGGCATCGGTTACCATGCCCAGTTTGGCCAGGGCAGGGGCTACCCGGTCCGTTGCATCGCTGAAATGTCCCTTGCCGTCATTCAATAAGATCCTGCTCCCGGGAGAGAGCGGGTACTTGCCCGGGACCACCCTTCCTCCGATAAAGAGGTCCAGGTCTCCGTCGCCGTCGAGATCCGCTGCTTTCACGCAGCTGGCATTCAGCAAAAGGGCAGGCACGGCGCCTTCGGCGCGGCTGAAATGACCCTGGCCGTCATTCAGGTACAGGCGGCCCTGCAGCTGGGGATCTTTTTCATCGGGTTCGTAACCACTGGCTGCTATATAGAGGTCCGGATCGCCGTCGCCATCGGCATCGAAAAATTCGGCGGCGCCATCCTGCGCCAGGGAGTCTTTGACAAAGGCAGGTTCCGGAAAAGGAACCAATCCGCCGGTGGCCGACTGCACCCATAGCTGTGCCGGGTGTCCCTTCGACCCTCCTATAAAGAGGTCTTCCCGGCCATCGTGGTTGATATCCGCCCGGGCCATGCAAGGTCCGCTGCGGGATAAATAATTCAGCAGAAGAGGCTGAAGATCGAAATCGGAAAAATTGTTTTGGGTGTGTACAGGCCCCGGACCGGCAACCACCGTCAGCAAAGTCGCCCGGGCGCCGGAAACAAGGGCTGCCCCCAACGCCCCCGGGGCAGCGGAAGCATCGGCCGGCGGAATAGCCCCCCGGGGGTGGCCTGTCTTATAATCCCATACCCCGGCGGCGTCTTTCAGCGCTACCTTTACGAGTTGGTCGGTCTTGACTGCCCTAAGCACCTGGAACCGGTCGTTGGGCCAGATCACCAGCACCGAATCGATCAGGGTGTGATGGCCGATCCCGAAATTCAGGACGGGGTCTACCGATGATTGAAATCCTCTGACAGGGAAGGCTTCCTGGTAAAAGATCGTGTCCCGGCAGAAGAGCTTCACCTTCGAACCGATTCCTGTGCTGTTCTTAGCATCTCCCTGCAGCTGGATCTTACAATAATGCCCCTTGCCCGACTGACGGTTATTATTCCGGTAGATCCCCGCATATTCATTCGTGTTATTAATCACCAGGTCCAGCGCTCCGTCATTATCCAGGTCCACATAAGCAGCGCCTGCGGAGACCGTCTTCTGCGTAAGTCCCCAGGCCTCGTTCATTCGGGTAAAAGTATTGTCGCCATTGTTGTGATAGAGATAGCTTGTCCCCGGACTGGAAGGCATTTTGCTGATCGTCTCTTTGACGGCCTCGTCTTTGGATTCGTCACTCCCGCGTACGGCTTTATCCGCGGTATATTTCAGAAAATCCATGTCCGTATAATCCTTTACATAGCCGTTGGTCACCAGCAGGTCTTTGTTGCCATCGTTGTCAAAATCCGCGAACAGGGCCGACCAGCTCCAGTCGGTATTGGAGACGCCCGCCAGCTGACCGATCTCGCTGAAAGTGCCGTCGCCGTTGTTTTTTTGCAGCATGTTGCGGCTGTATTGATAATAGAATCCCCGGTGGAAGAGCTGCTGGAATTTATTAAAGTTCTCCGCGCCGCTATGCATTTTCTGCGTATGGTTGTCTTCGGGCAGCATGTCGAGGGTCAGCAGATCGACCAGCCCGTCATTGTTGAAATCGGCGGCATCGTTGCCCATGGAGTAGAGCGAAGTCTGGTCCATACAGTCACTGAGCCGCTCGGTGAAAGTGACTACCGGCTTGCCGCCGGAGGAGGCCGGGGCCGTCGGACCGTTATTCATAAAAAGATAGTCGGGTTCGTTGAAATCATTGGAGACATAGACATCGGGCCATCCGTCATTGTTCAGGTCCGATATGGCGATGCCGAGTCCGAAAGTGAGGACATCCGAGTGAATGCCGGCTTGTGCCGAGACATCCGTAAAGACCGGGTGATGTAAGGAATCGTTCCAGTCGTTGCGGTATAATTTACATTCAAAGGCCGGTTGCCCTTCTTTTCTCCAGCCAGGATTGTCTACGGCACCGCTGGCATATTTATGGAGGGAGTGATTGATGAGGAACATATCCAGGTCTCCGTCCTTGTCATAATCAAAGAAGGCGGCCTGTGTGGAGAAGCCGTCATTAGCCAGCCCATACTCCGCCGCTTTCTCGGTAAAAGTGAGGTCGCCGTTGTTTATATATAACAAATTCTTTCTCATGACGGCATTGGCATCCGCCGAACGGCAGATATAGATGTCCATTTTACCATCGCCGTTGATGTCGACCATGGTGGCGCCGGTGCACCAGCCCTCTTGAGCGGCTACCCCGCTCTTTTCGGTAATGTCTTCGAATTTGAAATTCCCTTTATTGAGGAAGAGGCGGTTATGCACCATATTCCCCGTGAAGAGGATGTCGGGCAGTCCATCGTTGTTGATATCCCCGATAGCGACGCCGCCCCCGTTATAGAAATAAATATAGTTCAGCACGTTCAGGGATTCGCCGTCGAAAAGTGTATTCTGGAAGTTAATCCCTGTCTGGTCCTTATCCAGCTGCGTAAAGAGATGGGAGGAGTCTTCGCGGCCGCAGCCGGATGCCATAAGGAGTGCTATCAGCAACAAGGGCAGGCCGAAGGAGCGCAGCCGGATCCTGTGTAGAGGGTGTGCAGTATGCATAAAACAAGTTAAACAAAAAATCCATCCTGAATTTCAGGATGGATTTTTTAGAAGAGATTTTTTATTAGTTCTTATCCCACCAGAGTGGTGTCAATTCATTGTCGGCACCGCCTAACAGCGAAGCGGCAGCCGTGACGGCAGGACCATTCGTCTGTTTTTCGGAATCCAGGAAGGGGATTCTCCGGACCCACATGGTAGTGGGGTCGGTGACCAGCGAACGGGAATCCACATTGACGACGGGGTACAGTTTCATGACATGACTTCTGCGCCAGTCTGCCCAGGCCTCCATCCCATCCGGGAAAAGGCCCAGCCATTTCTGGGTCATGATCTGTTGCAGCTCCACGGCAGGATCCGTGCTCCAGGCGATAGGTACATTGGACACCGCGGGAGAGCTGAGGCCATCGCCGGGTGCGACCGGTGTATTCGTGCTGCTGATATACGAGGTTACCGCAGCGCCGGTGATACCCCATTGTGCCATGGAGTTGGTGATACCGGCTTCATACAATTGCTGGGTAGTGAGTGAACCCATATTCCAACCCAGCAGGGAGCCTTCTGCCCGCAGGAAATAAGCTTCCGCCGTTTCGATGACGTTCTGCGGGGTACTTGCGTAAGTGGCCGTTCCAACGATGGTTCCTCCCACGGTGACACTGGTGGAGGCCCAGCGGGATCCCTGATGGGAGTTGTTGGCTGCCAGGTTCGGCTTCACGCCTAACTGGTCAACGGACAATCCGTTCCTCAAACCGCTGTAATTAGCAAAGATGCCCGGAGTCGGGTCGGCGCTGGTGGCTGTAGGAAGAAAATAATCCACGATACGGGGATCCTGGTAACCCTTTAAGACGGAGGCCATGGTGGCGCTCATCCGGAACTCGTTCCAGTCCGACATGATCGAAAGGCCGTTGTTATCGCCGCCTACGGAAGACCGCAGGATCAGGGCGTCATCGCCGGGACTGGTGGTCATTACACCCGCGGCAACTGCTGCCTCCGCTTCGGTCTTGGCCCGGGCCGGGTCAACCTTCGATATACGCAAGGCGCACCGGAGACGAAGGGTATTGGCAAATTTGATCCATTTGCTGACCTTGCCGCCATAGATCTGGTCATAAGAGGAGTAGATGGATGTAGTGCCGGCCAAAGGAGTCAGAACAGCCACAGCGGCAGTCAGCCTCTTGAAGAAGTCATCATAGATCTTATCCTGGGGATCGTAGGCCACGGACGGGGATACCGTGCCGATGCTGAAATAAGGGATGGGTCCCCAATAGTCGGTGGCTTTTTGAAACGCCAGTACCCAAACGATCTCGGCCAGTGCATGTTCGGCAGAACTGGAATCCGTATTGGCAAAGAGGGTCTGTAATTGCGGCAATACATCCGTGTAATACGGATTGAAATTGGCGCCGACCCAGGCCTGGTTCAGGAAGAGACGATCCGAAGCGAAATAAGTGGCCTCGCAGGCAAAGTATTGCGCATACTGATCCGCAAACAGGTTCTGCGCGACCTGGTAATTACCCGCATTGACGGTGGCTACGTCTGCCGCATGTGCAAACAAAAAAGGCAGTGTGGCCGGCGATACCGTCGCAATGCTGTTCTTATCGGTATTGGTCTGTTCGAACTTCTTGGTGCAGGACAGGCCGAATAGCAGCACACTGCCCAATAGTGCCGCCTGCAGGCGTGTGGTCACTAGTTTATTGATATGTCTCATATTCATAAATTTTTTCGTTTTTCGGGTTTAGAAAATGACCTTCAGATTGAATCCCAAAGTGCGGGTGGAAGGTATTGCGCCATATTCCGTACCCTGGAAAAGGCCATTCCCATTGGCCACGTCAGGATCCATCCACATCTTGCGTTTACCCAGGCCCGGGATATCCAGGATGGACTTGCCACGATAGATCCAGAAGAGGTTACGCGCCACGGCCGAAAAACGCATGGACTTGATGATATGCGTATTAGCTACGGGGATATCATATCCGATCGAAAGTTCTCTTACCCGAAGGCTGGTTGCATTGTAGGCATAGAACTCACCCGTACCGTAACGAAGCCCGGAAGCGGTCTGCCAGAATTTCTGAGCAGTGATGGTTTGGCTGACGGCTGCTCCCGAAGCATCGACGCCGCCCAGGTTCAGACCGCCTTCACGGAATTTCTCCGTGCCCTTGGTGATGCCGCTAAAGGACAGGTTCATTTCCGTTCCAGATACCAGGATCCCTCCGATACGGCCATCGATCAGGACCCGCATGGAGAACTTCTTGTATTGGAAGGTATTGGTCATACCCACGACCTCTTTGGGATTGTAATTACCGATATATCCGAGAGCCGCTGAAGTGGCTGGTGTTCCATCGGCATTGACTATATGTTGACCTTTCGCGTTCCTCGCCCACTGAAAAGCATAGAGGTCGCCAAAAGCTCCTCCCTCTTGTACGACAGGCAGGGCCGAACGGTTATCCGCGCCGCCGAGAGCCGTTTGCTTAAGGTAGGGACTAAGCGTGATCACCTTGTTGCGGTTCAGGGAGAGATTGACCGCTATATCCCAGGTGAGATCGGTGGTCTTGATCGGTGATGCGCTGATCGTCAGCTCCACCCCATGGTTTTCGATATTACCGGCATTGATATATTGCTGGGAATAACCGGTGCCCACCGGCAGGCCGATTTTCAGTAACTGGTTAGTGGAATTGCTCTTGTAATAGGTAGCGGCAAATCCGACCCGGTCATTTATAAAGCGGGTTTCCAGGCCAAACTCATAGCTCTTTACCAGTTCAGGTTTCAAACCAGGGATATTCAGAATAGTGCTCCGGGCGATGCTGCCATTGCCTGCTCCCTGAACGTAATTGTAAGCGGCATTCGTTACGCCGAATTGACCGCCATTACCCACCTGCGCATAGTTGGCGCTAACCTTTAAGAAAGAGATCGCTTTCGGCATCCCTTTGATCAGCTCCGAGAGGATGGCGGATGCACCGATGGAGGGATAATTATAATGGTAGGGGCTGGGCAGCCTGGAATCCCAGTCATTGCGCAAACTCGCGTCCAGGAAGATAGCGTCCCTCCAGGACAGGTTGGCCTGGCCAAACACTGACTGAGTCACGACTTCCGTGCCGAGCTGGGTCGTGCTGGGATTGCTGCCGAAGGAAAGACTGAACTTATTAGCCACAAAGAGGCCATTGGAAGAGGCGATCGTCTGATTGTAAACTTTGTCCTGGTAGATCGTCCCTGCATGATAGCTGATCTTCAGGTCCTTGGTGAGCTGGTTATTTCCTTCCAGGATCAGGTCAGCCCATTTGTTGGTGCTGACGAGATTGGTAAGGCCATAGGAACCGCCGGCATTGGTGTTCCAGAGCAGGGTCCCCTGCTGGTATTTCTCTTCGATCTGGTCACTCGTCCGGTCCAGGTTGAACGATCCGCGGACGCTGAGCCAGGAGGTAAGCAGGTATTTGACCGATGCGAAACCGATCACCCGGGTACGGGCCTCCCCGATGGAGGTATTATTGAGCATCCAATAGGGGTTCTGGTAAATCGAATTTTGCGTAGAAGGCCAGTTGGTAGGCGCCATTACCCCAAGGGAATTGGGAGCCTGGTAATTCCTGGCCTGGGCTGTGCTGACGCTGCGCGGCATCTCATATGCATCGAATACCGGGCTGTTTTCCTCACCGGTGCGGGGACGGCCGTTGATATTCGAAGCGATATAAGTGACCTTGGCATCGGTGGACAATTTGGACGAGATCTGGTTCGATATGCGGAAATTGATATTATGACGGTTCAGGTCATTGTTCCGGATAATGCCCTTGGCATAGTTGTTCGTGTACGAAAAATAGCTCTGTACTTTATCGGAACCGGCTGAGATCCCAACCGAATTATTCAGGCTCAGGCCTGTCCGGAAGAAATCTTTCACATTGTCCTTCTGGGAGCTATAGGTAGCCTTATTATATAGATAATCAGTATAGCTCTGTCCCGTCATCTTCGCTCCCCAACTGGAGCCTGTCTGGCTGGAATCGGCTGCGATCAGTCCGCCATTACCCTGGCCGTAGCTGTTCTGGAAATCAGGCGTGGCAAAGGGTTTTTCAAAGCCAATGCCCGAGTTCACGATAGCCTCGCTGCGGCCTTTGTGTCCCCTTTTGGTAGCGATGACCAGCACTCCGTTACCCGCTTCGCTGCCATATAAGGCCGCCGCGGAAGCGCCGCGCAATACCGTCATAGACTCGATATCGTCCGGGTTGATGTTCGAAGCTCCATCCGAGCTCTGTACCGACCCGAAATCATTACCGGCTGCGCTATAGGTATTGTTATTGATGGGTACTCCATCGACGACGATCAGGGCGGTGCTGGATCCCTGGATGGAGCGGTTACCCCGTAGGATGATCTGCGCACCACTGCCCAATCCGCCCGATCCCTGGTTGATGACGACATTCGCCACCTTACCCGAAAGGGAACCCAGGAAGTTGTCGGTAGACCGGACTTCTGTCAACTGATTGGTGGGTACAGATTGCGCGGCATATACCAGGGTCTTCGACTGACGGGTAATACCCAGGGCCGTCACGACGACCTCTCCGAGTTGCTTGGTGTCGGCGCCCAATGTGATGGCCAGGGCGCCCGCGCCTGCCGCCGCTGAAAATTCTTTGCTGGCATAACCAATAGAAGTGACGATCAGCATCACCTTGTTTTCCGGCGCCTTAATGCTGAAATTACCGTCGGCGTCCGTAGTAGTCGCCTTTTTAGTGCCTTTAATAATGACAGTAGCCCCGGCTAAGGGTGCTTTGGTCGTTTCATCCGTAATTTTCCCTGTAATCGTCCGTTCCTGTGCGAAGGCAATGCATGAGCATAGTAGCAGGAACAGAAGCAAGTGAAGTTTTTGCCTGATCATAAGCAGTTTTTAATGTGTAATAGAGTGTCGTTCCGGTTGATACTAAGTGGGTGTCCCTACGAAGTATAGTTATGTGTATCTAAATACCTAATTGTAATGTAGTTTATTTAACAATTATTTATCTCCACAAACGTTTGCGTGACTTTTGAACCTGCGGGGAGCTATTTTGATTTTTTCTTGTGGACGACCAGCTGGCCGTTGATAACGATATTCTGGAAAGTTTCCGGGGCCGGGGAAGGGCCTTGCTCGGGGACGCGATGCATGAGTTCCATCAACAGGGCTGCCGCTTTGGACCCCTGTTCGAAAGGATATTGTTCTACGGACGCCAGGGGTGGAGTCTCAAGGTACCCGCTGATCCATAGATTGACATAGCTGACAAAGCAAATATCCTTATTGATCTTCAATTTTACCCGGCGGGCATACTGCATGGCGTCCAGGGCCACATAGTCATTGATCGCTATAACGGCCGTAGGCCGGGGTTTCTGGCTCAGCAGTGTCTTCATGGCCTCATAGGTGCTTTCCGGGGTGAGGTCCGTGGACACGATAAGGGACAAGTCGATCTTCAGCCTTTTTTTGATCAGAAGCTGTTTGTAAGTCTCTGTTCGTTGGCTGGAAGAATTCATTTCATCCGGCCCGTTGATGATGCCGATGCGGCGATGCCCCTGGTCGAGGAGAAATTCAATGGCTTCCCGGGTGCCGCTGGCCATATTGAAAGAGACCTTATTGAAGTCGGGCAGGTGAGGCACCCGGTCGAAAAAGACTACAGGGATATTATATTTCTCCAGGGCAGTGAAATGATCATAGTTCTTGGTGTGCTTACCCAAAGAGACGATGAGGCCGTCCACCCGGTAATTCTTCATAGTAGCGATGATCTGCTTTTCTTTCTCGGGGTCATCCTGGGACTGCCCGATCAGTACGCTATAATTATTCCGGGTCGCGATCTCTTCGATTCCGCTGATAGCCTTGGAAAAAAATTCTTCCTTGAGATTGGGCAGCACCACCCCGATGGCAAATGTTTTCTGTTTTTTGAAAAAAATAGCGCTCTGATTGGGCTCGTAATTCAGGTCCTGAGCCAGTTGCTGAACCCGCATCCTGGTGCGAAGCCCGATGCTGGGATGATTATGTAAAGCCCTTGAGACGGTGGAGACGGATACATTCAGTTGTTTGGCGATCTCCTTGATGGTGGGCTGTCGCTCTTCTTTCATTATCTAAATATAATGCTTATTCCGTTGATCCCCAACAGGTATAGGCAAATTAGAGGAGTCCCTTCAGTATTTTCCAGACATTCTCTTCTACTATTTTATGTCCTTTCGGAGTAGGGTGGATGCCGTCCTGCTGATTCAGCTGCGGCACACCGCCCACGCCTTCCAGGATGAAAGGGATGAGATACACCTTATTTTTTTCCGCCAGCTGCCGGAATGCTTCTTTGAAGGCGGAGCCATATTGATTTCCCATGCTGGGTGGTATTTGCATGCCTGCGAGGACGAGCTGAGCGGAAGGGTATTTTGTTTTTACCGAATCCAGGATGGCTTGCAGGTTGACGGATGTTGCAGATACCGGTATCCCTCTTAAACCGTCGTTAGCGCCCAGCTCCAGCACAAAAATATCCACGGGTTGACGGAGGATCCATCCGATCCGGCTTCTGCCTCCTGCCGAAGTTTCCCCGCTCAGCCCGGCATTGACCACTTTATAGGGCAGCTTCAGCGAATCGAGCCTGCCCTGGATCAGCGCCGGGAATGCCTCGGAAGGGTTTACCCCATACCCGGCCGTGAGACTGTTGCCAAAGAACAGGATAGTCTTACGGGAATCCGCGTTGCCGGGCTGCCCGGCAGCCGGCGATGCTTCCTGAGCAGCCGATGTGTGCGCCGGCCTGACAGACGGCGTATCGGAAGGTTGGACGGCAGATTCTTTGTTTGTGTTGTTATTACAGGCTGCAATCAGCAGCAGGGTGCTCAGCCAGCTTACGGTAAAAAATTTCAGCATAGGAATATTTACGGTAAATTAAGCAAACCTACGCAACATCTTTAGAGAGTTAGTTGTAAATTATGAATTCATAATTCTTTGCAGGAATTTATTTTAGCCTGGAAAAAAAATAGAGCTTGGAAACAATACTGACTATCCGCAATGTAAGTAAGACTTATCAGGGGGCCGGCCGTTCTCTGAATGTGCTGGACAATATCAATTTTTCGGTGGAAGCCGGCGAGACGCTGGCCATCGTGGGGCCTTCGGGCAGTGGTAAGACGACCTTGCTGGGCCTGAGCGCCGGGCTTGACCGCTCCACTACCGGGACCGTGGAGCTGAATAGCATTTCCCTCGACGGCCTAAACGAAGACGAGCGGGCAAGTATACGTAACCGGTATGTCGGATTTATTTTTCAGAATTTCCAGCTGCTTCCTACCCTTACGGCCCTGGAAAATGTGATGGTGCCGCTGGAACTGCGGGGAGAAAAGAATATCCGCGCCCGGTCAAAGGAGCTGATGGATAAGGTCGGCCTTTCCGATCGCCTTCATCATTATCCTGCGCAGCTCTCGGGCGGCGAACAGCAGCGGGTGTCCCTGGCCAGGGCCTTTTCCAACAATCCACGTATTTTGTTTGCGGATGAGCCCACCGGCAACCTCGATGCGGAGACCAGCGAGAAAGTGGTGAAGCTCTTATTCGATCTCAACCGGGAAGCAGGTACTACCCTGATCATCGTAACGCATAATGCAGAGCTGGCGGATCGCACGCAACGTATTATCCGGATAAAAGGAGGGCATATCGTCGCTGATGAAAAAAGATAAACAATTCCCGATCTCCTGGCTTTTTCTCATGGCATGGCGGGATAGCCGCCATAACCGGAGCCGCCTGTTCCTTTTCATATCTTCCATCATTCTGGGCATTGCCGCGCTGGTAGCCACCTTGTCTTTCGGCAATAATCTCCGGGACGCTATCGATGATCAGGCAAAGGCCCTGGTAGGCGCCGACCTGGTCATCCGGGGGAACAAATATGTGCCACCCCCCATCCGCAAACTGCTGGACTCACTGCCTAACCGGCATTCGGAGGAATGCAGTTTTGCCTCGATGGTGTATTTCACTAAAAGTCAGGGCACCCGCCTGGTGCAGGTGCGGGCGTTGGACGGGGACTATCCATTCTATGGCTCGCTGGAGACGACCCCCATTTCGGCGGGGCGCAGCTTCCGCGGCGGGAGGCAGGCCCTGGTGGATAAAACGCTTATGCTGCAATATGGGGCACAAGTAGGGGATTCTATAAAGATCGGGGAATGCACATTTGCCATTGCCGGCGTTCTGAATAAAGCTCCGGGACGTAATGAGATCTCTACCACGGTGGCGCCGCCGGTTTATATTCCCTTCCAATACCTGGCGAAGACCCGGCTATTGGAAAAAGGCAGCCGGGTCGAATACCAGCTCTATTATCAATATGACCCCGGAGCAGACATGGAAAAGTTTGCCGGGACCATCCGGCCACGGTTGGAGAAGTCCCGCCTCGACGAAGAGACGGTCGAATCCAGGAAGAAGAGGATGAGCCGGGCTTTCGGGGATTTTACACAATTCCTGACCCTGATCAGCTTTATCGCTTTGTTGCTGGGCTGTATCGGTGTGGCCAGCGCCGTACATATTTATATACGCGAGAAGATCCCTGCGATCGCCATCTTACGCTGTCTGGGGGTAAAGGCCCGGCAGGCATTCCTGATCTACCTGATACAGGTGGCGGGTATCGGACTGATCGGATCCGTGATCGGCTCGGCGCTGGGCCTGGCCGTTCAGCAGGTATTGCCGGCGGTGTTGAAGGATCTGCTGCCGCTGGAGGCCAGGATGGGGATTTCCTGGTGGGCGGTGGGGCAGGGGATAACGGTAGGGCTGATCGTATCGGTACTGTTTGCCCTATTGCCATTGTTATCGATACGAAGTATTTCGCCGTTATATACGCTGCGCCTGTCGGTGGACAATTCCCGGAGGGCGCCTGATGCTTTGAAAGGGGTAGTATATGCGGCTATCCTGTTCTTTATCGCCCTTTTCTCCTTCCGGCAGATGCATAGCTGGGATAAGGCGCTGGTATTTACGGGCAGCATCTTTGGCGCATTCGTATTGCTGGCGGCCGTGGGCTGGCTCCTGATGTGGGTGGTGCGCCGCCTGTTCCCCGCCTCCTGGAATTATTTATGGAGACAGGGCTTCGCCAATTTATACCGGCCGAATAATCAGACCCTGATCCTGATCATTACGATCGGGCTGGGCACTACGTTTATCGGTACGCTCTATTTTGTCCGGGACATGCTTATCGACCGGGTCACTATCTCTGCGGCCGGCAATCAGGGCAATATGGTGCTTTTCGATATTCAGACCGATCAGCAGTCCGCTGTGCTCGACCTGCTAAAGCAAAATCAATTGCCGGTGCTGCAGCAGACGCCTATCGTTACCATGCGGATGGCGGAGATCAATGGCCGCACGCCGGAACAGGCGGAACGGGAACGGGATAGCACAGGCCGCGCCGGTGTCCCTCCCGATCGCACTGGCGCCCCTCCGGATCGAAGAGGCTCCTCCCCCGAACGCGACGACGCATCCTCCAATCGCCCCGGTCCCCCACCGGAGCGTGCTTTCGAGTCGGAGCTGCGGGTCACTTACCGGGATTCGCTGGCGGCTTCGGAAAAAATTGTCGCCGGAAAATTCGGCGGCGGCGGAAATGCCCACCCGGGCGGATCGGCAGGGAGTTCCGGAGCATCGCCGAACTTCGGATCGGCAGGGAACCCCGTCCCCATTTCTTTAGAAGAGGAGTATGCCCGGCGCCTGCACGTGACCATCGGGGACCGGATCGTATTTAATGTACAGGGGGTGCTCATTACTACCGTGGTAGGAAGCTTGAGACAGGTGGACTGGCGAAGGATCCAGACGAACTTCCGGATCCTGTTCCCTTCCGGCGTACTGGAATCGGCGCCACAGTTCCACGTACTGGTGACGCGGGTGCCCTCCCCGGAAGTGTCTGCCCGGTTTCAGCAGGCCGTGGTGCGCAATTTCTCCAACATCTCCGTGATAGATCTGGGGTTGGTGCTGAGCGTGCTGGATGAGATCCTGGATAAGATCGGCTTCGTGATCCGGTTTATGGCTGCTTTCAGTATGCTCACCGGCCTGGTGGTCCTGATCGCTTCCGTGCTGATCAGCAAATATCAGCGGATCCAGGAAGCAGTGCTCCTGCGCACCCTCGGCGCCAGCCGCCGGCAGATCCTGGTCATTACCGCCCTTGAATATTTTTTCCTGGGAGCCCTGGCTGCCGCTACCGGTATCCTCCTTTCCCTGGCGGGTAGTCAGGCCCTGGCAACCTTCAGCTTTGAAAGTTCTTTCTCTCCGCATTGGGGACTGGTCGCTTTGTTATTTGTCCTTGTCTGCGGACTGACAATCCTGATCGGGTTGTACAATAGCAGGAGTGTCCTGAACAAGCCTCCTTTGGAGATCCTGCGGAGTGAGGTGTGATTTTTAATTACATTCGAATATGAAAATGTTTATCGCAGTCCAGTTCCTTCTGGCCAGTCTGTTATTAACCGGGGCAGCCGGGAACGCCCAGTCGTCACCAGAGAGAACACAGCCGGCAGCAGCAAACGCCCAGCCGGCCAGCCCATATCACACGACCTATGATGACAGTACCCTGCAGATGAGCAGTCCGCTGACCCTCATGCCCTTCAACAGACTGCTGCAGTCCGCGGGAAAAGTAATAACCTATGGCGATCCCAAACTGGAAAACCATACGCTGGACCTTACTCCTTTACCGGATGGAAAAAATATTGCCGTAGAAGACAGGTACGGCATCGCTATCCTGGACGCGGATACCCGCGGGATCCGGCACCGATGGAGCTTTACGGAAGATAAACAATACAAGGACCTGATGAGCACCTATTCCGGTATCAAAACTTTTTCCTGGAACGGGCAGGTCTATCTTGCCTGGAGCGCGGCCAATTCGCACCAATCCGCCGTGATGATCGCCGAATGGACAGACTCGGGCTTTGGGCACGTCGCGGCCATACCCATAGATGCGGTTGCACCGGCCAAAACAGCTTTGCCGAATGATCTGGCAATACAGGTGGAAGAAGGAATCCCCTATTTGTATGTAGTGCTCAATGGGAATAATCAATTGCTGAAGATGCGGTTTACGGACAGGCAGTTGATATGGACTGCATCCACCGGGGTCGCTCCTTTCGGGCTGCGCATCATCGGCAATAAAGCCTATGTCACCAACTGGGCCGGCCCTCTCGTCACCGATAGCAGCCAGGAGTTTGCCGGCACCCCCTGGGGCAGCGCTTATACAAATCCGGCCACAGGCGCTACCGCAAAAGGCAGCCTGTCGGTGATCGACACCCATAACGGTGACTTGCTGAACGAATGCGCCCTGGGTCTCCATCCCAATGCCATTGCCGCCAGCAGCGACCGGCGTTACCTGTACATCTGCAATGGCAACAGCGATTATATCAGCGTGGTGGACGTACAACAGGAAAAAGTAACCGATTCCATCAGGGTTGGGTTGTTTTCAGCCAATCCCTCTTTTTCAGATCATATTCCTTATTATGGGAGCAGTCCCAATGCCTTATTACCCGATCCGGCAGGTAAGACGCTGTATGTCGCCAACGGGATGGACAACGCCATCTGCGTGATTAAACTGGGAGAATATGCTTCTGCCGGCGGCTCAGGCGCCAGCGCTATCAAAGGATATATTCCTACGGAAGCCTATCCCGGAGGGATCGCTTTACTGGGAGATCAATTGTATGTGGCGAACCTGGAAGCCCGGGGTTCCCGCGTACTATCTCCGGAAAAGACCTATACCATACACCAGGAACTCGCTTCGCTGAGTGTTATTCCCCTGCCTTCTTCCAGGCGCCTGAAGGCATACACGAAAAAAGTAAAACAGCAAAGCCTGCTCTTCCGGATTGCGCTCACCAACCGGGCGCCGCGGAAAAACGCAGCTCCCCGGCCACTTCCGGAGAGAATAGGCGAACCTTCCGTTTTTAAGCATGTAGTGTATATCATCAAGGAAAATAAGACCTACGACCAGGTATACGGCGACCTGCCGCAGGGCAGAGGTATGCCGGACCTTTGCATTTATGGCGATAGCGTCACCCCCAACCAGCACCGGCTGGTAAGCGACTTCGCGTTGCTGGATAATTATTATGCTTCGGGCAAATCATCCGCGGAAGGACACCAGTGGGCGGATGCCGCCATGGCGTCGGATTATGTAGAAAGAAACGTAAGGGCCTGGTTCAGAAGTTACCCGCACCGGCAAACCGATGCCCTGGTATACAATAAGAATGGTTTTATCTGGAACAATGCGCTGGACCATGGAAAAAAAGTCCGCATCTTCGGAGAAGCCTGTACCACAGGATACGACCCCTCCGAAAAGTGGCTGGATATCTATAACCGCTATCGGGATCATAAAAACCAGGGATTTACAAATACTACGACGATAGCCCGCATAAGACCAGTCATTTCACCGGATTACCCCGATTGCGATAACCTGGTCTTTACCGATCAGATAAGGGCGGAAGTCTTTATCAGGGAATGGCAACAGCATGAACAGCAAGAGGGCGACAGCCTTCCGGACCTGATGGTGCTTTCCCTGCCCGACGACCATACGGCCGGAACCTCCCCGGGCTTTCCCGTTCCCAAAGCCATGGTAGCGGATAATGATCTGGCCCTGGGCAGGATCATCGACGTTATCACACATAGCCGCTTCTGGGATTCCAC
Source organism: Puia sp. (assembly GCA_035555335.1). GTDB lineage: Bacteria > Bacteroidota > Bacteroidia > Chitinophagales > Chitinophagaceae > Puia. Next base: position 51,538 of record DATMGS010000045.1, read on the forward strand.
CGTAGTGTTTGTGACAGAAGACGATTCGCAATCCGGCTGGGACCATATCTCTTCCTACCGCACCACCGGACTGGTCATAAGCCCTTACTCCGTATCAGGCAGAGCCATCCATACCAATTATAACCAGACCGGCATGGTAAGGACCATCGAGCAGATCCTGGGTTTACCACCGATGAACGTTATAGATGCCACCGCCCTACCCCTCTTTGATTGCTTCGGCGATAAAAAATCAAGGTATGCCTATACGTTTCTGCCCAACAGGATACCCCTTGATCTTATGAATAAATCCTTTGCCGAATTGAAAGGCCGCACCTCCGGCAAAGCCCTCTACTATGCCCGGCTATCCGCCGAATCCGTGTTTAAAGATGTAGACGAGGGAGAGGATGACCTGATGAACAGAATATTGTGGTTTGACGCCCGGGGCGCTGCCAAATATCCAGTAAGCGGCACAGCCAGACATTAAAATTGTTTCTGTTTATTGTAACTTCCCTTACTCATAACCAAAACACTCGCTCATGAGAAATTTTTTCTTATTCATTTGCCTGCTTTCCATTTCCATATCAGGGACATCCCAAAAAAGACGGACGGGTAAACCCTCCTCTCCGGAAGCCGCCGCCGCTGCCATTAACGCGGAACCGGCATGGCTCAATGACTCCGTCACCCCCCTGAAATGGCGGAATATCGGACCCTTCCGCGGCGGACGTTCCGTGACATCCTGCGGTGTGGCCGGCGATCCCCAGATATATTATATGGGCACCACCGGAGGCGGGTTGTGGAAAACAGCCAATGCGGGATTGACCTGGTTTAATATTTCGGACGGATTTTTCAAAACCGGCTCCGTAGGCGCCGTGGCGGTGGCCGAGAGTGACCCCAACGTAGTATATGCCGGCATGGGCGAACACGCTCCCCGCGGCGTCATGAGCTCCTATGGCGACGGGGTCTATAAATCCACCGACGCCGGCAAGACCTGGAAAAAAATGGGACTCGACCTTACCCGCCATATTGCCAACATTCGCATTCACCCGCAGAACCCCGATATCGTTTACGTGGCGGCACAAGGCGCGATGCATGGCGCTACGGAAGACCGTGGCGTCTACCAGTCCGCGGATGGAGGTATCACCTGGAAAAAAGTCTTATACGTCGATGAAAATACGGGTTGCGCAGACCTGAGCATGGATAGAAATAATCCAAGGATCCTGTATGCGGCCATGTGGGACTACAGACGCCTGCCCTGGCAAATGCGCAGCGGCGGCAAAGGCAGCGGCCTGTACAAATCCGTTGATGGCGGCCAGACCTGGACCAAAATGGAAAAAGGATTGCCGAAAGAAATGGGCAAGATGAGCATTGCTGTCTCAGGCGCTAACCCGGACAAAGTCTATGCCCTGATCGAAAGCGATACGGAAAAGGAACAGGGAGGATTATTTGTTTCCAATGACGGCGGCAAAAACTGGACCCGCATCAGCAAAGATCATCGCCTGGTCCAGCGGGCCTGGTATTATATCGAAGTATTTGCGGACCCGCAGAACGAGAATATCGTATACGTATTGAATTCCCCCGGCCTTAAATCGATCGACGGCGGCAGGACCTGGTCCAATCTTTCCGGAACCCACGGAGATTATCACCAGCTATGGATCAACCCCCATAACGATAGGAATATGATCATATCCAACGATGGGGGAGCGGCCGTCACCTTCAACGGCGGCGCCGTATGGAGCAGCCAGAACAATCAGCCTACCGCACAGTTTTACCGGGTGAATGCAGACCGCCTCTTTCCCTACAACGTCTATGGAGGACAGCAGGACAATACCTCGGTCATGATCGCCAGCCGCAATACCACCGGCTTCAGCATCGGCGAGAAAAACTGGTTTTATTCGGCCGGCGGAGAAAGTGCCTTCCTGGCTTTTAACCCGGACGATCCCCGCTATATCATGGGCGGCAGCTACCAGGGCACCATCGAAGTATTGGACCGGCAAAGCGGAGAAGGCAAACCCATCATGATCGCACCCATCCAATACCAATCCCTCCAGCCCAAAGACATGAAATACCGTTTTAACTGGAATGCACCGATCATTTGCTCCCAACATGAACCCAATACCTTTTACCATGGTGGCAACCGCTTATTCAAAACATCCGATGGAGGCCGCAACTGGGAAGTGGTGTCTCCGGACCTTACCCGGCATGACACTTTACACATGGGGCTGAGCGGGGCCCCCTATACCAATGAAGGAGCAGGCGGCGAAAACTATTGCACGCTGGCCTATATCGAAGAATCCCCGCAGGAGAAAGGGGTGATCTACACCGGTAGCGACGACGGTATCGTCAGTTTGACGAGAGACGGCGGCAAGACCTGGAATAATGTTACCCCGGCCGGGTTGGACGAATGCCTCATCAATTGTATCGAAGTATCGCCGCACGACAAAGCGACCGCCTATATTGCGACCACCCGCTACAAATTCAATGATTTCACCCCCGCCCTCTACAAGACCATCGATTATGGAAAAACCTGGACCCGCATCAATTCCGGCATTCCCTATGGCGCGTACACCCGGACCATAAGAGAAGATGATACCAGGAAAAACCTGTTGTACGCGGGAACGGAAACCGGCTTTTATATTTCCTACGATGGTGGCCTCCGCTGGCGCGCTCTTCAGCTGAACCTTCCCGTTACCCCCATCACCGACCTGAAAGTACACCAGGGCAACCTGCTGGCTTCTACTATGGGCCGCGGCTTCTGGATCCTGGATGACCTGAACGTCCTGCGCCAATATGATCCCTCTTCCTCCAAAGATGATTTTATAGTTTATACCCCGCAGGACGCATATCGTGTCTCCGGCGCCAGCGCCCTGGACAAAGCCGTTGTTGACGAAGACGATAATGTACAGCTTGCTGCCACCTCCGGAACCAATCCCTCCACCGGAGTAGTATTTTATTATCAGCTGCCGGCAAAGGTCGATACGGCCGCGGGGCTGACATTGGATATCATAGATGAAAAAGGAAATACGGTCCGCCATTTCGCCGAAAAAGAAAACCCTGGCTTTGTCACCTTCCCCGGCGGGCCCTCCGCCGATCCCCTCCTGCCCAAAAAGAAAGGGCTCAACCGCTTCGTATGGGATATGCGCTATCCAACCTTGCCCGGCGTGCCCACCGTATTCATCGAAGGGGCATATGAAGGAAGAAAGGCGGCGCCTGGGAATTATCAGGCCCGCCTGAAATATGCTGCCACGGAAAAGATGGTACCCCTTAAGATCCTGCCCGACCCGCGCCTGAATGCTACACCCGCGGAATATGCCGAACAGCAGGAATGGGCCGCTAAGACAGAAGCAGACATAACGGAAATTCATGAATCCGTGCTGCGTATCCGGAAAATACGCAGACAGGTCAGCGAAATAATAGAACTGGTGGACAGTACGAAAATGAAAGAAGTGGTGGATAGCGGCAAGAAGCTGACGGCTAAACTATTAAAATGGGAAGAAGAACTGGTGCAGAACAAAGCCCAAAGCAATGACGATATTATCAACTTCATTAATAAGACCAGCGCCGACTACATTTTTCTCAAAGGAGAGATGGACGCCAATATCCCCTATGTCACCAACGGACAAAAACAACAATATGAAACCCTCAGCGCCGTCTGGCATCAACAGCGGCAGGCAATGAATTCCCTGCTCGATAAAGATGTGGCCGCCTTTAATTTACTATGTAAGCAAAAAAGCATGGAAAAAGTCATCGTCCCGCAAAAATAGCGCGATCGGCCCCCTTAAAGATACCGGTTCGGTCAAGGCTGCCCTCGACCGCGTCAATAAGCTATATGGAGAAGCCTATCGTACGGGTGATTCTTCGCTTTTCCTGAATTGCTATACCCCAATGTGGTGTTCACGACGGTGGAGCTCTATGGGTTGACAAATGAATATGTTACCGAACAAGGGGTGTATGAGTTATTCGGAGCGGACAATCGATCCTTGGGGCGAGGGAAATATCTTGTCCTTTGGAAGAAGACGGCGGCGGGCTGGAAGATGCACCGGGATATGTTCAATGGGGATGCGCCGGTGAAGGTGGGACAAAGTAAGCTCCCAGGTATTGAGTAAAAAGACGTCTTTTTAAGGAACAACATCCCTAAAAGGACGCCTTTTCAGAATCTGAGGGTTATTAGTGTTTGTGGGTTCTATAATGATTTCCCGTACTCGGATTTTTATAATGCCCCCCTTTGTGAGAACTTCCGCTTCCTCCTTTATAATGGCCGGGATGATAAGAAGAATGCGAAGAACCAGAAGAGTGCGATCGTTGAGCAAATCCCTCGTTAGCGATAAAAAAGCTGCTTAGCAAAAGCAGGCAAGCAAAAATACTTTTCATATAACGAATTTTAGTTGCGGTCAAACTACTAAGATTTCCCGTTTATACATAGATAAATGCTTAAATACCGTTTTTTAACGGTATCGGAATAGTGGATTGCCCTGGCAGGATTTTGCCGGTGCCGGTCTCCGGGTAAGAAGGTTTATTTGTATCTTTCTGCCATGTTATTGGAAAAAAAGATTCCCGCCCGATATTTATTGCAGGCTATCAGGATCGAGCTGCCGATCATAGTCCTGTTAAGCCTTACCATCAACTATATCGCCTGGCATTTCAAACACCTTTTGCCCGACATGCCCCTGGGTATTCCCGCCTTCCTGGGAACGGCAATCTCTGTCCTGCTGTCTTTTAGATTAAATCAGTCTTATGACCGGTGGTGGGAAGCCCGGAAGGTCTGGGGGGCGATCGTCAACATCAGCCGCAGCCTGGTGCTTCAATTACAAGGCCTGGTGAAAGATGACAGCGACCCGGCCATCAAAAAGATCGCTTTCCTCCAGATCGCCTGGTGCTATTCGCTGGGACAGTCCCTGCGGGGACTGGACCCCCTGGAGAATACACAGCCTTACCTGACCAATACGGAGCGGGGGGCTGTAAAGAATCATGCCAACAAACCCCTGGCTATCCTGCAATTGAATGCCGCTGCGATCAAAGAGCTGAGGAACCGTGAACAGCTGAATCCTTATAGTCATGTTCAGCTGGATAATACCCTGATACGGCTCTCCGATGCCATGGGCGCGGCGGAGCGGATCAATAATACGATCTTCCCCTCCACCTACCGGAAACTCCTGCATGTTGTCATCTATCTTTTCGTGGTGACCCTGAGTATCGCGTTGAAAGAAGTAGGGACTGTATTTGCGATCCCCTTGCTGATCCTTATCTCCGGCTGTTTTTTCCTGTTGGAAAAGACTGCCTCCCAGCTCAAAGATCCCTTCCGCAACCAGCCCAGCGATACTTCTGTTACGGCTATCACCCGGACCATCGAGATCAATATCCTCCAGCTTTTAGGAGAGGCGGAGATTCCGGCTCCCATCACTCCCGAATCTTTTTATATTATGTGAGGGCGGTTATTCCGTCCGCAGGCTTTCCACCGGGTTAGCCAGCGCTGCCCGGATGCCCTGGTAGCTTACTGTCGCCAGCGCGATCAGGAAGGCCATCGCTCCTGCGAGCGCGAAGATCCACCAGGACAATTGAACATGGTAGTCGAAATGCTGTAGTAAAAATTGCATTGCCCAACCGGCCAGGGGCACTGCCACAAGGAAGGCGATGAGAACCGGTTTCAGGAAGTCGCCGGAAAGACGAACCCAGATCTGCGGGATACCCGCTCCCAATATTTTACGGATACCGATCTCTTTGGTGCGCTGTTCGGCCATAAAGGCAGAGAGCCCAAAAAGCCCCAGACAGGAGAGGAGTATAGCAAGTCCGCCGATCCAGTTGAGGGTTTTCACAGTCGACTCGATGCCTTTGAACTGGTTTTGATATTGTTCGGAAGTAAAATGAAATTCAAATGGGAAATTGGGATTGACTTTTTTCATAGCTTGCTCTATCTGCGCGATCGTCTGCTGCCATTGCTCATTATTACGGATGCGGACAAAAAAGAAAGGCATGGGGCCGGCGCTCAGGTCTACGACCAGCGGATCGGGATTGTTGAAGGCATCATTATACAGAAAATCTTTGACGACTCCGATAACGATAGCCCCTCCAACTTTGGTCCCGATAACGGGTTCTTTCAATCCCATCCTTCTGACAGCGGCCTCGTTAAGCAGACAGGCTGACGTATCAGTGCCGAAGGCGGGGCTGAAATCGCGCCCTTCCGCCATCTTCAGACCGGTGGTACTCACCCAGTCATATTGCACATGGCTCATCTTGACATAAAAATCCTGGTCGGGTGTCTTTCCCGGCCAATCGACTCCATTGGAGCCACCATTAAAGCGTACGAGATTATCGGTACCCGCCGATACCTGCGTGACGCCGGGAAGCTTTAACAGATCTGCCTTTACCAGCGGGAAGGTAGACGCCATCTCTCCCCGGGCAGGAATCCCGATCAGGTTCTCCTGATCATAGCCGATGGGCCTGTTCTGTACATAGCTATCCTGCCTGAGCAGGACGATAACAGAGATGATGAGGAAGATGGTGATCACAAACTGGAAGGTCACCAGGCTTTTGCGTAACAGGGACCCTCCCTTGTAATGTTTGGCAAACAGTCCTTTTAGCACCAGCACAGGCTGGAAGCGGCTTAGAAAAAAGGCCGGATAACTGCCTGCCACCAGCGCCGTGAACAATCCCATCCCCAGCAGGCCCAGCCAGATGCGCCCGCTCGTCAGGTCGAAAGAGATAGTGTTTTTGGAGAGGAAGCCCTGTATAAATGGCAGCGTGATCTTCGCCAGCAGGATACCGGGAAAAAGGGCAAAAAACGTCTGCAGGACCGCCTCGCTGAGGAACTGAAAGACAAGCTGCGGGCGCGAAGCGCCCAGGGTCTTGCGTACACCTACTTCCCGGGAACGACGTTCGCTGCGGGCAGTCGCCATGTTCATAAAATTGATACAGGCGATGAGCAGCACGAACAGGCCGAGGGCGACGGTCAGTTTCAATATATCGATGCGCCCCCCATCGGTGTGACCGTTCTTAAAGGAATTGCGCAGCCACACGTCTTCCAGGGGATAGGCGAATAGTTCCTCCTGTTTATCTCCCGTTTTTTGCTGTTGCAGCCGGGTCAGTTTGGCGTCGAGGACGGACAACTGTACCTGCGGTGTCAGTAAGGCCCAGGTGAGGATGCGGTTGTCATCCCATTTTTTCAGCCAGTCATTTTCTTTTTCGAAGAGGGCGAAGGGTAGTACGATACCGAACTGATAGCTGCTATGTTCCGGGACATCCCGGATGACAGCTCCCACTTTCAACTGATGGAGGTTGTTATGCGTGATGATCTTGCCCATGGGATCCTGGCTGCCGAATATTTTTTTGGCGGTGCTCTCCGTGATCACTACAGAACCGGGGTCGAGCAGCACGTTGGCCGGGTCGCCTTGCAGGGCGGGAAAGGTCATGATACGGAAAAAATCCGGGTCGACGTAGATCGCGTCTTCATACAGAGACTTGTTCCCATATTTCAGCAGCGGGTTTTCGAAGGTGCCGCGGGCTGCATATCGCACTTCCGGTATTTCGGCCCGTAAGGCTCCTGCCAGCATTCCGGAGACGGAAGAACCAGTAGAAGCTCCGGAGTTGGCCCTTTCCGTCTTCATTAATAAGTGAATATTGGCGTAATTCTTATGGAACTTGTTATAGCTTAACGTGTCATTGATCCAGACGAAGATGAGGATGGCGGTAGCCAGTCCGATCGACAGACCGAAGATATTGATGAAAGAGGAGAGGCGGTTCTTGACAAGGCTTCTCCAGGCGACGGTAAAGAAATTTTTCAGCATGGATAGTTAGTTTATTGGTTGTTGCCAAAAAAATGCCGGATTCGTATAGGGTTAAAAATGAGTGGGTTGTGTCGCTTGCAGCGCGGCGGGACTGTCCGGTTTTGTGACAAGGAGTGTGCGGTTATCAAATTCGAAAAATTCAGTCAAATTTTTCGTTTTGGGTCGCAAAATCGGGCTTTGGAGAGATCATCGGGCTCAGGCGGGCGCTTCAGGCTCAATCCTCCCGAAGCCGCTCGTCGGTATAGGTAATCCTGGTTTTTCCATGGGGAACAGGAACTCCCTGTTCGTCGACGCTGACGAAGACGATCTTGTCGATGGTGAGGATGCTTTTTTGGGTGATCTTGTTGCGTACTTCGCAGGTAAGAGTGAGGGACGTGCGTCCGAAATGGATGGCTTTGATACCCAGCTCAATAATGTCGCCCTGGCGGGCGGAGTTGATGAAGTTGATCTCGGACATGAACTTGGTCACGCAGCGGTTGGTCTCCAGCTGTATGATCGTGTAAATGGCGGCTTCTTCATCGATCCAGCGGAGCAGGCTGCCGCCAACAAAAGACGCCACGGGCGTTTTGGCCGAAGGCCCATCATTAGACGTTTGCCGGAGACGGGTTACATTGGTAAGAACCCGTCTCCAGGCAAACAAACGTACCGTGGGCATTCAGGTCTTCCGGTTTTACCCATTTTCGGGTGTAAAAATTCATGGAAGCAAAGTTAGAAAATTCCCGCTGACCACTACGGATATTCTGAGCCGTCACCGTCACCGATAAATTTTCAGGATTGGCGATTTTGGCCGTACTTTCAACATGTAATGAACAACTTCCATAATATAAATTACCATATATGAAAAACAGCATCTCTTTTTATACCATGAGCCTTTGCCTGTTACTCCTTTGTGTGTCAGCTCATGCCCAATCCGATGGCTGGATCTCCCTATTCGACGGCAAATCCTTAAAAGACTGGAAGGTGGGAGAAAATGCGGAGACCTTCAAGGTGGAGAACGGCATGATCGTCGTCAACGGCAAGACCGCCCATCTGTTCTATGATGGAGAGGTTAATGGGCATCATTTTAAGAATTTTGACTTCAAGGCCGATGTGATGACCGAGCCAGGCTCCAATTCGGGAATATACTTCCATACCACCTACCAGGAAGGCGGATGGCCGGAAAAAGGATTTGAAGTGCAGGTGAACAATTCCCATACTGACTGGCGCAGGACCGGCAGCCTCTATGCGGTGGTAGATGTCAAAGAGCAATGGGTGAAAGACAATGTATGGTTCACCGAGCATATTACCGTGCAGGGTAAAAGGGTCATTATCAAAATAAATGACAGGACTGTCGTAGACTATACGGAACCCGAAAATCCCCAACTTCCCATTGACATGCAAGGAAGACGGATCTCCAGCGGAACTTTTGCACTGCAGGGACATGACCCCAAGAGCAAGGTCTACTTCAAAAATATTATGGTGAAACCGCTGGCGGATTAGTCCGCAGACGGTAAAACGTCCGGGGGTTCGAATCCCCCCCTCTCCGCAATCCATGGTAATCCATCGGATTCCAATGGAATCCAAAGAAATGCCTTCAGAATTGACGATCTGAAGGCATTTTTCTCTTTAAAATTCTGACCCTCGCTGGGCTTAAATTGGGGGAGCTTACACGGGCTGCAGTGTATCCGTTTTTAAGTCAATAATCAGTTGTATCAATGATGTCCTTGAACTTTCTTTTTGCAAATCGGCATCGTAGGAACTTCCACATTTCAGGGTCCAGCATCACCCCTTCCTCTTTAATAAGTCTAAGTTCTTTATCCTTAATATCCAATAGAATTGAAGTTAACATTTCATCGGACGCACATTTTTAGAGGCCGATGAGAAACAATTTAGTTTGACCAATAATGGTAACTCTCAAGTTCCTGGCAGGTGAATATCCGACGGTCATTGCATGGGTTTATTTAAGCCTTAACGTTCCCTTTCGTTCCTTTTTCCTTTCAGGCAACGAAGGGAGCATTGCCTGACCATATTTCCAAACTAATGTGATAGCCGACATCCATATATTTTATGACCTTCAGATCTGGTTCACTGCTGTCTGCCTTATCATCCCTTCTTTTAATCTCAAAATAGTGACTATCGGTTTTGACTACATCGTAGATCTTATTAAGGTAGGACATAAGAAACAGTGAACTGGACCGGTACCGAATAGTGTCCCCCGCGTGAACTTTTTCACCGGGATTTAGAGATTTCCACATAAAGGTTGAATCAAAGGTATTAGAAATTTCCCCAAGCAGCCATTCTCCTACTAATCAATTAATTATAGCCAAAAATCAGGCCAATTTGAATGATTGTTGCTATTTTCTACGGTTGGGTTGAGGGGTCGGGATCGGCAGGGGGAGATGCGTTTACAAGCATAAGACAAAAAAATTCTGCCCTGGTCCTATTGGCAAGGCGAATAAAATTACTAAAATCAGAAACGGTTCAATGTTAACTGCGGGTGTCGATTAGCAAACCACTAAAATGCCGACAAGTTGTTATTCTGAATTGCCAGTAGGCCTCATGCTTAAAACTGTATTATTTCTAATAATAAAGTGATTTATTTTCAATAGATCCTTGGTGAAAATGTTCGAAAAGTGTCCCCTCCTCTCCGCAAGTCAATTATCCGCAAGGAATTGCAAATTTCAGCAGCTTTGGGAATCGGATTACAACAGAAAGCCTTCAGATTCGTTCGAACTGAAGGCTTTTATTTTGAATCAGTACGGCCGTTACCGAAATTGAGCAGGAAGCTGGGGAGGGCTTGCGTGTGGTTTCGATGATCTGTCCTACCGAATTGCTTAATTATACATCATTTAGCGTGTTCACGTGGGACGAATTTTGAAATTGCTCTTTGCTAAGTATTCATAGCCATCCGTAAATTCGATAATATACTTTCCACAAACAGAAATCGCTTCCCAACCCATTCCCGTCTCAAAACATAAATTGCTTAACATATCTTTTAAATAGGATGAATTTACTTGAATTAAAGGCATGTTATATTTTAGCCTTATCAAAAAGTTCATAGATTCGCGAACTACTATTGTTTTGCTAAACAATTTTGATAATTCTAATTCGCTATAGGGCTCATAAACAAAACTCCAATGTCTAATATTAGCCCAATCAAAATAATTGTGCAAGTCAACATTTTTTTCCTTCTCGTATCCAAAATCTTTAATTATAACATCAAAGTGTTCATAAGAATATGTCGTCAGTTCCATTTTGGATGAGTCTATAAAATAAAGTTCCATTTATATAGTTATTTTATGCTTTTCATTATTTCATTTGTCGTTACCTGTTGTGCTATTGTAGGCCTCTATACAAGCAGCTAATTATAATAATAGTATGTGTTCTCATATGAACCAATATAACTATTTTTAGCTTAATTAGCCACTAAAGAATATCTAAATCAATATGGAAAAGATCGAAAAATTCCTGACTTCTGCTAAAAGCGTGTCGATAGGATCTATTGAACTAAATATTTCGAGTCCATCACAGCTGGATCAACATCAGGAGGGATATAGTAAAGATGGCGCCGGTAGATCCTTAGTAACCGGCAAAAAAGGTGATTGGAAGGAGGAATGGACGGTAATTGGATGGAACGAGTTGGGCGACCCAATCTTTGTTGATCTCAAATCTCACGAGCTGCAGGTCTTTTCCGCAATGCATGGAGAAGGAAGTTGGGAACCCTATAAAATTGCTGATTCATTAAATAATTTTAGTCAAATACTTAATAAACTTGGTGATCTTTCCAAGGATTGGGAAAATCCAGTCCGCTTGGAGAAAAACCCAATCTCAATAGAAGAAGCTAAGGATTTCCTCGATTTTGTCCGACAAAATAACCGCGACTCGGATATGGACTTTTGGGAAGCCATTATTCAAATTTGCTTAGACTAATTAAGCCCGTTAAGCCCGATCGGGAATCCAATATATAATTGTTTATTGGAATGGGCATTTCACCGGGGCTTACTAATGAGCCATATTATCCGCGTTCATTTCGAACTTTTCATGGCAGCCAAAAATACAATAAAAGTACCGCATTCCTATTCGTATCATAACCGTTTGGAATGGTCCTCCCAAAATTGACATACTTGTTCCAAATCGGTCACGCGAAAGTTCGAAAGTTGTCCCCAACGCCCCGCAAGATGAAAGTCAACCAATTCAGAAGCCTGTAAAATTTATAGTTTACAGGCTTTTTCGTTTCTGCGAACGTCAGCTTTCTACCGGTTTACAAAGATAAATAGGTTCACGGTTCTTCCGCTCCGCAGATAAATCCGTTGCCCCGCGTTCGCGGGGCAAAATTATTTGCTACCTCGCCCTCTGGGCTGAATGGCACAAGTTGTTTATCTTACCCTTCAAAAAATTATTCTTCCTCATGAGCCAAATCAAAGCTGCGCCTGTGCACACACTGTGGGAGATGATTTCCGGGTTGAGATATTCCTGGCATTCAACCGACTATTACATTTCCGCCGACCATGTCATTAATCCGCCGCCATCGTCGGCGCCTTTTAGGCCGGATTTTTATGCATTGATCCTTTGCGTCCAGGGATGGATGGACCTAACGGTCGATAACCAACCGGTCCATATCGGCCTCTACCATTTCTTTGCCGGCGGCCCGAACATGGTTTTCGAAAGAACCCGCCAAAGTCCCGACTGCAAAACGAATGCGATCTATTTCACGAAATCTTTTTTGTTAAAGCATCACGTGAATGAAGCTCAGTTGGAGGCATTTGACTTTTTTGCCGGCAAGATTCACTCGGCCATATCGCTGACCCAAAAAGATGCAGAGCCCCTGATCAAATTATATGATATCCTCAAAGTGAAACGGTCTACACATCATGAGGATTATCACCAGGAGATCATCCGAAATATCTTTTTCGCCTACTTGTATGAAGCGGCCCTGATCTATAGGAACAAGGGAAATACCATCGTAAAAAAATACAGCCGGGAGGTCGATATCAGCTATAAATTTCAGCAGCTTCTTATCGAGTATGGCACCAGTCATCATCATCTAAAGTTTTATGCCGAGGCACTTTTTATCTCTGAAAAATACATGATCCATGCCATCAAGCGGTCTACGGGCAAAACGCCTGGCCAACTGATCGATGAAAAGATTATTGCTGAGGCTAAAGCGCAGCTCAATGACAGGAAGAGAACGCTTGCGACCATCTCTGACACGCTGCATTTCAGCGATCAGGCCTCCTTTTCCAGATTTTTCAAGAAACATACGGGGCAGACGCCGTCCGGCTTCCGGCGGCTCTTATGATGTGAGTTTCAAACAAACAATCGCGAGTTTCAGACAAATGCGGAAAGGCCGGCATGGTCTATATTTGCTTCATCTTGTGGTCAACTCATTGATTTTTAATCCATAAAATACAAACTGTCATGATTTCCTGCCGCACCATTGTCTTTATTCACGGATTATTCGTCAATCCGAAAAGCTGGGCTCACTGGAAGGCCCGCTTCGAAGAGCAGGGCTATGTCTGTCATACGCCTGCGAATCCGTATCATGGGGGTGAACCCCGGGAGCTTCGGGAACATATCGATCCCCTTCTGGGCAAAGTAACATTTGAAGACGAGGTAAACAATATCATCCGGCTGATTGATACGCTGCCGGAGAAACCTATCCTCGTCGGCCATTCGTTAGGCGGTGTGGTAGTACAAAAGCTCCTGTCCCTGGATAAGGGAGTGGCAGGCATCTGTATCGACGGCGTTCCGCCCAAAGGAATCTTCACGTTGAAATGGAGCTTTTGGGAATCCAATTTCCCCGTACTCAATTATTTAAAAGGCGACAGCGTATTCGAACCCAATAAGGAATGGTTCCATTACGCCTTTGCGCATACGTTGCCCAGAGAAGAATCGGACAAGGTATTCGATGAGCTGGTAGTACCTGAAAGCCGGAATGTTCCGAGGGGAACGTTGGGTGAATTTGCTGCGGTCGACTTCCATGCACCGCATTATCCGCTGCTGTTTGTTGCCGGGGAAAAGGACCATATCGTGCCAGCTCCGCTGAACCTGGAAAATTTTCATGCTTACACGCACGAGAGCAGCATCAAGGAGTATGTCGAATTCCAGGGAAGGACTCATTATATCTGCGGAATGCCGGGATGGGAAGAGGTGGCTGACTTTGTCTCGAACTGGTTAAACAAACTGCCATGAAAAGAACGCGATTGGGCAGGGCACTCGATGTCATCAAGGTGGATGACGCAGATCAAATCCATGCATTGGCTAACGATGAGCGTATTGATAGGGTATTCGACCTTCAGCCGACGCTAAACGCGATCATTCTGCGAAAGACCCTGGGCACGTTGTCGTACCGGGGGCAGCGGTTTCCGACGATGACGCGGCGGGGAAATGCGATCCGCGCGACCCAACAGGATCAGCTATGGGATCGCTGCAATGCCAAGGCCGCCGGGATGGCCGAAGGGCCGGATGTCCTGCTGCCGTTAGCCGGATGGGTCCAGGGGCATGATGTCCGGACGGACCCTGGCATACTGGTCCAGCAAGTGGTCGGCTCGATCTTCTCTGAGACTTATGTCGCGACGACGGACAGCTGGGCGGCGGCGGTCACGCTGGACAACGCTATACGGTCGGGGTCCCTGGTCAAAATGTTGTGGTGGAAGGTTACGGGTAAGGTCACCCGTGCCAAACGGCTGCTGGCCTCTTTGGTTAATAATGACCTGGCAGGGGTTCATGGTACCGGTGTTGCCCTGCATAATATTGTGGCAAGTATCCGGCTGATGCGGCAATTATATTTGGATCAAACGAGCCGCAATACGTTGACGCCGGAAGATGCAGTTCGGGAGTGCCTGATGCCACCTCCGGTTGTCCTGCGGCAGGCTACTGCTGAAGGAACAGTCAGTGGCTGTCCGTTTGCGAAATATTCCCTTTTGCTCCTGGAGTTAGGGGCGGCCTATAAAAAGGGAGCTTCTGTCGATATGGTCTTTATGAACGGCAGCTGGAGCCGGTGTCCGGCTGAGCAGTGGGTGCCGGCAGTGCTGGCAGGGGTGTGGAAGAGAGCGGCGATGATATAATTCCTCCCTCTCCGCCTTACGGCACAAGTCGAAATTTTCTTTGCTTGTGCCGTTTTTATATTTTATTCCAATCGTCTACCATCAATACATCCGCATGCCGGGGGAAAATTTTAGTGGTCAGCACGCGGTGCACTTCCTCGTCGCCATCGGCGCAGCAATCGGCCAGTACTGTTAAACGATAGTCTTTATCAGTTGCTTCGCGCAAAGTTGACAACACTACACCACTGGTAGAAATACCGGTAAGTACCATGTGCTGAATACCAAAAGCCCGTAAAACTAGTTCCAGGTCGCTGCCTGAAAACGCACTTAACCGGCGTTTCACAACGGTAAGCTCTCCGTCTTGCGGAGCTAAATCCGGGTGGACTTTGGTAAACTCATCCATATTTGCGGTGGCAAAGCGCTCTTTGGCGGCGGCAACGCCCTTATTATTCATGCTTACTTCAGGCGCACCTTGTCTAAAACCAATAGTTACATAAATTACCTGGATTTTATTTTCCCGCGCACTTGCTATGGCTTGCGCAACCTTAGGTAGCAAATCTGTAGCGTTGGGAAGCATTCCAACTATTCCTGCTTGCATATCCATTACAAGCAGGGCGGTGTTTTTATTGTTTTGTTCCATTTTTTGTTTAGATTTTTTAAGAAACAAAAATCGGAAACACGAAAAAGAATAAATAGTAAAAAATCATTGATTTATTGAATCGGATGTGTTCTTAAAATAATCCATAGGCGTTTTGCCTGTAAACATTTTAAAGTCTTTTATAAAATGCGATTGGTCAAAATACCCGTAGTCATAGGCAATTTCAGATAAAGATTGATTGTTGTATTTTCTATTGATTAAACTTGTAAGCCGTACTATGGAAGAAAATTGCTTTGGAGATGTGCCTGCAGTTTTTCTGAACTGTTTTTCAAAGGCATCTAAGCTTATATTTAAATTTGATGCAAGCTCTTTTATTTTTATAGTGCCATTCGACAGAACTATTTTTTGAACAGCCGTTTTTATTAAATTATTAGAACGATTATTGTCAAATAAAGAAAGCAGAAAGTTTTCAATAGTACTGATTTTTGGGAGACTATTGCTGTCTTTCGTCAATTGTTCCTCAACACCTAAGACAACTTGCCTTGGAAGAAAATCGTATAAGGATATACTGACTTCTGAGAAACTTTGCAATGGTTCTTTAAAAAATAAAGCGGATCCACATGGTTTAAATTTTACTAAAATTGTCTCTGTGTTCTCTGACAGAAAAATAGGTTTCACCGATTTTCTTAATCCTGTAATGGCAGAAGGCGGCAAGTCTTTTTGAATGTCATTTACCCAATAACTGTGTTGTCCTTTGCTTCTAAACGATAGAATCAGTGAGGTTTCAGGAATTATAGCGTCTGAAATTGCTTGTTCTGTTTTTACAACCAAGTAATTTTCGACGTGGTTTCTTAATATTCCTGTTGGTTTGTATGTTTCAAAAATCATTTCTTATTGTCGAGATTAAATGACGTTGTATGTCAGTTTACAACAATTCAGACTAACGTTCACGGTTAGCCGGTTTAAAGGTGCGGCAAGCTCAGGCTGTCCCCCTTGAGCCATCAAATGGTCCATTTCCCAAAACCAATAGAGGTCATGTACCTCGTTAAATTCATCGCTTTTGTTTCTGTGGACGGACCAAATTTTTGATCGAATGAATTTAGGTAGCTACCTGCTTCAGCACTCCCGGATATATACGCCCAAAGAAGCCTGCGCTCTACCAGCAGGATAGTATCATAATCGCCGGGCGTCAATTTGGTGTATTGGTCAAGTACATCTTCTATCTGGGACAACGTATATTTCGTTAAGTCGTCACGATAAACTGAATGGACAACGAATCTTGATCCCCTGTAATAATATTTCTCGATCTTAAAGGAGGTGGAAACAATTTCCATGTTTTTCCCGATTGGCAGGGCGAAGAGCCGCCGGACCACGATCGTATCCTCATCCTGATTGATTTTACAGGTCTTGATTCCGTCCCAGCAGCGAAAAAAACCTTCGCTTCCGCAATGATATAATATGACCTCAGAATAGACTGTGTCCTGATTTACCTTTTCGAAGTCCCCGCAAAGCCCGATCTGTTTGCCGTTGCTTAAATAAAAGATCTTTTCCGGCTCGCCCTGATGGGCGAGGTCCTGGCCGGTGGGACAGTTGCAAGATACGTTGGTCTGCCCAAGCACCACATGTCCAAAGGAGGGGATGAGTAACATTAATAATAAAAGCCATTTCATAGGGTTGACAATTTTCATGGATGAAGTTAAAGATTATATTAATGTTTTATCCGTTCAGATAGGTTAATGTCTTTAAAAAGGCGCAAATTTTTAGCAAATCTCCTACAAAAAAGTAGTTATGTATAGAAAAGCATAGTGCAGGTATTCTGCGGTCACCTATGAAGGGACGCCGTAATTTTGATAAGCGATAACTGGGGAGTTTCGCAATTATTAACGATTAAAACACTGCACTATGACTCGTCCTAAAATGACAGGACTGCGAGTACTCCGTTGAATAAAGGAGACAACGGTAGCCCCAAAATTGTAATTTTATAATGACTTCAGAAACAAGCCCTGAAGCTAAATGGTACCCTAAAGTCCTTCCTGAAATTTGG
>DATMGS010000046.1:0-45684 GCA_035555335.1 Puia sp.
CCAAATTTCAGGAAGGACTTTAGGGTACCATTTAGCTTCAGGGCTTGTTTCTGAAGTCATTATAAAATTACAATTTTGGGGCTACCGTTGTCTCCTTTATTCAACGGAGTACTCGCAGTCCTGTCATTTCAGGACAAGACAAACACAAAAAAAAGCCCCTGTAGAAACAGGGGCCGTTAACCAAAACTAACTGCTTATGAGAAAATCTTAAAAATATTATTGAGTAGTGTTCTTCGCTTTTGTTACACAAAGATACACCCACTACTGTTAAGCATTTTATAAAGACTTCTCTTCGAAGGTTAAAATTTCTATAATGAGTTTCTACAATTCAATCTTAAAACCATGGTCTTGCGGCAAGGAGTAACAGTTTTTAATTGATTGTTTTCCAACATATTACATTATTTCTTCTACCAACAATCCCTTTGTTTTCCCCTTTCTCTCCAATCCAGGCAGAATTAACTAATTTGAGGACGTATAAGATTTTACGAGAGAAAACTGTTTTTAAGTAACCGAAATAACTTCCAGCTTGGCGAAAATGGCTATTCGTGCTTTTTTGTTCCTCTTCTTTCTGAATGGCTTGCTCTATTGCGGCTGGCTAAATATAAAGTTATTCCTGACCCATAAAACCTCCCAAAAAGCCCTTTCCCATTTATCAGATCAACAGCAGTCGGAATTCCAGAAAATACCGGCAGGTGATCTCGATAAAGATGAGTCGGACGAAGTCTGGTTTAAGGGTAAACTATTTGATGTAGTAAAAAGAGAACGCAGCAATGATACCGAATATGTCTATGTAGCCCCGGACAAGGATGAACAGGATGTATTGGATATCATTTTTGATCATTTCCGATCAGATGACCATTTATTATCAGAGAACGTTAACAAGATAAGCAGCTCAAAACATATTTCCCGGGCAACGAATCTCCACTATATACCTGTACGGCTACAAAGGTTAATCCATCATAATCCCGCTGTTTATGCCTTCGTTATGTATGCATCCCCCGGGTTGGCGGACGCATCGGAAGTTCTTACACCTCCACCCAGGAAAATATTCCTGCCGCATACTCCTGTCCTATGATGTAAACAACCTTTACCAGGAGTATTTCACAGATACGACCTATTTCATTCAAAAATTTTTATGAAAAGTAAATATACTTTGACGTGCATCGTATTGCTTCTGTCGGGGTCAATAAGAGCCTATACGCAAAACATACTGACAGGAACGGTGAGGAATGCCCAAAGTGGCAAAGCCTTGCAAGGCGCTAACATCTATATACCTGACCTCCAGATCGGGGCTATATCGGATTCCTCAGGAACCTATTTGATAAACAATATACCTGCAGGTAATTTCCTGGTAAAAGCAAGCATGATTGGCTATGCAACATGGATAGAAACAATAACCATTAAAAGAGAGATACAAAAAAATTATGACCTGAACCCATCCGCCACGGACCTGCAAAAGGTAATCGTCACGGGTGTTATATCCGCCACGGATAAGGAGAAAACCCCGGCCATCGTCAGCATAATGAGCAACAAGGAATTACTGGAGAACTCCTCGACCAATGTAATCGATGCTATTACAAAAGTACCGGGAGTTTCCGCTATCACTGACGGCCAGAGTATCTCCAAACCAGTAATCCGTGGTTTGGGATATAACCGTGTACTGACCATTAACGATGGCGTTCAACAAGTAGACCAGGCATGGTTTGACGAATTTGGCATCGAAGCCGATCCCGATGCAGTCAATAGGGTCGAAATCCTCAAAGGGCCCGCTTCACTTGCTTATGGCTCGGATGCCATTGCAGGTGTAGTTAATCTTATCCCTGAACAGCCGCTGCCGGAAGGGCAAACGAAAGGCGACCTTCTTTTTAATTATCAAACCAATAATGGACTCATTAATAACATGGCCCATGTCTCAGGCACCAAAAACGGGATTGCATGGAGCGCCCGGATAGACAACATCATGGCCCATGCTTACCAGAACCCACAAGACGGGTACGTATTGAATTCGCAATTCAGCAATTTTAATGCGGATGCCACCGTCGGACTTCATCGTAAATGGGGATATACGCAATTGCATGCCGGTTATTTCGAGATGAAAACCGGCATTGTCGACGGAACACGGGATTCCGCAACCGGCTTGATGGAGAGACCGGTGTCTTATCCCGACCTGAATGGAGGCGCTCCCACCTATGAAATACCTACGAAAACAGAACAGACCAGCTATACTCCTTTTGTCATTCACCAAAGGATCCGGCATACAAAAATAGTATGGGATAATAACCTCGCCGTGGGAGACGGCCGTATCAAAGCAATATTTTCCTGGCAAAAAAATCAACGCCAGGAAGCCAACGATCCCACCATGCCCAATACCCCTAATATATATTATTCTTCCAATGCGGCTACTTATGACGTACGATATATCTCCCCTCAAATCGGAGGAGTCAATATATCATTGGGAGCCAACGGGGTTTATCAGAGTTCACAAAGCCTGGGCACGCTGATGTTGATCCCAAACTATAACTTCTTTGAATTGGGAGCTTTTGCCATCGCAACGAAGAAACTCGGCAAACTTAATTTGAGCGGAGGCATCAGGTATGATACAAGAACGTTTAACGGTATCGACCATTGGGTAGATTCTACCACGCAAGCCCCGGTGGAGCCGACTGCCCCGAATGCATTCCACGAGTTTCCCGGATTTACCTCTCATTTTTCAGGAATGTCATTTAGTTTTGGCGGAACCTACGATTTTACAAGAAATATATTCGCTAAAGCCAATATTGCCAGGGGCTGGAGGGCGCCCAATGTAGCCGAATGCGCCGCCAATGGCGTACATGACGGCACCGTAGTATATGAGATAGGGGATAATACCCTTAGCCCCGAAACCAGCCTTGAAGAAGATCTCGCTTTCGGAATAAATTCAAAAGATATAGATTTCGAAGTTGACCTCTTTAATAACAATATAAACAAATTCATTTACGCGCAGGGATTGCAAAGCGTATTTGGAGGAGATTCCATTAATAATTCACTCAATGCCGCAGGATTGGGTGCCGCTCCGGTATACAAATACACCCAGGGAAAAGCCCGGCTTTATGGGGGAGAAATAGCAATGACCCTTCATCCATCGACCTTGCCATGGATAGAACTCAGCTCGACGTTAAGCCTGGTATACGGAAGTTTATCAAATGTGCCCGATTCCGCCAAATATTTGCCATTCGTCCCCCCCACCAGGTTGACCATGGACCTGAAATTCCCTATTAAGGACCTGACCAGGGGAATAAAAAATGCCTATGTTAAAGCCGGCATGCTGGATTGCTTCCAGCAAAAAGACATCTACCAGCAATACGCTATTTATAACGGATTAAATACAGCCTTAACACCTTTCGAGTACGCAGCCAGCAGGACTGCCACGAAAGGTTACACGTTATTCAGTGCCGGTGCAGGCGGGGATATCATTTCAAAAGGCCATACCATTTGCCAATTGTATATCCTGTGCAGTAATCTTTTCAATACCGGTTATATTGATTATATGAGCCGGTTTAAATATTACCCGGTAAACTATACTACCGGAAGAGTCGGCGTGTTCAATATGGGTAGGAATATCAGCTTAAAACTGCTGATCCCCATAGATTTTACAAAATAACAAGCATCAGGCGAAGCACTCCTTAGCAGCTATTTTTTAGGTGCACTTTATCCAAAGCCTGCCAATCAAATGATTGGCAGGCTTTTTTGCTTTTGCAATAACATCTTGTTCTAAACAAACAGTTTGTCAATCGTAATTTGACTTTGCACCAACTCAGTAGCATAGCTGTTTTCCCGCAGACCGAAGCAAGTGATCATAGTCAGAAAGATACTCTTTTTGGGAGCGGCCACTTGCCTTATGCTATTTCTTTTTTCGCGTAACTCTTCCGCATATTTTTGGGTAATAATAAAAGGTGCATCATAAAATTTTATTTCACATATATTAATAATACCATCAGCCCTGTCTATGAGCATATCTACCTGAACACCTTTCTGCCTGGCATCGCCTTTTAGCAGGTAGCTGCTTTCTTCAGTATATACTGCAGCAATGCCCAATGCGGCTTTTATTTGCGGTAAATGGGCAAAACAAATATTTTCAAAAGCATAACCACACCAGGTTTTCCAGGTTTGCATGCGCTCCAGGTTTACAAAGGTGCCTTCTCCCCCTTTTCTTTTCCCCTCGATAAATTTGAGATAAAAGAGTGAATAATTGTCAACCAGCCTGTACAACATATCCTTTTTTTTCTTGTTAAAGGGGGGAATGGAGATTATAAAATCTGATTGTTCCAGTTCGGCAAGTAAACGTGTAAAACTTCCACCATCAGCCATGCCTGTGATCTCCAGCAATTGGGAACGGGTAAGCCCCATCCATTTAGTGGATAAAGCCCGGATAACAGCAATATGATAATCAGGCTTATCGTACAATGAAGCATATAATTTATCAAATTCATCTTTTAGCAGGCCATGCGGAGCAAAGCAAAGCCTATCAATATTTTGTGCTACACTTTGGCCTTTGTTTATTTCTTTTAAATAATGGGGTATGCCCCCGGTCACCATATATATCTGTACTATTTGATACTGGTTAAGCACCACTTTATTACTTTGCAAAAAAAGGGCTGTTTCAGTCAATGTAAAAGGCTGCAAATGCATTAACAAGGTTATACGATTATGCAAACTCCCTTTATGATGCACTACCTGTTGTATCATCCAGCTAGCTGCTGAACCACAAATAATTATTACTACATGGTTGTATACAGCCCAATCGTTCCAAAAATGCCCCAGCGCTTCCAAAAATCCCGATCTTGTCGTGGCTATCCACGGCAGCTCATCGAAAAAAATCACCTTTTTCTGATTGCTTCTTTTGCGGGATAAATAAGCTTGCAGCAGGTTAAAAGCTTCCAACCAATTAGCAGGAGTTTTTATAGGCAACTCAGGCTTAGAATATTCGGTTATTTTATTTGTAAAATTTGTTAATTGTATTGACATGGCTGTATGTTGCATACCGGTCATCTCATAATCTAAAAGATCACCCAATACCTGTCGTATCAAATGTGTCTTGCCCACCCGGCGCCTTCCTATAACAGCAATCAACTCGGATTTTCCGGACTTAAGCGAATTCTGTAGCAACTCTTTTTCTTTAGCTCTCCCAATAAAATCCGGGTTCATAATATTTCATTTATATTTGGCGGAATCCAGCCAAATATACCAAGATTCCGCCAAATATAAAATATTATAACTGGCGGAATCTTACTCATTCACCACTCCGGCTTGTACAAAAAGCCTTTTTCGGAAGATCGATCGGTTTCATAATGCCTGACAACTGTTCACGATTGGCCTACTGCTTATTCTTTTTGATCTTGCTCTTGCTGATCCGATATTCATTCTCCGCCAGCTCAAGCATCTGCGCCTCATCCAGCTCACAAAACCTCGCGATCATGAATAATTCCTCCAGCGTGAACCCCTCGACCCGGTTCATCAAATCCGTAAAACGATCTACCTTCTTCCCAAGATCAGTCGCCACCACTGTTTTTGGAATGAATTTAAAGATATCATTAAAAGTTTTTATTTTCCCCCCAATGATCATAGGTTTAATAAGGTCATAGCGAGGATCCCGATTTCCCATTGTCCAGACAAATGTTTTATACTAATTCTCATGCACGATCACCCCACTCATAGAGTCGATCGATCAGCACAAATATACCAATTATTTTAGCATAAATTACTAAATAAATTAGCATTTATACAGACATTACCCACATGATACATATACAAAAAACCTTATCCGGGCAACCCCACTATATCCATATCTTTGAAAATCACATATGCCCAACCTACTCATTTGGATCATTTCCTCTTTAGCAATAGCAGGTGTTATTATCCGGCCCTTCCAATTACCCGAAGCAATATGGGCAGTATCCGGGGCAGTGCTCCTGGTTATTACACGACTCATCTTACCTTCCGAAGGATTAGCAGGCATCGTTAAAGGGCTGGATGTTTACTTGTTTCTCACTGGCATGATGCTGCTGGCGGAAACGGCCAGGGAGGAAAAAATGTTCGACTGGCTGGCAGCACACGCGACCAGGCTCGCCAAAGGATCCGCCAACAGACTTTTCGGGTTGATTTATTTGGTGGGAGTGGTGGTGACAACTTTTTTATCCAATGACGCGACAGCCGTTGTCCTGACCCCTGCTGTCGCCGCGGCCGTCAAAGCAGCAAAGGTGGAGAAACCACTTCCCTATTTGCTGATCTGCGCATTCATAGCCAACGCCGCCTCCTTTGTCCTCCCCATCTCCAACCCCGCCAACCTGGTGATCTACGGTAGTCATATGCCCCCCTTGTTGCAATGGCTGCCCCGCTATGGCTTACCCTCCGTTTTTTCGATCGCCGCCACTTTTTTGCTGCTGCGCCAGACCCAGCGTAGTGCACTCAGGCAATCCATCGAAACGAATATCCCCATCCCCGGACTCTCACCCGGAGGCAAGACCGCCATCGCAGGCATTGCCGCCACCGCGATCATCCTGCTCTTCTGCTCGGCGCTGGATCTTCAGCTTGGACTGCCTACCGCCGTTACCGGCATATTGACCTCGGCCATCGTGATCATCCGGGCGAAAAAGAATCCCTGGATCGTCATAAAAGGAGTATCCTGGTCCGTGCTTCCGCTCGTTGCCGGACTCTTTGTTATCGTAGAGGCATTGGACAAGACCGGCGTGATCGGGCGCCTCACCACCCTGCTCCACGATAACGCCACACATTCCGTTGCCGGAACAGCCTGGGGCAGCGGTGTCCTGGTCGCCTTCGCCTCGAACCTGATGAATAACCTGCCGGCAGGTCTTATTGCCGGCAATGCCGTACAGGCCGGTCACGTACCGGAGATGGTAAAAAGTTCTATCCTGATCGGTGTCGATCTCGGCCCCAACCTCTCCATAACCGGCTCTCTCGCCACCATCCTCTGGCTCGTGGCTTTGCGCAGGGAAGGCCAAAGCGTCAGCGCCTGGACCTTCTTGAAGCTGGGTTCCCTGATCATGACCATCGCTCTTTTATTCACGCTGGCAGCGCTATGGTTAAATTCCTAGTAAACGTATCCGCGCCATCGCCTTTTTATCCGGTCCACCGTCCTTGCGAGGCGGAGGGGACAACTTTCGAACTTTGGGGGCCCTGATTTAGAAAAGGCATGTCACTTTCTGTACAACCATTCCAAACGATTGTGAACCGCATTGGAATGGAATGCCTTTTATTGTAATCGTGGCTTCATGAAAAGTTCGAAATGAACGTTCTTGGCTTTTAGGCGGGCAAGACAAAATGAAAACGCACTCCTTACTGCTATGATGAATTTCCTGCAAAAACTCGAAGCGCCTAATCTGGGTAAATTCATCAGGATATATCTTTTTTATTATATAAATTTGGCTAATTAATTTAGCAAATATGGTACGGCAAATTAAGACAGGGGGTGATAAGCAATTAGTAAATGATATTGTCTTTCTTATTGAAGAGAGTAAATCTCACATAGCCCAAACAGTAAACAGTACGCTTACCCTCCTTTATTGGCGGATAGGAAAACGGATCAATGAGGAAGTACTGGGAAATAAACGAGCAGATTATGGCAAACAAGTTATATCCGGTCTAGCTTCACAGCTTGTGCTGGAATATGGCAACGGGTTTTCAGAAAAGAGCATCAGGAGAATGATACAATTTGCTGAAGTTTTCCCGGATGAGCAGATTGTCGTATCGGCAATACGACAATTAAGTTGGACACATTTTATAGCGTTGATCCCTTTGAAAGATTCATTACAGAGAGAATTTTACCTGGAGTTATGCAAAATAGAAGGATGGAATGTAAAAACTTTGCGCCAAAAAATTGACGGCATGCTTTATGAACGCACTGCTATAAGCAAAAAGCCAGACCGACTGATAAAAAAAGAACTAAAGGAGCTGAGAGAAGACAACAAAGTAACTCCCGATCTGATATTTCGTGATCCATATTTTCTGAACTTTTTGGGCTTAAAAGATACATTCAGTGAGAAAAACATAGAAGACGCCATTTTACGTGAGCTGGAAACTTTTATCCTTGAAATCGGGCAAGGATTTAGCTTTATTGAGAGACAGAAAAATATGATTATTGATGGAGAAGACTTTAAATTGGATTTGCTCTTTTTTCACAGAAGGCTTAGAAGGTTGGTAGCCATTGAATTGAAGCTGGGTAAATTTAAAGCTTCATATAAAGGCCAAATGGAATTATATCTTAGAAGGTTGGAAAAGCATGAAATACAAAAAGGAGAAAAAACTCCTATTGGCCTTATACTTTGCGCTGAAGGTAATAACGAACAAGTCGAACTACTGCAGGTGGATAAGACAGGAATTAAAGTGGCTGAGTACCTAACGGAACTTCCGAGCAAAAAAACATTAAAACAAAAACTGCATCAAGCTGTAGAACTTTCCAGGAAAACAATGGAAAACAGAATTGAAGGGTAGTCTCTCCCATAATATTAACAAAGGTAGCACCCACAGGAATAGTGTAAGCTCCCCCTTAATTCGGCACATTAGGATCTGAAATTTTAAAGTCCAACCTTCGGCCAAAAGCTGCAAAAAGGTTTAAAATCTAAGATAAATTTCCGAAGGGGAATTCGAACTCGCTTAGTCTTGGTCTACAATACTTTAGATTCTTATCCGAAAACAATGTCTTAAATTTCGAAAAATAAAACCCTACCAGAGCGGGTTTTGAAATATCAGTGACTTTCAGCGGAGAGAGAGGGATTACTTCCGCTTCGCTCCAGTGATCCCTTTAAGGGGGAGGCCCAGCCCAAGAACAACACTACCGCACTTCGTGCGGCATTTTTCGTCTCTGTCCGCTTGGACAAGCCTACTATCCTATTATTTAACAAGCGACTTTAGCAGGTAAGCAAAAATATTCAGCGACCGATAATGTGCGTAACCCTGCCCATATGCACTGGATGTAAGACTTACAACCATGTTTTCAGACGGCACTACTAAGCAAAGATTTCCGCCATTGCCAGAAGCATAATAATAGTCAATTTTTCTACCATTTATATCTTTACTTCCCCTAAACCAAAAATAACCATACCCACTTGCAAAGGGATCAAGTTTTGAGATATCAAAACGCTCCTTCACCATTTCCGATACCCAGTTTTCACTGACTACCTTTACCCCTTGCCATCGCCCCTTGTTCAATACCAATAAGCCTATTTTCGCAAAATCCAAAGTAGAAATATACAAATTACCCATAGGCACAGTATGCCCATTTGGAGCTGTATACCAGTAAAATTCTGTAATACCTAATGGCGAAAACAAATTCTCTCTTGCGAAATCAGCCAATTTCTGCCCCGATGCCTGCTCAATAATTGCCCCTATCAACATAGGGCAAACATCATTATAAACATACTTTTCCCCCGGTTTAAAAATCATGGGTAGTGTTGTAGCAAAATCAACCCAGTCGGCGCGGGTAATCCAATTGGTCATCATGCCAGGAGAATTCTCATCCCTATCGTCTGCGCTCAAACCCGATGACATACTCAACAGGTTCCTGATCTTGATGTCCCGGTGTCCGTCGTTAGCCGGAGAAAGGTACTTGGGACCTGGGAAAAAATCATAAATACTTTGTTCAATATTCCTGACCAATCCTTTATCTAAAGCAATACCGAGTAGTAAAGAGGTCACACCCTTACCCGCAGAACGTATATCAAGGACCGTTGCCCGCCAATATGTATTAAAGTATTTCTCTACAACAAGTTTGTTGTCTTTGATTACCACCATACCTCTGAAATCATTTGGTGGGTTTGTATTGATCAGCTGAATCAGGTTTTTAATACTGTCATCATTCATCCCAACTGAAGCGGGAGATGCATTTGGCAATTCTCTGATGGGTTGATTCAATTTATCAGCAAAATCGGCCTGCCCGATGCAGTTGAGGCTGAAGAGCAACGCATAAAGTAGAAGCGGGGGAATTCGATTCATAAATTGAAAGACAAGATAGTATAATGTTCTAATCCCCCAAATTTACCGACTAAATTATTTCCAACAATCTGTTCAGTCGTTTTGGGAATTAAGACACTTTTTTGAAACATTGTCGGCTCCCCGCATTTCGGACCAATTAAGGCTTGAAATTACAATGCTTTCGAACTAAAAAGCCTCCAGGATCAATGATCTGGAGGCTTTTCGTTGGAATCCAATGCCCAAAATTTCATTTGATTGGAATCCCGTGACTTGCGGGGCGGGCGGGACAACTTTCGAACTTTGAGGTGACCGATTTAGAGCAGGTATGTCAATTTTGGGAAGACCATTCCAAGCGATTATAATGCAAATTGGAATATGATCACCAAGAACCTGCCTTATCTGCAACAGGATTCCCAAATTCTATTGGAAAAAAGAAAAAATGGAAGCAATTCAGATAACTAAAAAGGGGCAAACCGTCATTTCGATGTTTTATCCCTTTACTGCGGATAAATCAGGATTCGTACCTTTAACATAACCTACTTAAAAAAGTCAGCCATATGAAGGGCAAATTTTTCTTTCTTTTATCCGGCATCGCATTTTTTGCCATCCTGAGCCTGGCCGCCTTTACCTCCGGTCCTTCCGCCGGAGATCCCTGGAACCCATCCCAGTTGCTGGCGCCCGCTGACCTGGCCAAAACTATTAACGACCCCCAGGCGCAGCAGCCCCTCATTTTTTGCATCGGCCCCGGCGCCCTGGTCAAAAACTCTATCGATATAGGGCCCGCACGCGATAGCGTCAATCTAAACAAATTCAAAGGGCGGCTGAGCAAACTACCAAAAGACGCCGCGATCGTCATCTACTGCGGATGCTGCCCCTTCGAACATTGCCCCAATATCCGCCCCGCCTTCGCCCTGCTGAATGAAATGAATTTCACCCACCACAAACTGCTGAATATCGAACACAATATAAAAACGGATTGGATCAATAAAGGGTATCCGTCGACTAACTAACTAACTCATTTTCAATATAAAAATCATCTTACCAGGGTCCCCTTCGCTGTTGGACAATCACCGTTTTAATCAAATGATTAAAAAATTTGTTTAATTCTAAAAATTACGACCTAGCTTTGTATCATAAAATGACGGCATGAGCAAAGCAAAAAAAATAGTGGAAAAAGAAGCCTCGACAGAAGAAAAGATAAAGGCGGCAGCTAAAAAACTATTCACCCAAAAAGGATTCGCCGCTACCCGCACCCGCGATATCGCAGAGGAAGCCGGCATCAACCTCGCCCTGTTGAACTATTACTTCCGCAGCAAAGAAAAATTGTATGATATCATCATGCTGGAGAATTTCAGGCAATTCATACAAGGCATATCCGTCAACGTCTTCGATGAAAAAACCAGCATAGAAGAGAAACTCGAAAAAGTAGTCATCGCCTATATCGACTTCCTCAGCGCCAACCCCAACCTGCCCCTCTTTGTGCTGAACGAAATAAAAGGCAACCCCTCCAGGATAGCCGCACAAATCAACGAAGAAGTCAGCCCCACAAGGTCCCATCTTCTTCAACAAGTGCAGGAAGCCGCCAAAGCCGGAAAGATCGCCCCGATTGACCCCTTCCATTTTATAGCCAACCTGGTAGGACTGACCATATTCCCCTTTATCGGCCGGCCCATCCTGCAGCGCGTCACCAATACAACCGACGAACAATTCCTCGCCCATATGGAAGAACGAAAAAGACTGGTGCCCATCTGGTTGAAGGCCATCCTGTCCACGCCAATAACCACCCCCGCCCATGCAAAAAAATAACATCTCAAAAAATAAAATATGTCCCCTCTTAAAATATCACCCTCACCCATCCGTCTTCCCAATCAGAAACACATACCAACTGCCAAAGGCCGGGCAATCACCCCGGTCCCGGCGAAAACGACCTCTTCGTTTTTTTTGAATCATATTTAATCAAATGATTAAAACCAAATACTAAATAAAATGATTAAAGGATCTTTAAAGGCATACATTTTCCTCCTCTACCTAACAGGAGCAACGGGAGCAATCGGAGGGCTGACAACCAGCGCCTCCGCACAGTCACAATCTATACCGTCCGACAACAGCTTTACCCTCGACCAATGCTACCAGCAGGCAGAAGTCAACTATCCCCTCTCCCGGCAAAGAGGACTCATTGAAAAAACAAAAGAGTATACCATCGACAACATCGCCAAAGGAATATACCCCCAGTTTTCCGTCAGCGGAACAGCCACCTACCAGTCAGCAGTGACCAAAATATCCATTCCCGGCTATACCATCCCCACCGTATCCAAAGACCAATACAAACTATACGGAGAAGTCTCCCAAACCCTGAGCGACTTCGGTATCAACCAGCAGAAAAGAGCCATCAGCCGGAACGACGCCGACATCCAGCAGGAAAATCTCAACACCGAACTCTTTCAATTAAAAGATCGCATCAACCAACTCTTCTTCGGCGCCCTCCTCATCGACGGACAGCTGGAACAAAATGAATTATCGAAAAAAGATATCCAGACCGGCATGGACAAAGTACAGGCCTCCATCAACAACGGAACGGACTTCAACAGCAGCCTCAACAAGCTGAAAGCCGAATTGCTGAAGACAGACCAGCATTCTATCGAACTAAAAGCCTCCCGCAAGGCCTATACCGATATGCTCGGCCTCTTCCTCAACCAGACCATCACCGACGCCACCATACTGATAAAACCAACCGCCCCGGCCGCCCTGACCGACTCCATCAGCAGACCGGAACTCCGGGCCTACGACCTGCAAACAAAATCGTACCTGCTGCAACGGCATCTCACCAAGATCAACAACTACCCCCAGCTTAGCGCCTTCTTCCAGGGAGGCATCGGCAAACCCTCTCCCCTCAACTCCTTATCGACCGACCTCACAGGCTACTATCTGACCGGCCTGCGCCTGAGCTGGAATATCGGAGGCTTATATACCTACAAAAAAGATCAGCTCATCAATAAGAACAACCAGGAAATAATCCAGACCCAGCGCAGCACCTTCCTCTTCAATACGACCCTTACCCTGAAGCAACAATATGCAGACATCGTCCGCTATCAGCAGCTCATACAATCCGATAACGAAATCGTCAACCTGCGCGCTTCGGTAAAACAGACCTCCGCCGTCCAGCTGGCCAACGGGGTCATCAACACCAACGACTACCTGAACGATATCAACGCGGAAGCACAGGCCCGCCAGGATCGCGTAGTCCATGAAGTACAGCTGCTCCTGTCCCAATACAATCATAAAACAACATCAGGCAATTAAAAAACATAAAATGAGAAAGATAGCACCCCTCGTACTTATAGCCGCAATACTGGCGTCTTCCTGCAACCAGAACAAACTCAACACCGACGCCTCCGGCGTCTTCGAATCCGACGAAGTCATCGTCTCGGCAGAACAAAACGGCAAAATACTCTCCCTACCCATCAAAGAAGGTGATACCCTCCAAAAAGGAGCCATCGCCGGCAACATAGACATGTCCAATACCGTCTTGCAGAAACAACAGGTCCAGGCCACCATCCAGGCGCTTCGGGAAAAAACGACCAACCCCCAGCCCCAGATCTTCCTCGTGAAAAGACAACTGGCCGTCCAGCAATCCCAGCTGGCCCAGCAATTAAGAGAAAAAACCAGAACGGAGAACCTCCTCAAAGCAGACGCCGCTACCCAAAAACAACTGGATGATATCAACTCCCAGATAGATCAGCTGCAAAAACAGATCGCCGTCTCCGAACAACAGATCGCACTCGACAATTCCAATATCGCCACCCAAAACAGGACCATCTTCAGCGAACAGAACCCCCTGGAGAAATCAGTCGCACAGATCCAGGACCAGATCAATAAAGGACAAATCGTCAACCCCCTCAGCGGCACCATCCTCACCAAATATGCGCTGGAAGGCGAAATGACAGTGACGGGAAAAGCCATCTACAAGATAGCCAACCTCGACACCCTCACCCTGCGGGCCTATATCACCGGCTCACAGCTGACCACCGTCAAGCTGGGACAAACCGTAAAAGTATACACAGACCTGGGAGACAAAAACTATAAGGAATATGCAGGGCAGGTATCCTGGATCTCCGACAAATCGGAATTCACCCCCAAAACCATCCAGACCAAAGACGAAAGAGCCAACCTCGTCTATGCCATAAAAATAAGAGTGAAGAACGACGGCTATCTGAAAATAGGCATGTACGGCGAGGTCAAACTATAATGCAGTTCATCGAACTAACCCGATCATGCGTATTAGCCCGATCGCAAAAGCAACCCGATCACGCGAAGTAAAACTATAGCAAATGATCACGCTCCACAACATTAAGAAAACCTATAACAAAGGCGCCGTCACCGCCGTGAAGGACATCTCCTTCTCCGTCAACCCCGGCGAGCTCTTCGGCCTCATCGGCCCCGACGGAGCCGGCAAGACCACCCTCTTCCGGATCCTGACGACCCTCCTCCTCGCAGATGAAGGCTCCGCGACCGTCAATGGCTTCGACGTAGTAAAAGACTACAGCCAGATACGCAAAGGTGTCGGCTACATGCCCGGAAAATTCAGCCTGTACCAGGACCTCACCATAGAAGAGAACCTCAATTTCTTCGCCACGGTATTCGGCACCACCATACAGGAAAACTATAATTTAATAAAAGACATCTACCAGCAAATAGAACCCTTTAAGGACCGCAGGGCAGGGAAACTATCGGGAGGCATGAAACAAAAACTGGCTTTATGTTGCGCATTGATACATAAGCCCGCGGTCCTTTTTTTAGATGAACCGACGACAGGCGTGGACGTCGTATCGAGAAAAGAATTCTGGGAAATGCTCAAAAGGCTCAAAGAACAAGGCATCACCATCCTCGTCTCCACCCCCTATATGGACGAAGCCAACCTCTGCGACCGCATCGCCCTCATCCAAAAAGGAGCCATCCTCTCCATCGATACCCCCGAAGGAATCATCCGCTCCTTCCCGGAAAAACTCTACGCCATCCATTCCTCCAATACCTACAAGCTGCTGCAGGACGTAAGAAGCTTCTCCGGAACAGCCAGTTGCTTCGCCTTCGGCGACGCCTTACATGTCACCTTCACCAACGGATCGGATAAAGACCTCATCCCCTACCTGCATTCCAAAGACCATCCCGACGTGAGCATGTCAACAATCACCCCGGGGATCGAAGATTGTTTCATTCACCTCCTAAAAGAGTAACCCCATGCAGCCCACTATCAACGATCCCGGAAAACAGCGCTCCACGCGCCCCGTCATCACGGCAGAGAAACTCACTAAAAAATTCGGTCACTTCATCGCCGCCAATGAGCTCACCTTCGAAGTGGAGAAAGGAGAAATATTCGGCTTCCTGGGAGCCAACGGAGCCGGGAAAACGACCGCCATGCGCATGCTCTGCGGACTGCTGACCCCCTCCTCGGGCAAAGCCACCATCGCCGGCTTCGACGTATACACCGAGACAGAAAAAATAAAGAGACGCATCGGCTATATGAGCCAGAAGTTTTCCCTGTATGACGACCTCACCGTAGCGGAGAATATCCGCTTTTATGGCGGCATCTACGGCATGGAATCAAAACAAATAAAAATAAAAACGACGGAACTCCTGCAGGAACTCCAGCTACAGGACGAAGCCAGGACCCTCGTCAGAGAACTGCCCCTGGGCTGGAAACAAAAACTTTCTTTCTCCGTATCCCTGGTACATAATCCCGATATCGTCTTCCTCGACGAGCCGACAGGCGGCGTAGACCCCGTCACCCGCCGGCAATTCTGGGACCTCATCTACCACGCCGCCGACAAAGGCGTAACCATCTTTGTAACCACCCACTATATGGATGAAGCAGAGTACTGCAACCGCGTCTCCATCATGGTGGACGGCGTCATCGCAGCCCTCGACAGCCCCACCCGCCTCAAACAGCAATTCGCCGGCAATACCATGGAAGACGTCTTCTATGAGCTGGCAAGGAACGCTAAACGTAAAGACGACTAACATGAAGCAACTAATCACTTTCATCCGAAAAGAATTCCTGCACGTCTTCCGCGACCGGAAAACATTATTGATGCTCTTCGGACTGCCCATCGCGCAGATCGTCTTATTCGGCTTCGCCTTATCCAACGAGATCAAAGACTCGAAGGTCGTCGTCGCCGATTATTCCAAAGACGCCGTAACCCGCCAGCTCATCAATAAGATCGCCGCCAGCAAATATTTCGACCTGGAACAAAGCCTCCAAAGCGCCGACCAGCTCCAGGCCGCCTTCAAAAAAGGGACCATCAAAATGGCGATCATCTTCCCGCAGAACTTCGCCACCGACCTCATACACACCAACAAAGCCACCGTCCAGGTGATCGCCGATGCCTCCGACCCCAACCAGGCTACCACCATCACCAACTACGTCACCCAGATCATCACCGACTATAACGCCGGCCTGGCCAATGACGCCGGACAACCCATGCAAATCCTGCCGGAACTGCAGATGCTCTATAACCCCGAGCTGAGAGGCGCCCCTAATTTCGTACCCGGCGTCATGGCCCTGGTGCTCATGCTGGTATGCACCATGATGACCTCCGTAGCTATCGTAAAAGAAAAAGAACTGGGTACCATGGAAATACTGCTGGTCTCCCCCTTCAAGACCATCTATATCATCATCGCCAAGCTTGCCCCCAACCTGATCATTTCCGTGGTCAACCTCTTCATTATCCTGATATTAAGCAGCGTATTCCTCGACCTGCCCGTCAAAGGCAGCGTTCTGCTGCTTGTATTCGACAGCATCCTGTTCATCATGACCTCCTTATCCATCGGCCTGCTCCTGTCCATCAACGCCAAGACGCAACAGGCCGCCATGATGGGCTCCCTGATGGGAATGATGCTGCCAACCATGCTGCTGACGGGCTTCCTGTTCCCGATCGAAAACATGCCCCTCCCCATGCAGTTCCTGTCGAATATCGTCCCGTCGAGGTGGTATTTCATTATCATAAAAAAAGTAATGCTCAAAGGACTCGGCTTCTCCTCCGTATGGAAAGAAACCCTCATCCTTGCCGGCATGTGCTTATCCCTGTTTGCCATTAGTCTCAGAAGATTCAAAATCAGATTACAATGAACAGCTTATTATTCCTCCTGGAGAAAGAGTTTAGGCAACTGCTCCGTAACCGTCAACTACTCAGGACGCTGATCATAGCTCCCGTCATTCAGTTGATCCTGCTGCCCATGGCAGCAGACTATTCCGTAAAGAATATTTCCATCGCCGTAGTAGATAACGATCATTCCACCTTCTCACGGAAACTGATTGCCAAGATCACCGCCTCCGGCCATTTTAAACTGACAGGCTTTACCGCTTCGTATAAGGAAGCCCTCTCCCTCGTAGAACAGGATAAGGCCGACCTGGCCCTCCAGATCCCCGTCGACTTCGAAAGAGGACTCGTCCGCGAGAACTCCAAAAAACTCTACGTAGCCATCGATGCCATCGAAGGCACCAAGGCCAACCTCGGCGGAGCCTACCTCAGCAGCATCATCAAGGATTTCAATGATGACATACGACTCAACTGGCAATCCGCCCCGACGGCGGCTACTTTTCAATCCGCCCCGACCATAGACGACGCACCCCAGATCAGCGTGGCCGCCTCCAACTGGTATAACCCCTTCATGAATTATAAATTGTACATGGTGCCGGCCATCCTCGTTACCCTGGTCACCGCCATGGCAGCCATGCAATCTGCCTTCAATATCGTCCAGGAAAAAGAAAGCGGCACCATCGAACAGATCAATGTGACCCCCATCAAAAAACATATCTTCATCATCGGCAAGCTGATCCCCTTCCTCGTGCTGGGCATCGTCATATTCACGCTGGGACTATTGGTCGGATGGGCATTTTATGGCGTCGCCCCGACAGGCAACCTGCTCGTATTATACGGATCCCTGGTCGTTTACCTGTTTGCCATGCTGGGACTGGGCCTGCTGGTCTCCACCTACTCCGCGACACAGATGCAGGCCATGTCCCTCTCCTTCTTTTTTATCAACATCTTCAATATGATGAGCGGCGTATTCAGCTCCGTAGACAGTATGCCCGCATGGGCCCAGGCCATCGTCGTCACCTTTCCCCCCAGCCATTTTATCAAAATAATGCGCATGGTCGTATTAAAAGGCAGCGGCTTCAGCGACATCAGCTATCACCTCGCCGCCATGGCCGTCATCGGACTCGTATTAAATACCTGGGCCGTCTTAAATTATCGGAAAACAAGCTAATGGAGTCTGGCGTGGCTCATCAACGATCTCGCGCGGCCAATCACCCGCGCGCATCCCCGGCCCACCGGCCAATTACCCGCGCGGCCCGGCAACCAGCGTAGCATAAAAATCGCGCGCTTCCGGTAAAGCGCCCAAACAGATCGCCTTGACGGATAAGAGGACCTGCCGAAAACGCAGGTCCTCCCAGGGCTCATATTCCAACACATCCAGGTAGCCCTGAAGCTTATCCAAAAGCCCCATGATCGAAACATTCGTTCTCATATTATGCGCCGTCTGCCGGAGCCGGGATAAATCCCCATTCTCCAATGCCGACTCCAAAGCCTCCAGGTCTAAAGGGATCGCCTCCAGGAACTGCTCCGTCACAACGCTCTCATACTCCCTGTCACCTTCGCTGATCTCCCGCATATATTGCAGATCGATGAACTGATAAGTAGCAGGAGCCTCCGCCCTCTTCGGGGCATCCGGCGCCTCCCCTTTCCGGGCATCCGCCCGCAAACCAATACCCGTGAACTGCCGGATAAGCTCATACAGCTCCCGTTCATTGATAGGCTTGGAGATATATTCATTCATTCCATAACGAAGGCATTTCTCCCGCTCACCGGCAAAAGCATGAGCCGTCATAGCAATCACGGGGATATCCAGCTTCATTTGCTGCCGGATCTCCTGCATAGCCGTATAACCATCCATCTCCGGCATCTGCACATCCATCAGCACCAGGTCATAGCTACCCCCCCGCAGCTTTTCCAGCGCTTCCAGCCCATTCCCCGCCATATCGAATGACAGCTTCCAGCCATTGAGCAGATGTGTAAGAAGGCGTTGATTCAGCACATTGTCTTCCACCACGAGAATACGGATATGCCGGTAATCAGGACCATCGGATCCGGACATCCCGGAATAGCCTGCAACAGCCACATGTCCGGCAGCTATTTCATAAGGGATCATAAACCGGAACCTGGTTCCCACACCAGGCTCGCTTACCACATCTATTTCCCCGCCTTGCAAAAGTATCAGGTCTTTCGAAATGGCTAAACCCAACCCGGTGCCCCCGTATTTCCGGGTGATGGAATCCTCCGCCTGCCGGAATCTTTCAAAGATCCCCGCTAACTTCTCCTTTGCAATGCCGATACCCGTATCCCTTATGACAAACTCCAGCCGGATCCGGCCCCCTTCCCGCCCCTTGTCATGGACAACCACCCCGACTTCCCCCTCATGCGTGAACTTAATGGCATTCCCGATCATATTCACCAATATTTGCGTCAAACGGGTAGCATCACCGGATAGCGTTTCCGGAACGCTGTCGTCGATGGCAACGGAAAATTCCAACCCCTTTTCAACGATTTTTTCCGCCAGCATAGCCTGAAGGGAATGAAGCAGCTCCCGGACACCAAAGGGCGCCGACTCTATCCGCATCATGCCCGCCTCTATCTTTGAAAGATCAAGGATGTCATTGATAATGGCCAGCAGATTTTCCCCCGCACTCCCTATAGAAGTCACAAACTCCGTCAAGGCAGGATCCCGGTTCCTGGCTTTTAACAAATTAGTGAAACCCAGAATGGCATTCATCGGAGTACGGATCTCATGACTCATATTCGTCATGAAAGTCTCTTTGATCATAGCCATCTCCCGCACCTTCTTTTCAGAGGCGTTCACCTGCTGAATTAAATAATTCTGCCGGCGTATCCGGCTGATAATATACCAGAACAACCCCGCTTCACTCACTAAAACCATCAGGAACATAACAATACCCCATCTGTTCGCCTTTCTGCCGCTGCTATTAATAGAGACAGAAAGAGAATCCAGTAAACGCTGACGGCTGCTATAGACTTTACGGCTGACAGCATTGATCTCATTGGAAAGCCGTCTCTGTTGAAGAATTACCTTAAAACTCCCCGGCGAGATCGTTCTTTCATGATGCATGCTGTCCAATATCCTGTTTGAAAACGCCCGTTTCTCATCGGCCAGTTCAGAAAGACGATTGATATTCCTCAACGTGCTATCATGATCGCTGATCGTTTTTAAGATCCCCAGGTATTGCTGCGCTTCGGCAATCTGGGAGTCCACCCCATCGAGGTAAGTAGTATCATTGGTAGCAACAGCCCCCCGTATTTTGCTTTCCGTAGAAAGAAGATCCCTCTCCAGCTCCCGCAGCTCATTGGCAACTTTCAGCTCATTCAATAAATTCTTATTCCCTGTAATAAGATTATGTATATTCTTGGAAGAGTTGTACTGCATGAAAATCAGCAGCAGATTACCCGCGATGAAAGCAGAAAGTATGAAATAAATGAAACGGTTACTCGTCATACGAAATGGATAAGCTTCGTTACACTAAAGGATATTCATCCTCTTATTCAGAGCAGAACGGTAGGCATCGGCTACCGGCAGCGGCTTCCCGCTAATGACCAATGCGCCCCCGTCCAGGGTATCTATCTTATCAACAGCTACCAGGTAGGAACGGTGTACCCGCAGGAACCGGGAGGCGGGCAGCCTTTCTTCCACCGCCTTTAATGTGGTATGAATGGCATAGAATTTTTCCGGCGTGTACAGCTTAACATAGTCGCCCATCGCTTCCGCATATAAAATAGCACTCAGTTTCAACCTCCGCACTATATTGGAATCACGGATAAAGATAAACTCATCTTCCCCTACGTTCACCTCTTCCTTATTGCTCTCCAGCACCTCCCTTACTTTATCGATGGCCTGGAGAAACCGCGGGCCCGTTACAGGCTTGATAATATAATCGACAACATTCAGGTCAAAGGCATCAGCCGCATATTCCTTTTTGGAAGTAATAAACACGATGACCGGACGACGGTCGCCAATATTTTTGGTCAGCTCCAACCCCGTCATACCCGGCATTTCGATATCCAGCAACAGCAGATCGACCGGCTGCGCCCGGAGCATATTATAAGCCTCCATCGCATCACAACATTCCCCGGCAATAGTAATATCAGCCACTTTTCCCGCCAATTGCCTTATCGTCGTCCTGGCGATTTTATTGTCGTCTACAATCAAGACATTCATAACTTAAAAATAAGGAATTCCACCCACTCCGGCTACCAATTCTGCCCGTTGAACGATTGATAATACACCCGCTTTTTAAACAACGTAGTTTTATAACCTTATAAAAATGAGAACCCGCTATACCATATTATTTTTTATCGGCACCCTCTCCCTGACAGGCCTCTCCTGGCTTTTTCTGGCCAGGATCGACAAAGGCAGCAATGCGGAAGTGCTGCTATTGATCCTTTCAGGAATCGTAGCCAGCATCTTTCTGCTGGTCCTCCTCTTAAGAAATTATTTCAAGTAGCATCTCCTAAATCCTTTCACGCGCTGCCGTCTGCAACCAACGCCCCCCCTCACCCACCGACAGCTTTTGCCCGTTGAACGATTCCCGGATAATTTTCCCCCTTCCTGAATGTAGGTTTACAGGGTTAATGATTTTTTTCAAAACTATTTTTATGGCAAACAGGAAAAAATACTTACAGCTTTGTCTGACATTGGTTGCGCTATTCCAGCTTTCCCCCGGCATAGCGCAAACAGCAGGTCAAACATTGACCCTGCCCCAGGCATTGCAGATCGCCGCTGCCAATTATCAATTGCTCCAGGCAAAGGAAAATTATGCCCGGGCCTCCGCGGAAGCAGTACAGGCAGCCAAAAAAGACGCCCTGCCCGATGTAACAGTCGCAGCCCAGAACGCTTACGGAACACTCAATGGGATGAATGGCCTCTCCTCAGGCCTGGTTGGCATAACGGCTATTACCGCAGGCCCGGTATTCCCCTCACA
The DNA here is from genome assembly GCA_035555335.1 of Puia sp. Lineage (GTDB taxonomy): Bacteria > Bacteroidota > Bacteroidia > Chitinophagales > Chitinophagaceae > Puia. The sequence continues at coordinate 22,016 of DATMGS010000046.1, forward strand.
GAACGGGACTACCGCCTTTGGCGCCTTATATCTTTCAAATATTAACTGGAACATCTTTTCATTCGGACTGCAAAGAGCCAATGTCGCAGCAGCCCGGGGACAATACGACCGCGACCTGGCTGACCTGGAACAGGAAAAATTCCAGCAGCAGGGCAGAGTAGCAGTAGCCTACCTTAACCTGCTGACAGCACAGCGCCTGCGCCTCTCCATGGAAAACAACCTGCAGCGGGCAAGCCAGCTGCGGGACATCATACTCCGCCGGACAGACAACGGCCTCAATCCCGGTGTCGACAGCTCCATCGCCAATTCCGAACTGTCGAGAGCACGCCTATCCTTAACGGACGCAATCAACTATGAACAAAGTCAAACCAACCAGCTCTCCGTGCAGCTGGGTATCCCGCCACAACCCCTTGGCCTGGACACCTCTTTTGTCATACGGCTTCCCAAAACGATTCCCCCACAAACGCCGGCAAACATCAGCCAGCACCCCATCCTGCAATTCATGGATCGTAGGGTAAAAGCCAGCGACCTGACAGCAGCCTATCTTCATAAAACCAGCTTTCCCAGATTCTCCTTATTCGGAGTCGGGCAGGAACGCGGCTCCGGATTCGGCAGCAACTACGCTTCCAACACCTCCGATTATACCACCAGCTATTTTAAAGGCATTAACCCCACAACAGCCAATTATCTCCTGGGCATCGGAGTAACCTGGAATATCACCGATCTGACAAAGACCAGATCCAGGGTCCGCAGCCAGCAATACCTTTCCGCCGCACTCAAAAATGAATACCACCTGGAAGAAAATCAACTGTTAAACCAGTTGAGCCTGGCAGATCAACAGATCGGCAACGCACTGACTAAATACAAAGAAGCGCCCTTCCAGCTCAAATCGGCACAGGATGCCTATCAGCAGAAAACGGCCCTTTATGAAAATGGCCTTACCAATATCGTCGATGTGGCCCAAACCCTCTACACGCTCAACAGGGCGGAAACGGACAGCGACATCTCCTGCAATGCAGTATGGCAGGCGCTGCTGTATAAAGCCATCACAACCGGAGACATGAACCTGTTCTTATCTCAATATTAAATTTAACCGAATGAACCTTATAACATCAGCATTGCGTAAACCGATCACGGTCATCGTATTGGTCACCGGCCTGATCCTGTTCGGCATTATAGCGGTCACCACCATCAACATAGATATCTTCCCTAATCTCAATATCCCGACGATCTATGTATCCCAACCCTATGGAGGTATGTCCCCGCAACAAATGGAAGGTTTTGTCTCCACCAATTACCAGAACCTTTACCTGTATGTCAGCGGGATCAAATCCATTGAAACGAATAATATTCAGGGCCTCAGCCTGCTGAAGCTCAGCTTCTACAACGGCACCAACATGGCGCAGGCGGCAGCGGAAGTGACCTCCCTGACCAACCGGGCTTTTGCTGAAATGCCGCCCGGCACTCCCCCGCCCATCATCATCCGTTTTGATGCCAGCACCCTGCCTGTCGGTCAGCTGACACTGAGCAGCCCCCGGCGAAGCAACAACGAATTGCAGGACATGGCCAGCGTATGGGTGAGACCCGGCTTTTCAAAGATCCCCGGATTGTCCTCCCCCCCGCCCATCGGAGGCAATGTCAGGACGGTTGTCATCAAGGCTGACCCCGATCTCATGCGCAGCCACCATATCACGCCTGAACAGATCACCTCCGCCATAAAAGACAATAACCAGATCTCCCCGTCCGGAAACATTCATATAGGCAACAACACCTACCTGACCCCGGTCAATACCGTATTGCAAAAAGTATCGGATTTCGGAAAGATCCCCCTGCTCTATCAGAACGGCGCGACGATATTCCTGCAGGACGTGGCCAAAGTAGAAGATGGAGCAGATATCACCAGCGGCTTTGCCTACATCAACGGAAAAAGATCCATCTATATCCCCATTATTAAAAATGCCAATGCCTCTACCTGGTCCGTAGTGCAGGAGCTGAAAAGATCCATCCCCGCCATGCAGGGCCTGCTGCCGCCCGATGTCCAGCTCAAATTCGAATTCGACCAGTCCGTATATGTCATCAACTCCGTAAAAAGCCTGATCAGCGAAGGAACGATCGGCGCTATCCTCACCGGCCTCATGGTGCTCCTGTTCCTGGGAGACCGGAGGAGCGCCTTCATCGTCATCATCAATATCCCCATTTCGATTATCACAGGTACCTTGCTGCTCAACCTCTTCGGTCAGACCATCAACATCATGACCCTCGGCGGCCTCGCACTGGCCATCGGCATCCTGGTAGATGAATCCACCGTTACCATCGAAAACATCCACCGGCACCAGGAGATGGGCAAGACCAGGGCCCGGGCCATCGCAGATGCCTGCCATGAAATCGCCCTACCCAAACTATTAATCCTATTGAGCATATTAGCGGTATTCGTTCCGGCCTTCTTCATGACCGGCGTCCCCCAGGGCATGTTCCTGCCCCTGTCAATGGCCGTAGGTTTTTCCATGATCGCCGCCTTCCTTCTCTCCCAAACCCTGGTACCCGTACTGTCCAACTGGATCTTAAAAGATGGCCATCACCCAGGTTCCCCCCACCAGCTTCCCGGCAGATTCGACCGGTTCAAAGAAAGATTTCTCTCCCTGCTGGAAAAAATGATGCGACGCAGCCGGTTGATCATCGCGGCATACGTCCTGCTGGCAATCGGCATCACAGCGGCCGCTGTAACCGTCATCGGAAAAGATATCCTTCCGAAAGTCAATAGCGGGCAATTCCAGTTGCGCCTGCGTGCACCCGAAGGATCCCGGCTCGAATACACCGAAAACACCATGCTGGAAGCCCAGGATGTCCTATACAAGCTGATAGGAAAAGAACATGTAAATATTATCTCCTCCTTCGTAGGTCAGCATCCCTCTTCCTTCCCTACCCTCCCCATCATATTATTTATGAGCGGATCCAATGAAATACTGATGCAGGTGAGCCTCGACCCGGCATACAAGGTAAACATAGACGACCTGGAGGAAAAATACCGGCTGGCCTTATCCAAAGCTATGCCGGATGTAAAACTGTCTTTCGAACCGATAGATCTCACCGATAAGATCATGAGCCAGGGAGCAGCGACCCCCATCGAAGTAGCCGTGGCAGGAAAAGACCTCGTCCAAAGCCAGGCATACGCGCAAAAGCTGGAAACAGCCCTGCAAAAAGTACCCTTCCTGCGCGATATACAGCTGAAAGAACAATTAAAGAATCCCGCCATCAAAATCGACATAGACCGGGAAAAAGTAAAACAGCTGGGCCTTACCTTATCCGAAGTCTCTAATTCCCTCACCGAAGCAACTTCCTCCAGCCGCTTTACCAGTAAAGTGTTATGGATGGATGAAAAAAATGCCACCTCCTATGATGTACAGGTAGAAGTACCGGAGACCGACATCACCAGCATCGATGACCTTTCGGCCATCCCCTTGCGGCCCAATAGCCCCAGGCCCGTACTGGGCGATGTAGCCACGATAACGACAGATAAGATCATTGGCGAATACGACCGCAAAGGAGCCACCCGCTTCCTCTCTATCGGAGCCAACATTTACCGGAAAGACCTCGGCGCCGCAGCCGCAGCCGTAAACAAAGCGCTGAAAGAAGTCGGCGCACCTCCCCGGGGCATCACCGCACAAACCAGGGGATTGACCAACCTGTTGACAGAGACCCTGAACAGCCTGCAATCAGGACTGTTGATCACCATCCTGGTATTATTGCTGATGCTGGCAGCCAACTACCAGTCATTTTTACTGGCCTTTACGGTGATCACTACGATCCCCGCTGTACTGGCAGGCTCCCTGCTAATGCTGCTGGCCACCGGATCTACCCTCAACCTCCAATCTTATATGGGGATCATCATGTCAGTGGGGGTCTCCGTAGCCAACGCCATCCTGTTAGTCACCAATGCCGAGGAGATCAGAAAAGAAGGCAGCGATTCCGCCCGGGCAGCGCTACAGGCAGCCGCCCTTCGCCTGCGCCCCATCCTGATGACCAGCATTTCCATGATCGTAGGCATGATCCCCATGGCTTCCGGACTGGGAGAGTCAGGAGACCAGACAGCCCCTCTGGGACGGGCCGTGATCGGAGGACTGCTGGCATCCACCCTCGCCTCCTTACTGATATTGCCGCTTATATTCTTCCGGATAAGAAACAAAGCTGGCCGGCAACCGGTCTCGCTCGATCCCGATGACCCGCATAGCATCCATTTCGAACCGGCCACAACTGCCTCCATCCATCATTAAACAATCAAAACAAACAATATGAAACTATATTTTTCCCTTACAATAGCTGTCGTCCTTTCCATATTGGCAGCATCCTGCGGAAGCGACACCAACGCTATCGTACAGAAAACGTCGGATCAAAAAACGTCGGATACCGCTACCGTCAGCACCTTCTCCCTGAACAAAGGACAGCTTAGCACGAATATGATGCTGCCAGGCGAATTACGCCCCTTTCAATCTGTCGACCTCTATGCCAAAGTCAATGGATTTGTAAAAGAAATGTATGTGGATATCGGAAGCGTAGTCCACAAAGATCAGTTGCTGGTAACCCTGGAAGCCCCTGAGCTGGACGAAGCCCTGAACGCATCCGCCTCCGATCTCCATACCAGGGAGGCGCATTATAAAGTAAGCAAATCCAATTATGACCGGCTATACCGCACCAGTAAAATACCAGGTACTATTTCACCCAACGATCTCGATATGGCCAATGGTACGATGAGCGCAGACAGCGCCTCTTTAATGGCGGCCCGCTCAAGATACCAGGAAGCAGCCGCTATGAAAAACTATTTACAGATCAGAGCCCCCTTCGATGGCGTGATCAGCGCCCGCAACCTCTATGCCGGCGCCTACGCCGGGCCGGCCGGCCAGGGCTCCGCCAAACCCCTGCTGGTATTGGAAGAACAAGCCAAATTACGCCTGGTCATCGATGCCCCGGAAGCAGCTACAGCCTATTTCCGGCAAAAAGATACCGTTCACTTTTCTGTAAAAACCTTGCCCGGAGAATACTTTACGGCTTTTATCAGCCGCCTGGCAGGAAGTATGAATACACAGTTGCGCACCGAACAGCTGGAAATGGATGTACTCAATAAAGACAAAAGATTGTTGCCAGGTATGTATGCCCGGGTATCACTCGTCCTAACCAATGACAAAAAGGTATTTATCGCTCCCAAAACAGCCGTAACCGGCAATTCACAACAGATCTTCGTCATACGCATTACAAAAGGACATGCAGAATGGATACCCGTTCAGAAAGGCAGAGAAACAGCAGATCAGGTGGAAATTTTCGGAGACCTCCGGGACGGCGATCAACTGGTCACGGTAGCGACGGATGAACTAAAAAACGGCAGCCCGGTCAGAGCGACACCCCCCTCTTCCAGGGGATGAAGTCATCCTGCACATGTCGTATAGACGCCACCTCTATATCCCCGCTCGCCACCCCGATCACATATTCCAATATCCGCGTCCCCGCCTGCTGGATCGTCTCCGTCCCCTCGATGATCGTACCCGTATTGATATCGATGATATCCCGCATCCGATCGAAAAGCGCCGTATTGCTGGCAATCTTCACCACCGGCGCTACCGGATTGCCCGTAGGCGTTCCCAGCCCCGTAGTAAATAAAACAATATTCGCCCCGGAAGCTACTTCCGCCGTAGTCGACTCCACATCATTCCCCGGCGTACATAACAAATTGAGCCCCGGCTTGCTGACCTTCTCCGGGTAATCCAGCACCGCCGTAACAGGAGAAGTCCCCCCCTTCTTGGCAGCCCCCGCAGACTTGATCGCATCCGTAATCAGCCCATCCCGGATATTACCCGGAGAAGGATTCATATCAAAACCCGACCCGACCGCCTTCGCTCTGTCATTATACGTTCGCATCAGATAAGAAAACCGCTCCGCCGTATCCGTATCCACGCAACGATCGCTCAGGTTCTGCTCCACCCCGCATAGCTCGGGAAACTCCGAAAGGATAACGGAACCGCCCAACGCTACCAGCAGATCAGAGGTATAACCGATCGCCGGATTAGCCGAGATCCCGGAAAAACCATCCGATCCGCCACATTCAAGTCCGATACACAGCTTGCTCAGCGGCGCCGGCTGACGAACCTGCTGATTGGCCAATATCAGCCCCGCAAAAGTTTGCTTGATAGCCTCCGATAAAAGATCCGACTCCTTCCCTACTTTCTGCTGCTCTAATATATACAGCGGCTTGGAAAACTCCGGCGCACGCTTCTTTATCTCTTCCTCCAGCATGCTCACCTGCGCATTCTGACAACCCAGGCTCAACACCGTCGCCCCAGCCACATTCGGATGCGTAATATAACCGGCCAGCAAACCACACAATGCCTGCGCATCCTGCCGCGTGCCGCCGCATCCGCCATCGTGATTGAGGAACTTGATCCCGTCCAGGTTGGGAAACAGCCGCTCGGAAGAATTTTTATCATAGTCCGCCTTCAGATCCGTCTCCAGGATCTGCTCCACACTTTTTCCAGCCTTATATAAATCGATCAGCTGCTTGGACTGTACCTGGTACGTCTTATTCCGGCCATAGCCCAGGTCCGTCACCAACGCCTGTTGCAACACATCCAGGTTCCGGTTCTCACAGAACACCATCGGCACCACCACCCAGTAATTGGCCGTTCCCACACTGCCATCGGCACGATGATACCCCTTAAAGGACCTGCCGGCAAATTGAGCCACATCCGGCATCACCCAATTCGTGTGCCGCTCTCCCACCGTAAAATCGCTGGCGGCATGCTTCACATTGGCGGTGCTGATGAGACCGCCCTTTTTAATGGCTTCCTGCGCCTTGCCCACCAATACCCCATACATCGTGATCGGGTCACCGGGAGCCAGATCGGTCGTAGCGAACTTATGCTTGGCCTTGACGATATCCTGGATCGTATATTCCACTCCCTCATAGATCACTTTCTCCCCCTTCGGCAAAGGAGTCAACGCTACCAATACATTATCGGCCGGATGAACTTTCAGAACAGTTTGTTGCGTATTCATAAAGATTTTTTTCATTTTTAAAAATGTCGATGCCCCTCCTCACAACTTGACCGTACTCTTTTTCTGCGCCAGCGCAGCTATCGCGCCCTTATCGATCAAGGTCAACAGATCTGCCTTTACCGAGGCCTCGAATCCTTTCAACGCCGTCAGATCCGACCCCCACAACCCTTCGTCTTTCAGCGCCCGGTTCACTACCGTCTCCGGCGTCCCGTCTTTCCATAGCTCAAAATAAATCCCCGCTTTATCGTCATTGATAGGATAAGCCTTCCCCCGGTATTCTCCCTTATAGCCGTCGGCCTCCTTCTTCACCGCCCGCATGAACAGCAGGTAAGCGGCAAATCCCAGCGACAAGTGCGGGGGAGGAGTATCCTGTACGGTATAATGCTGCAGCAATACCGGAATATTCCGCATCTTCATCTTGGAAGAATATTGCATCGTGATGCTGATCCATTGATGCTGAATATGCGGATTGCGGAACCGGTCCAAAACCTGCATCCCGAAATCCTGCGCCTCCTGTAAAGGCAGCGTATAAGGAATGGCCGGAGCGATCTCCTTTAACATCAGATCGGTCACAAAAGCAGCAAAAGCGGCATCATCCATCGCATTCCTGACCGTAGCAAACCCCGACAGAAATGCCAGCCCGCAGCTCAACGTATGCGTCCCGTTCAAAAGCCGCAGCTTCAGCTCGCGAAAGATCTCTATATCCTTGCGGATGATCACCCCCGCATCGGCCTTCGCAAAAGAAAGCACAGCCTGCACCTTCTCATCCCCCTCGATCGCCCAAAGACGATAAACCTCGGAAATCGCTAACAGATCATCCGTATACCCAAGATCCTGGTGCAATTGCGCCAGGGTCGCCGCATCCGGCTTGCCCGGCACGATCCTGTCCACCAGCGAGCTGCAAAACCGGCAATCCCGCTCCATCCATGCCACAAAACCTTCCTCCAGCTTATTTCTTACCGCCAATTCTTTAACAATAGCCGCCAGCTTCTTCCCATTGTCGACGATCAGCTCTGTAGGCACGATCACCATCCCGCTCTCAGGACTTCCCCCAAAGGCGTGGTAACGTTCATACAGGAACGCCAGCAGCTTACCCGGAAAAGAGATAGGAGTCTGGCTCCGGAAATCAATATCCGCCTCCACCAGTTGTATCCCCACCTCCGTCGTATTGGAAATAATGACCTGCATCTCCGGATTATGCGCACATTGCAGGATCTCCTGCCACTGACCTTTTGCCGACAACACCCGGCTGATGGCCGAGCAAATAACGTTTTCTTCCACCTTCTTGCCCTGCTCGATCCCTCGTATACACAGCGTATACAGACTATCCTGCCGGTCGAAAGAGTCGGCGCCCCCGGAATCCGTAGACTTCACCACCACAACCCTTCCATTGAAGACTCCCTGGCGATTGGCCTTATCGATAAAATAATCCGGCAGCCCCCTTAACAAGACCCCGGTTCCAAACTGCAATACCTTTTCCGGCAGCGTGAAAATATCCTTTCCCGGTAGAATGACACCCGGCGTTTTGATCGTCGAAAGATTGTCTTTAGAAAGATTCATATTTTCAGATTTCGTTCTTTACGGCGCTTACCAGCTCCAGGGCAATCACCGTATTTTTATATAAAAGATCGTATTGTTCCTGCTGAAGCACCTCTTTGCTGATAAGCCGGCTCCCCATCCCTACCGCACAGACCCCGGCCTTAAACCAGGACCGTATATTCTCCTTATTCAGCTCCACCCCGCCTGTAGGGATAAACAGCTGCCCGAGGAATAATTCACGGATCGAGCTGATGAACTCAGGCCCCAGGATATTGGCCGGAAAGATCTTGATCAGCGCCGCCTTGTGCTGCTGCGCCAGAAAGATCTCCGTAGGAGTCATACAACCCGGTATCCACAGCAGTCCCGCCTTCTCCGACAAAGCCGCCACTTCCCCGTTGACAATGGGAGACACGATGAAATCAGCACCCGCCTTTATAAAGGCCTCCGCCTCTGCCACCGACTTCACCGTCCCAATTCCCAGGTAAAGATCAGGAGCCTCCGCAACCAGCGTAGCCTTCAGATAGCGGAAGTTCTCCAGGGCCGCCGGTCCCCGGTTGGTATATTCCAGCGACCGCACCCCCGCCCTATACAAGGTCCGGATCACTTCCAGGCTTACCGTAGCGCTGTCCCAGTAAAACAACGGCAGCATACCCTGATCTAATATGCTTTGCAGAATGACTTTCTTATCGCTCATATGTTTGGATAAATTTTTCGATTTCGTCCACCTTTTGATCGGTGGCATCACTCGTGATGAATAATTTGAGAAATGCAGCCGCCGTAGCAAATTCCAGGGTCTCCTGCAAAGGCAGCCCCTTGTATCTGCCATAGATAAGTCCCGCCATAAAACAATCCCCGCTCCCTACCTTATCCACGATCTTATCCGCCGCATATTCCGTGGACTGATATAACTTTTTGTCCGACCATAACGTCGTATAGTACTGTATACCGCCGGCCCCTTTATCAAAACGAAAAGTATTGGCCACGATCCCCGCCTTCGGAAAGAGCTCCTTTATTTTTTCACTGGTCCGATCCGCATGCCGCAGATAGTCTTCCCGCCTGTAATCTTCAGACTTGCTGCCCTCCGAGATCGCGCGGTCGACCGGGATACCCAGCATCTTGTCGGCCGCCCAGAGATTCCCCATGATCACATCACAATATTTCGCCAGCCCGGGCATCACCGAAACGGGTGTCGCTCCATACTGCCAGAGCTTGGGCCGGTAGTTCAGATCCAGAGAAATAGTAATGTTTTTTGCTGCCGCGGCCTGTAAGACTTCTTCACAAATACCCGCTACGCGGCTGTTCAATGCGGGGCAGATAGCGCTGAAATGCAGCCAGCTCACTCCCTCCAATACGGCATCCCAGTCGATACTGCCCGGCTGCAGCTCCGCAAAAGAAGAATGGGCCCTGTCATAGATCACCCCCGCATTCTTCAGGTCCTTCCCCTGGGGCAGGAAATAAAGCCCCAGCCGCTCTCCCTGGTACAGGATCCGGGAAGTATCGATCTTTCGTTGTTCCAGGTAACCCGTCACCTGGCGGGACATAAGATTTTCAGGCAGGGCCGTGAAATAGGCAGAAGGAATCCCCCAGGTGGCCAGCGCCGTGGCTACATTCGCCTCCGCCCCGCCGACATAGAAAGACAGCTCATTCTTTTGCAGCCATTCCCCGCCGGTATCCGGACATATTCTTAACAATAGTTCACCAAAAGACAATACTCGTTGCATCATGTTACAAAATTACAAAGCTATCAGATCATCTGTCTTCCTTTTTACTACAACGTTATCAGATCATAAGTCTTTCCTTTTTCCGTAGGAAAAGACACCAAATACCCGTGACTGGCCGCACGGACAGAACGGATCTTTTTCCCGGCCAGCATCACAGGCCCGGCCGTTCTTACCTTACAGAGACCTCCTTCCAGAGCCTTTATCCGGGTGCTTACCAACCGGTGATTCTCCCAGTTCATATCCACCTCATATCCCCCTCTGGCCCGCAGCCCCTTGACCTGTCCCACTTTCCAGGCATCGGGCAGGGCAGGCAGCAGATGCAACTCCCCCAAATGACTCTGGAGCAACATCTCCGCGATCCCAGCCGTTCCTCCAAAGTTGCCGTCGATCTGGAAAGGAGGATGCGCATCGAAGAAATCCGGATACGTACCCCCGCCTTCTTTATAGTTGGTCTCCGTCTCGCTGCTGTATTTCAACAACTGCCGCAGCAACAAATAGGTATGGTTCCCGTCCAGCAGCCGCGCCCAGAAATTGATCTTCCAGGCCTTGCTCCAGCCCGTACCCTCATCCCCTCGTATCTCCAGCGTTTTCCTGGCCGCCGCCGCAAAAGCCGGCGTCGTAATAGGCGAGATCTGGCGGCCGGGATGTAGTCCGAACAGGTGCGACGTATGACGGTGATGCACCTCCACATCTTCAAAATCCTTATACCATTCCTGCAGGTTACCCTTATGTCCGATATGAAGCGGATACAATTTCTTTTTCTTCGCGATCAGCAAGTCCCGGAAATTCGCATCGATCCCCAATACATTGGCCGCATCGATCAGGTTAGTAAACAGGTCCCAGATGATCGACATATCCATCGTCGTCGCTACGGATACACTACCCTGTTTGCCCGGAGCATAGAAAAAATCGTTCTCAGGAGACAGCGAAGGCGCCGTCACCAGCCAGCCATCCTTGTCTTCCACCAGCCACCCCAAGCAGAACGTAGCCGCACCCTTCATCAACGGATAAGCCCTTTCTTTCAAAAAGGCCTTGTCCCCCGTGAACTGGTAATGCTCCCACAAATGCTGGCACAACCAATTTCCCCCCATCGACCAGTTCGCCCATTTCGGATCTCCCTGCCCTCTGTCACCCACCGGGTTCGAGAGCGCCCAGATATCGGAGTTATGATGCGCTACCCAGCCGTCCAGATTATAGAACTCCTTAGCCGTCGTCTTCCCCGTCGTGGCGATTTCTCCGATCAGGTCAAACAGCGGCTCATGCATTTCCGACAGGTTCGTCACCTCCGCAGGCCAGTAATTCATCTGCGTATTGATATTGATCGTATAATTGGAGCTCCAGGGAGCTCTCAATTCTTTATTCCAAAGCCCCTGCAGATTGACAGCCTGCCCCCCGGGCCGCGAACTCGAGATCAGCAGGTACCGGCCAAACTGGAAGTACAGACTCTCCAAACCCGGATCATAAGCACCCGCCGTATACGCCTTCAGCCGTTCGTCGGAAGGTAAGGCAGCAGTGGTCGCGCCAGTATCCTTCAGGATAAAAGACACCCTGTCAAAATAACGGTGGAAGTCCATCCGGTGCTTTTCCAATAACGTATCCCACGACTTCGTCCCCGCCTTATCCAGCCAATCCTTCGCCAGCCGGTTCTCATCCTTTCCTTCTTTATCAGGACATTTATCATACCCGTTAAAACTGGTGGCAGCCGAGAGCAGCAGCGTCACTTCCGTGGCATTGCTGACATGCAAGCCGCTGCTATCGGCCGTAACAGTACCATCCTTCGCCGACGCCTTTATTCTCATCTCGAAGCGCATGCCGTTACAACCATTGCTATCCGTATATACGATAGGTTCTTTATTGGGATTATAATAGCTCGGATCCACATGGGCAGGAGCCTTCCCCTTCAACACCCATTCATCCGCACCTGCCGGCGCCGTTTCATAATGCAGCTGGCTCTTCAGGCCCGCCGTGAAATTCAATCCACCCGCCTTGCCCGACAACAACCGGATCACGATCACCTGGTCAGGCGCCGAGACAAAGACCTGCCGGGTAAATTCCGTTCCGTCGATCGTAAACGTAGTCGTGGAGATCGCATCATGGATATCCAGGTCACGGTAATAGGCAGACGGAGCAGCGCCTTTAAAATCCTGCCGGATCAGCAGATCGCCCATCGGCAGGTAAGACTCGGAAAACAGTCCCTGTATCTTCTTCGTCAGCGTGGCTGCCTTCGTATAATCCTGCTCTTTCAGCAACGCTTCCCGGACCTGCGGCAGATAAGCGGGCGCCTCCGGATTTACATTCGTTTTCACCGGCCCACCCGACCATAAGCTGCTTTCATTCAGCTGGATCAACTCTTCCCCTACCCTTCCGAATACCATCGCTCCCAGCCGCCCGTTACCCACCGGCAACGCTTCCGTCCAGGTCCCCGCCGGATGCTTATACCAGAGCTTCAGGTCCTGCGCCGAAAGAGACATTCCGACAGCCGGCCCGGCCAGCAGCAACGACAGTAAAATCTTTTTTATCATGTAATATCTTTTTTTATAATTCCACCATCGCCTTGATAACCCCATTAGCCGGATCCAGCCATTTCCCGAATTCCTCTTTCACCTGTCCAAAAGCAACACGGTGGGTGATATACGTAGTCGGAGCGATCAGCCCCCTTCTCATCGAATCCATCACCCGCGCGAAATCTTCCCGCGTAGCATTCCGGCTGCTCATCAACGTCGCCTCCCGCTTGTGAAACTCAGGATGGCTGAACTGGATCTCTCCTTTCTGCAACCCGACCAGCACATACCGCGCTCCATGCGCCAGGTATTGAAAAGCATTATTGATAGCCCCCCGGCTGCCCGTGGCATCGATCACCACCGTAGGCATCTCTCCCCGGGTGATATGCCGGAGCTGAGCCATCACATCTTCCGAACCCGCATTCACCGTATGTAATAAATGAAGCCGGTCCCGGCAGAATTTCAGCCGGCCCTCATTGATGTCCATAGCAATTACTTCTCCTCCCGCAATTCGCGCCGACTCCATTGTCCCCAGCCCGATAGGCCCCGCACCTATGACCAGCACGAACTCGCCCTCCGTCACCGCCGCCCTTCGCACAGCATGCGCTCCAATCGCCAGCGGTTCCACCAATGCCAGCTCATCATAGCTGAGCCCCTCTCCATGTACCAGCGAAGAAGAAGGAACGGATAAATATTCCACCATCCCCCCATCTACATGCACGCCGCATACCTTCATCGTAACACAGCAATTGGGCTTTCCATTCCTGCACGCGATACAAACCCCGCAATTGAAATACGGGATAATGGTCACCGCCTCTCCCGGCACGAAACCCGGCGCCTTGTCAAAATCTACCAGGTCACCCGATAGCTCATGCCCCAGTATCCGGGGATATTCAAAATAAGGCTGCGTCCCCTCGAAGGCATGCAGATCTGTCCCGCAAATGCCGATCCGCCGGATCTTTATAATGGCCTGCCCCGGCGCAGCCAGCGGAGCATCGATCTCCCGGTATTCAAACTCTCCGGGTTTTATACAAACTAATGCTTTCATTTTTTCTATTATAATCTACGCATTCGCCAATGCCCTGTCCAGATGCACATACCCGCCGTCTACATGGATCAGCTGCCCCGTCGTGTGACTCGACCGCCCCGACAGCAGGAAAGCCGTCATATTCGCAATCTCTTCCGACGTCGTCATCCTGTTCTCTAAGGGAATCTTCTGTACGATCTCCTTCAGCTTCTCCTCCGGATTCGCCAGCGTCTTAACCCATTTCTCGTACAACGGCGTCCAGCATTCCGCTACGATGATCGCGTTCACCCGGATGCCGTCTTTCAGCAGCTCCACCGCCCATTCCCGGGTGAGCGCATTACGCCCCCCATTGGCAGCCGCATACCCCGAGGTATTACCCTGCCCCGTCTCAGCCGTCTTACTGCTGATATTGACGATAGCGCCCTTCGACTTCCGCAGCGCAGGCAGCGCATGATGCGCCAGTAAATAATAATGCACCACATTTTTATGCAGGGAGGCGAGGAATGCTTCGTAATTGCCCGACTCCAGCCCCACCCCGTCATTGACACCGGCATTGTTCACCAGCCCGTCGATCCTGCCCGTCTTGTCCAGCGCTGCTTTCACCGCCTGCTCACAAGCCGAAGGTTCCGTCAGCTCGGCTGTAAACTGATACGCCTTCCCGCCCGCCGCCTCGATGGCAGCTACCGTCACAAGGTTATCGGACTCACTCCTTCCGATAATAAAAGGAATAGCGCCTTCACTGGCCAGCACTTTGCAGATCCCTTCGCCGATCCCTTTGGCGCCGCCCGATACGAGGATCACTTTATCTTTTAATTGTAAGTCCATGATTCATTCTTTTTGCCCCTCCCGGTTGCCGGTCACCCGGTTCCCGAAGCAAGGCGCTTTTAAAGATTATAAAATTTTATCGCGTTGCCGCCGAAAAAGCTCGCCTGCTCCTCCTTCGAAAAAGTCGAAAAATAATCTTGGGCGAGCTCCCACACCTGCTGATAAGAAGCAGCCACCAGGCATACCGGCCAGTCCGATCCATACAATATCCGCGACGGCCCGAATGCCTCTACCACCACATCCAGGTAGGGTCTGAAATCTTCCGGCTTCCAGTTTTTCCAATCCGCCTCCGTCACCATGCCCGAGATCTTACAGGACACATTCTCACAAGCCGCAACGGCCCGGATATCCGACTTCCATTCGGCTATGATCTTTTTGTCCCTGATATAAGGCTTGGCAATATGATCGATCACAAAAGGCTGATCCGGAAAAGAAGCCACGAACTCGCGGGTATATCCCAGTTGATCCGGAAAGATGAGGATGTCGTAGGTAAACCCGAACTTTTGCAGCAGCCCGATACCTTTTTTAAAAGCAGGCTTCAGCATCAGCGCCCGGTCCTTCTCCCCCTGCAGCACATGACGAAAACCCTTCAGCTTGGGAAAAGCCCGGTAATAAGCCAGCTTCTCTTCCACATAAGGCGTCTGCAGATCCACCCATCCCACGACCCCCTTGATGAAATCGAACCGCCTGGCATTCTCCAGCTGGAATTCGTTCTCCTCCTCCGACTGATCGGATTGTACAACCACCGATCCCGTAATACCGGCCGCTTCCAGCACAGGCCATAAGTCCACCGGTAAGAAATCTTTCTGGATCACTTTCATATCAGCCCCTATCCAACTGTCGCGGATAGGATCGAACTTCCAGAAATGTTGATGTGCGTCTATTTTCATACAGCAATCTTTCGAAATAATACGTTCCCCTTAGCGGGCGGGGCTGTATGCCACCACCTTCTGTTGTGTCTTACCCAGGTTATCGATCCCCAGCTCCACCAGGTCGCCCGGTTTCAGGTATACCTGCGGATTCATACCCATGGCTACCCCGGCCGGCGTGCCCGTGGAGATCACATCTCCCGGCAACAAAGTCATAAATTGACTCGTATAAGAGATCAGGTGGGGGATCCGGAAGATAAAATTAGCCGTCGACCCGTCCTGCATGGTCTTTCCGTTTACGGTAAGCCACAACCGCAGCTTATCGATATCGCCCATTTCATCAGGCGTGGCCATCCACGGTCCCAAAGGAGCGAATGTATCACAGCCCTTGCCCTTATCCCAGGTGCCGCTCCGCTCGATCTGGAACTCCCGCTCGGAAACGTCGTTGTGCAGGACATAACCCGCCACATAGTCCAAAGCCTCTTCTTCCGTGACATAGCTGGCTTTTTTTCCGATGACGACCGCCAGCTCCACTTCCCAATCCGTTTTTTTGGAGTTGCGGGGAATCATGATATCGTCCGCAGGCCCGCTAAGAGCCGTGGTCGACTTCATGAAAATGACCGGCTCCGGAGGGGGCGTAGCCCCGGTCTCCCTCGCATGGTCGGCATAGTTCAGCCCGATACAGACGATCTTGGAAGGACGCGCTATCGGAGAACCCAGCCTGGCGCCCGCAGGTACCTGGGGAAGACGCGTGCCACCGCCCGGCGCCTTATGCTGCTCGACGAAATCCTTCAATTTCTCCAGCCCGCCCGTGGCAAAGAACGCTTCATTATAATCCTGCCCGAAAGCAGAAGTGTCATAGTATTTGTCATTCAGAACGATGCCCGTCTTTTCATTTTCCAGGCTGCCATGTCGTATTAACTTCATAAATATATTTTTAGTGTTTTTATATCATAACTCCCTTTCTGACCCCCTTTAGGGGGCTTGGGGGCAGGGGGTGGGGGGCTAGTTATTCAACCTCGTAAACCCACCATCGATCGGGTAATCGCAGCCCGTAATAAAAGACGCCTCATCACTGCATAGATACAGGATCAGCGCCGCGATCTCCTCCGGCCTGGCCATCCGCCCGATCGGCTGCGTCTTCGACAGCTTCTCGAACATCTCCGCTTCCTTCCCCGGATAGTTCTTTTTAAGGAACCCGTCTACAAAAGGAGTATGCACCCGCGCAGGAGAAATACTGTTGCAGCGGATATTGTCATGGATATAATCCTTTGCCACGGACAGCGTCATCGCAGATACCGCCCCCTTGGTCATCGAATAGGCAAATCGGTCCGGCAATCCTACAATCGCCGCAATCGAAGACATATTCACGATCACACCCCCTTTATTCTTTTTCATCAAAGGGATGGCCGCATGCAAACAATTATAGACACCCTTTACATTCACATTATACAAGCGGTCGAAATCAGCTTCCCCCGTCGTCTCCGCAGAGCCGATATGCGATACCCCCGCGCTGTTCACCAGGATATCGATCCCTGGCAAAGCGGCAAACAAAGCCAGCACCCGCTGCTGATCGGATACGTCTGCTACCTGCGCAGTGGCCTTTCCACCCGCCGCTTCGATCTCTTTTACCGCCTCCGCGGCCTGTGCTTCATTGACATCTGTTACATGTACCATAGCGCCCTGCTTCGCCAGCAGGAGAGCCACGGCCTTACCGATCCCGCTGCCCGCGCCGGTGATCACCGCATGTTTGTGCTGCAAATCGAACATATTTTTTATATTACTGGTTTAAAGAAAATATTTTCTCCATCAGCCTCCATTTCTCCCCCGGTTGACTCCCCGGAATCGGCTGCTGATACTTCCACATCAATTGCTCCCACTCCTGCACTTTCGGATTAGCCGCATCCATCGCCGCTTTTTTCTCAAAGGTAAAGTCCGGCCCCGTCTCCATGATCATGAACAGACGATTGCCCAACCGATAGATCTCCATATCCGTAATACCCGCCTCCGCGATGCTCTTCCGGATCTCCGGCCAGATTGCCCGATGATAGACTTCATATTCCGCTATGAGCTTCGCGTCATCTTTCAAATCCAATGTCAACGTATATCTTTCCACGGTTATTTTTTTAGTGTCTGAAAGCAACTTTCACATCGGCGGAGCCGACCCCATTCTTTACCCGGTACCCTTTCCATCCGTACCACGCAACTACGATAAAACAAACCAGCGGCACAATGTAGGAGAAGGCCGTAGAATGATGGCTGTCAGCCAGCGTCCCCATTAAATAAGGCACCAGCGCCCCTCCCACGATCGACATGATGATAAAAGACGAAGCCTTCTTCGTATTATGTCCCGTATCTTTTATACCTAGCGCAAAGATCGTCGGGAACATGATCGATTCAAACAGGAATAGCGTCATCAGCGCATAAACCGACAACCATTCCTTATTCAGGATCACCAGCCCGCACAGCCCGATATTGATGATTGCATAGACCGTCAGCAGCTTATTAGGAGCGATCTTCCGCATTAAAGCCGTACCGATAAACCGGCCGATCGTAAACAAGGCAAGGCTATAGGAAAGAAGCGTGGAAGCCTTGGCATTATCGATCCCCACTTTGGCCTCCGTACAATAGTTGATGAACAAAGCGGCAATACCTACCTGTGCCGCTACATAAAAGAACTGTGCTATCACACCGCCTATAAAATGCGAATGACTGGCTAAAGGCTTTTTATCGAGCTCCTGCGAAGACACGATCTCCGTCTCCTTGATCTCAGGCAGCTTCGTCCGAACGAATAATCCCGCTACAAGCAGCACCACCACACCGATAATGATATAGATCATCTTAACAGAATCAAGATTATGACTCTGCCCTCCTCCAAAAAACAAGAAAGCGGCAATGATAGGGCCCAAAAAGGATCCTACACCGTTAAAGCATTGAGAAAGATTAAGCCTTGATTCCGAGGTTTGCGGCGACCCCAGGACAGTCACATAAGGGTTGGCGGCAGTCTCCAGACAGGTCAGCCCCGACGCGAGAATGAATAAAGCCAGCAGAAAAAAATTGAAGTTCGATTGTTCGGCCGCAGGATAAAACAAAAAAGCCCCCGTGGCATACAGCAACAGACCTATGATGATCCCTTTTTTATAGCCATATTTATTCATAAATAAACCGGCCGGCAGAGCGATCAGAAAATAAGCCCCGAAATAAGCAGCTTGAAGAAGGGTAGACCGCGACCGGGTGATGTTCAACGTCTCCTGAAAATGCTTGTTCAGCACATCCAATAACCCGTAGGCAAAACCCCATAAAAAGAACAAAGAAGTGACGAGAATAAAAGGGAAGAGGAACTTGTTTTTTGACATGTACGAATGGTTAAAGCATCGTTATTGAATAGTAAACTCCTGGCAGCTCTTCGGATAAGGTCATCTCCGAAGAACCAAAGAAAATACATTCATACGATGTATTCGTACCGTAATTTACCTGATTATTAAGTTATTTTAACCTAAAACCCTCCCAAACCATCTATTCTTTGGAATATATTATGAATTCCCCACTGCCAATCAAAAATACGCCGTTACCAGAAGGGCTGTTTGTCCAACCCCCTAAAGGGGAAGCATGACGGGTGATGGTCCTTCTATATTCTTAAACATAGAAGGAGCAGGTGGTGGTGGTCGGCGATAGGAATGCTGTGAGGCAGCTGTTGCATTCTATGGTTCGACCAAATAAATTGCTGGTATTTTA
The DNA here is from genome assembly GCA_035555335.1 of Puia sp. Taxonomy (GTDB): domain Bacteria; phylum Bacteroidota; class Bacteroidia; order Chitinophagales; family Chitinophagaceae; genus Puia. Next base: position 41,274 of record DATMGS010000046.1, read on the forward strand.
GATTTTAAAAAATCTTAACTTTTTTACTTACAGTCGGATAACCGTTTACTATCTTGTAAGGATACTACACCGAATAACACCATTCTTGTGGAGGAAGAGATCCTTTATATAAAATTAGAAGAACCCAAGTTTTTTGACCTCCCCCTGCTAATTTTTTGATCCAGGTATTGAACGATTAAAATGGAACATAAAATATATATGAGAATCCACTTATAGTGAACGGTAAAAGCAACATATTGATTCGCACTTTTTTTATCCAATAATTCGAGTAAATAATAAATGCCTGCCATGCCTGCAACAGTAATCATAGCAATCAGTGAGTAAAAACCGATATCCCTGACGCGATTTTTCGTTTTTATTTTTTGTATCACCTTTGTTGGAAAATCCGGTCGTATCGAAACGAATGGCTCCCTCTTCAGACCTTCAAAAATCACCCTGTAAACCTCCACCTCTTTTTCTGCAGAGGAAGTCAGATCGACAGGCAAAGGGCCACCTGCCTCCAGGGATTGCTGAATAAGATCGTCGGTTATTTCACTCATCTTCTTTATTTTGCTATTATTTGATCTTTAAGCATTTTCCGGGCTCTGAAAAGATAGCTTTTTATAGTTCCTTCCGGAATACCGGTAATTTTCACCATTTCCAGATAGGAGAAGCCATGAAAATGATACAAATTCACCAGCACTTTGTACAATGGCGGCAGCCGGTTGACCATCTTATGTATGTTCGTGGTCAAATTCTTTTGGGTCAATTCTTCCACCAGATTTGCATCAGCCAGGGTTAATTTCTCTAAATCGGGCTGTTCAAAGGCCAAAGGATACTTCTTCGCTTTTTTCAAATGGTTGACAGAGCTCAGGTATGCGATACTCGCAATCCAGGTGGAAAGCTTGGAACGAAACCCAAACAGGTGTAATCCTCTATATATCTTTATAAACACTTCCTGGCAAACGTCTTCCACATCTTGTTGATTATCAATCATCTTGCCGACGACATGAAAAACAAGGCGCTGGTATTGTTCTACCAACAGATTAAATGCCCTTAGGTCTCCGGAAACCACCCTGGAAACCAACTCGTTGTCGTCAAGCATGTAATATTAGACAACGGTTTTTCATAAAAGGTTGCAAAAAAATAGCAGAATTTGCAACCCACCCGTACTTTTTGTTGACAAATAAGTCAACTCAAAGAAAATGCAATGATATTAAAATCAATAGCGCCTTTTATTGTCATGATAGCTTTGCTGATTGCAGTAGTGATTCTTACGACGGCCATCCTCAATTACAAGTTAAAGAAACGCATCGCAGAGTCGATCCCGCTGAATGAAAGGATCGTTGAAAAACTTTTTAAGCCGGATGGATGGCAACTGGAGCTCCTTAAATGGTGTTTACTTTTGTTTTTTGGCGGCCTGGGTTTAATCGTACTCGAATTTATTCCTTTTCCCGCGGAAAGATCCCCGCTGCCTTATGGTGTCGAGTCTGTTTTTATCTCCATCGGTTTTGGAATATATTATTTAATGGTAAGAAAACAACGCCATGATCAATAAATTATCTCTTATACTTTCGTGTATTTTCAGCATCAACTTTACTTTTGCGCAAACCCCTGTAAATTCCCAAATCGCAAAGGTCGAAGATGGGTTATTGACAAATGCACAAATCGTTTTTGCGGACAGCGAAAATGTCCACAACATCTATGACCGGATGAAATTCTATGGGGTGCCTTCGGTCTCCGTTGCCGTCATCAATCAGGGTAAGATCGAATGGGCAAAAACCTACGGGCTCGCCGATGAAAATGAAGGGCGAAAGGCAGGTGTAAATACCCTCTACCAGGCCGCCTCCATGAGCAAGGCCGTGAATGGTTTCCTGATCATGAAGTTGGTCCAGGATGGGAAATTGTCCCTGGACAAAGATATCAGGCAATACCTGAAAACCTGGACTTTCCCGGACAATGATTTCTCCAGAAACAGACCCATTACCCTCGGCCATTTGTTAAGCCACACGGCCGGGCTCGGCCTGCATGGGTTCAGAGGCTATCCGAAAGGCCAAACCCTGCCTTCAATCAATGAAATCCTGGACGGTAAACTCCCTGCCAACAACGAGGCGCTAAGCCCACTTTTCCCACCGGAGACAAGAACTGAATATTCAGGAGGAGGCACCGTAATCATGCGGAAGATCATCGAGGACAATGTCGCAAAGAGTTATGACAGCCTGATTGAACAAATGGTACTCAGGCCTATCGGCATGCAGCATAGCACCTATTCCCAACCGCTTGGTGAAAAATGGAAAGACTTTGCGAAGGCCTATGATCAATCCGGAAAGGAGATACCAGGAGGGTATTATGTCTATCCGGAATTGGCGCCGGACGGCCTATGGACAACGGCCACCGACTATGCGAAATTTGTCATTTCCATTCAGCGCTCCCTTCAAAAAGCTCAATCGGCTCTCCTCCAATATGCGACGGTTAACAGAATGCTGACCCCTTTCTTAAAGGGATCGGACGCCGCCCTGGGCGTCTTTATCAAGGAGAAGGGCGGGCAAAAATACTTTTGGCATATCGGCGCGAACATTGGCTACCGGAGTGAATTCTATGGCAATTTTTCGACTGGCTCAGGAGTGGTGGTATTGACAAATTCGGACAACGGACAGGCTTTGATCGATGAGATTGTTAACGGTGTGTCCGTCGTTTATCACTGGAAGGACTTTTATAACCCGGAAGTCCGCAAACTGGTAGCCATACCCGACACGCTGGCCGACCACTACGCCGGGACCTACCAGGTCGATAATCCCGCTATGAATATTGTAATCGAAAAAGAGGGGCATGGATTGCAATTGACGGCGAGAAGAACGGAGAAAATGTATTTTACCGGTAACAATACTTTCTTTCTGTTGAGCTCGCCCTCGCAGTTCGGCGAGTTCACCGCCAGCAATGGGAAAACCATTGACAAACTGGTATTAAAAAACGGCGGGAACATACTGTTTACGGCAAAAAAGATGCCTCCGCAGGCGCCGGGAACCGCGACCGATGCATGGAGAACACTGGACAACCCGGAGCACGAAGGATGGAATCCGGACCGGCTCGGCAAACTGAAAAAATTTATCATCGATAGCACACAGATCACCGGTTTTATGATGACCTTTAAAGGTAAAGTCGTTTTTACCCATGGCGATCTCGAAGAAAACAGTTTTATTGCGTCTTGTCGCAAGAGTGTCCTTGCGCTGCTATACGGAGCGTATGTAAAAGCGGGCGTCATCAACCTCGATAAGTCGTTGAAAGAACTGGCCGTCGATGATATAGGCGGTCTACTCCCCGTGGAGAGACAGGCCACCATCCGGGATCTCATTTCCGCGAGGTCCGGCGTGTTCCACCCGGCGAGCTATCCGGGCGACTTCCTGGAATATGCCCCCAAGCGAGGTTTAGTTAAACCAGGCACTTATTGGCTTTACAGCAACTGGGATTTTAACGTGGCTGGATACATTTTTGAGAAACTCACCGGCCGAAATATCTATGACGAGGTCGAAAGGGTGTTGGCAGAGCCCTTGCACATGCAGGACTGGCGCCGGTCGCTTCAGCATAAAGAGGGCGATACCACCCGATCCGAATACCCGGCCTATCCCATGTGGTTCTCTACAAGGGACATGGCAAGGATCGGTCAGCTCGTGCTGAACAAAGGGAGATGGGGAGACCGGCAGGTTGTCGATGAATCGTGGGTCAACGAAATACTTAGACCACGGACGGAGTTTACAGAGATAGACAGCCATATCCCCCTTTTCCGGAACACCGGATATCATTTTGGGTATGGTTATATGTGGTGGCTCTGGCAGCAAGTTTCCGACGACCGTTTCAGGGATGCATGCTCGGCCTTTGGAAATGGCGGGCAAAGTATATCAGTCTTTCCGGCTGTCGACGTCGTCGTGGCCTATAAAACGAAAGCTGACTACGAACGGGAAACATCTTTCTCCGCAATGCATAAGGTACTTACGCTGGCTGTGGAATCGCTGGGTCGTCACAAATCAGCAAAATAGCAGGCAACGAAAATCACAAACCGTCATCTGGCGGCCGTTGCTACCCGAGAGTGTTCCATTGCAAAACAAGATTCTATTGTATTTACATAAATATCCATTGAGTGTTAGATGTTTTTGTTCGGGCTTTCGGCAAAATCATTTGGCTGCAGACCGACAATTAAGGTCCAGGAAGTCTTTCCAACATTGTAGTCGAATTGGATAAATCCTACGTGACTATAAGGATCATGGTCATAATCTAGCGTAGAATATTAGCATACTGACTCGTCCTAAAATGACAGGACTGCGAGTACTCCGTTGAATAAAGGAGACAACGGTAGCCCCAAAATTGTAATTTTATAATGACTTCAGAAACAAGCCCTGAAGCTAAATGGTACCCTAAAGTCCTTCCTGAAATTTGG
>DATMGS010000047.1:0-38405 GCA_035555335.1 Puia sp.
GATCCTTTCCGGTTTGTCCGGGTTGACGACATTATCATTGGCGTCCAGCTTGAACCGGAATACCTCTTCGTCGGAAGAAGCATAGAGATAGCCATTTTTTACGGCGATGCCCGTACCCGGAAAATTGCCGAACCCGAAGACCTTGTCGGCTTTTCCATCCCCATTCGTATCCTGCAGGCGATAGATGCCCTTTCCATCCTTCAGCTTAGCCAGTTTTACAAACACGACGCCTCCGGGCGTTACGGCAATATGCCGGGTCTTCCCAAATGCATCCACCACCGTCACAGCGCTGAAACCTTCCGGGAACTTAATGCTGGTATCCGCAGCAGGAGCGGCAGGCCCAGGCCCGGAAGAAGCGGGCGTTTTGTTATCGCCTCCGGCGCAAGCGATCAGGCCGGTCATACAGAGACCCAGCAGCAGATAAGAAGCTTTGAAAAGCAATTTTTTCGATGTTACGATTCGTTGTTTCATATTAAAGTATTTTTAAGGAATGGCTTTAGGAAACTCCGTGGAAATCAGCTTAGAGACCGTAATTTAATTTAAAATCTCCATTCGATCCCCGATCGGTTCCCAGGTAGCCATCTCCCGGCCTACTAATTTTTCTCTTAGACTGTCGCTGTTCCCCTCGGTATCTTAGGCTATCGCTGCTCCCGGGGGTATGCCTGCAGCGCCTTTACCAACTCCTTATTTTCTCTCTCCGTGCCCACCGTTATGCGAAGACAACCCTCGCATAACTCCACTTTGCTGCGATCCCGTACTACGATCCCATCCTGCAGGAGATATTCATAGAGAGCCCGGGCCTCCGTCACTTTTACCAGTAGAAAATTCGCGTCGCTGGGATATACCTTCAGAACAAGCGGCAATTCCGTCAGCGCTGAGGCCAGCTGTTCGCGTAGCGCAACCAGGGACCGGATCATATCATTGACCTGCTCTGTCTCCTCCAACGCCTTCAGTACCAGTTCCTGGGAAGCCTGGCTGATATTGTAGGGCGGCTTCACCTTATTGTACACTTCGATAATGGATTCACTCGCAAAAGCCATCCCGAGCCGGAGCCCCGCAAGCCCCCAGGCCTTACTCATCGTCTGTAACACCACCAGGTTGGGATAGTCGGCCAGCTCCTGGATAAACGACCGGTGACGGGAGAAATTAATATACGCTTCATCCACGACCACCAGACCAGGGAAATTATTTAAGATGATCTCGATATCCTGCCGGTTCATGGAATTGGCGGTTGGGTTATTGGGCGAGCAAAGCCAGATGATCTTGGTATTTTCGTCTACCAGCGTCTCCAGGTGCACGAGGTCCAGCTGAAAATCATCCAGCAATACAGCTCGCCTCACCTCTACATCATTGATATGAGCGCTCACTTCATACATGCCATAGGTAGGCGGGTTGATGATCACATTGTCCTTGCCCGGCACACAAAAGGCCCGGTATAAGATATCAATGCATTCGTCACTGCCATTTCCCAGGAAAATATGCTGGGGCGGTATACCCTTTATTTTGCTGAGGGCCTCTTTCACCTTCCATTGATGAGGGTCCGGATAACGATTATACCAGCGGGTCAGCGGCGACCCCAGGCTATTCTCGTTGGCGTCCAGAAATACCTGCGCCTCTCCCTTAAATTCATCCCTCGCAGAGGCGTAGGGCACCAATGATCTTATATTGGCCCTAAGCAAAGCATTCAGATCAAAAGACATGACTTTTATTTATGTTATTATTTTAAATTTTGACGCTTTATCCTTTTTATTTCGCGGCTGTTCTACCTCACAACTGCCTCTGATAGTGAAACCCGATGATCTTATATCCCTGATTAGCCCAGAACTTCTGTCCTCCGCTATTCGTTACATAACAATTCAATTCCGAAGCAAGGCAGCTCTTTGATCGCCCATAAGCATAGATCCAGTCCATCAACTGCTCCCCAACGGCCCTCCCCCGGTATTCCGGCAATATCACCACATTATCCGGTTCAATATGCTTGCCTACATAGTATTTAGTAAGGGTCCAGAGTCCGGAGATCCCGATCAGCCTTTCTTCATCGTATGCACCCACGCATTCGTAGCCCTCTTCTACCATTTCATTCAGCCGGTTGTGCAAAGTCCCTTCGTCTATTTTATCATTCAGAATTTGCAGGAATGGGATAATAGAAGAGATCTCCTCTTTGGGTATCAATCGGAAGGTATACATACAAAATCGTTTTAGACATCCTTTAGCCTTACACTGACCGCATTCGCATGGGCCTGCAGCCCTTCCGCTTCCGCCATCAGCTCCACACTACGCCCGATCTGCCGGATACCTTCCCGCGTCAGTTGCTGAAAAGTGATCTTTTTCACAAAACTATCCAGGCTTACCCCGCTGTAAGCCCTGGCATATCCATTGGTCGGCAGCACATGGTTAGTACCGCTGGCATAGTCCCCTACGCTCTCCGGAGAAAAATGTCCCAGGAAAACAGAACCGGCATTGATGACCCGTTCAGCCAGCTGCTCCGCATTGTTGCAAGCCAGGATCAGATGTTCAGGTGCATATTCATTCAGCAGGTCCATTGCCTGCTCTTCGTCCTTTATGATAAAAGCACGGCTGTTCTCCAACGCCTTGCGGGCTATCCCCCCCCGGGGAAGCTGTTCCACCTGCTGATCGACCGCCGACAGGATAGCGTCCACCATGTCCGGAGAGGAGCTGACCAGGATCACCTGGCTATCTACCCCATGCTCGGCCTGTGACAAAAGATCCGCCGCTGCAAAAGCCGGATTGGCCGTCTCATCCGCATAGACGGCTACTTCACTGGGACCGGCCGGCATATCGATCGCTAAACCGTCTTTCTGCACCAGTTGTTTGGCACAGGTCACGTATTGATTGCCCGGCCCGAAAATTTTATACACTTTGGGGATCGTCTCCGTACCATAGGCCATGGCTGCAATAGCCTGGACACCCCCTACTTTGAATATTTTGGAGACCCCCACCAGTTGAGCGGCATATAAGATAGCCGGATGCAAATGCCCCTGCTGGTCCGGAGGCGAGCACAAGACGATCTCCCGGCAGCCGGCGATCCTGGCAGGTACCCCCAGCATCAGCAGCGTAGAAAACAATGGCGCCGTTCCACCCGGTATATAAAGCCCCACTTTTTCGATCGCCACTGTCTTACGCCAGCATTTCACTCCCGGCATGGTCTCCACGACACCTGATACCTCCACCTGCTTCTTATGGAAGGCTTCAATATTGTCTTTTGCCTGCCGGATGGCCACCTTCAGCTCATCGCTGATCAGGGACGCGGCTTCCTCTATCTCCTGCCTGCTCACGGCACATTCGTCCGGAGATACTTTATCAAACTGCAGCGAATACCTTTTCACCGCCTCATCTCCTTTCTCTTTCACCTCCTTCAGGATATCGGCGACAGTAAGTTCCAGCGCCCGTGTATCGAATACCGGGCGGGACAGCAATACCCCCCATCCCTCTCCCCCCCTACCCCCTGAAGGGGGAGTATTAAAATTTCTCACGTCGATAATTTTCATATCCGATCTTTTACACTTATAAATGAGACATACTTCTAAAAGTCTTAAAAATCTAAGCTCCCCCTTTAGGGGGCTGGGGGGTTACATAACCATTTTCTCGATCGGCACCACCAGGATTCCCTGTGCACCCGCTCCCTTCAACCGTTCGATAATGTCCCAGAAGTCATTTTCATTCAGCACACTGTGTACGCTGCTCCAGCCAGGTTCCGCCAGGGGCAGCACCGTAGGGCTTTTCATGCCGGGTAGCAGCGCGATGATCTCCTGCAATTTGTCATTCGGAGCGTTCAATAAAACATATTTAGTGTTACGGGCCCGCTTCACAGCCCGGATACGAAACAGGAATTTTTCCAGGATCTGCTGCTTAGCCTCTTCCAAAGACTCGTTCCGGATCAATACGGCTTGCGACTGCAATACCGTCTCCACTTCTTTCAGCCCATTCATGAACAGGGTACTCCCGCTGCTGACCAGGTCCACGATCGCATCGGCCAGACCAATACCCGGCGCTATCTCCACCGAACCGCTGATCTCATGGATCTCCGCTTTTATTTTGTTCTTTTCCAGAAATTGCTGCACCAGCACCGGATAGGTAGTGGCGATCCTTTTCCCCTGCAGATAGTTCACCCCTCCATACAGCTCGCTCCTGCCGACCGCTACGGACAACCGGCATTTACCAAACCCCAGATGCTCCACGACATCCACCTTCTTATTGGTTTCATATAAGACATTCTCCCCTACGATGCCAATATCGGCCACGGCATCTTCCACATATTGCGGAATATCATCATCCCGGAGGAAATAGATCTCCATGGGGAAATTATCCGATTCTGTTTTTAATTTGTTGACCCCGTTTTTCAGATCGATGCCGCAGTCTTTCAACAGCTTTACCGAGTCTTCATACAAACGTCCGGACTTCTGAATAGCGATTTTTAATTTCATACGTTGTGTTTAGTATACCTTCCCCCCTTTAGGGGCAGGGGGTAGGGCAAAAAATTAGGGCTTACCTCCCGGTAAGCCCTTTAAAAGTTTTATTTTTTCAAACAAAACATCACCGGCCTACCCTTGTGGTAAAAAAAAATGGTGGTGATGATGATGCCTGTTATTTTTCATAATCGAGGCCCAAAAATAGCAGCGAATCCCTGAATGTCCAAAAAATATTTTATTTGCCTACTTTTTCTTTACATAAACAGAAGAATAAGGCGCCAGACAGCTGGGAGTAGAAATTACTAAGGTATCCTGAGAAATGGAATACCGGACGCAGCCAGCTTGCCCCTTAATTACAATAGCAGGAAATTTAATGGCGACGCAGGCCGCAGGCAAAGAGGTCGTCTGATAGCCTGCCGTATCCGTAATGGGTTTCGGAAGCTGTACAGCCGGCACAGGAACCAGAAGATCAATATTGGCAGAGGAATCATTATGCGTCTCATAAAGCGTCCCGTCACTCCTGAACGACAAAGTCCTTTGAACGGTAAAATCAGAGAAAACAATAATAGTATTTCCTTCCCACGAATTTACCAGAGTCCAGTCCCCGACAATAGCCGCATCATTATTGGCCTGACCATTCTTTTTACAGGATCCGGCAGCAAAGAGCATAAGCAGGAGACACAGCCTGATTAATTGATTACCCATAGATCGGTTTATTACCCTGACAAATGATTTTAACATACCGTTGCAGGAGAAATATAATTTGCTATATTCATAGAGTAAACCTTAATCAATCTCTTGCACACGGAAAAAGCAATAACCTACCGAATAGAGACGGACAGATTGATCATCCGTTGTTACCGCCTGGAAGATGCTCCGATGGTCTCGGAAGCCATCCTAAAAAGCCTCGATCACCTCCGCCCCTGGATGCCCTGGGCGAGAACCCACCCGGAAGACCCCGGGTCTACCCTTAACCTGGTGAAAATCTTTAGAGACAAATTCCATGCAGACGAAGATTATTTCTTTGGCATATTTAACAAGGCAGAAAACGAATTGTTAGGGTCCACCGGCCTGCATACACGTATCGGCAATGCCGCCAGGGAAATCGGGTACTGGATCAACGTTGCCCATGTACAGCAGGGTTATGCCACGGAAGCCGTTAGCGCCCTCATAAAAATCGGCTTTACCGTCGAGAACCTGAAAAGAATAGAAATTCACTGCGACCCCAGGAATACTATCAGTCAGAAAATCCCGAAGGCCCTCGGCTTTTCCAATATAGCCACATTGTCCAATAATAATACAGATGAGGATGGTAAGCCACGGGATACCATGATCTGGTCACTGCTTCGAACGGAATATAACAAGACAGCCCTCACCACATATAAGGTTAAGGCATTTGGTAAGGGCGGCCAGGAAATCCGGTTATCACCATATTGATCGCTACCCAGCTCTGCCCATTGACGACCGTCGTCATCGCCTTGTCGGGATTAACCACAAACCCCAGCGATTTATAGAGCTCAAAAGCATTCTTATTCCAGTCATAAACATATAATTGAACCGCATCGGCCTGCAGCAAACCGAAAGCAAGTACCATCAGCTGCCTGGTTAACTCTTTTCCTAGTCCCTTGCCCCTGAATTTTTTATCTCCAATGATCAGGCAAGTCAATTTTGGGGGTTCATTGGGTACTATGGCTATTTCACCATGCCCGATAACCAGCGAACTTGTTTCATCGATCGCCTTGTAAATAAACCGGTTCACATCTGTCAGATGAATCGCTATCTGCTCTTTTGTCAATGGATAGGTGAAGATACGCCCTGCAAACTGCACCAATGAATCTTCATTTTCAAACCAGGAAATCAACTGGTCGGCATCTTCAATGGTAAATGGCGATAACTTTAACATACACCGAAATTGTCGTTACTGAATGAATTTCCGGGAAGATAAAAACAAACTGCTAAACATTATTTTGAAAATTTAACATTGTTAATTATTACGGAATTCTTCATTCAATATCCCGGCGTATTCGAATTGTTCTTTATCGAAAAGATGGGAGATCTGGGAAATAAGAAATCGATTGCCGATCTGATAAACGTCTCCCTGGATCAGGCCTGTGAAGAAGAATGGAATTATTGCATCAGCAGGAAACTGGTCAACGTCGAGGAAGTAGAAGGTCTCAAGGCCCGGATCCGTTATACCGTCTTTGGGTTATTGCTCCTTTATCTCAACCGCCGGGTCCCCGCTTCCTATACGGAATTTGCCAGCCAGCTCAACCTCCAGGTAGATGCCCTCCTTGAACCAGGAACCGGCACAACTTCCCGGAATGCACCCTCCGTCCAGGTGGAAAGCTCAGCCGTACACAATTCCCTTATTTCCGTCAACATCGGGAATAACCGGTAGCCCTCCATCATGGATACAACTCCATACAAAGAACGCCTGCTGATCAAAAGAGGCAGGTAATTACATTATCTCAACACGGACGCCACCGCTTACTATTATGCCGATGGCACGCTTTGTTATGCCATTGATTTCAACGGCAAGGTTAAAATAAGTTACCGATGATTTAGGGGTAAACGCCGCTTTCTGCATCAGCCTATATAACTATATAACCTGTTTCTTAACCATTATTCATTTATTCCATCACCTTTAAATTGAATTTTTCATGAGAAATTCTATTTCAGCATGTCTTTGCCTCTTACTAATCACTTCCTGCAAAAAAACGGAGGTTCTTCAAGAGACAACAGCAACAAGTAAGACAGTCGCCCGTGCAGTTACTACATTTTATTATGTAAATGGCGCATCAGGAAATGATACGAATTCCGGAACGTCTTCTTCAAGCCCTTTAAAAACCATCCAGGCAGCATTGAATAAAACGACCGATGGAGCCGGCGCCACTATTTATACAGCTGCAGGCACCTATCACGAAAGGTTGACCTGGCCCACTTCAGGCGCTTCTTCATCAGCCCCCATCACACTTACCAATTACAATGGAGGAGTCGTTACCGTTGATGGCGTCAGCGCCACCAATAGCACCCAGAATTCAATGATAAATATCAGCAGTAAAAGTCACCTGCGCATCGACCATATCAATATCGCGAATAATATAAGAAGCTATGCAGCAGGCATTTACATCAGCGGATCCGGAACAGACCTACAGGTTACTTACTGTAAAATTTATGCTGTCGGCTGGACAAGCGATTCTACCAGCGTTCCCTCCTCTACTGATAATGCAAATCCATTGGTAGTGGTCGGCACATCCGTTGCTTCTTACAATGAAATTTACATAGGCAGTAATGAAATTTACAGTTGCAATACCGGCTATAGTGAGGGGCTTACGATGGCGGGCAACGTCATGAATTTCTTAATAGAAAGCAATATTGTTCATAATATCAGAAATATCGGAATAGATATGACAGGCCATTATGCATGGACAGGAGCCCCCGACAGTGTAAATTTCGCACGTAACGGCAATGTCAAATATAATACCGTTTACAAATGCGTATCCCCGGTTGCTACCAATGGCGGCATCTATGTAGATGGCGGGAAATGGATCAATATTGAAGGCAATACATGCTATCAGAATTATGCCGGCATTGCGGTAGGTTGTGAAAACAATAATTATACCGCTGAAGGCATCAACGTTCGGAGTAATTTCGTATACAATAACAAAGACGCCGGTATTATTATAGGATCGAATGCATCTAACAGCAAGGTCACCTGGTCAAAGGTGACCAATAATAGTTTCTTCCAAAACTATTCTAACGGAGGATGGGGCGGCGAGATCAGCTTGCAAAATACAGACAACCTGAATATAGAAAACAATATTGTACAATCAAGAAGCAATATTGTTGTAATTGCCCTACAGGGTTACAGTTCTACGAACTTAACAATGGATTATAACCGCTATTATACCACTTCCGGCAGCTCAGGCAATATCACCTTCGACTGGGGAGGTATTAATGGAACAACATACGGTTCGCTCGCTTCTTTCGTAAGCGGGACCGGCCTCGACACGCACTCAACCTATGGTATTCCGTCATTCGTAAACAATAGCCTGACATCCCTTAACTTACATCTTACCAGTAGTTCTGCCTGCGTCAATGCCGGGGATCCTGCATTTATTGCCGACTCCGGCGAATATGATATTGACAAAGAAGCCCGTATACAAAACAGCCGTGTTGACATAGGGGCTGATGAAACTCCATACTGATAAATTTCTTTAAAACCATCCCGCTTTATGTAAGCCCCGTGAGTTTCTACTTATGGGGCTTGCTTTTTTTGCTGCCGCCTTGCCGGACCCGTTCGAAATAAGTCAGCTTATCAATAGGAATATCCATTTCCCTCACCCCGGGCCCTTTAAAAATATTTCCTTCCGCGTCTTTCCATTCTCCTGCGGGAAAAATAATTTTTCGCCGGGAAGAAGCCGTTAAGACAGGAGCGACCAGCCAGTCATCCCCAAGCATGAATTCATCTTGTATGTTCTCCAGCCCTTGATGGGGAAAAACGTATTCCAGGCTGCGAACGATGGGAATTCCGGTGACTGCAGCCTGCCTGGCCAGTTGCAGGATGGCAGGAGTGAATACAGCCCGTAAGGCTACCGCCTTTTTTACTGCCGCTAAATGAACGGAATCAAGTATACGCCAGGGAGCAACAGAGAACTGCATCATGGGCATCAGCACCTGGCATTGCGCCGACCTCACTACAAGGTCCTGGTCAATAGGCCTGTTTCCGGTAAAAGAGCCGAAATCACCCCCACCGATCATATCCGGGCAGACAAAGGGATATCCCAATAATCCGGCAAGGGTGGTATGCGGTATTAATTTCTGCAAGTCCTCAAAAGTATGAGACTTATCCCTGAGTCTTTCTGCCAAAGGCTCTCCGCCTCTCTTCCACATAGCCCGGTATTCATTTAACGGATATTCAAGGCCAAAAGCCCCCCATAACGCACAATGCTCATTGGCATTGGCCTTCCGGTAGGATACTATATTCCCGGGATAAAATTCCGTATCGCCCGCATCAAACTTGAATCCATCCACACCATATTCTTCGGTCATAAAGCGAAGTTTGCCGTTAAACCATTGCACAGCGGCCGGATTAGTAAAATCCAACAGCGCACTATACCCATTCCACCAATGGATCAGGGCCGGCTCTCTGGCAAATTGCCACTGCAAAGAGTCTTTTCCCTTATTATCGTATAAAATAATCCTTTGGGCCGCCGCTTCACGAAAAACCTCCGTGTCCGGACTAATGAACGGTGATACCCAAACCATCACTTTAAAACCCAGCCTATGCAATTCGCTGATCATCTCTTTTGCATCGGGAAACCGGTCCTTCCTGAATAAAAACCTTCCATAGCTATCGAACCAGTTATCATCAATCATAAATACTCCGGGCAAAAACCCATTATCGATAATAGCATGTGCATATTTCAATATATCTCTCTGATTCTGGTCATATATCAATTCTATCCAGGTGTTATACTGCGGACGCCCGATCAGCAGGCTATCAGGCATCTTACCCGAAGCGGGGAAGCAGCGCGAAGAAGCTTCCTGATAGGCGTCCGCCAGAGTGTGGCCCGTCCCGCCGACGATTACCGAATCTATCATACCTGATAAAATAAGACTGTCTTTGTTGAAGCTGAACTGAAAAGGCTGCTCACTCCAGATAAATCGCCCCGCTGAAGACAGCAGCAAAGGAGCCGCCTGGTTACCCCTGTTGTCCCCTTTCAGATCGAGTGAATACCCTGTTTCAAAAGGCATCCGCTGCGCTTCCGTAACAGCCCCTCCCCACCATTTCTCACCGGCCAGCAGGGTTACCACCCGTTCACTAACTATCCCCGTTGATTGGACCTTAGGCAAACTCCCTGATTGGGCACTTACCAAAGATGCCTGAACGATCGTACTCAGAAAAAACAAATACCGGATACCTGATCGCATAAATTCCTCCTCTTTATTGACCAATATTAATTGTTGCTGAAAGCTTATTATACCCTGTGCCGGCTTCCCAAACATTGGCATTCGCCAGGCGAACCGCATATTCCGGACGGGCAGTAATAGAAGAATATTTATCCGGCAGGTAAAGAAAGAGATCGTATTTGCCTTCAGGCATTGCGGCATCGGTAAGGACGGTCTCATCCACCCGCACATCTCCGCTATACCATTTACGCAGGTCTGCGGAAAGCGGGAAGCTGAATTCTTTGCCGCCGTCCTGGCGACGCATAATCAACTTTGCAGGTCGCTCATTGAAAGGAGATGCATACCCCTCATTTTTAAGATTGAGGGTGAACTTAAACTGCATACCGGCCTTGACCGCCTTGCCGGGATAAATGCCGCTCTTCAATACGAAGCGATAGCCCAGGTTTCTCTTTATATTATCCATGCAGCCGCCGGAGACCCAATCATTATTCACGTCATTATTGTAGGCGCAGTTGAGAAAACTGTAGTGCAGCCCGCTCATTACCGTCTGGGCTAAACCGGCATTCTCGCAGTCATTCTCGGGGCTGTAGGTATCGTCGCAGGTCTCCCCTCCCACCGCGGTATATTTATTGTCGGCCTGGGCATAGGCTGTCAGCAGGGTTATCGCCGACTGCCTGGACGTATTCGAATTCCCGTAGTCATCATAAGTGCCGTAATCTCCCACGCCGGAGAGAAAGCAATCGTTGTGCATGCCGATACGCGCCTTGTCAGTGCCGGAGAAGGCTTCTGCATCCGTAAGGGCAGCCGAAGAAGTGGGCGCATTGATGCCGTATACGTAGCGTTGTTTTATCTGGGGGTAACGCACCTGCACCATACGGTCTGCAGGCAGCGCGCTCAGCAGGGCCTTCAATACATCTATCCTATCCTGCCAGTTATTATCATACAACTGCCCCTGGCCATTGGACGAGGCATCGCCGAAATAATCCGTATAATAGTTTTCCCCCCAGACGCCTATAAAACCCAGCTGCATACAGGCGATCACATCCGCATTGTCCTGCAGCAGCGGCTTTAGCTGGGCGATATGCTGCAATACTATATCTTTCGGTGCATCGCCATACAGAGGGCAAATAAACCCTTCCGGGCAGGAACCAGGATTGGCCGTCTGCGTATAGGCAAACCGCGGTATGAGCTTGACGCCGGCCTGCCTGGCAATACTGAAATCCGCCTTTATTTTATCCAGCAGTCCGGATGACAGCGGGCTATTGGTGAGGCCACTCAGGATAAAATAACGGAATACCAGGGTGCTGTAAATTTTGTAATTGCCCCCTCCGTCTGCCTGCTGCAGGGTGCGCCAGGCGCTGAGCTGCGTACTGTCCAGAGGGGTATAGCTGGCCGCGTCGGTGGCGCTATAACGGTAAAATCCGCGTTCGGGGTTCGCAAAATCAGTGTCGCTTTCCGTGTAGGCCACCGTGTCCGTGGGCGGGGCCGTGTAGATGGCGGGAGCATCGAACTTGCCGCAGCGCACCAGCAATAGTAAACAGATAAATAAAGCAAAGAGCAACGAGCTCTTTTTCAAAAGAGAACCAGGAGATATCAATTTCATAAAAATTTTATTTTTACTCGCTCATGTTAAGATAAAAGGCTGCCGTGGTTTGATCGGGGAAGGTGCCCAATGTTACGCTCCAGTCGCTCTTTGTCGCGGAAACCCCCAGCCGGAGGCCTGTACCGGTAAGCCCTTTTAGCTTAGCTCGTTTGAAGGCGCCTTCGAATTTGAGAATGCTGCCATCCTGCACTACCGTGCCGATCTGGTAAAACTCGGAGATGGTCTGCGCACTCCAGGAAAAGCTGTTCTGATCGGCGCCAGAGAAATAATAAGGGTCCAGCCAGTTCTGCAGCATAGCCCCTTCCAGCAGAACGTCATTACCCGATCCGCTGAACTGCCATGATAAGTACCCCGTAGAAGGATCGTTATCCGTATCCAGGTAGAAATCGAAAATATCCCCGTTGGCCACCGTGGTAGCCATTTCGAAATAAAAATAAATGTAGGTGCTGCTGTAGTCGAATTTTGCCTTACGGAAAATGCCTCCGCCAGCTCCGGAAACCGCTGAATTGTAAGTTACCGTATCCCAATCCGATAAACTATTGTCATCAAGCTTTACAGCCGAAGACTTCGAAATATGGATCACAGTGGATCCTTCACTGGTGACACCTCCGGCTGTAGTGGCATACAGGGTAGGAACATATTTCCCTTTCCCGGGATAGGCATGTACCGGGCTTGGGTCCGTGGAAGTTCCGCCATCCCCGAAGTCCCACTTATAAGAGGTGGCGCCGGTAGTCTCATTCGTAAACGTGACGGTGTAGCCATCGAGACTGGTCGTATAAAAGATATCGGCCTGCGGCTTAGCCCCATCTTTTTTGCAGGCGCCGCACCAGGATGTCAACGTGGCCAGCAGGGCATATATTATAATCTTTGTATAGCGCATGTTTCTGATTTTATCGTTGGAAATAAAAAGATATCCGGGATTGCTTAATTGTTTTGGGTACACAAGCTGTTTGTCTCGATCTCATCAATTGGGATGTAATAAATGATTTTGGGGTTATCCGGTGTGATGATCATATTGGCATATCCCGAAGGGAGTACGGAAAGGTCGATATCCGATTCCTTCAGTCCCAAAAGATGGTAGCCCCAATAGGTACGGTTCATGCTCCGCTTATTCCGGTATACGTCGAAGCTGCGGTGCCCCTCGAAGGCCAGCTCGATGCGTCGCTCCTTTAACACGACGTCAAGGGCCGTCTGACCGGAAGGGATCTGTCCATTATATAAGCTTGCCGACAGCCCCCTGTTTGTACGGATCATATCCACGTCATTAAGCGCCTCCGCAATCTGGCCGGCTTTGGCTTCCGCCTCTGCCCTGTTCAGGTACATTTCAGCCAGCCGGAACATGATCGGCGAGCTGAGCGTCGGACTGCCGCCCTGGTTAGAGAATTTCGAGATATAGTACATTTCGATGCCATTCTTCTTTTGAATGACCCCACCGACGGTGTCCGGCACAATATAGGACCAGCGGATATCTTCCGGATGCGCCGACATCGTATCGCGGAGCGAGGGGGAAGCGTATTCTTCGCCCCAGCCTGAATTGCCGTTGGAATAGACCATGGAGGCAATCGACCCGAATTTCCCATAATCTTCCGCGCTGGTAAATGCTACGCAGAAAATGGTCTCCGTGCCCGACATGGCATTGGCAAACAACGATGGGAAAGTGGCTGCGGTTGTCAGGCTGAATTTTCCGGAATTGATCACCTGGTTGGAATAATAAATAGTGCTGTCATTGTTCTCCTCGTAGAGAAAAACCCTGGACAACAGTGACCAGGCAGCTTCTTTTGAGGCATACCCGACTCCCCTGGCAGCATTCATTAAAGAGGCTCCCTTTTCAGCATCCCCGATGACCGACTGATAGACCTCCTGCACCGTAGACCTCGCCTTTATCGCCGGATCCATGCTGGAAGTCCGCAAAATAACTCCTGTCCCGGAGGGTGAGGTCGTATAAGGCAACGCAAAAAACCGGACAAGGTTGAAGTGGGCAAAGGCACGCAGAAAATAGCATTCTCCCAGTAATTGCCTGGTCGACACGTCGGGATTGGAAATCTTTTCCGCCGCTTCGATCACCGTATTGGCATCATTGATGATCTTATAAGAGATGTACCAGAAATACCGCATATTGGTCTGGGTGGCGGTATGCCCCAGGGAGAAGCTGTAGTACAGCGGGTCTGTGGTCGTCTGCCCGCATACGATATCGTCACTGGCAAAGTCGGAACACTCAAAATACTGACGCAGATACATGTTGTTCTCATCGGTAGATCCGGCGAACGTCACATGATCTTTCAATAATGCATAAGCCCCATTAACCGCGTTGGCAAGTCCGTCACTGGTAGTAGTGAGTGTGGCGGTGGTGATGGAGTCGCTGGGAGTGACATCCTTTACGCAGGCTGTAGTAAGGAGGAGAGCAGGCAAGACGAAAAAGAGCAGTATGCCGTTCATCGCCCTTCCTGCAAAAATCCTGATTTTAAATACTCGGTTCATTTGATAATATTTTATTGCGATGGGTTTGTTAAAACCGGAAAGCGACGTTGAATAAATACTGGCGGTTGTTCGGGTATTTAAAGTCCGAAACACCCGGCATCACATAAGTCCCTGGCGTAATGGTTGTTTGCGGATCCTGGCCAAAGAATTTCGTAAACGTATATACATTGTCGGCGGAAATACCCACCGTTACACCATTGACGCCGATTCTTTTAAGGAAGGCTGAGGGCAACTCATAGATAAGGGCTACGTTACGGATAGAGATAAAGCTGCCATCTTTTAAATACCGCGAGGAAGTCTGTGTGGAATTCGTGGCATTCTGAGGACTCGGTTCCGTGGCGATATCTCCCGGTTTTGTCCAGATCTTATATCCTTTCGGAAGTACGGCCTGGTTATAATAAGGCTCTGTCCCATCGTTCTCCACGAAGCGAAGACTATTGCTGAACACTTTGTTACCATACAGGAAATAGGCATTGACGCTCAGCGAGAGCCGCTTGTACCGGAAAGTATTGGTGATGCCTCCCTGGAATTTGGGAAGGGGCGAGCCCACTTCCTGATAAGTGGCGCTGTCATAGTTGGAAGTGGCCTCGCGATAGATAACTTTGCCTTGGGCGTCTTTGGTGATCTGTTCCCAGAGGGGCGCCCCTGTCTGCGGGTCGACCCCCAGCCATTTGGGCATATAAAATTCATAGAGGTTACCTTTTTCGCGATAGATCTGGGAAATGCTCCAGGTTGACTGGGTATTAATATTGGTAGCCGGGAATTGCCTTAGCTTATTGGTATTAAAACTGATATTGAAATCCGTTTTCCAGCTGAAGTCACGGGTAAGGATATTGGCGGTGCTCAACCCGATCTCAATTCCATTATTGACGATCTGGCCGGTGTTCTCCCACCTTTGTTCAAAACCGACTGAAAGGGGTTGTGATACCTGGAGCAGTAACTTTTTGGTAATATTGTTATAGAGATCAACTGTCAGGTCTATCCGCCGGAACAAGCCGATATCGATACCTGCATTCCATTGGTATTTGCTTTCCCAGGTCAGGTCCGGGCTGGCCAGTTGGGAGGGTTCGGCCGCCACCGTGGAATTATACTGGCTGGACAAAGAATACAGTCCCAGATAACGGGAAGACCCGATGTCCTGAGTACCAGTGACGCCATAACTAAGCCTGAATTTCAGATTATTGATAGTATGACTGCCGGCGAGGAAAGATTCCCTGCTGGCCAGCCAGGCTGCGGAAACGGAAGGGAAGGAGGCATACCGGTGCCCGGAAGGGAAGGCCGAAGAGCCGTCTACCCGGTAAGAACCTGAGAGAAAATACCGGTCCCGGAAACTATAGTTCAACTGAGAAATATAGGATTGTATGATGGATGCGTCGTTGCTGCCACTGACCGCCTGGGTGTTGGATACTACACTGAGTACCTGCAGTCCGACAGGCAGTCCTTTTCCGGAAGCGCCCATGAGTTCTGTATGACTCCCTTCAAAAGCTACCCCTGCCAGGCCGCTGATCCGATGCTCCCCGGAGCTCAGGTTGAATTTCAGCAGGTCATTTGAAATATAACCATAATTGAGCGTACTTTCCTCGTCCAGGTATCCTGTTCCGCTGTAAGTGCCGGCGACTAAAGGCGAATAATAGGTAGTACCTTTAAAATAGGAGGCAGCCCCCCTGTTGGTGCTGCTAAAGCTTAGCCAACTGGTGATGGCCGCATTGAAGTCCAGATCATAATTCGCATCGAAATTCTTGTAGGGATGATTCGAATT
This sequence comes from Puia sp., assembly GCA_035555335.1. GTDB lineage: Bacteria > Bacteroidota > Bacteroidia > Chitinophagales > Chitinophagaceae > Puia. The sequence continues at coordinate 16,184 of DATMGS010000047.1, forward strand.
GGCAATGGTATGGATGGGATTGACCTTATCCCTCGACCACCATTTGAAAGTAGAATTGCCGTCTACATACACCGGCTTGCCAACGCTGTCGTAGGGGTTGTCCCAGGGCATGTTCAGGTAAGCATAGTACACATCGTTATAATCATAGCTTTTCCCGGTGGTGCCGCTTACGTTGATGTTATTGGAAAGGCTGATTCCCGGAGTGAAATGGTGGGTGGAGTTAGCCCGCAGATTGATCCGCTGGTAATCCGTATTTAAAAAAGTACCCTTTTCATCATAGTAGGTCAGCCCGAGATAATAGTCGCTCTTTTCCGTCCTGCCGCTGGCGGAAAAATAAAAGTTGGTCATCGGCGCTCTCTTGAACATGTCCGACAGCCAGTCATAGTTCTGGGTCCGCAAGCTACGGGGACGTTCGTTGATGAATTGCAGCAGATCGACCTTATAGGAGTTGCCGGTATCCCCAGGTATATAATCCCGGTAATACTCTTTCTGATGCTCATACAATTGACTGCCGCTCATCATTTTCATTTTTCCGAAATCGGGCGTTCGGAAGCCGGTAGTGATCTTTGCTTCGAAGCTGGTTTTGCCGGCGGCTGCTTTTTTTGTAGTTATAATGATAACGCCGGCATTAGCCTGGGATCCATACATGGCAGTAGCTCCTGCATCTTTTAAAACAGTGATCGTCTCTACATCATTCGGGTCGTAGTTACCGCCAATGATCCCATCCACTACGATCAGGGGGCTTTGGGAGGCATTGACGGAGGATACGCCTCTGAGGCGTATTTCCGCAGCTGCGCCGGGAGCGCCGGAGCTGTTGACCACCTGCAAGCCCGCCACTTTACCTTGTAACATGGACCCGATATCATTGGTAGTGACATCTTTTAGCTTTTCCGCCGATATTACAGTAATGGCGCTGGTGAGCTCGCTTCTCTTTTTATCGCTGTAGCCTACAACCACTACTTCATTTATTTGCTGGTTGACGGACCTGAGTATGATAGCCAGGGCAGATCCGTGGCCTGCTTTCACCGATTGAGGTTCAAATCCGATATAAGAGAACTGCAGGCTGTCACCCTCCGCAACCTCTATACTGAAGCGGCCCCTTTCATCCGTCTGTGTGCCACGGGTAGTGCCTTTTATCAATACAGATACATTGGGCAGGGGATCCCCTCTCTCGTTCTTTACCACTCCTGTTATCCAGTCAGCGGGCAGAACGGTGACCTCCTCTTTTTCCCCGATCATTATGAGATGATTCTCGTTAATAGTATAGCCAAGGTCAGTGCCTTCCAGGATAAGGGAAAGCACATAATCCAGTGAAGCATTCTCCACTTTCAGGCTTATTTCCTTCCTGGAAAATGCACTGGTTTCGCGGTAAAGGAAGCGGTAGTCCGACTTCTGCTCGATCAGGGTCAGCACTGCCGAAAGCGGCTGCTTCCTTACAGAAAGACTGATGCTTGTCTGTGAAAAGGCCCAAAGAGAGATATGCAGGCTGACCAGCATAATAGAAAGCGCAGTTATTCTCATGATAAACAGTAGTTTATGCGGAGGCTTCCTGGCCCCCGAAAAAGCAGTTATTCTGGTAAATTTCATACCTTCGAGTTGATTTAGTTAGTAATGGGCGAACTTATTGCCTGTTCAAATTGCAGAGAGGTGGCGCAATCACCTCTCTTTTTTATTAAGGCAACAGAGACTTTATTTATGCATCTTCGATCTTATCTGGACATATTGATATGGGGTTTAAATGAGTTTATTATTTTCTAGTGACGGTAACTGTCTGGCCTTCTATTATATAATTAAACCGTGCCAGATGTTGCAGCGCTTTTAAGGCCTCCTGCAGTGTTTCCTTTTCCAATGAGCCTGTAAACACCCACTCATTCAACTCCGGATTCGCCAGGATTATCTTTACATTATACCATCGTTCCATTTTCCTGGCGAGAAAGGCAAACGACTCCTTATGAAAGAGCATTTTGTCTTTGATCCAGGTTGTTTCAACATAGGAGCTATCGATAGGATCGGGCTCTACTTTTGTCACGGCGATCACCTCATCCTTATTATTATGAAGGAGCTTTTTTTCCTTATATGCCGGCAATGTATCACTCCTCCGGATCACTATCTTTTCATTGGGCCTCAACAATATTTTCCGCTCGGGATCTGAGCGAAGGCTTACTTCGATGATACCTTTTATAAGGGTGGCTTCGACGAAAGAGTCTTCGGGATTAGCCCTGACATTGAAGGTGGTTCCCAATACCCTGATAATGACATTTCCCGCATGTATAATAAGAGGCATCTCCGGGCTTTTGTGGATATCGAAATAGGCTTCTCCCGAAAGCTGCATTTCCCGTTTGCTGGCGCCAAAGGCCTTATTATATGCTAATTTGCAGGCGCTGTTCAGCACCACCGTGGAGCTATCCGGCAAGGAAATCAGCGTTTTGGAACCCGCGCGGGTAAAGATCGTCTCGTATTGCCCCGGGTCTTCGGCCGATCGTCTGTTCTCCCCGAGCAAAAAATATCCCACGATAAAAGTGATAGTACAGGCAGCCGCCGCAAAAAACCATGCTCTTTTGCTGTTTTTCTGTCTCCGGTCCGGCTCGGGGACCTCATACACGGAAAGCGGGCCAGGGTATTGTTCCGGTTCATTCGCCTTCCGTATCGCGTTTAGAATTGCCGACAAACTGTCTGCCTTCCTGGATTTTTCATCGGAGGCAGGCTTAAATGACAAGGCACGCACTTCCTCCAGCAAGTCCGGATAGGAACTGGTATCTTGTTGTTCCTGCAAAAGCAGCTGCAGTTCTTTCAGTTCTTCAGCGGAGATCTCCTTATTAAACTGCCTGACCAGCAGTTCCCAAATTCGTTTTTCAGACATTCTATTTATATTCCTTATAAAGGCTGATGCAGGAATAATCGTTTACCCCTAAGATTGCGGCAAAAAATTGTCGAAATATAATTTTTTGCCGCAACAGGGCTAATGTCAGCAACTGGACGCCGTCCAGTTTGGTTGCGGAAAAAAATTTACCGGCGGGTCAGGGAAAATGGCACGGAAAAGCCGATTTTTTTGAGGGCTATGCTCATCTGGGCTTCGACTGTCTTTATGGAGATATTGAGAAGTTCCGCTACTTCACGGTATTTAAGGTTACCCTCTTTTACCAGCAAAAAAATGAGTTTGCACCTGGGCGCAAGCCCATCGATGGACTTATTGATATAGCGAACCATTTCAGAGGAAATAAGGATCTGTTCGGGGCTGGTCTCCCAGGCACATAAAAAATCCTGGAAATCATCTTCCAGTATTTCAAACGACGGCTTACGGGAACGAAGGAACTCAAGTGCCCTGTTACGAGCGCATTTCAGAAGATATAATTCGGGGTTGCCGATCTCCCGGAGCAGGTGTCTCCTCTGCCAGATCTTAATGAAGACATCATTGGTGATCTCTTCGGCCGTCTCTTTATTGGCGACAATAGAATAGCTGAGTTTATAAAGGCGATAAAAATATAAGTCATGCAGCTCGGACAGCGCTTCTTCATTGTCCGATAAAGACAAACGTTCGAAAAGAATATGGACGGGGGCTTTACGCATTACCAGCCAATATACAGGATTTTTTACAGCCCGGAGAGTGAGTTGGCGGTGCAATCGTTTGCGCGATTTTTCCCCTTACTTCAATTTCCCGGCCAGCTCTTTGGCCTTTTCCGAGACAGGCGTTCCCTCGGGAATCTTACTTAGCCATTCCTTCGCAGCCGGTTTATTTTCCTGCCCGGCATATCCTAGCGCTATGTAAAAAGCAGCCTCGTATTGCAGTAACGACCCTCCTTTATAGACCTGCTCCAGATCCTTGCGTGCGGCATCTGCTGCCCCGGTATGCCAGGCTGCCACCCCCCGGTAGAACAAAGCCAGCTGGCTGCTGCTATCCTCTTTGACAGCCTTGTCGAGAAGCGGCAGCGCTTTGTCAAATTGCTGTTGGTTGAAAAAGACAGCAGCCTGCTGTAACAAAGAATCGGCGTTGCCCCCTCTCTCCGTCGTACTGATCATCTCCGTCCGCCCCAGACTATCCAGGTAATTCCCCTTCCCCGAAGGCCACAATAATACGACGGCAAGGATCACCGAGGCAGCAGCGGCCATACCAGCCAGCCATCGCGTCATGGATATACGTTTGGCCCCCGTCGCTGGAGCAACCCCAAAATATTTCTTATTCATCCCCTGTAAAGTAGTACGCAACGCATCGCTCCCCTCATCGGGCTTCAACCGATCCTGCAAGACCGACCTTACCTCTTTATAAAGAGCTATTTCATCGGACAGCGAAGGGTCCTTCCGGAGATCCGCCTCGAATTGCTGCCTTTCTTCCGCAGATAGCTCCCCTTCCACATACCGGATGATCATTTCTTTGTCATAGGTTGCCATAACTTAAATTTTCTGTGCTTGTATATAGGATAATAGAGTAGCCATACATTCCGCTTTCTTTTTACGCAGATAACCATAGGTGATCCCTAAAGCTTCCGCAATCTTCTCCTGCCGGTCCCCTGTCAGACTCAATTTTAATATCTCCCTGCATTTGTCACCCAGCCGTTCAAACTGCCGCAGAAAGACCCTCGCCTTGTCCTCCTCCCGCAACGCCTGCTCCGCAGCAGCAAATACATCCTCTCCCCATTCAGATAAATCATCCGCCAACTTTGTTACCGGGTTATGCCCTCTTTTCTTTATTTCATTCAGCCATTTTCTTTTACATACCAATAATAAGAAGGGCTCAAAAGGGCAGGTAAGCTGCAGCCCCTTGTATTTAGCCTGATTATAGATATCGATCAGGGATTCCTGGAAAATATCGGCGGCATCGTCTTCCGAGCCCTGGTTGTACAGGATATGATTTTTGATCGTAGGGGCAAATCGCCGGTAAATTTCTTCAACTACCTGATTATCATTATCTAACAAGCCAATAAGATAGCGTTGGTCGGGATGAATCACCATTCCGGGAAGGTTTTTTGGCGAATATCCCAAAAAAAGCGTGAAAAGAGGGGTAACAAAAATCAGATCCCCCTGATATCCTTACATAAACCAAAAACACAAGTATGAAAAAGTCATCTTTACCAGCTCTGGCCATCATCGCAGCTACGGCTATCAGTATCATGTCCTGTAAAAAGAACAATGATACCTCCGCCCAGCCCAACAATAATGCCGACGGGCAAACCATGACTGCATTCATGACCAGTCATGGGCCCCGGTTTGAAAACTTTACGGTAGATGCTGCCGCAGGAGCCTCTTTCACTTCTACCAAAGGCATTCAATATACCATTCCTGCCGGAGCATTCGTGACAGCCGGAGGAGCCGCCGTGACCGGGTCCGTCACCGTCGCCATTAAGGAAATCAACTCCCCCGGCGACATGATCCTGGGCGACAAACCTACCCTCACCAGCGACGGACGCATGCTGGTATCCTATGGAGAATTCTATGTCAGAGCAACCCAGAACAGCCAGGACCTCCTGCTGAAAAAAGATAGTACCGTAAAAGTCCAGATCCCTGCCAAGCCGGCTAATGGCGTTGCTCAGGAAATACCCATGTGGGCTGGTGATTCGTCTGCCAACTTCACGCTTAGCGGTTATGATTACCTGAATACCGCCGTGACCATCACCGTTCAGGCGCCGGTACGCAGAGGTGTCGCCTGGAATCAGATCAATACCAGCTATGCCTTCTTCAACAGCTCCAACGGAACACTCGACTTCAAGCTGGACAGCCTGGTCAAATGGAGGAATTGTGACGCCATCATCAGTAACAATTCGGATCCCAAGACCACCGTCCTGGGTTATTTCAACAGCCATTACAATAGCCAGACCCAAACCGATTACAGCGGCGATCAGCCCACGGCCCTGTACTTCAAACCCCATAACCAGAATACCCTGATCAAGGTCTATGATATCATCCTGAATGCAACGGGCACCAACCAGGGATTTATCAGCTACGAAGCATCCATGCCTATCGGCATGCAGGGCACCTTCCTGGCCATCAGCACCGAAAACGGGAAATTCTATGCGGATATGCAGGATATAACGATCGGCTCGCCTGCAGGAAGTAATAACTATACGACCTTTACTTTCAATCCCCAGGAAGTGTCAGAGAGCGCCCTGGTCAGCCTGATCCTTCAAATGAACTCGAAATAAACGGGGCAGCACTCCCACGGACGGGGATCAACAGGTAAGAGTGGGTCGGCACAATGTGCCGGCTCATTCTTCGTTAACAATATAACTTAAATTTACTATGCGAAAAGCAGGACTCACCTTATTACTGATATGGGCGATAGGGGTCTGTAAAGCACAGGATTCGATCCCTCCGGAAATACGGGTGGAAGAAAGAGGCGACAGCATTCATTTCTCAGCCCTGCTACGACCACTGCGGCAGGTAGCCGGGGCGCCTTCCTCTTTCTATACCTACTTCTGGGAATTGGGAGACGGAAGATTCAGCTTTGACAAAGATCCTTTCTACGCTTATCGGGATACGGGACTTTACCAGGTGCGCCTGTTCGCCACCAATAATTATGATGACGGTAAAGCCCCCCCTACCCGCCCCCGACCAGTGAAAATCAGAAAGAAACCCAACGGGGCCAATACCTGGGCCTCCCATTTCTTCCATGGTAACGGGAATATCGAAATGAAGATCAACCGTAATCCCAGACCCGGAGAAGATTTCGTAACCCTCGTCGGCTATCGCAACCAATCGGCAGATAGCCTGGGAGGATCCATCGTCCTGTTCTTCAATGAGCGGCAATTCGGACAGGAAGAATTTGCCCTGGCGGAAAAAAGATACTACAATGGAGAAGACAGCTCATCGCTCAGCACGCTGATGGCTTCTCTGGCCCCGGACCCCTCACCTCCCGGCAGGCACATAGGAGGTATGGTGGGACAAGTCTCGGGAATGCCCGAAGAAGAGGCCGGATGGATGCCCAATTTTACCAGCGAAGCCCGTTCCATGCTTCACACATTACAAAGCACCTATAAGCAACATACCGTCCTGCATTTCCCCGCTATACCTGCCGGAGAAGAAAAATTTCTATTCATGGACATGAATACCCTGCCCGGCATGTTGCAGGATACCAATGCTATGGTGAGCCTGACCGCTATGCTCGTACCGGATAACCCCGCCCAGGCTCCGGAGGTCTACCAGCTGGATATGCAGGTGGTCGCTTCCCATGATCCCAACCGCATGCAGCTGATGTCAAGGCGCATCAACTACCGCTTCATGAAGAAAACAAAAGAGCTGACCTATAGGGTCCAGTTCCAGAATACAGGCCGGGGCCCCGCGAAAAGAATATCCATCGGCATCGCCGTCCCCCGGCAGCTCAATACCAGCAGCGTCGAACTGAAAAGCATGAGCCCCGTATGCCACTGGTGCGATTCGGCCTATAACAGCCAGAGTTGCATCGATACGATCCGCACTGACGACAGTGTTTATTTTGTATTCAACAATATCTACTTACCCGGCCTGCAACAAGAGGGCGTCACCAACAAAGACTCCACCCAGGGATTCGTGGAGTACTCGATCCGCTTTAAAAAGAAACCTAAAAAAATACCCTTCAGCACCCGGGCAGCCATCGTATTCGACAAAAATGAACCGGTATTCACCAACAAAGCTACAGCCCGCTTCATCAAAGGCCTCTCCCCGGGGATCATGGTCGGATATAGCGCCTTACCATCCAACGGCGGCTATTCAGCCCGGGGCCCCCTGCAATTCGGGTATGTGCTGGCGCCCTATGCCCCTTCAAGACCCTATTTCCAGGCAGAAATTTTTGTGGGGCTCTTGCAACAGGACCAATTCTCTTCCGCCGTGGTAAAAGACCAGCGGGATACCCTGATCGGAGGGGCTACCTATCTTATCACCGGAAGATCCAGTAAGACTACTACCCAAAAGAACAGCTTTGAAATAACGCCTCTGCATTACCGGTACAATATCGGCAACTGGATCGGGGTGGGCCTCGGCGCCATGGTGCAGGTCAATATCTCCGAACAGACGACGGTAGAAAACAAGGCTTATTTCATCAACCAGCTATTGCCGCTGAATATAATGACCTCCGTAAGTTCGACAAAGTCTGCCACTCAGTGGCTGGGGAACTGGAATGCCGCCCCCTTCGCAGATATACAGATCGGCCGGGTAAAGACAGGACCAGTGCTGGGATTACGTTACATGCGCCTGCTGAAAGGTGATATTACCAATCGTTTTTTTCTCTATGCCGGCTTTAAACTATAATAACTATACTATAATCAGGCAGGCCATCCTGGCCTGCTGGTGCCTGCTATTGGTCTCCTACCAGGCACCATCTCCACCCCAATCCCTCCGGGAACAACTCCGACAGGATCAAACAAAAGACAATCTTACAGAATGGATCTATACCCAGATCCAATGGGTTGTAAAATCACCCGCCACCCGGGCGACCCTGCTGGTCCAGGCTACTGAAAAAGCCTGGCGCAGCCCCCATAGCAATGAAGAGATACAGGCCTGGCAGGACCTGCTGAGCAACGAAGGTTACGCTTTGCTGATGAGCGGTGATATCGTACATTCCACGGATGCCTATACGGCTGCCTTTCAATGGGCACGGCAGCACCAGGAGCTGGCGGATGAAGTCCTGGTGCTGGAAAACATTTTAAAACCCCTTGGTAATAATTACATTCGGCTGGGAGACTATGAGCAGGCCCTGTTCATTCACCGCAAGGCACTGGCCATTGCCACCTCCCTTCAAGATAAAGATGAAGATAAAGATGCGCTGGCAGGCACCTATAGCAACCTGGCCAATACATCCAGCAATATGGGGCTGCCGGAATTATCCCTCGATTATTGCCGGCAGGGATTGAACGTGGTGAATAAACATTCAGCCCTCTGCGGCCTTCTCTTATCCGAACAGGCAGATGCCTGTGAACAATTACAACAGGACAATGCCGCCCGGGAAAGTATCCGGAAAAGTATTACCGTCCTGCAGCAGGCGTCCGCCGGTAAACAAGCCAATCCGGAAGCAGGCTACTGGTTGCTGATGGCCTATCAGCAGGCTGGCGACATCTATTCGGACCAACCGGAACTGGCCCTGCAATTTTATACCAGGGCGCTCTCCCTGCAGAACAGTCTCTCACAACGACATGGCTCCATCCGCAAACGGGAGCAGGCTAAGCTCTTCCAACGCCTCGGCGCGCTCTGCGCCCGGTCAGGCCAGCCGGCCCGGGCGGAATACTGGCTGGATCAGTGCCTCTCGGTATTGATCCCCGGCAAAAAAGCCGGCTCACTGCAGGAAGCCGACCTCTACGCAGAGAATACCCTTATGGATCTCCTGTTCACCCTGGCAGGATTATACGAACGACAAGATCATACAGATCAGGCTTTGTATTTATATACACTCTGTTTCGCAACAGAAAAAAAATTACGCAGGGAGCTGATCACAGGATCTTCCCGGGAGCGATCAGTTTCGGATAGCCGGCTACGATATGAGACAGCTATCCATACCGCCTGGACAGCCTGGGAAAGAACGGGCCAACCGAAATACCAGCAGGCTATCCTCGGATTTATGGAAAGCAGCAAGTCGCAGCTGCTCCTCGAAGAAATCCTCCGCCAACAACAGGTTCACCCCGCCAGCGACAGCCTGGCAGGCAGGATCCGGCTGCTGGAAAGAGCGCTGGTCTATTACCGTAAAGAAGCTTTACTCACTGAAAATAACGACAGCCTCACCCGTTCTAACACAGCACAGGAAAAACAAACGGTATGGGATCTGGCACAGCTGCGGAAAAAAGCCAGCGCGGAAAAAATATCCACTCCTGTCAGGAACGCCCCTGCCGGCAGTTCCCTCGCGGCCGATCCGACCCATGGCGCGCAAGCCGCAACGACAGACAGCCCAGGCTCTTCTCTCCATTCAATCTTACGGGACGGGCAGATCACCCGATCCTTTTTCGCAGGCTCAGCCGCCCTATATGCGGTGGAATGCGACCGGTCCGGCATCCGCTTTGCAGAACGACTGCCCCTGGATAGCAAAGGACAGGACAGCATCCGCACATTCATACACACCTATTTTGAAGAAGGCGCTAACGCCATGATCAACCGGCCCGGAGACTATTACCGGCAGGCCTACACTATCTACCATCAATTATTCGGCCTTCATCCCCTCCTCCCGGGAAAAGAATATATCTTATTACCCGATGGCCCGTTAAGCCTCCTGCCCGTGGAGGCATTGGTGACCAACCCATCCAATCTCCCCTCCCCTGAAAAATGGCCTTTCGTCGTCAGACAGTCCCTGATCTCTTATGCCTGGTCCCTGCGAACCTTGCAGGAGCAGGTCCTTACACCTGCTAAAGGGAAAGGAGTAGCCGGTTTCTTCCTTTCCGGAAACCAGGATAAAGGGAAATCCCCCTTACTAAAGGCAGTAACCCGTGAAAAGGAAGGAATAGCGGGCATTCTGAAAGACGGGAATTGGTACTCCGATGAACAGGCCACTACCGCCGCCTTCCGCAAAGCCCTGGAAGGATCGGCCCTTTTGCATATCAGCTCCCACGCCTTTACCAAAAAAGATACCCTGGAGGCCCCGCATATCGAGCTCTTCGATGAACCATTCTATTTATTCGAATTACAAGGATGGGATCATCACCCGGCCCTGATAGTGTTGAGCGCCTGCCGTACAGGCGATGGAAGAATGGTGACGGGAGAAGGGGTCCAGAGCCTGGCCCGCGCATTTACAGCCGGGGGAGCCAATGCCGTGATAGCAGGCTGGTGGAATGTCAATGATGAAGCCGCCGCACAGCTGATGCAGGGATTCTATTCCGCGCTCGCCACCGGAGAACCATCCCCCGGATCCGAAGAACATAACCCAGGCCTCCCTCAAGCAGTCTCCGGCTCCAAAGACCGCAACGCCGCACAAGCTCTCCGGTTGTCCAAACTCAACTGGCTCGATGCTCCCGCTATATCGTATGTACATAAGCTGCCTTATTTCTGGGCAGCGCTGAACTACCAGGGAAATACATATCCCCTGCAAAGAGATAGTCTCACGGTAAAAGGCAGCCGGAGTAATTCTGTCTGGTGGTGGTGGAGTCTGTTGCTACTGCCCGTAGCAGGCTTATTGGCCAGGTTCCGTCGTTGATCCGCCGGTCTTAATCAGCTTTTCCTGCAACTGCCGGATATCCTTTTGAGCGTGCTGGTTCTCAATGAAATAATAAATGGCGCAAGCCAGCAATATCTTGGCTAAAATAAAAATAGCGATAAAAGCCGGGCGCCAATACTTATGGACCCTTATATGCGTAGAAGAATGCTCGATAGGGATATACTCCGGAGAACTGTCTTTTCCTTTCCGGCCATCCTGCCCTCCCCGCCGGTGAACCGGCCGTATGGCAGGTAGTTCGCGAAGACGGTCCAGGATCTTCTCGCGGACTCCGGGCGGAGGAGGCCCCGAATGCTCCAGCGCAAAGAGCTCCAATTGAAATTCAAAGTCAGACAAGGCATCTCTCAACTGGGGATGAAAAGGCAATAAACGTTCGATCTGAGCGACTTCTTCGGCTGAAGCCAGTCCCAAAGCATAACTTTCAATGATGCCACTCGCTATGTATTCCTGAATTTTCACCCAAGTTTTTTTCTAATGATAAGGAGACATTCCCGAAGAAGTCCCCCTATATAAGCCGGATCCTTATCCACCTGCACAGCCAATTCCTCCTTTTTCCTGCCATATAGGAACAATTCCCTGAATACCCATTGATGCTCAGGGCTCGCCTCTTCCAATAACAAAAAGTAATAGGCTTTACCCTGTCCGTTATCCCCATTACCTTGCTTATGAGTATATTCCAGGATTATTTTCCTCGCCTCCACCTGCAACCAGCAATAAATGCTCAGATTAGAATCACACGCTTCCTGCAACCTGGTCCCGAGGCTGGAAAATATATTCACTAATAAGTCCTCTGCCTCCCCTCTTTCCGGCACGAACTGCAATATATAGCTAAATAGCATACCTCCATAACGGGAATACAACAACTCCGTGGCAGGTTGCTCACCGGAATACAATTTGCTTTTCAGGATATCCTTCGTAATCGTTTTCTCCAAAATACAATGTTTTTCGGAACAGTAGTCTCAAAGGCTTAATCAATCAACTGTAAAAATAACCGATGTTATTTAATTTATATTTGTTAAGGGGTTTTTCTTTAAGAAACTAGTAGATACCATTAGCCCTATACAAACAGATTCAGCAGCAGCACTCCCCCCAGGCCGACAAAGGCCACCAGGGTCTCCATAACAGACCAGGATCGCAGCGTATCTTTTATAGACAGGTTGAAGTATTCCTTGAACAACCAGAATCCGCCGTCATTAACATGGGAGAACATAAGACTCCCCGCTCCTACCGACAATACCATGAGATTGGGATCCACATGCGAATGCTGCATAAGCGGCAGGATAATGCCCGCCGCCGTCAGCCCCGCGACGGTAGCCGATCCCAAACACACCCGGATGATCGCGGCTATCAGCCATCCCAATATCAGCGGATGAACAGGCCACTGCTGTAATGCCGCAGCGATCTCTTTGCTGACCCCGCTTTCCAGGAAAACCTCCTTGAGCGCACCGGCCCCGCCGATGATGAGCAGGATCATCGCAATATCCTTCACCGCATCCTCATAAATATGCATGATCTCCCTGATCGTTTTGCCGGTGCCAATCCCCAGCGTATAGGTAGCTACCGCAATAGCCAGCAACAAGATGATAGAAGGATCTCCCAGGAAATCCAGGAAAGGCTTCCAGGCCCCCTGCACCGGCAGGATCAACGGCAGCAAAGTCGTCAGCATCAGCAGAATGACAGGCAACAGGGACGTCAGCAGACTATTAGCTGCGCCCGGCAACTGCTCCTCCGGCTTGTTAGCGGCTACCAACCCTTCCAGCGGTGCGGATTTTATCCCCTTCAGGGTGCGGGAAAATAAAGGTCCGGCAATAATAACGGCCGGAATAGCAATACAAAGCCCATACAACAGAGTCTTACCCATATTCGCATGAAACTGCCCGACCAGCGCGGCCGGAGCCGGATGCGGGGGTAGAAAACCATGGGTGACCGATAAAGAGGCAAGCATAGGCAACCCGATGTATACCGCCGGCAATTTGTATTTGTAGACAACGGAAAAGATAAGAGGCACCATCAGGACAAAACCCACATTATAAAAAAGAGGGATCCCGATAATAAACCCCGTAGCCATCAGCGCCCATTGAATATATTTTTCCCCGAAAATATTCATCATCACCGTGGCAATCCGCTGGGCAGCGCCGCTCTCGGCCACCAGCTTCCCCAACATAGCCCCCAATACGATGACAATGGCCAATTGTCCCAATGTATCTCCGATCCCCTTGTACACGCAATGGGTAATCCCGGAAAAGGGAATTCCTAATAAAAGGCCGGTAACCAGGGACACGACTAAAAAGGCCAGAAAGGCATTCACCTTGCCCCAGCTGATCAGGGCTACCAGTAATAAAATGCCCAGCAAAACGATAAATAAATTCATAAGCTGAATTAAATGGAATTGAAAAAGGGGCCGGCCCCGATGCATTCAATGGGAATCCCTGCTCACCTGCGCTCCGGAGCTACCTACCAGGAAATCCAGGTCCGCCCCTTTATCTGCCTGCTGCACATGTTGAATATAAAGATTGACATATCCCCGGTCCGTAAGAGGAAGCTCAGGTTTTATCCAGGTCTTTTTCCTCTCCTCCAGCTCCGCTTCACCAACGTCCAGGTGCAACCGCCGCCGGGCAACGTCCAATTCGATCCAATCCCCGTCCTGTACCAATGCCAGCCCGCCCCCGACGGCCGCTTCGGGGGAGACATGCAGCACCACCGTCCCATAGGCGGTACCGCTCATCCGGCCATCGGAGATCCTTACCATATCGGTTACCCCCTTCTCCAGCAACTTTTTGGGTAAAGCCATATTCCCTACTTCGGGCATGCCGGGATACCCCACCGGTCCGACATTCTTCAGCACCATGACACAGGTCTCGTCAATATCCAATGCGGGATCATCCACCCGGTCATGATAGTCTTCTATATTCTCAAATACGACGGCCCGCCCACGATGCTGCATCAGCGCAGGGGAAGCCGCGGAAGGTTTGATGACGGCCCCGTTAAGGGCAAGATTGCCTTTCAACACCGCGATCCCGGCTTCAGGGATCAGGGGGCTTTCATACGAAGCAATGACCTCGCGGTTATAACAAGTACTGATCGATTCAATATTTTTCCGGTGAGAAACGCCCGTGACCGTAATAGCGTCCATATGCAGCTGATCTCTCAATTCATGCAGGATCGCCGGTAAACCGCCCGCATAATAAAAATCTTCCATCAGAAATTTTCCGGAAGGCATCAGGTTCAACAAGAGAGGGACCCGGCTTCCCAGCCGATCGAAATCCTCCAGGTCGAGCGGCACACCGATCCTGCCTGCAATAGCAGTAAGATGAATGATGAAATTCGTACTGCCGCCCACCGCCGCATTCACTTTAATGGCATTTTCAAAAGCTTCCCGGGTAAGGATTTGCGACAAACGCAGATCTGCCTTCACCATCTCCACAATCCTCCTTCCGGAGAGATGCGCCAGCACCTTCTTTCTGGAGTCCACCGCCGGTATGGCCGCCGCACCGGGCAGGGTAAGCCCCAGCGACTCTACCATACAGGCCATGGTGCTGGCCGTCCCCATCGTCATACAATGCCCCGCGCTCCGGGACATACAGCTTTCCGCCAAAAGATAATCCTGGTCGCTCATTTTACCCGTCTTCCTGTCGTCGGCAAACTTCCATACATGCGTACCGCTGCCAATATCTTTTCCCTGGAATTTGCCATTTAACATCGGTCCGCCCGGAACCACCAACGTAGGCAGATCCACACTGGCAGCGCCCATCAGGGTCGAAGGCGTAGTCTTATCACATCCCGTCAGCAACACGACCCCATCCAGCGGATTGCCCCGGATAGATTCCTCCGCATCCATGCTCGCCAGGTTCCTGAACAACATCGCAGTAGGCTTGAGCAAAGTCTCTCCCAGCGACATAACGGGAAATTCGACAGGAAATCCCCCGGCTTCATACACCCCCCGCTTCACCACCTCGGCAATATCCCGCAAATGCGCATTACAGGGAGTCAGCTCGGACCAGGTATTACAAATACCGATCACGGGCCGGCCATCAAAAAGATCCTCCGGAAACCCCTGATTCTTCATCCAGCTCCGGTAGATAAAACCCATCTTATCGGTTTTCCCGAACCAATCCCTGCTTCTGAGTGCAGACTTCATGTTGATACTATTTTAACAGGATAAATATCGGTTATTATTTTTTAGAAGGGTCCACCTTCGTGTAAAGGACGCCATCCCTATCGAATTGCAACAGTTTCCCCGTCCCATCCGGCACAAACCGGATCCATTGCTTATCCCACCAGCCATTGTAGATGCCGGCAAATACATCATAATTCCAATGGCCCAGCTTTAAAACAATATCGTTGGGAAATTGCACATCCAGGGAATCGCCCCTGACTGCAATGACAGCATCGCCATAAGCTTCATTGGTATATTTTCCCGCATAAGCATTCAGCGGAAGAGAAGGCCTCGTCCCCTGCACCCGCAAGGCCTCTTTTGCTTTCTCCTTTTTTTTGTTGTCCTCTTTCATCTTTGCATACAGCTGGTAAAATTCCAGGCTCCAGTCACGGTAATTGTCATGAAAAGCCCAGAGATCCATTGCTTTATACATCAACGCATGCCGGACCTCGGAATGATCGAGGTTCCCGAATACGTAGATACCGAAATGCTCGGACGGCAGCAGCCCCAGAATCGCCACAGCCCCATCCAGGCTTCCGGTATGAAACTGCACCATCTTTCCCCGGTAATCCTCTTGGAACCAGCCCAGACCATAGGTTTTCCAATGCGGACCCGTCAATTGTGCCGTCGGGTAAAATTCTTTATCCGTCACAAGGGCCTGCGGCTTGAATAGTTCCTTGTAAACTTCAGCGGATAATAAGCGCTTCCCGCCGGATGCTATGGCGCTGTCCAGCAGGAATAACATCCATTTATCCATATCGTCCGCACAGGACCATACTCCCCCGGCTGGCCCTATATTTTCGTAGGAGATCAGCGGTATCGCCTGCAGACTATCATTAATGACGAAATGAGGGACCTCATGGCTCGCCTCCTTTTCCGATCTCTTAAAACTGGCATAGGTATGTTGCATCCCGATCGGCGCAAATAATCGTTGCGTAATAAAATCCTCCCAGTGCTGACCGCTGAGCTTGCGGATCAGCTCTCCGGCCGCGATATACATAAGGTTCTGGTAAATGAAGGAAGATCGCAGGGAATAGGCGGGAGGCAATGACTTCATGCGATGCAGGATTTCTTCTCTTGGATACCCGTACAGCCATAACAAATCAGCATTACCCAGCCCAGCATTGTGGGTGAACAGGTCCCGAACGCGGAGTTCGGCCGCCGCATAAGGATCGTATAGCCTGAATTCCGGAAACACATCCTTCAGTTTATCGTCCCAGCTTACTTTCCCCGAATCCACCAGCATGCCCATACACACCGCCGTCATAGCCTTGGTGGTAGAAGCGCAGATACATTCCGTTGCAGTAGTGAAAGGAGCCTGTTTTCCTGATTCGACGACGCCATATCCCTTCCTGAATACCACTTTATCATCCTTTACGACGACTACAGATATTCCCGGAGTTTTCCAGAGGGATAAAGCCTGCCCGATATACCGATCGAACGCGGCCGCCTCGCCGCTCAGGTTCGAATGAACCATCCTGCCAGGCTTTCCGGAGGAGACAGGCTTCTGACCATAACAAAATAAATCGCACAGAAATAAGAGGGTGAGCAGGTAAAAAGCAGACGATCTCATGTAGTAGTGTTTGGTAGCCTACAAGTTACGCCAAAGCTCAATCAGGATGATCGCCATTCTTGAATTTTTTAAAACTGTCGCTGATAAATACAAGAATATCCACCGTGGCAGCCTTCCTGCAAAAATCATAGGTAGGCCGGTAAGTCGTAACGAATTTCTGCAACGAATCTCCCTTCAGGTGAGTAAGCCGGGAAATATATTCGCGCGTATACCGGGAATCGACATAATACTCCTGCTCTTCTTTCAGGAGCCGCTTCTTCAGCCTCTCGCGCTGCTTGTCTATAGAGCTGGCGTTCTTGAACAGGTCGATGTTCACCCCTACCCCATCCGCTCCTTTCCGGTCTTTTTCCAGCCTGTTGACATTCCCATGCTCATAGATCCAGGAATATTCATTTCTCCGGGCCATGGAATCCAACTGATAGTTACTGAGGCTTCCCACCGTTACAGCCTGCAGCGTCTGGGCCCTGGGCTCCAGGTAAACCGGATAATTACCCGACAACATATCATTCGTCACCGTGATCGTATCCGCCCGATAGCCTACTGAGGAAAAACTTACCCTTTCACCAGACGATACCTGGATCCGGTAACTGCCGCTCTCTTCGGAGAGATCATGAGTCCGGCGGCTGAGATTATAAATGCTCACGGAGACCAGGGCCTCCGTACTTTCTTTCTTAAAGACCTTGCCGGTCAGGAATTGCTGAGACTTCCCGCTAAAAGAGAATAGCAGCAAAAATGATATTACACAAATAATAGTACGCATAGTTCTGTCAGGAGGGGGGCAAATTAGGGCTAATGATCGGATTTCACACTAACAATTTTCGAAGCTTTTGTTAAAACAACTCAACTGCTTTACATTTATTCCCCGAATCCCTTCTCACTTCATTCAACAATTATACCATGAGAATAGTCAGAATAACCGCCTTTTTTTTGCTTCTTTTTATGCTAAATCCATCGATTTCTTTTAGCACCCCATCCGGCAGCTCCTCCAGAGCGCCTAAACAGGAGTTCTATTCGATCCGGATCTATGAGCTAAAGACGAAGGAACAGGAAGAAAGAGTAGATAAATATCTGCAAACCGCCCTTTTACCCGCCCTGCACCGGATGGGAATTCCCAAAGCCGGCGTATTTCATCCGGTAGGGAACGATACGGCCGCCATCCGCCATATCTATGTGCTGATCCCCTTCCATTCCCTGGAACAATTTGCCGGATTTCCGGCCACCTTGCTGAAAGACGCTACCTACCTCTCCGATGGAAAGGACTATCTCGATGCTGCCTATAGCGAGCCACCCTATGCCCGGTTCGAATCCATTCTTTTGCAGGCCTTCCCCGATATGCCCCGCCTGGAAGCGCCGGCGGCCCTCACGGCGCCTGCATCGGAAAGGATCTATGAATTACGCAGCTATGAAGGCCCCACTGAAAAATATTACGACAACAAAGTGCAGATGTTCAACCAGGGTGGAGAAATCCCCCTCTTCAAGCGGCTGGGCTTCAACGCTGTTTTCTATGCGTCCGTTCTATCCGGATCGCATATGCCGAATCTCATGTACATGACAACCTTCGACAATATGGCCTCCCGCGAAGCCCATTGGAAAACGTTCGGAGCAGACCCTTTCTGGAAACAGCTCGTCGCCGCTCCAGAATACCAGCACAATGTCTCCCATGTAGACATCGTATTCTTACATCCCACGGACTATTCGGATCTGTAGTCGACTCATTTATCAACATTGCGCCGCAGGCATACTATTTGCCTTCTATCTTTCGTTATTCAGGTATAATCCTGCTTCACCCTTATAATTATTGCACATGAAAAACGCCGACAAACCCTTCATCGGACTCATCCTCCTCTCCATTGCCCTTCTCTACAGCGTCATAGCCCTTTTAAGCTGATCATCAGCGTCGCCGCCAGTCATTAACGCCTGTCTCCGGAACTTACTTTAATTCCTGAAAATTTCCAGGATCGGGACCAGATCGTATCTTTACCAGCATGGAAATCCTGATCCGGACTATTGAACCCGTAGATAATAAAGACCTGGCATTGATCGTCCGGAGCGCGCTGGCGGAATTTGGGGCCAATAAGCCCGGAACCGTCTATTATGACGAAGCTACCGACCATCTCTATGACGCCTTTCAGATCCCTGCCAGCAAATATTTTGTTGCATTGACAGAACAGGAAATACTGGGAGGCGCAGGGATCTTCCCCTCGCCAGGACTGCCGGAAGGCACCTGCGAACTGGTGAAAATGTACCTCACCGCCCGGGCCCGGGGACAAGGGTTGGGCAAACGCCTGATCGAAAAATGCCTGGAGTTCGCCAAAGAAGCCGGGTATAAACAAGTCTACCTGGAAACATTGCCGGAACTGCAAAAAGCCGTACACGTTTATGAAAAATTCGGATTTCGCTACCTGGATGGCCCGATGGGCAATACCGGCCATTTCGGCTGCACTATCTGGATGCTGAAAGAACTGTAGATGTGCCTTCCGTAAAATGACTGTGACATCTTAAGAAGAGAGATTTTTGGCAGATACCGGCTTGACCTCGTAAATAGGGCTGAAAAGATATAATTTTCCGGTAGCTACCTCCACACATTGAAACCTTTTTCTCAGCTTCTTCCCTTTCCGGAAGACCCGCCCATCCTCCAAACTAAAATAGCCGCCCTCCGCGATCTGCTCCACCAGCAACAGGTTGCCCGGATTGATATCATATCGTTTCAGGATACGCATCAGCCCCTCATCCGCACAACTGCTGGCAGGCAGGTCATGCAGGTTTTTCTTCAGGGCAGCCAGAATATCTTCCGGGAATACCGACAGCCTGATAAAATCTTCCAGCGCCTTCCGGTAGAGTTTCTTCCATTCCTTACCATGCGACTGGACGCCATTACCGAACTCCATAAAAGTGATCAGGTGGGCCAGCTCATGAATCAGGGTGATCAGAAAGGAATATTTATTCAGGTTGCCATTGACGCTGATCCGGTGATTCGACGCCTGGGTAGCATGCCGGTAATCCCCCAGGACACTCTTCCTCTCCCGGGTGATCGTAAGATGTACCTGATAGTGATTGAGATAATCCAATACCAGGGGCGCAGCCTGTTCCGGGATAAATTGACGGAGATATTCGAGCGGGGCTTCTTTCTTAGGCATTTTTCGGTAGCTTCCTGATTAGTCGCATTAAAACTTTGACCTCCACGTAAGTATAGAGGATATACAGGCCAAAACAACCGATGATGGCATATTTGCTGACAGCCGCACCCGCAAAAAAAAGATAAAGCAAGGTCGCTGCAATAGAGAATACCATTTTTATCAGGAGACTTGCATACAGCATACGCAGGAATAACTGCACATTGGCATTATGTAATGCCTTGGAATACAGGTAAAATGAAAGCGCTGTCGCCAGGAATAAGATTCCATTGCCGGACAGCATCACGATATAATCTATATTCCTGGCAGCCAGCCATTGCCGGGCGCCTAAAAATAACAGGCTTGACACGATAAAAATGATCACAATAGGCAGAAATGGCCTGCCGGGGGCTTTATTTTCCATCTTTATTTCGGGAAGTTTCTTTTACCAATTTTACAATCAGGACCACAATTACCAGCAAAGGTAAGGCCCAGGAAAATATGGGAAAAGAAAGAGACACCCATTTATCGGCTTTTATCCCGATAAACAGGGAAAGCCCCACGGAGACACAAACCTGCGAGCCCAAACTGGCATACGTCCATAACTCCCGGCGATTGCCGGAAGACCGGGTCCCCTTCAGATCCCCGGCTCCCCCCCGGTCAGGGGGCTCGCCGGCCGAAGGAGCTTTCCTGGAATTGCCGGAACTATCCGGCGGCGAGTTCTCCATGTTTGATATCCTTCTTTACCTCCTGAACAGGTTTGCCGGCAGCAGCGGTATTCACTGCGCCGATCATATGACATTCTCCATTAAAATTAGCGGTAGGTTCGATCTGTAATTTGGCGGCCTTGATATTCCCGCTCAGGTGACTGCCCCCTTTTAATTGCAAAAGGTCTTTCACCGTGATGGTACCCGAGACCTTGCCCATAATATCGGCTTGCTGACCATTGATATCACCCTGGACAACCCCATTCGCGCCAATCACGACCTTCGCCGAGCAATGAATATTGCCCACCAAAGTACCGTCAATACGCAGATCGCCATTACTGGTAATATCGCCCTTCATAGAAGTGCCGGCCCCGATCAGGCTAGTGCTGGTTCCGGTGGAAGAGGAGATTTCCCCCAAGCCTTCGGATTTGGTTTTTCCGTTGAACATAAGTATTAGATTTTTAATTGAACATTAGGATTTTGAACAAAAACTATATAGAATCAGCTTCTAATCATTAATCTTTTCAGGCTTGGGGATCGCCAGGGTCGTCGTATCCAGCTTCACCGTCGTATTTCCCTGCAACACATTACGAATACTCTGCAGGTATTGGTCCTTATACCTTACTTCCTGCTCTAACGAATCAGTACGTATTTTTAGTTCACGCAGGTCCTTGGTATTGCTCACATCGCCATAACCGGGAATATACAGCTTCAAAGGCGTAAACACGATCAGCGCTACCGTCAGCCCGGTCAATAATACAAAAATCGTGCAGAGAAAGATATAGACGCTCAACCGGGATAATTTAAACGTTACGACCTCCTCATAGGTATCATCGTTCATAACCACAAGCCGGTAACGGTTCTGGAGGCGTTTCAACGTGGAATTGGCATCGAATTTGGCCATAATTGGTTATTGCCGATAAAGATAATAAACTAATCCGAAAACAGCACCCTTCCCTGGGCTCATAAAAAAAGACGGTATCCTATAATAAATTTCCTAAAAATCAGTTGTTAGGAGTCCAGCAGGGCTTTTTCAAAAATTACTTAGCTTGCGGTGCAAACCAAAAGGACATTGTGACTCATAGTAAAATTCTGCTATTTGCTGTCTTCACCTTCCTCTCCCTGAGTGTTCTCGGGCAGATGGGCGTTGCTTACGACCTGAAAAAACCAGAAAAATTCGAAAACAGGATCCTTGCTTCCGAAAAATCCAATACCGGGAAAAAGATCAAAAAGCCCCGCCGTTTCGTACAAAATACCATCACCCACTATAATTTCTTTTTCAACGCCAACGTAAAATTAAACACGATCATCGCCCGGGCCAAAGCCCAAAACAAGGATGATTACACCCGCCTCCTCCCCTTCTATAATTATAGCCTCGATGCCACCTCCTCCCAGAAAAAAGAGCTGGACTCCGTTATCTATAAATGCACGATGGGCATCCTCATCCATGACACCCGCAACGACTGGATCGACAACCTCTATATGCTGATCGGAAAGACCTATTATCTCAAAAAAGACTTCGACTCAGCCTATATCACCTTTCAGTTCATTAACTACGCCTTCGCCCCCAAAGAAGAA
>DATMGS010000048.1:0-148140 GCA_035555335.1 Puia sp.
CCAAATTTCAGGAAGGACTTTAGGGTACCATTTAGCTTCAGGGCTTGTTTCTGAAGTCATTATAAAATTACAATTTTGGGGCTACCGTTGTCTCCTTTATTCAACGGAGTACTCGCAGTCCTGTCATTTCAGGACAAGACATGTCACAAAAAAAGCCCCTGTAGAAACAGGGGCCGTTAACCAAAACTAACTGCTTATGAGAAAACGTTTATAATGAGATAAATTGTTCGTCTTTATTTATGATGTAAAATTACATCAATCAATGTTAAGCATTGTGTTAATTATTCTTAATATTCGTGCGCAAGCTGACATTTAACGTGTTTTTAATTTGCGTATTGTACTAAGTAAATGCTTAGTGGATAAGAATTGTGTCGTTTACGTTTAAACCGCGACATCTGATGTTAAGCAATCATTAAATGCGGCCTGCCATTGCCATCCCGGTAGCTTTCAGTTATGATCATGATCAAATCCACCAATGCCCAAATGCCGCATCCCCCCAAGGTTAATAGTTGAGCAATCCCTATTCCCGTTTTCTTAGTATAGAAGCTATGGACACCAAATGCACCGAGGAAAAAGCAGAGTAAAAGCGTAGTCAGCCAATCATAGCCATCTACATCACTCGAAAAGAATGCCGGGTTCACATACTACTGATAATCAAGTAAATGCGATTAGGATGGTACTGGAGACCATCTGCTTTCGATACGCGGGTGTGCGAAAACGACTTTAGGAAGCACTTACCGGAGCCTAGATAAAACTATGTAGTGTCGCGTGAAAGTGTTTACCAGTAAGGGTTTGGCAGGGGGAAGGGGAATTGGTCGCCGCAGCCAAATTTCAGTAAACGCCGAAAAACACGCCCAAAAGGGGCCTGAAAAAAAATAAATGTATATGGATAGCTTTTGTTCGCCCGGAACTGCCTGTATTGATTTAATTAATATGACCTTTCGGGGAACCTTATTGTCGCTATGACAATATCATAACAACAAAAACATATGAATACGCCCCTACTATCGAATGGTGTGGGTGAGTTATCTTACTCGGATACCATTCCCCCCTCCCTACTTGCTTACCTGATAAAGGAAGCGGTTCCCCAGGCAACTTCGGGCGCCTTTGGGGATTTCCTGTTCCAGGAGATTGCCACTCCCGAAGCCGTCGTGTGGTACAATAATTACCGGTTGTTACAACCCCGTCACTTTATTAATCTTGGCAGATTACCGAAAATAGAGCTGCAGTTCAGCCTGAACAACAGTTTCAGCTATCACGGCGAGGGGCTGGGCCGACGGGAGCTGCGCGACGGGAGCTTCAACCTGTTGTATATGCCGAAGGTCAATAGCGAGATTGTGTTCCTGCCGGGGCGGGTCTATACGACTTTCGATATCTATCTCACGCCGCTGCTTATGAGGAAGCTGCTGCATTTCTATCCTATACTGGGAGTTTTTCTGGAGAAGATAGGCCGACGGGAAGTGGCGATGTTGTGCCCGGTCAACCAGCTCACGACGACCCCGATGAGCAAGATCATCGATGATATCCTCGACAACCCATTTAAGGAGGGCGGGCATGGGTTCTATGTGGCGACTAAGGTGTCGGAGCTGCTGCTGACCGTACTGGAAAGGATCACGTCTCATCCGGTCCTGAAGCAGGTTTACTTCCGGGAAGAGGAGATCCAGCTGATCTATGAAGCCAAGGACGAGCTGTTAAAGAACCTGGATCAGCCGATGACGCTGCAGCTCCTCTCGAGGAAGGTAGGGTTGAACAGGCATAAGCTGAAGATAGGATTCCAGGAGTTCTATGGCACCACCGTAACAGTCTACCGGCTGCATGCCCGGATGAAGGAAGCGAAGCTACAGTTGCTTACGACCGACCTGAGTATCGAAGATATCGGATATAATACCGCCTATACTAATGCGCAGCATTTTTCGAAGGCTTATAAGAAATATTATGGGCATACGCCGGCGAGGGTGCGAAAGGATCGGGACAATGAAAGCCGGGGAGATGAAGAGAAGGGGGTTGATGCTGCATGAATGGTATGATTGAAAGAATTGACATTAAATAGTTCTGATTTGACCCATCAAGGTGTTTAGAGTGTTTTACATTTGTCCGGGGAAACGGACGGACCGTCTATCGGAAAAAGGGTTTGTTTATGATCCCCTGTTTGATGCTACTATCCAAGTATAAACTCCTTAAAGCCTTTCCTATGCGATTAGATGGGATCATCTTGTTGAGCCGATGGGATATGGAGCGTATCGGGAATGCGCTTGTCTATGTTGAAAAACACTATCGCAAACCCATCTCTGCTGATCATCTCTCTCTCGAAGTAAGTCTGAGCAAGGAAAAACTACAGGCGGGTATTCACCGGAAAACGGGGCTTACGTTACATCTGCATATCCTCAGGCTGCGTACGGAGAAGGCTAAGGAGCTACTGCGGGATACCGACCACCCCGTCAAATTCATTGCCGCTGCCACGGGTTTTAAAACAGCCAGTCATTTTATCGATACATTTAAACGCTTCCAGGCGCAGACGCCCCATCAGTACCGAATCCAGCTGGCGGTGTAAGAGCGGATGGGCGGGCCTTAGCGGCCAATATAATACAAGCCGGCTGATTCCGGATGGGTGATCTCCAGCGTCCTGGTCATTCCGGCCGATTGGAAGAGGCTGGTTTGCTGTTCTTGATGAGGGCCTTCATTCACCACGGCGAGGATGCCTTCTACTTCGGAAAAGCTGCGGAAATAATCCAGGCAGAGCTGGAGTCCCCGGACATATATGGGAAATCCGGCCGCGTCGAATGCGCCTGCTTTCAGGACCATATAATATTCTTTCTCTCCGGGAGTGTAGGTGTCCTCGTAAGGGAAATGCATTTTTGCGTTATGAATCTCCACTTCGAATAAGGGGTTGCCTCCCAGCCAGACCATGAAGGCCTGGCTGCGGGTAGATCTGGCAAAGCTCTGGAACATCTGTTTAAAACCGATCAGCAGTGCCCGCTCATCTTTAGCAGGGGGAACCTCTTTCTTATAAAATCCGATGATCACAGCCAAATCTTTTTCTGCTACATAGAGCAAAATAAGGGGCTGTTCAACGCTGGTTGCAGCGAGAACCGGGGAGTTATCGAAATCGGGCAAAGGGTCACATAGCATAGCCGTCAGTATTGATACCGCTATTCAAAGTGCTTAACCAGCAGCATTACGGGGCCTGCTTTTACCGTACAATCAACCTACTATTATGATGCAAGATCAGAAAGGAATTGAAACAAGTTCTCAACAGGGGCATAGGTATAGTGGAGGGGAGTTAAAGGGATAGGCAATGAAGTTGAGGAAAATTGGCGGTTTGGGCAAGGATAGCTGAACAAAAACTATAAGTACTCCGGGAAATTCCTACCATTTCATAAGTACAACCATGTATTCCCTACCGGATAACCGGGTACTATCGGGCATACGGCAGCGGGAGGAGCAAGGGACGATTTGTCCTTTTATGCTGGCCGATTTGTCCCTTCGCTACTTGTTTACTACTATTTTCTGTTAGTGTTTTCCCACTTTTTGTATTAGTACAAACCAGGAAGGAAGAGCGGTCGATTCTGGTATCAATCGGATTGATTCCGATATTGGATGGATATAACTTGCATACTCTCACCTTGGCGACTGCTCTGATTTAACGTAAGCGAACTTTATTTCATCCATTAAATCTATTCTATGCGTTTACATGGAATCACCCAGCTATGCAAGTTCGACATGGACTGCGTCGACCAGGCCATCGCCTACATTGAAAAGTATTACCGCAATGCCATTTCTGCGGAACAGTTGGCCATGGAAGCCGGCCTGAGCATCCGGAAACTGCGGGTCGGTCTCAAAAAAAAGACGGGGCTTACGCTTCATGAATTTCATTTTACCGTTCGCATCGAAAAATCCAAGTCGCTGCTGGAGGGCACCGCCTATCCGCTGAAAGCTATTGCCAGTTCGGTGGGGTTTAAGACGGAAAGCCATTTTTGCAAGCGGTTTAAAAAGATTACGACGTTGACGCCTATTGAGTATCGGCTGAGGAATGTTTCGTAGCACGATTATGTATAAACGTACATTAAACAACATTAATAAAATCCATTCATTTAGAACATAAATCGCCTTGACCAGAACATTCGGCCAATCTATCTTGCATACAGATTCGAAGATGAATGATAGTATTTAGAGCAATACGGTTAGGGTAGACATCTGATCATTAGCACTCTCCTATATATACAACCTGGCAAGAGGGGCAGCCCGGGCCGAAATCATCGCGGTCCTGATAACGGGTTAAAATCGCGATAGCCTGTATGGCTATTTGGTTCGGGCTGTTTCCTGCCGGGGAGTGGACTATTTATAAGTTACATCTTAACCTATTAGCATGCGTAAGAAAGCCATCATCATAGGAGCCGGGCCGGCGGGTTTGACAGCGGCGTATGAATTACTAAAGCGAACGGATATCCTGCCGATCATCCTGGAAAAAAGCGAATATATAGGAGGCATCTCACGGACCATCAATTATAAGGGCAATCGCATGGATATGGGACCGCATCGGTTCTTCTCCAAGTCAGACAGGGTGATGGACTGGTGGTTGAAAATCATGCCGCTGGAAGAGAAGGCTGGTGAGGCTGTCCGAATCAGCTATCAAAACAAAACGAGAAACCTTGCTCCTACCGAAACTGCTATCGATACACCTGTTCATAAAAAAGATCCGGAGAACGTCATGCTGGTGATCCAGCGATTAACCCGGATCTATTTTCTTCGTAAATTCTTCGCCTATCCTATTCAGCTCGGGATCGACACCTTGCGGACGCTGGGTTTGATACGGACGATTAAAATATTATTCTCTTTCCTTTATGTACGTCTGTTTCCCCGCCAACCTGAAAAAAGCCTGGAGGATTTTATCATCAATAAGTTCGGCCGGCAATTGTATCTGCTCTTTTTTAAGGATTATACGGAAAAAGTCTGGGGAGTGCCTTGTCACGAGATCAGTGCGGAATGGGGCGCACAGCGCATCAAGGGGGTGTCGCTCAGCAAGGCCATTGCCGAAGCCCTCAAGAGCCTGGTGGCCAAGAAAAAAAGCGCTGCGGATATCCATCAAAAAGCAACTGAAACGAGCCTGATCGAGCAATTCCTTTATCCCAAACATGGGCCGGGCTCTCTCTGGGAAGAGGTAGCACGGCAGGTGCAGGAGATGGGAGGCAAGATCTATATGAACCAAGATGTGGAAAGGATCTATACGGAGGAGGGAGGCATCAGCTTTGTCAATACGGTCAATTCCCAGACGGGGCAGACGGGGGCCTGGCAGGGCGATTATTTCTTCTCTACGATGCCGGTGAAGGAGCTGATCGCGGGGATGGGTGACACCGTGCCGGTGCCGGTGCGGGAGGTAGCTGCCGGGCTGCAGTACCGGGACTTTATCAATGTGGGGATCCTGCTGAAGAAGCTATCTGCTAAAGATGGTCAGGTTTTAGAATTAAAGGACAACTGGATCTATATCCAGGAACGGGATGTGAAGGTGGGGAGGCTGATGATCTATAATAACTGGGGGACGGGTATGATCAAGGACCCGGATACTGTGTGGATCGGGATGGAATATTTCTGTAATCAAACTGATGCTTTTTGGGCGCTGAGCGATGCGAATATACAGGCGGCGGCGATCAAGGAACTGGAGAAGATGGAGCTGTGCCGGGTGGAGGATGTGCTGGACATTACGGTGCGGAGGATGGAGAAGACTTATCCGGCTTACTTTGGGACTTACTCGGATTTTGGTAAGATCAGGGAGTATACTGATGGGTTTACGAATTTATTCCTTGTAGGTAGGAATGGGATGCATAAGTATAATAATGCGGATCATAGTATGCTGACGGCGATGGTGGCGGTGGATAATATCATCGCGGGGGTGGCGACGAAGGCGAATTTATGGTCGATCAATACGGAGCAGGAGTATCATGAGGAAAAGACGGCTGATGCTGTGGAGGCTGGGGCTGGGGCTGGGGCTGGGGCTGAGACTGGGACAGGAGCTGGGGCTTTGGGTAAGGCTGGCGCCGGACGGACTGCTGCTGAAAAAATGGAGAAGCCGGCAAAGCGGGCAACTAAAAGACCCGCCGGTGAGCCCTCTGTAACATTTATGGACTATGTATGGAGGAATAAGGGAAATCGGGCGTACCTGTTGGCTGCTTTTGCCGCCTATCTCCTACAGTTCATCTTTTTCAAGCTACGCTACCCCTATGCCAATTATATGCCGGACTCTTACTCCTACCTGGAGGCGGCGTATACGAATGCGGATGTGAATATGTGGCCGGTGGCTTATTCGAAGTTCCTACGGCTGGTGAGCGTGTTTACGCATTCGGATAAGATCGTGGTGGGGGTACAATATTTCTTTATGCAGGCGAGTTCGCTGCTCTTCCTCTATAGTTTGCTTTATTTTTTGAGACCGGGGAAGGTCGTCAAGAACTGTCTGTTCGCTTTCTTCCTTTTTAGCCCCCTACCCCTCTATATCAGCAATTATGTGGCCGCTGACGCACTCTTTATCGGGTTGAGCCTGTGCTGGTTTACTACGCTGCTGTGGATCCTATTTCAGCCGAATCGCTGGCTGATCGTCTTGCAGGCGGTGCTGTTGCTGGGATGCTTTACCGTGCGCTATAATGCGATCTATTATCCGGTGATTGCGCTGCTGGTGCTGGGACTGTCGCGGCAGCCCTGGAAATACAAGCTGGCGAGTTTTGTGCTGGGGGCTGCCCTGGTGAGCGCCTCGGTCGTCTATACACATGAGAAGATGAAGGAAACGACAGGCAAGGGGCAGTTCTCGGCTTTTGGCGGCTGGCAACTGGCGAATAATGCGCTGTATATGTATGAGCATATCCCGGCTGCGGAGCGGGGGTTGGTGCCGGCTAGGTTTGCGAAGCTGGAGACGATGGTAAGGGAGCATATGGATACGCTGGCGAGGGTGAAGTTGACACATGATGATTCGGCGAATAGCTTCTTTTACCTGTGGAGTGGAAAGGGACCGTTGGTCTCCTATATGGCCAGGGAATATACGAAAGATAGTGTGACGCCTTATTTTAAACGGTGGGCTTCGGAAGGGCCACTGTATACCGATTATGCGCTGTACCTGATGGGTCGCTACCCAATGCAGTTTGCGGCTGATTTTTTATTTCCGAATGCCCTCAAATATATGGCCCCGCCGACGGAGTTCCTGGGGACTTATAATATGGGGGACGATAGTGTAGGCAAGCTGGCGAAGGATTGGTTTAACTATAAGAGCTTAAAGGTTAAGGAACACAATAATAAGGAGGCCCGGATCGGGCTGATCAAATGGTATCCTGTTTTTGGTACGATAGTAAATGTGTTACTCGTGCTCGGATTGATCTGGTTGATCCTTCTGAATGGACTTAAATGGAAAGAATACGGGTTCCCCCAACTATTGCTACTGGTGGGTGTGCTATGGGTATTGAATGCCGGGTTCAGCATTTTCGCTTCCCCGGTGGTATTGCGGTACCAGGCATTCTCGCTGTTGATCTATGTATCGGTCTCTCTATTGCTCGTAGAGCGTATCTATAAAATGACGCAACAACCATGAAAAAAGCAATCATTATTGGAGCAGGGCCGGCAGGGCTGACGGCGGCTTATGAGCTGTTGACCCGGACGGATATCAAACCTGTCATCCTGGAGAAGTCCGGGGAAATTGGCGGGATCTCCCGGACCATCAATTATAAGGGCAATCGTATGGATATGGGGCCGCACCGGTTCTTCTCGAAATCGGACCGGGTGATGGACTGGTGGCTGAAGATGATGCCGATGGAAGGGGCGGTGGGTAAGCCTGTGGAGATCAGCTATCATAATAAGAAGAGGGCGGTGACTAATACAGGGATATTGGCGAGTGTGGATTCTTTGAGGGACGCTGCTTCGGATACTTTGACGCATAAAGATATTTCAATTCATGAAAATACTTCTACCAAAAAAGAAACTTCAATGAATGGCACCGGTAGGAAGGATCCGGACAAGGTGATGCTGGTGATCCAGCGTCTCACCCGAATCTATTTTTTACGGAAGTTCTTTGCCTACCCTATCCAGTTGGGATTCGATACGCTGAAGACGCTGGGGCTGATCCGGACCGTTAAGATATTGTTTTCCTTCCTGTGGGTAAGACTGTTTCCCCGGAAGCCGGAGAAGAGCCTGGAGGATTTTATCATTAACAAGTTTGGACGGCAGTTATATCTGCTATTCTTTAAGGATTATACAGAAAAGGTCTGGGGAGTGCCCTGTCATGAGATCTCCGCCGAATGGGGGGCGCAGCGGATCAAGGGGGTATCGCTTAGTAAAGCAATCGGTCAGGCGATTAAGAGTCTGGGTAAGAAGAAGATTAAAGGACCGGCGGCTATTAACCAGAAAGAGACCGAAACGAGTCTGATCGAGCAGTTTCTCTATCCCAAGTATGGCCCGGGCAGTCTCTGGGAGGAAGTGGCCCGGCAGGTACAGGAAATGGGCGGGGAAGTCAGACTCAACCAGGATGTGAAAGCTATTTATACTGTCGAGAATGAAGTGTGCTCGGTGCATACGGCGGATTCCGTCACGGGGGAGCTGTTTGTACAGGAAGGCGACTACTTCTTCTCCACCATGCCGGTAAAGGAACTGATCGCGGATATGGGAGACAAGGTACCTCCCTCCGTACAGGAGGTAGCCGCGGGGCTACAGTACCGGGATTTTATCAATGTGGGGATCCTATTGACAAAACTGTCTGCCAAAGATGGGCGGATTTTAGAACTGAAGGACAACTGGATCTATATCCAGGAAAGGGATGTGAAAGTCGGACGGCTGATGATCTATAATAACTGGGGAACAGGCATGATCAAGGACCCGAATACGGTGTGGATCGGGATGGAATATTTCTGTAATAAGGAAGACACCTTCTGGGCTCATGATGATGCTACTATCCAAGGACTAGCGGTCATGGAGCTGGAGAAAATGGACCTGGCCCGGGTGGAAGATGTGCTGGATATTACGGTGAGGCGGATGGAGAAGACTTATCCGGCTTATTTTGGGACTTACTCGGATTTTGGTAAAATCCGGGAGTACACTGATGGGTTTACGAATTTATTCCTGATAGGTAGGAATGGGATGCATAAGTATAATAATGCGGATCATAGTATGTTGACGGCGATGGTGGCGGTGGATAATATCATTGCTGGGGTTATGACGAAGGAGAATCTTTGGAAGATTAATACGGAGATGGAGTATCATGAGGAGAAGAGTGCTGGTACGTCGGAAGTTGGGGTTAGTTCGGAGGCTGGGGCCGTGGGGGATACTGGTAGGCCTTCGGAGGATACGGATAACACTACGAGAAGCACTGCTAAAAAGAAAAAGAGGCTTGAGCCTTCTTTGAGTTCGGATTGGGTGCCGCCTGCTTCTTTTAAAGATTGGTTACTGCATGATAGACTGAATAGGACGTTTCTATGGGTGGCGGGGATTGCTATTGTTGTGCAGTTTGTAATTTTCAAGATCATGTATCCTTATGCGGGGTTTATTGATGGAGATAGTTATGTATATTTGGAAAGTGCTTTCTATAATTATGATATAAATACTTATCCAATTGGGTATTCTAAATTTCTGAGGTTGTTTAGTGTGTTCACAAGGTCGGATACGGTGCTGGTAGCTTTTCAATTCCTTTCGATTCAGTTAAGTGCTTTATGGTTTGTTTTTACTTTATTCTTTTTTCATAAACCAGGCAGACTCACTAAATGGCTGATGTTCTCCTTCGTGGTCTTCAATCCTGTATTTTTTTATCTAAGTAATTATGTGTCTAGTGATTCCATATTTCTTGCTTTGAGTTTGGTTTGGTTTACACTTCTGTTATGGATTTTACAGCGCCCAATGGCAAGATTGATTGCGTTGCAAGTTGTAGTCCTCTTTCTCGCCTTCACCGTTCGATATAATGCTATGTATTATCCATTAATTGCGGGCTTAGTCTTTATTTTATCCAAACAGTCACTAAAAAGAAAACTTGCAGGGATTGGAGCGAGTTTGGCAGTGATTGCTATCTTTATATTAGTCACAAGTTACAGTTACAAAAAAATAACGGGAATCAGACAATTCACTCCTTTTAGTGGCTGGCAAATAGCTAATAATGCTATGTACGCCTATCGATATATTGATAGTCAACAAGTAAAAAAAACACCAGCCAAGTTCATCCAATTGGATAAGATGGTTAGGCATTATTTTGATACCACCAGAGATCTTAAAACTCATCCCGTAGAAATGTTAGTTGCCAGCACTGTATATATGTGGGATCCTCATTCTCCTTTACAGAAATTCATGAACAAGGATTATAAAAAAGATACGTTTGTGTCTGATGTAGTGCTGAGACGTTGGGCTACTGTGGGACCCTTGTACGCCGATTATGGAGCTTACCTGATCCGGCAATATCCATTAACTTTTATACAAAATTATTTATGGCCCAATGCCTTGAAATATTATGCACCTCCCGGTGAATTTCTGGATACCTACAATGCAGGGAAAGATAGTGTGCATCCTATCGCTCAAACCTGGTTTAATTATAAAACCCGAAAAGTAAAAAATGCCTTTAAAGATCTATCGGCTAATGCACTTGGATTTTTACCCATCCTAGCGGGTATCATGAATGTGGTTTTTCTCACTGGATTCCTGTTTGTATGGTTATTAAAAGGACTGAATCGTAAATCTACCCTTTCAGCAACTCTATTATTAGCGATAACCTTATGGGCAGTCAATTTTGGTTTCAGTGTCTTTGCTTCCCCCGTAACCTTACGCTATCAATTGTTCGGGATACTTATATTTTCATCATTTGCCTTTATACTGATTGATTATATCTATAAGGTTGCTTTTGTAATAAAATCTTAATTAATAAGTCAACTCTTTATATGAAACGAGCGCTCTTTACAGAAATTACAGCCTATTTTTTTATTATCCTTTTTCTTTATTCGGGGATCAGCAAGTTGATGGATTATACCTTATTTAAAGAACAGATTGCTTCATCTCCTATCTTAGTGCCGGTTGCCCCCTTGATAGCCTGGTTACTGCCAATGACAGAAGTAATTGTTTCAATCCTATTGTTTATACCTTCCTGGCGATCAAAAGGTTTGAAGGCTTCATTCGGGTTAATGACAATTTTTACAGTGTATATACTTGCTATTCTAACCCTAGATGACCATTTGCCTTGTAGTTGTGGGGGAATTATAGAACTTATGACCTGGAAACAACATTTGGTTTTCAATATCCTATGTACCAGCTTTAGTTTATGGGGAATTGTATTGTCCAAGCAATCGCAAAGAATGAAAAAGGAAACATCGACACCATCCTATCACTCGCTAGAACAATAGTCGGTATCAATAATATTACAATTAATGAAAAGTAGCACTCTTTTTTTCTTGTTAGTCAGTTTCCTGGGATGCGCTAATCCACGCATAAAATTCAAGACGGGGTTGGAAGGTGAAATGCTTCCATCTGTTGACTTGATTTTAGCGGATAGTATAACTCATTTTAACACATCTGCCATACCCATCGGACAGAATATTGTATTGCTCTGCTATAGTCCTTATTGCCCTTACTGTCGGGCAGAAGTTGACGATATCCTATCTAATATAGAAACACTTCAAAAGACAACATTCTACCTAATCACACCCTATCCAATTACAGATATGAAAAACTTTTACAATCATTATCATTTAGAGAGATATTCCAATATAATAGCAGGGCGAGACTATAAAAATGAATTACTACCCTATTTTAAAGCAAGCGGCGTGCCATATATAGCTATTTATGATACGCAAAAGCGATTAAAAGAAGTATTAGTTGGTAAATCCGACGCCCATATTATTAAAGATATTCTTCTGGAATAAAAAAGTTGCGCAACATTCTTGTAGTACCCTGATCAAGTAATACAAGCATTTCTTAAAAATGGGGAAGCTGAAAACCATTACAATAGAGTAGGCAAATTTAATCATTACAAAGTTTAGCTTTTTGAATTCTAAAAAGCACTCATTTTATGAAACAAGCAAAAATCATGTTATCTGCTATCGCCATATTTGCAGTTGTTGGTGGAGCACTGGCGTTTAAAGCCAAACATTCCTATACCCATATTTTGTATACTGGCACGACAAGCACTTTATGCTCGAGTACACTAGCTACAACCACTGCTACGAGTCCAAATCCGGCTGTATACACAGGCACTGCAATAAATGATTGCCCAATAACAGCATTTACAAAATTTGATCAGTAGTAGTTAGTAAAAAACAACTTTCAGCCAGTGTAAAAATCGTCTTTCTTTTTCTATTACCTGGCTTTTAGACAATTATTACGAAAGGGCTGATCCGAAAGATCAACCCTTTCGTTCTATGGGGAAACCGCAGAAATAGTTAATTAATCCTATAAGATCACTATCGTTGTACCTTAATTATAAGTTTTTTTAATTGAATAGATATTTGCTCTTTAACATTATTAATTTACTGATTAAAACATTTCGGTAATACATCTTAGAATATCTGGACATCCTTCGCTTCTTATGAATCTAGTAAATTCAATTTCTTGATCACAAATTACTCCCAGACTTTAATAGTAACTCTAATAAAAGGTCTTAAAAATAATCAAGATTAGTTGATATAATGAATTTTCTTACCCGCAAGCTACAATCTTACTGACTAAGATAAACTTATCTGGCCAGATACTTCACGGGGGATTAATATGATGTACCCAAAAAATAAGACAGGTATTTAAGATTGGATTTTTCATCTTAAATTACTCAATAATGCCTCATGGTATACGGCCTGACGTATCCAACTGTAAGCCCGTATCAATTCCCTTTCTGGATGCACGCACGCCTTCTGTCATCCATTTTGGTGCTGCAGATCCTCTCAAGTAATGATCAAAAAACTGGGCAAGACGGATACTATAATCATTGGCTGATCTGTCAAATACTTCGTGACCTTCTCCATCATACTGCAACATCCATACTTTTTTGCGAAGGCGACGCAATGCAGTAAAAAACTCAACTCCTTGGGCAAACTGAACAGCACCATCACCCTTGTTGTTCATCATTAAAAGCGGCGTTGTCACATTACTAGCGAGAAAAATAGGAGAATTCTTTATATATAAATCTGGCCTTTGCCACAGAGTAGTTCCCATTCGTAAACGTCTTAATTCCGAATACTCTTGTTGACTAGAACCATCTGGCCATAAACTTCCATAGCTACTAATTAAATCGGAAACACCTGATGCAGAGCAAGCAGCAGCAAATAAATGGGTATGCGTTACCAAGTAATTGGTTTCATATCCACCAAAACTATGTCCATTGATACCCATTTTCTTTCCATCGACCCAAGGCATCTTTGATAAATAGTCAGCAGCGGATACCACGGCATTCACCACGCTCTCCCCTGTTTCCCCAATCTTATAATGGATATCAGGGGTAAACACTAAATATCCTCTGCTGACAAACCAAGGCACGTTAATATTGCCCATGGAAGGCCCCGGAATATGGTAAACATTCAATTCATCCGATAGTTTATCATAATAATTAAAAATAATCGGATATTTCTTTTTCGGGTCAAAATTTTCAGGTTTATAGATAACACCCTGTGATATACTGCCATTGAAAGTTTTCCAAGTTAACAATTCAGAGGTTAGCCAGTTGTAGGTTGTTTCAGGATGAATGTTACTCAATCGAATAAAGGTTTTAAAATCGGCGGTGCAAAAATAATTGGGGGATTCTGTGGCACTCATGCGCTGTATCAAATATATTTCTGCATCATGGGATTTTAGAGGCGATAAACCTGGAAGACCGGGATTATTTCCAGGAGCATAATAAACATAGGCCCCCATGGTTAATAGCAGGGGGTCTCCTATTTGCCCCAATACCTTACTATAAAAACCATTTTCCTTATTACCATAATTAAATGCAGTCAAAATCAGCTTTTCGTTATTAGCTATGGCATTGTATGAATAATCCCTCAATCCCAAACGAAATACTATGTTGTGTCTGCGACCATATCCATTAGTTAGATTAATAGGTAGCTTATTCCCTACCGGATCCACCACCCAGATGTCATTTTGGTCATGTAAGAGAACTGCTGCGTCATCCTTTAGCCAGCCGTCGAGAGCATTAACTGCATAAGGTGCGTCCGGTTGATCATTACCGTACTCTGTCCAAACAGTAGGAATAGTTTGTGTAATATTGCGGGTAATACCGGATAAAGTCGCATAGCTAAAATAATTTTTTTTTGTCGGGTCATAGTAAATTACAAAATTCCCTCCGGGTGATAAGCTACAAAACCATTTATTTAGCCGTGCTCTTTCTCCATCTTTTGTAGATACCAGATAAACAAATGATTGAGCAGTGGGGTTCCAGTTGCATTCATTTATATCTCCTTTCGTATTTGATAAGAGTATAAAATTATCTTTCTTTTCATTGGAAAGTTGGAATAAAGATTGTACTATATCATCTTTCTGTTCCAACCGAATGATTCGATGGTCGCTAATATTGATAACAACAGTAAAACTACGGGGAGCCCGTTCATATAATTGCTGGGATTGCAATCTGGCGTCAGTGTAATTCCAGATATCTACTTTTACAGCACCTGCTTTCGGCTGTGGAAGATCGGTCTCCTTTAACTTTAAAAATAACCTGCTGCCATCTATACTAAACCCCTGAATGGAACCTTGGTCAAATTTCAAACCGCTGTCCACCCCTGGTGATTGATCATTGGCTAGCAAGACAGCTTTATCCATACCATCTTGGTAATACCAAAGTGCATGAACGGGAAGGCCATCTTTTTTCTCTGTCCCGGAAAAAGCCAATTGGGTATCAGTTATGTCAAAAGTAAAGCCGACAGCTTTTATGCCAGACCAAATAGTAGCTACCTTACCATCAGAAAGGTCTACCCATTGCAAAGCTACAGTCACAGCACTATCTTCCTTTACATCTGTTAGCAGAAGCAATATGCGGCCATCGTCGTTCAATAAATAGTCCAATACTGAAGTAAAGTATTTTTGTTTTCCTGTAGTCAGATCTCGCACAACCAGTTCTTTTGCCGGTGTGTTCGACAAGTAAGCCAGCCATTTACTATTCCCTTTTTTAGGTAGTTTGAAGGAACTAACATGGGATATATACTCTATATAAGATGTGCCCAATGTGACAATCCCTAAGCTATCTTTCGGTTTAGTAAAAACAACGGTGCGGCTGTCCTGCGTAAAGCATCCTGGATATGACGCAACATCAGGTATTTCCATTTTCCAATTTCCGTAGGTAGCCAGTACGACAAACGTACGACTTCCTGCTGGTTGATTCTCTATCGTATATAAAGCATAATTCCCGTTATTACAAATTGCTGGTCTATCCACCTTTGGCCATTTATCATAAGCACTAGAATCAATAGCAGGATTTTGAGCTGGCAAAGTAAACATGCTACCAATAAAAATTAAAAACAAAAATAGTTTATGCATTTCTTTTAGAAATTATTATTATTAATACTTCAGCAGAGCCCTCTTTATAAAAAGCACCTGATTTGAGAATTATTCACGTAATCATCCTGCTTTTTTTATACCTAATTTACACCTTATTCCTCTTATTTCAAATTAGCAAGAGTACTTCTATTTCAGATATACTGCAATTATCTAAGTGCATACATTTAGCAACATTATTAACATCTAAACTGTATATGTCGGAGCGCTTTACTCCGAATTTTTCAGACTAAAATCACCTTTCCTGTAATGATCAGTTCTAAATTTTCACATTTAGATATCTTCTCTCATTGTTTCGGCCAAGTCTGCTCACCTTTCCTTATTTTCGTCAACGTTTCTGAGTAAACCTTGTCAGGAATTCTTTTATCTTTTGCAGCATTCTCTTCCTCCAATTTCACGGCATTCTCCTCTTCGGTAATTGCATCCCGAATTCTACCCATTTTATAAAGCAAATTCGCATACGTGTCAAAATATTCTACATTAGGTCCAGGAGTAATCTTAATAGCGCTATCGCACCAGGCAAGTGCCTTAGTTAATACACTTGTATCAGTACAGTGTTGAAACAAGTCCCAAGCATTGGCATTAAATTTCCAATCAACGGAAAAAATAACATACGATGGCGCATACTTTTCATATGGTCCATATTTCTCTACTTTCCACACAACATTTTTGCTATATTCCAGCCAATCTTTTTTATATTCCAACCATTTTAGCTTTGCATTTAAAACGATTCGTTCAGCGTAATCGCTATTAAATTTTTTGCTAATAATGGAGGTTATCCTATTCCAGTTTGGGCTATTTCTAAAAGGGGTTTTAGGATTACTATTCCGCCATAATTTTGGGTCTATTTCCTCTTTTGTAATAATGTAGTCAACAACACACTGCGAAAACTCCTTCCGATTCATTAATTTATCAATTTTACATGGCTGTTTGTAAAACAAACTGAAGCTCTTGCCCTTTGAACTTTGAATAAAAGAGCTTATAAACTCAATATTCTCCTTCGTATAAAGCTCTTCCTCCTTCAATTTCATGAGATAGTTATTAATATAATCCTGGGCAATAGAATTAGACATATTTTGATCACCAATTGTTCTGGCGAGATTTGCTAGGTAAGGCATAATGGCATACTCCTTTTTACCCTGCTGATAGTTTTCCAGTAACGTATAATACTGCTTTTTTGAATCGCATGCGGCGGATGCAAGTGTAATGAAATCATCCACGTTTTTGAGTCCCAAACCTCTATGCACAATCCTTCCTCCCGGCGAAAAGAACAGAAAACTAGGAAAGGCATTGATTTTATACTGTTGCATCATAAAACGTGCATCAGCATACCTGGTTCTTATTTTCCCGTTATCTTGTTTAGAGGTATCCATCTGAAGTTTCACAGAAATGAATTTCGCATTTATATAATCTCCTACTTTTTCTAGAGGAAATACATTCTTATCCATCGTTTTACAAGGGCCACACCACGTGGCAAAGCAGTCAACAAAAATGTATTTTCCCTCTGCGTTCGCTTTTTCTTGCACCTGCTTCCAGCTCAATTTTTGCTCAAATTGAATACCTTTCTGCTGGGCATATATCATGTGTGGAATTATCACCACTATATAAAATAATTTTGTCATTTTTATTTTTTTATTTTCAGCATTAGAAATCATCAAACAATTTACCTTTCAGCCAGATTAAGAAAATAGTATGCTTTTATACAAAATAGCATTAGTATCCGGTTAAATTAGATTGATTTTCAATTGAATAGAATTTTACTCTTTGATATCTTGGGATAAATAGTTTTCGAAAAGTTGGCTCAGTAACGTTTTGTCTAGAGGCGATATGTTCAGTATCTGCAATATCTCGTAGGTTGATTGCTTTAGTTTCAACTTGCTTTTGATAATTGCTACGAGTGTCTAGGTAATGATGGCAATATAGACCTGTGTTTTCACAGCATTGACGGAAGTTCCCCAGAATGACTTTATTTTCAGATGTTGTTTTATCCATTTGAAGAATAATTCAATCTTCCATCGATATTTATACAACATAGCTATCTCGATGGCAAGCAGCGTCAAATTGTTTGATAAAAACACAAAGGTTCTATTTTGTTCGGCGTAAACACTCGACCAACTACAGGTATATCAAGTCGCCGGTCCCTTAGCATTAACCCGTGTGAACTGATTGATATTTAAATCAATGGTCACCTTAATCTCCGCATTAAATTCAGGTTTATAATTCTTAGTTTGGATACTGGCTTTGCCTTCACACTTAAAGTCCAGTATGATGAGTATTATACTACTAGCGAGTATAGTTATAAATATTTTTTCTTTTAAGTTCATGATTTACTATATAATATTATTTAATAATTAACTCAAAAAAACAGGTAGACACCTAGTAAGTACAGGTATGCCAGCTCAAAAGGCCGGCATATTTTTACCGTCTAGTTCTTTGACTTACTGGTAATTATGGATTTGTGATGGCAGCCTTCCAGTTATGCGGCAGCAGTTCCCGGATGCGGCTGGAAGGGAATGTGGGCATGATAGTCAGTACATATTTGAGCCAGTCGTATGCATTGACCTCGTGCAGTT
Organism: Puia sp.; assembly: GCA_035555335.1. Classification (GTDB taxonomy): domain Bacteria; phylum Bacteroidota; class Bacteroidia; order Chitinophagales; family Chitinophagaceae; genus Puia. The sequence continues at coordinate 18,051 of DATMGS010000048.1, forward strand.
TACAGGTGGCCAGCAGCGAGTAGATGATAGCTGCATTTTGCGCGGCATCATGCGACCCGGCAAAAAGGTAATTATTCCTGCCCAGGGCAATGGGCCTGATCGTATTTTCTATCAGGTTCGTATCCATCAGCAGCATCCCATCCGTCAGGTACACGCCCTGCTGCTTCTCTCTTTCGGAGAAGTAAGCCAGTGCTTTGCCAATCGGGCTCCTTAACGTGGTGACTTTGGTTAGCTGCGCTTTGATCCAGGCAGCAAGCTCCTCAAAGACGGGTGCAGATTTTTGCTGACGGATCTCCTTGCGTTCGTCGAAGCTTAGATTATTCTCACTGCAATATTTTTCGATGGCGTAAAGCCTTGCGTATTGCGTCAACACATGTTCGGCCCGTGCTCTGTCTGTGAATTTTGCTTCATCGAACTTCCTCCGGGCGTGGGCATTGCAGTTGACGTGGATGACACCCTCCCGGTTGCCGTGGTGTTTGTACACGCCATATCCATCGGTGTGCAGTGTTCCCCTGAAGTTTTCCAGTACCGGCCTGGCATGTTTGTTTGCACGGCCTCTCTGGTATTCAAAAAACACCAGCCTGTCCACCGGATTACAGTAACTCCACATAAATCCAGTATGCGCTTTCCGGCCCTTTATCTTCTCCGTATCAAGCACCGTTATGGAAGTCTCATCTGCCATCAGGTATTTCGAGGCGGAGTAAACCACATCCTTTCTTAAAGCATCGTAAATAGCTGTCAGGCTATGGCAGGCCCCGTTGATCCAGTCGCCCATCGTCGTATCGGAGATAATGATACCAAGTTGGCTGAACTTCTGCAACTGCCGGTAAATAGGCATATGATACAGGTACTTATCAACCGTCACGTGTGCTTTGAGGGATGGTGCTGCCAGGCTTTTGTCCTTTTCATCGGGCAAGGGTGCAATGAAGAATTCCACAACGCCGTCAGTCTTAACACGCTTACACTTGTAACGCCGGTACACCGTGGCAAAGCTCTTTGCCGGATCATATTCCAGTTGCTCTGTTTCGATCACATCGTAGCGTTCAGCCCCTTCAGGAAGCCCCTCCGGATGCAAGTCAATATAGTTCCTGCAGATATGCTTTGGTATTTCGTTTCTGCCGGGATGACCCGTATTGGTTGGCTTATGCTTCGTGTACGCCGCCACTGTCTGTCCCTGGTCGGTCTTACAGGCTTCCACCAAGGTGGCATCAATACCTAAAGTCAATTGACCCGGCAATGCAACGGCTGAAGACTTCTCGCTACGCCTACCGTAGAGCAGCTTTTTCAGCTGATCATACTGGTGTTCGATCAGTTCCAGTTTCTGAAGTAGTTTATCTTTTTCTTCGATCAGCTTTAATGCCGACTCATAGCGCGACTCCAACTCTTTTACCCGGCCAGTTAGTTGTTCAAACACATTTTTCAGCGGAGTGATCTCACTGGTCAGGCGACTGACCTGGTCATCCTTTTGCTGAAGGATCATGTCAAACTGCATGCTCCTGAGTACCAGCTTCTGGTACTTTTCCTGCAGCTCCTGATGTTGTGGGGTAATAAGCAAAGTAACATCGTGATTTGTCTTATTTAAAGACAAACACACAACGCAAAAGAACTCGTCTAACGGTAAAATATATCTACCCTAGTTATTCACATATGTTCATATCGGTGAGCCATGTAATGGTTCATACTTTGCTGCTTTTACATACCCTCCTTCTTCCAGAGCCATGCCGCTCAGCATATACATCAGCTGATCTACACTCATCCGGTAACTGATGAGATCACTGGATATCAACGGCAGTTGAAAAGAATCTTCATCCAGCCTCCGGTAAAATATACTGAAGCCCTTGATCGTGGTTCTTGCCCTGTTCAGAAAAATGAATACATCGCCCCCGGTGATATCCTTATCCATTTCCGTCCGGATCAGCGCTGCCATTCCATCGAAGGACCTCGACATCTTCACCGGTTTCCGGTATAGATAATAGCTCGCGCTATCCTGAAAAGCAAGCAGTTTACTCATGATAAAAGGGTTTTTAAATATTCGGCAGGCACTTCCTTATACAGCTTGATGGTCCCAACCTCAGCAAATAACTGGGGCCGGGTATGTACCAGCGTAGGTATCACTTCAATGGTAGCAAAGCCCTTCGGGTCCTCAGTCTCGCCTTTAGACCGATACTTCCTTATCCAGGAATAGAAGGTAGCCTCATTGATCTCGCTTATTTCACAATATTCCTTCGCCGTGAAGCCACTTGCTTCATATTCTTCCAGTATAGTCAATATCTGTTCCTCTCTGCGGACTGTCCGCTGTCTGACGATGCCAGTATTCCGATTTTGTTCCATAGTTTCCAGTATGTCAAAGAGCAAAGCTATTTCTTAACAGCTTTTATTCGAATGGGTAGTTTCCCGAGTGTTTACATTACAGCTATTAAAGGCAGCTTGATAACTTCACCCGTAAATTGTTTCAAACTAGCTCACTATCATCATTTACATGGCATAAGCTATTAGTAAATAAAAGACTGTTGTTATTCGTAGCACTCAGTATCCACTATTCTGTTCCAGATTTTGATCATGTTGCAATTCATAAAGCGAAATAGGGTACCATTGCCAATTCGTTCTCCAAACCCCACCTTTTAGCGGCGTTACCACATTCATTACAGCATCCACTGTACCGGTTCTTTTCAGATCTAGCCAACGATGCCCCCATTCGGTAAATAATTCTACCTGTCTTTCGTGTTGAATCGCTATTATAAGAGAAGCCTTGTCCGCAGCTGTAATACTGGCAAGCCCTGCTCGGTTACGAATAATATTTAGATCATTTTTAGCCCCGGAAATATTGCCTTGCTGTGCCCTTGCTTCAGCACGAATAAGATATTGCTCACTTAAACGAAATATCATTTCGTATTCTGTTATTGATACGTTTGGAGTATTAATCTTATATTTATAGGGATAATAGTAAGTTGCACTATTTACTCTAACACTATCTATCCAATAAGTTCTACGCTGATCACCTGTTTCGAAACTATTGAGCAGGTTCGTGTTAAGGCATACCGGATTTGGGCCATTATTTAGGCCTGCTATGGGAATGATAAATAGTAGGCCGTCTGGAGTATTCACCCCTGCACCCACTGGTTGTAATTGCCAAATGGCTTCTTTGCTGTTTGCCAGGAAAACACTATTCAAATCATTGATCAAATTATAGGCTCCCGTATTAGTTATAACATTAGTCGCCTCAGCTTCAGCATCAACCCAATCTCCAGTGTATAAATAAACTCTTGCCAGTAGCGCAGCAGCTGCACCTTGCGTTGGCCGGACTCTTTTATCTGTAATATTTAGCAGAGTAGCATCCAAATAATTAGAACTAAGCAGGGTTTGCGCATTTTTTAGATCTGCGATAATCTGCTGATAAATCCGACTTTTGAGGGTACGAAAAAAAACAGCATTTACAGTGTAATCCGTTCCGGTTATCAGTGGAACGTCCCCATATAAGTTGACTAAATAGAAGTAGCAAAAAGCCCGTATAAACTTAGCTTCCCCCACCAATTGTTGTTTGATAGCTGGCGTTAAACTATTAGAATTAGCCAGCCCTTCAATGGCTGAATTTGCAATAAAAATAACTGGATAAAAGGCGTTCCAAAAGTCGGCAATTAATGGAGGTGAAGTTGATAATGCATTAGTGTAATAACGAATATAAGTAGTATTAGTTGAACCATTATACAGCTTCAGTTCATCAGCAGACAATCCAGCGAACAATGACAAAGAAGCTATTCCCCCATTCGAAAAATAGCTATTACTTATGTTTGTATATATACCGGTTAACACAGCCGCCGCAGTTGCATCACTTGTATATACATTTACTTCACTAGTGCTTGTAACCGGCGCCTCTACTTCTACAAGCTTTGTACAACTACTTTGTGGAAATATGAATAGACCGACTGCCATTGTGAGAAGGAAGAATCTACCTTTCAATAGCGTGATTATTGACTCAACAATCTGATTTGCAAATGTTTCGAAATAGCAACCTCTGTCGAATAAGAATTCACTTATACTTAGGTGTTTATATTTTGAGTTCATGTCTTTTACTTATTTTGATTTAAAATCGTTAAGCAAAATTGTCAATTTTAATTTATCTATTGACTACAAAATGATTTGCATACCGGCTGTCAAAACTTTTAAAGGTGGAAGGGAATTAATATTTTGATTCTCTGGATCCATTCCTTGATAATGCGTGATTGTTAATAAATTTTGACCCGAGACATACACCCTGCAGTTTTGGAGATGCATTTTTTTGTTCCAACTCATGGGAAATCGCCACGATAAGGAAAGGTTTGTTAATCGAATATAAGAAGCATCAGAATGGCCTGCATCGCTGCCAGCCGCATCAAAGAACTGCCCAAACAAGCTATAATTAGAATTATATCGCTGTACATTGGTATGATCACCTGGTTTTTGCCAACGGCTCAGCACTGAAACAGGTTGATTTATTCCCTGTGTGCCAGGAATAAAGCCAAAATAATTAGGACCTTGTTGCTTCGAAAACTGAAATAAAACATTCAGTTCAACCTCTTTATAACTGAAACTATTTTGAAAGCCTCCATAAAATTTTGGCACTGAATTTATAATTACAGTATTATCAGTTCCATAAGAAGGATTGTATGTAGACTTGCCTTTACTATCCGAAAACTGATAAATACCAGTAGTGTCATTAACTCCTATCAGATGGTATACCTTTGAAATAGATATAGGCTGACCTATAATTAAACTAGTAGCATACGATGAACTGGCTAAATTTGGAAATGCAATCAACTTATTCTTGGGAATAGTCAGGTTGATATGGGTTGTCCAGCTAAAGTCCCTGGTTTTAATATTGGTTGTGTATAGCATAAATTCCCAACCTGAATTTTGTACTGTAGCCGGAAAATTCTTGTTTATGCCTCCAAAGCCTGTAATGATAGGAAGCGAATAGGCCAATAGCTCGTTGGAAGATCGGTTCTGAAAATAATTAGCATTGAATAAGATCCGATCTTTTAAGAAGCCAATATCTAACCCAAATTGCAATTTTCTAGTTTCTTCCCATTGCAAATAAGGATTCGGTAGGCCACTGGGTTGCAGCCCAATCACTCCCTGGTAAGCAACACCCACATTATTAATTGGGTTATATAAGTTCATGAACTGATAGTTACCGATTTGATCATTGCCGGTAGTACCGTAACTAGCTCTGAGCTTACCAAAACTTAAAAAGGGTAGGGTGTTTTGCATAAAAGCCTCTTTTGAAAATATCCAACCAATCCCTATTGCCTCAAAGTTGTGGAACTGGCTTGCTGGTCCGAAACGACTACTTCCATCTCTTCGGATAGTAAGATTTACAAGGTATTTATCTTCCCAATTATAGCCCAAGCGGCCAAATATAGCATTGTATTTATAGGTAGAAATTGTAGTAGATTGAACAGTTACAGAAGCGGCAGCCCCAATATTCTGCAGAACTAAATCGCTATTATAACCAAGACCTGACAATTGTTTCCCATTACTGTTGTTTTGTTGTATGGTCAAGCCTGCAAATGCTTCAAATTTTCCCTTGCCGATAGCCCGTTTATAACTAGCTTGAGGTTCTATGATCCATGAACTTATATTATTATTTCCATAATTAGCTGATCTTTGATTATAGGGCCGATTTTCTGGTGCGAATGAAAGCAAGGGTACAGTAATAATTTCATTTGTTTCCATGTTGGTATAGCCAAAACTGCTTTTGATTTCCAGCCCGGGTAAAATTTGGTAACTTAAAATTGCATTATTGACTAAATTGTTAACCTTGTTTTGATATTTATTATACAAAAAAGAAAGAGGATTATTGTAAAAAGTAGAATATCCTGAAGCATTGGGTGCCCAATTCAGGCTTCCATCAGGCTTATAAAGGGGGGGAGCATCCGGTGGAAGTATAATAGCAGTATAGGTAAGATCTGCTAAGGGTAACTGGTTATTATCTACCATATAATTACCTGCAATCTGCATATAAAATTTCTGATTAACAGAAATACTCTTTATATAAAAATGCAAAGCCCCTTTCTGATCCGAAAAATCACCTGTAAAAACAGTAGTCTCACGATGATAAGTACCTCCTACAAGATATTGTACTGTCGAATTACCACCTGAGACGTTCGCACTCACATTAGTATAATGCGACGTTCCTCCGATTAAAGCTTTTTGCCAGTCTGTATAACGGGTTGTATCCCATTGCAACAGATCATAATCGCCATTTTCTAAACTTGGGGTAATTCCATCATTGTTCAATGCTTCATGTCGCATCTGTAGATATTGCGGAGTATTTAATAGGTTTAATTTTCGGGTTATTTTCCCCCATCCATTTTGCATATTGATATCCACTTTGGTCTGCCCTGCTTTTCCTTTCTTGGTAGTAATGAGTATAACACCGTTGGCAGCACGGGATCCATATATAGCGGTTGCATCCGCATCCTTTAAGACAGAAATACTTTCAATGTCAGAAGGATTAATATAACTTAAGGGGTTACCTCCTTGAATATTACCAGAAACTCCAGAAACTCCTAAAAGGCCAGCACCAAGATTAGGTAATAGTTGAGAGGTATAAGGCACTCCATCAATCACATAAAAAGGATCATTGCCGTTGGCAATGCTATTCTGCCCTTGGATCTGCACCGTAATGCCACTTCCCGGAAGGCCATTACTCTGAGTGACTAACAAACCCGGAACCTGGCCTTCCAATGCCAACAAAGGATTATTGACGGGTTGTTGCTCTATTTCTTTACCGCCTACTGTCGTCACATTGCCAGTACTTAGTCGTTGGGTAGTAGTGCCATACGCAATCACCTGCACCTGATCCAAACTACTAGACGACATTCTAAGATCCGCCATCAGCCTAACCTGATTATCACCAACCTCTATATAAGTTTGATACTTCTCATATCCCACAAAAGTAATCTCTACTTTGTATTTTCCATCTGGAACTTTCGTAAAAGAGAATTCTCCTTTTTCATTGGTAAGACCCTTTTTATTTAGTGACATAATTTCTACTGTTGCGCCGGCCAGGGGGGTTCCATCCTCTGATCGAACGACGCCGACGAATTCGGGTGGGCGGGTGGGTGCCATGGGCGGAGTGAAGACCGAGGACTCATCCTTGGCGATACTGATGGTGTGACCGGTGATGGTATAGCTGAATTTTAAATCCTGGAAAGAGAAGCACTTCTTCAACACGTCCTCGATGGGCGCATCCTTGAAGGAGACGGTCACAGGCTTAGAGGTCTCCAGTATGGAATGAGACATAATGACCCCATAGCCAGTTTGCTCCTCGATGGCATTGAAGACGGCCGAGAGGGGCACGTTATTGCCGGTGAAGCTGATCTTTTGGGAGAGACCGGTGGCGCTTAGGTGAACCGCCGTGATCAGCATGAGGACTGTTGTTATTCTCATCGTCAGGAGAATTGAGCGGAGCATTGCCTTGATCCTGTCGTCGGGATCGGGGCTAAGATCCTGGAAATGAACGGATAGGCTCTCTCGTCCAATAAGAGGCCAGTCCATGAATTTAAAATTCATAAATTTGTAGAGTTGGGTTTATCTAAGCAGCTGATTAACACTCGTGTAAGGGTTGCCCAACTAAGCTTTCCGCGAGGAGAAGCAGACCGGTAGTATGTGCAACCATATTCCCGGTTTTTTATTGGAGCCTTACGAAGTTATCTGGACTAGACAGGTTGACGAGCGCGGGCAAAAAGGCGGGGTTGAAGTTTCATTTTTTTCTCATTAAGAAGTGAACAGTTTTGATTCCAGCAATTTTTTCATACGGTAGGGTCCTCAGGGGAATCGGGAGTGTTTAATGGTTAAGGAGGAAGCTAGGGTTTTATAATAATCGTACGATCTATCAGTATAGCATTAATGTGTAGGGTTCTCAACACAGCCAGGGCTTCTGACAGTTTGAGATCACGGCCGATTAAACCATCGACTTTCTCTGTGGACGGCGCTCCTTCAAACCGATACTCCACATTGTACCAGCGGGCGAGCTGCTTAACGACAGAAGTTACATCTGCCTCTGAGAAATTGAAGAATCCACGGCGCCAGGCTGTCACGGTCTTCAAATTGGGGTGCTTGATAGAAACGGAGGATCCAGCGTCGAAGGCCTGCTCGCCGGGTTGCAAGACGAAGGACTGGGAAGCAGCATTGACCTTTATTTTTCCGGTCAATAAGGTAGTCATCTCGGCCTTGTCATCCGGATAGGAACTGATATTGAAGCTGGTCCCCAGGACCTGGGTACTCCCTCTGGACGTTTCTACCCGGAAAGATCGGACAGGATCGGCAGCTATTTCAAAATATCCTTCTCCGGTAAGCCGAACCTTTCTTTCGGATCCGGTGAAAGCCACGGGGTAAGAGAGGGTACTTTCACTGTTGAGCCAGACTTTGGAACCGTCTGGCAAGGTCAATTGATACTGTCCTCCCCGGGGAGTGCTGAGCGTATTATATATGAGGTCTGATGATGCCTTGTCAACAACTGTATAAGACAGTTGACCACTGTTGAGTTTATGAATCTGTGTATTCCCCTGGGTTGCCAGCACTCCATTCGCCACACTATCTAGTGTAATTTTTGAACCATTGGCCAGTACGAGAATAGCCTTATTACCACCCGGGAGGACGTCTGCTTTGGAAGAAGGTTGTAACGCCATTTCCGGTTTAGGATTTTGGAGTTTGACAGAACGATAATAGGAGTAACCAGCGATTAGAATGGCAAGAACACTGGCGGCCGCTATCCAGCGAGCAGTGCTTGAAAAATGGAACACCTTGGTTGGAATAGAATATTCTATGGGAGAGGCGGTTAGATCGCCGGTACGTTTCTTAACTTCTTCCAGCACCCGTAATCTGGAAATCGTATCTTCCTGCAAATGGCTGAAGTACTGGTCGTCCTGGTCGACTTCCTCAAAGAAAGCCTTATTATCAAGCGATTGGCCGATCCAATTTCTCAGAAGACCATCTTCTTCCACGGTGAGAGTGCCTCTCTTGTACTTATGCAGCAAGTCTATTATTTGTTTTGGATCAAAGCCCATCGACATTCATTTTAAATTATATGCAATAATTTTCTAAATGGATAGGTTTTGTCTATAATAGACCCATAAGCTCAAAGAAAGTCCCGGCCTTCTTCATAATTTGTTTTTAATAATATAACATTTAGGAAACATGGTACCGGGAAGACCACTAAATAATTTTAAATTGTTTATATTATTTTTTATTTTTACGGGTCGACTGTATTGATAACCTTATCAAGCTATCCACCATGATTTTTCTACAAATGCCTGGAAACCAATAACGGGAAATAAATAGCCTCCAGCGCACGCTCCTCCCCACAGTTAATCACCTTGCTATTTTTCTTTTTATGAAACAATTCATCGACCAGCTACAAGAACAGCTGGAAGAGGCCTTGAGCCAAACTACCACCATCGGCAACAAAATCGATCAATACTACGCGGCCATGGAGGTCGTCAGACAATTTGTGGAACAATTAAAAGAGCATGTTCTGGCAGCTGAACAGCCATTTCCCGACCGGGCAGCCGAGATCGATTATTTTAAGCATACAGCCCCTTATTTTTATAGCCGGCTGTATTATTATAAGCTGCTTTATAACCTGGAAGTATACCGGGTAGCCGAAGACAAAGAAGGGTTTTCGTTGTACCTGGATAAAAAACTGGAATGGGCCAAAAGCTTCCTATTAAAGTATAATATCCTCCACCGCTACAGTTATTCCCGGATGAAATTTTGGGACAAAGATCTATTCCTGCAGACAAGTCTTGGAAAAGCCCGAGGCAACTTATTTTGTCTGGGCAGTCAAAAGATCGCGCTAGTCCTGGCCTGTCAGCGATACCGGGATTTTTTGCAGGCGGAAGTATGCATTGCCAGATGCCTTAGGGTAATTGGGGGATTATTTAGAATAGGGATGGAAGAAAATATTGAGCCGGATCGTCAAGATCAACTTTCTTTTCAACGGCTAACTGCGCTAATACGTTGCCAGTGAAGGCTTTTGTAACAGAACCTATTTCAAAAGCAGAATCATTATTATTTATTTCATTAATATCTCCATTTTCTTTGATCATTCCATAATAATCTGCCTTCCCATTTTTAACGACAGCAAATGATAACTCTGTTTTGTCAGGTAGTTCCTTTATACTATCCGCTATTTTTCCAATTATTTTAGGATAAATCATAAGAAAATCGTTTGCTTTTAGTTTCCTGTCTACTTAAAAATGCAATTATAAGCCAAGATAACCCAATCAAGGTATTCGACTGAAAACAGATACGGGGATAGAGCCATCCGGGCGGGGCGGGACCCGCCAGGTCAATTTATCTCCTTCAAGTGTGAAGCTGCTGACGCGGATTGTCTCATCCCAGTTGGGATAAGAAGCACGGTCTGTATGAAAAGTGATGGTGCCTTTTGTTACGTCAACGGCATAGGTACCAAAATGACAGCTGGCACTTAGAATGGCATCTTTGTATTCTTCCGGAGTGCCTTTCGTGCGATCCCCTGAAGCAAATTTTAAGCGATCCGACCGAAATATTTCTACCACGTAATGACTGTCGGCAGTAAAAATGGCGATACCGTGGGGGGCCGTTCCATAATCAGCCACCTGGCTCCCGTCTGGCAGGATTTTGTCGGCGGCAGTGAGGAGCCAGGAGCCGACAAGCAATTTCGATTGGGAAAAGACCGGCATTGTCATGATCGCGAGCGAGAGGAAGAAAAAGCCCTTTTTTAAGGCTGAAAACTGTTTTTTCATGCGTTTGATTTGTTAATGATAAATTGAGCAACAAATCTTCCACTTATTATTCAGGTAAAAAACAAGATTCAACAAAGAGGTTATTTATCTCAACATTCGGGGGAGATCAAAGGCTACCCCTGAACTTATTACAGAGACAATGGCTCTTTACAGAGATTAATAATACTTGAAGACGTTGGAGACATCCAAAGGCAAATATGATTTTTCGGAAATGGAAAGACTTAAACAAATGATGGTTGATAATGATGCCTTAATGCATTTTTGGTCTGAAACCCGCAGGGCGGATAATGTTAAATTACCGGGTAAGAATAGAATATTCTCAACGCATCCATAATCTATCCTACCCTATGTCATTCCCGCATGTCATCAAGCCGGCGGCAGCCCCAACACCAGGAGAAAGCATGCCGGGAGCAATTTGTGCGACAGTGTCGCACAAATTGCAAGAAATTGATAATCAACTGCTTTTCAACTTCACCTTCACCACCGTGAAAGAATACGCCGACAGATTTAGCTTCAGCTGCTTGCCGCTGACGGGCTGGGTATTGCTGACGGGCGCGATATTATCCGGACTGGCAAGACTGTTCATCAATGACAGATCGCTGTTGTGGAGGCTAGTGATCTCGGCGGTGCCGGTGAGCTTGGCATCGGAGAGGTTGATTTGTTTCTCTTTAGGAGTGGCTGACATGTTGACGAGCTTGACGATAAGATCTCCGGAGGTCTTGTCGATCACGGCAGAGGCCCAGATGCTGTCCTGGCCATTGAGGGGCTTCCCATTGAGTGACAGAGATACCGCGGACGTACCTTTGTAGAGGGCGAAGAGCTGCTGGATATAATAGTTGGGGGTATTATAGGACTTCGCATTGTCGAACCAGATCAGATTGGGCGTCCACTGCCAATCCCGCACATGCCCGAAGAGGGGCGCATAGGAGGCCATGGTCACGACATCGGCATTGCGCTCGATACCGGTCATGAATGCCGCCTCTGAGAGAGCAGTCTTCAGGTTGTTGACATTCTTCATACTCCCGATCCGGTCGCTTTGCGCGGCATACTCTCCCACGAAGATCTTGGGTCCCTTGCGGTCATAGCCATCATAGCGGTTGCTGTTGACCAGGAACCATTCGGGGGTACTGTAAAAATGTTCGTCGATGATATCGGCCTGGCGGTTACGGAGCACGGAATCCATATACTTGAAGACGGGCTCATTCCGGCTGTAACCGGTGGCATTGATGAGTTGTACGGTGGGATATTTCGTTTTGATCGCACGGGTAAACAGGTCGAGTCGTTCCGCATATTGCGGGCCCCAGTTCTCATTACCCACGCCCAGCAAATGCATGTTGAAGGGCGCCGGATGTCCCAGCGCCGCGCGTTTGGCGCCCCATTTGGTCGAGGCTTCGCCATTGGCAAACTCGATCAGGTCGAGCGCATCCTGGATATAGGGATCGAGCTCATTGATGGGAACGACTTCCGCCGCATCGAACTGGCAGGACATGCCGCAGTTGAGAATGGGCAGGGGCGAGGCCCCGATATCTTCACAGAGCTGAAAGTATTCATAAAAGCCCAGCCCGAAGCTTTCGAAATAATCAGGGGTCTGGCGGTCCGGCACATCGTCATTCCAGATGCTCTGCACCAGCTGTCTTTCGTCAATAGGTCCGATGGTATGCTTCCACTGATATCGATGGGAGAGGTTGTTGCCTTCCACGATACAGCCACCGGGGAAACGCAGGAAGCCGGGATGAAGATCGGCCAGCCTTTGCACCAGGTCGGCGCGGAGTCCTCCCGGTCTTTCCTTCCAGGTATGCGGTGGGAACAGGGAGATCCGATCTACGTCCATCTTACCGGCGCCTTCGAAGATGACCAACACCTTGCCCACACTGGCCGTATCCGTCGGTTTCACGGAAATGGTCTTCTCCATCCAGCTGCCTGTTTCGGTGGAAGGAGTCAGTTCGGTCCTGGCAATCACCTTGTTGATGGTATTGAACAGAATGACACGTACATGCATGCCGGGCGTCTGCTGGCGATACCGCAGGGTCAGTTGATAATCACCATCCTTTTCAAATCGCATCCCGCCAAATCCGGCGTTGATCAGCCCCACGGTGTCGTCTATCCGGGTAGCAATCGCCATATACTTTGGATTCGCCGGGTTCTCCGCGCTCTGGTTGACGACCATGAAGATGCCGTCTCTTATTTTGTTGGGCCAGGCGGTCCAGCCCATCATGGGTTTGGGAAAGTCGAAGGAGCGATTCTCCACCATTTCTCCATATAGGCCGCCATCGGCGCCGCGATTGATATCCTCGAAGAAGAGGCCCCAGAGCGTGGGCGAGATGTCCCCTTTGATCACTTTGGTATTAACGGTATAGGTCTCCTGGCAAAATGAGAAAAGGGGGCTAATGATGAAGAAAGCCACCTGCCAAATTTTTTTGTAGGTCATAGTTGTATGAAATAGCTGGGTAAAGCTAGTGATCCAGCCTGCAGTATTAAGACACTTACGCGGGGAAAAGTTCCCGGCCGGGTTATAATTATGGGACGGGTTATAATTTATGGAGAAAGGATAGCAGCGCGGCGATAAGGAGCAGATTGATATTGGCGATCTCTTTCAATAATTGAACGCCCCTGATCTTCTGGTTACTCACGGTCTTCTCCGAGATATTCAGCAATTGGGCAATCTCGGCATTGGTGAGGCCGTCGATATAGGCATAGCGGAATATCCGCTGGCATTGGCTGGGGAGCAGGGCGATCTTTTTGATTATCAGATCTTTCCATAGAGACCTTATTTCAATGCTTCTTTCCAGGGAGACCACTTTCTCGGAGGTCTTCTGCAGATCCCGCTCAATCTCAAAATGACGCTTGGCTCCCCGTAGGTAGTTCAGACAGGCGTGGCGGACGCTGACCATTAAGAAGCTTTCGATGTTATTGACGGTGTCGAATTCGGCGCGTCGTTCCCAGAGTTTGGTAAACAAATCGGCGCAGATATCCTCTGCTTCCTGGCGGTTGACCAAGGCCAGCGCGAAATGGAAGATCTTGTAGAACAGTTGGTTATAAATAATGGTATAGGCGGACCTGTCGCCTTGCGTTAATTCTGCTACTAACTGTTCGTTTGTTTTTTGCATCAGGTCTTAACTGGTATAAATGACGCTATCCCCAGGCAGGTATGCCTGAAGGAACAGCAATTGTTGGGATCTTGTAGTCTGGAAAGGTTATATCAACAAATAGGTGGAAGGCTTGGGTGTTTGGCGATGAAAGTAGACGAAAAAACGGGATAGTCCCTTTTCACAGGTCTGATTACTAAAGTAATTAATAATACCTGTAGGCAAAAATAGGTACAACCATCTAGTTTCGTCAAAAGCGGAGGGAAAAAGGGTGTTTTCACGGGTGGCCGATTGAGAGAGCTGATCGTACTTTCAATTAAATGTCTATTCAATGACCTATACCAACACCTTTTGCACTTTAATTGCATCAGCCGCATTTATAATGTCCTTTTCAAAGCCCGGCTTTCAACCGACTGTACCAAGTTATACCTATGATACAGCTGTAAATACGGCTTTTTACCAAGGCAGTAATGCGGACTTTAACTGCGCATCTGTGGCTGTGATCAAAGCCTCTTTGTGTACTTTCGGTCAGGGCAATATTTTTAAAAGTTCCCAATATTCCAATGGCAGCACAACGGTCGTCCTACGGAACAATGAGCAGGTCATTGTAACCGATCAGGACCAGGCTGCCGCAAATGCAAAATGCGGATTCATCTTCGTTCATGATAGTAGTATCTTTAAGACAGCCAGACTGATGTATGCCGTCATGGCTAAAAAGGCGGTTCTTCAATCCACAGTAAGCTACCCGAATGGTCCAAACCCCTTTCAATCCTGTCAGGATCTGACAAGCTCCTTGCTTTTGTTACATGGTGAAAAGGGTGGCATCAACGCAGAGTATTTGCCGGTGCTTCTAGGCCTTAAGACTGTTAACACAAATCCCTCCGTAAAAAATGGTGTCACACCATATGTTTTTGGCAACACTTATCACGCGGTGTTCGCCTTTAATGCCTATTTCGATAATTATGGGCAAAATAAGCGCCTTACCTTTTTCAGTTTTTGGGCGCACTATAGTCTCCTACACCCAGGTAATAGCTTAAATGATACCCGATTTTTGATCAAGGACATCTAACGGAGTCACCCAAACAAATGCTCCCGCTGCGGAAACTTCTTACGCAGGACCTTCAGGGCGCCGGTCTGGTGGTTCTTCACGGTATTGCGGGAAATGTTGAGCAGGGCGGCGACCTGGTCGTAGTTCATGCCCTTGAGGTAGAGCAGCTTACAGACTTTGCGGGCCTGGGGAGGGATCGTCTCGATCGCGGCCATGAGCTCGGTGCCGGCTTCTTTTCGAATTAGTTGGGAAAGGCTGTAATCTTCCCAGTCATGACTGTAGTAAATACAGAGGCTGTCTAAGTTCTTCTGCTTCCGCCCTTGTAAGATGGACCAGTTGATACAGGCATTAAAGACGGATTTGAAGAGGAAGGCGCGTACCGCCACCATATTGCCGAAGGTCCTGGGCTTATCCAGGAACCGTACAAATACATCGGTTACAAGGTCCTCGACATCGGCAGGATCGGAAATATATTTCATCCCATAATTACACAGCAGGGGCCAGTATTTTTTATAGAGCAGATTAAAGCTGGTCGTGTTTTCTCTCGAAAAATGTAGTTGCGCCCGGTCATTCATTGCGAATAATTTTGACTAGATGAAGGCGTCAGAGATGTTGTTGGTACTGCAATTTTATAGTTAATTTTTTAAACTTCAAAATGACGGTTATTTATTACCGATAGCTTCACCACACCCCCAAACACTAGTAACGGCTGTACTTTTATCAGCTCTTTTGGGTAGCTGGTACCTTGCAAAAACCATTTTGCAACCGGTAATACCCGCAAACGGCTGCGTCCAATCCACCCTGCTGCGAAGGAGGAAAAAAAGTTTTTTAGGGCGGCGGACAACCGGCATGACTCCCGCAATCGTTATCTTTATGTAAATAGTTAATTACCAGCCACATTATGCCCAAATCAAACGAACAGTCCCCTCTCCCACCCCATACGGACGAAAATATACTGCTCACCCTGGCCCGGAGAACGGCGGGGTTCACCGGAGAGGATTATTTCCGGGAGCTGGCCAAATACATCACGGCCACCCTGGGCGTGCGCTATGCCATCGTCACCGAATGCAGCGACGCCGAAAAGACCCGGGTGCGGACCCTCTCCTATGTCGACCGTCAGGAGCTCCAGGAGTCCTTCGAATACGCCATCAAAGGCACCCCCTGCGAAATCGTCATGCAGGGAAAAGACTATTTCTGCCCGGAAGCCCTGGGAAAAATATTTCCAGAGACGGAAGAAGGCATCGAATTCTATATTGGCGTTCCTATCTACAGCCCTTCGTCCGGAGAAGTGATCGGGCATATTGCCGCCTACGATCCGATGCCAATGACAAATGAACAAAACCAAACCGCCATCCTGAAGATCTTCGCGGCGCGGGCCGGCGCAGAGATCGACCGGCTCCATGCCTGGAAGAAACTGGAGATCGCCAACCAGGAGCTGCAGATCCGGCTCAAAGAGATCGAGTCCCTGAAGAACCAACTGCAAGCCGAAAACAAATACCTGCAAGAAGAGATCCGGCTGAACAACAACTTCGACGAGATCGTCAGCAAAAGCAAGCTCTTCCATAAAGTGCTGCAGCAAATAGAACAGGTCGCCTCCACCGACGCCACGGTACTGATCCTGGGCGAATCCGGCACCGGGAAAGAGCTGATCGCCCGGGCCATCCACAATATCTCCTTACGGTCACGCAAGCCGCTCGTAAAAGTGAACTGCGCTACCCTGCCGGCCAACCTGATCGAAAGCGAATTATTCGGCCATGAGAAGGGGGCCTTCACCGGCGCCCTGGAACGAAAGATCGGGCGATTCGAACTGGCTGACGGGGGATCGATCTTCTTAGACGAGATCGGAGAGCTGCCGGTAGAGCTACAAGCGAAATTGCTGCGGGTCCTGCAGGAAGGTGAGTTCGAGCGTCTAGGCAATCCGCGGACCATGAAGGTGAATGTGCGCGTGATCGCGGCCACCAACCGCAACCTGGAAGAGGCTATCTCCCGGAAAGAGTTTCGGGAGGATTTGTACTATCGATTGAATGTTTTTCCTGTATTGTGCCCGCCGCTGCGGGACCGGAAAGAAGACATCCCCTTACTGGTGAAACACTTCTGCCAAAAGCATGAGATGAAGATGGGGAAGAAGATTTCTTCTATCCCGGCGCGGGTGATGGCTGCGTTGGAGCTCTACGACTGGCCCGGCAATGTGCGGGAACTGGAAAATATCATCGAACGGGCGCTGATCCTCAGCCGGAATGGGGTGCTGGAGCCGGGGGAATGGATGCCGGTGGCGGGGGTGGGACGCGGGGGTGCTGGTGGTGTTAAGCCTGCGGCTTTGTCTACGCTGGACGACGTGGAGAAGAACCATATCCTGGAAGTGCTGCAAAAGACCGGATGGAAGGTGTCCGGAGAGAAGGGCGCCGCGAAGATACTGGGGTTGAATCCGACGACGCTGGAGGCGAGGATGAAGAAGTTGGGGATAAGGAGGGGGTGAGGGGGCTGAAACAAAGCCTGATGATTTTTCCAAAAAACTATGCTAAGGCAAAATCTGGAGCGATTTGCGTTCTTAAAATAATGAAAACGTAAGTGACGCCTAAGGCTTAAGTCTGACCGGCCCGATCACACTCTCCCAGCGGCCAGCTGTCCACCTCGAAGGTAGGCGCCTTTCTTCGCATAGAGACTAGCCCCCACACGGAGTTCAACAGAAGAACCAGCGTCGGTGAGATAACCGAGCGGAGCGAAGGTTACGAGCGAGAAAGAGCGACTAAATGTCGCTCTGACGAAGCTCTGGACGGAAGGCCGCCGGTAAAGAAAGACGCTCTAAGGCTTCCTGGTGAATACCCCCATTTAGTCTACGTAATGTCATTCCGCAAGTGTCATCAGGCCGGCGGCAGCCCCAAGATACCACAAAGTCTCATGGGCAATTATTACAGCGATAGTGACGCTGGAATTCGAAGTATTCGTCAATCGATAGAAGAAAACCCTTACGTCCTAAATAGTTAGAATCTGTTTTACATTATTTTTTATTTTTACGAGTCGACTGTATTAATAACCTCATCAAGCTATCCGCAATGATTTTCCTATAGATGCCCGGGGCCCAAACAAAAGAAAGAAAATAGGCTCCAGGACACAATCTCCACAAAGCAGGAAGAAAGAAACTGTAATTAATTAATTATAAGCCAACAAGTTATTCTAGAAATAATATTTTGTAGGATTTACTTGTAAAGCGTAACTTTACACTATACAGACATGATTAAAAGCATTAGGCACAAAGGATTGCGGCTATTATGGGAGGAGGGAAATAGTAGCAGGCTTCCCTCTGATCTGGTAAAAAGAATTGAGATCATGTTAGAAGTTATTGATAGCGCCAATAAAGTACCGGAAGACTTTGAAGCTTTTAGAAACTGGAATCCACATAAGCTGGTGGGACAACTAAAAGACTTCTGGAGTTTAAAAGTTAGCAAGAACTATCGTATAATCTTCCGTTTTGAAAGCCAGCACGCTCATGATTTGGATTATATAGACTATCATTAAAAAGAATTTGTATGTTAAAAAGACAAATGAGAAATATTCATCCCGGAGAAATCCTTCGGGAGGAGGTGATTAACGCGAATGAATTGACTGTTACGGAAAGTGCCAAAATGCTGGGGGTTACTCGTCCAACTTTATCGAATATCCTTAATGGCAAGTCAGATATCAGTCCTGAAATGTGTTATCGTATAGCTGGGGTATTTGGTGGAAGTCCCGAAATCTGGGCAAACCTTCAAACAAAATATAATCTTCGATCCGTTGCCAATAAAGCAGGTAAATTTAAGCTCACGCCTTACCATCCGAAAGCTCTTTTTTAACCTGCTCTTCAACCACCGACCTGATCTTATTGCCGAAGACCTGGAGCAGGAAGGGAAGTTTCAGGTCGATGTCGAGGACATCCTCTTTCACGTCTATAGTACCCGATAAGGAATATCCTTTGGCGGAGCCTTCGATCGTACCGGTATAATCGGTCCATTCTTCATTTAGATTTTGTATCTGATCGCCATATTGCCTCTTCAGCTTATTAATCAAGGTCGTTACGCGCCTCCTGGCTTCCTCCCGGGTATGGGTATGCTGAATTTTGATATTCATAGATAATTTTTGTGATTCCTTGTTATGCCCAGGTGAACCTTTATTGTATCGCCGCTTGTTTTGCGTTCAACACCCTGCCATCCTTCTTGTCCTGCAAAAATCCAACAATTTTACAATCTTTCATCGTTAGCCCGTCCGGTAATTTCAGGGATGCCACTCCCCCACTGCCTGACTGGGGGGAAACGGATTGAAAGGCACGGACGACGTTAACATGCTCCAGTTTGTGGCCCTGGTTCTCACCGCGGAGGACCTGGCTGGAAGCCCGGGATTGGACCAGGGCTATCTGGAGAGCGGCCTTGCCGGGATTGTCTATACTGTAGGACACTTTGACATTCTTTCCATCCTCACACTTAGCGGAGAGAAGGATCTTATCGGCCGGGGTTTTAGCGGCGATGCCGTCTTCGACTGCCGAGCGCAGGCGGCTTCCATCGGAACCGACAAACTGCACCTTGCCATTCACTACGGCCTGGGGTGTATAGATGCTGTTCAGGCTAAATTGCTGCGCATATTCCTGCTGCCGGTGCGTATAATCCGGGCTGCTATAAACATCCTTCCACCCAAGTCTGTCCCAATAATCCACATGAAAGCTCAGGACATAGACATTCTCCGGGTATTCTTTGGCTATGACGGCTAACAATTCATCCGCGGGCGGGCAACTGGAGCACCCCTCCGATGTGAAAAGTTCGACGACGGCAAAGCCGTCTTTGGCAATGTGATGGGGAGTTGGCGCGGCAAAGGCAATCGCGGCGGAAATCGTTATGGATAGCAAGACTCTGTACATAGTGGTGACTTTAGAAAAACATTCATTGGATAAGTGTGCACACCAAATGTAAAACCAGGTTGGGCCGGATCAAAGTCAAGGGGTTGACATTGGGAGGGTTTTAACTTATTTAACGGCCGGCGCCACTTTGGTACCGATCAGTTCGATGGCCTGCAACAACTTGGCATTCGGGAGGGCCGCGCCATCCATCTGGAAGGTCAGCCGGGAGATCCCGCCCAAGGCCTCGCTGTGACGAAGGATTTTTGCGGCCACCTCTTCGGGACTGCCGATGATATAGGCGCCACGGGGTCCCCTTTGGGCATCGAATGCGGCGCGGGTCATGGGCGGCCATCCCCGTTCCTTCCCTATTTTCGCCATACCGGCGACAAAGCCGGGATAAAATTCTTCCACCGCCTGTTCCGTCGTATCGGCAACATATCCCATAGAATGTAAGCCAACTTTCAATTGATCCGGCGAATGACCGGCCCTCTTCCCAGCTTCGCGGTACAGGTCTACCAGGGGTCTGAAGCGATGAGTCTCCCCGCCGATGACAGCCACCATGAGCGGCAGGCCGAGCGTACCTGCCCGGATAGCCGATTCGGGGGTACCGCCGATGCCGATCCAGATAGGCAGCGGATCCTGCAAGGGCCTGGGATAGACAGGCTGCGCCTTTAGTGCGGGCCGGAACTTACCGGACCAGGTTACGAACTCGTTTTTACGAATTTCGAGCAACAGGCCCAGTTTCTCTGCAAAGAGCTCGTCATAGTCCTCCAGTTCCAGTCCGAAGAGGGGAAAAGATTCTATAAAAGAACCGCGGCCGACCACCATCTCAGCCCGTCCTCCCGAGATCAGATCCAGGGTGGCGAAGTTTTGAAAGACCCTGACCGGGTCGGCGGCGCTAAGCACCGTTACGGCACTGGTAAGCCGGATACGTTTGGTCCGTGCTGCCGCAGCAGCGAGGATCAGTGCCGGAGCTGAATCCAAAAAGCCTTTGCGGTGGTGCTCCCCGATCCCGAAGATGTCCAGGCCGGAACGGTCGGCCTGTTCTATCCGTTCGAGCAGCTGAGCCATGCTATCCTTATTATTGATCGAAGTACCCGAATCATCCGCGAACATCGCTGCGAAACTATCTATGCCTATTTCCATAATTGTTTATTTATCCTTGCTGGCAGGCAAAATTACGCAATAATAGCCTTCGCAGTGAAGGCAGTCATTTCGGCAAAAAAGAACTCCTATTCCCAATTTTCCCCTCCCAACTTATTGGGAAATTCCCAATAGGTTGGGAGGGGCGATGCGATGAAAAACGAAAATACCGGCGGGTCTAAATCTCCTGAAATGCACGACCACGGCAGGTTACAGCCCGTGCTCCGTTGTCCGGAAAATTTCCTGGCATGCCGATTGGCTATGGACCCCATATAAAACAGCACTCCCATGAGCCACACGATCGGAAAGACGCAGTTTAAAAAGGAAGTAATGGAGAGCAGCAACGGTCACCTATCCCTGGTGCAATTCAAAACGGAATGGAGTGGGGCCTGCCAGATCATCGCCCCGGTCTATGAAGAACTGTCGAAGTGTTATAACGGGATCGCCGACTTCTTTTCGATCGACGTAGAGCAGGAAGCGGGCATGGAAAAAGAATTCGGTGTCCTGGAACTCCCGACGATCCTATTCTTTAAAAACGGGGAGCTGGTCGATCATGTGGTCGGGCTAACCCCAAAGAACACGCTGATCAGCAAGATTGAAAATGCGCTGGGTTGAAAGCCGGTGGACGGAAGCCGGGAAGATGACAAACAGACGGACTGACAAAGGCAACGTATACAATAAACGACGATTAGAAACTGCCCTACTCAAAAAATAAAAATCACCTACCATGAACGAAGTAACAAAATCCATCCACCTGCAGGGACATCCGCTATTTGCCCACCTGAACAGCCAGAAGATCGAAGCGATCAGCACCCTGATGAAAGTGAAGACTTATTCCCGGGGAGAGCTCTTCCATTACGGAGAGGGAAGCTATAGCAGGATCTGTCTGCTGATCAAAGGCCAGATCAAGATCAGTGAAAATGATGAAGCCGGCAACGAGCAGGTAAAGGACATCCTCACCGCACCGGATATCTTTGGCGATATGAGCCTGGACGGCGCTCCGTCCGCTTATGAATATGCCGTAGCGCTGACGGCCAATACCCTGGTCTGTTCTTTTCCGGTAGCGGACTTCAAAAAGATACTGGAAGACAATCCGCTGATGGCATTGGACTATGCCCATACGGTGAATAAAAAACTGAGGCGCCTGGAAGACCGGCATTCCGACCTGGTATTCCGCGATGCCAAATCCCGGCTGATCCGGTTCATCAAGACCTGGGCCCGCAGTGATGGAAACAGGATCGGCAATAAGATCATCCTGAACAACTACCTTACCCACAGCGATATCGCCGGCGTGATCGCCACTTCCCGGCAAAGCGTCAATGTGTTGTTCAATGAACTGAGGGATTCGGGGATGCTGTATTATAACCGCAAACGGATCGAGTTGAATGATACGGGGGTGTGGAATTAGGGGGCGTCTTTAGGAAACGACCTTTGTCAATTCACCGATCGCATACAAGGGAAGGTTGGTCATCCAGTCTTCTTTCCGGAAATCCGATAGGGAGGTTCTTATCGCTGTCGATGGGCTGTACTTATCACAGTATACCCGTAGGCTTCTGGCTCTAAGATTCTCCTCAGCCTTGACCTCTATCGGGACAATTTGCCCGGAAATTTGTACCAGAAAATCTATTTCAGCCCTTGCATTATCGGCAGACCAATAGTAGATGGCCAGATCATTGACCGTAACCAGTTGCTGTAATACATATTGCTCCGCTAATGCCCCTTTGAATTCTTCGAAGATGGCGCTGCCTTCCAGTAGGGTCTTTACATCCAGGTCGCCCATTGCCGTGAGCAAGCCCACATCCACCAGGAACAATTTAAAGGCGCTGAAATCTTCATAAGCTTTTAAGGGAATGTCGGGTTTTGTGGCGCGGTTGATCTTATGAATGAGGCCACAATCTATAAGCCAGGACATCGCCATTTCATATTCTTTTGCCCTTGCTCCTTCTTTGATAATGCCGTAAATAAATTTTTTGTTTTCTTTGGCTAACTGCGCGGGAATAGAATTCCACAACATCCTTATCCTGGGGACGATTTCGCTGGGGGCATGCTTGGAAAAGTCCTGTTCGTAGGCCAGCAAAATTCGCTTTTGAATATCCCGCACCTCCTTGAAATCTCTATTTTTGGAAAACGACAAGACCGCTTCGGGCATGCCTCCTATATAGTAATATTGCCTTAGCAGCTCGATGAACCTTAATTTGAAATTTTTGATCAATGACCAATCGGCGCTTTGCAACAGATCGAGTAATGAAGTCTCCCCTACCGCTGCCATAAACTCAGCAAAATTCAGCGGGTGAAGATCCATGAACTCTACTTTGCCAACCGGGAAAGAGGTATGATTATTTAATGCCACCCCCAGTAAAGATCCAGCAGATATAATATGGTATTGGGGTGCATTCTCCTGAAAGTATTTCAACGAAGTGAGAGCGCCTTTGGCCTCTTGTATTTCATCCAGGATAATAAGCGTGTTGCCTGCCTCGATGGTGATTCCGGTCTCAATTTGAATCGCCTGGATAATACGCCGGATATCAAAATTGTCAATAAAAAGTGTTTTTAAGACCGCATTACTCTCAAAATTGACATAGGCGCATTGCTTATATTCCCGGCGGCCAAACTCCTTCATCAGCCATGTTTTGCCCACTTGCCTTGCCCCTCTGATAATAAGAGGTTTGCGACTGGCGGATTGCTTCCATTTTGTCAGATAGGCTGTTGCTACTCTTTTCATTTTGTCCGGAAATACACTTTTATGTACGTATTTATGTGTAAAGATACACTTTCATGTACGTATTTGTGTGATTTAATACACTTTCATGTACATGTTTATGTTATTGGGCACACTTTTACGTACATATAAATGTAAAGCTAGGGCAAATCGCCGACCTTATAGGATATAAATAATTAAAAATCAACATATTAATCAACAATCCCATTAGACCTGCTGTACTGAGTGAAAATCCATCCTAAAAACCGTGAAAACACTCCTGGTTGCCTTTGCAGGCCAAAGGCAGATTAGTGCGGCTCCGGCCGCTTCTCCTGGTCCAGGTACGTCCATCTATGGTAGCCTTTATGCAAAAGACAGCGTTTATATCTGCTACAGTTCTACCTCCTATGCCTATCACAGCAGCCCCAATTGCCGGGGATTAAACCGATGCACACACGAAATTATCAAGGTCTCGTTGGAAGACGCGAAGAATAAATACAATCACCGACCTTGTAAGATTTGCGAGTGAGGTAGTGATAAATACCAAAGCGACAGCGCCCACCGTCCGGGCTTAGCGACAAAAGAAAGAGGCCGTCCATTCTTTCAGACGACCTCCATTGATTGGAACAGGCATTATTTCTCCGATGACCTTGCGGGGCTGGCTCCCAGCGAAGAACTGCCGGGCGGCGGACCAAGCCCAAGCGGGCTGGGCGATTTTTCGGACCGTAGGGTCCGCGGAGCCGGGCGCTGCAAGGATCAGAATATATTATTCGTAGTCTCGAGCAGCCAGCCACCGAAGCGGGTGCCATTGGGTTGCATCATCGGTGCCGCCATCGTAGGTCCGGCCATCTTCAGGATGCCTACCCCCCACGGGCTGGTGATGAAGAGATCTACCTGGGCGCCGCCGCCGTATTTGCCTTCGGAACCGAGGCGATTGTCCGCCGTATTGAGCAGCCAACCACCAAAGCGGGTGCCATTAGGTTGCATCATCGGAGCCGCCAGGGTGCTGCCGGCAAGCTTGAGGATACCAATCCCCCAGGCACTCGTCACCAGGATCTCGGCCTTGCCATCCGCGTCGTAGTCTGCCGAAGGGCCAAACTCGTTATCCGCCGTCTCCAGCAACCAACCGCCAAAACGGGTGCCATTGGGCTGCATCATCGGCGCCGTCAGGGTACTGCCTACGAGCTTGAGAATGCCTATGCCCCATGGACTGCTGATGAATAATTCCGCATGTTGATCTCCGTCATAATCAGCGGCCGGGCCGAAGCGGTTATCCGCCGTATTGAGCAGCCACCCGCCAAAGCGGGTGCCATTAGGCGCCATCATCGGAGCCGTCAGGCTGCTACCGGAAAGTTTGAGGATGCCGATCCCCCAGGGAGAGGAGACGAGGAGCTCTGCATGATGATCTCCGTCATAATCAGCGGCAGGACCGAACTGGTTGTCCGCGGTATTAAGCAGCCAGCCGCCAAAGCGCGTACCATTAGGAGCCATCATCGGAGCCGTCAGGCTGCCGCCTGACAATTTGAGGATGCCGATGCCCCAGGGGCTTTTCACGAGGACTTCGGCATGTCCGTCGCCATCGTAGTCGGCGGCAGGCCCGAACTGGTTGTCGGCGGTGTTGAGCAGCCAGCCGCCAAAACGGGTGCCATTAGGAGCCATCATCGGCGCTGTCAGCGTGCCGCCTGATAATTTGAGGATGCCGATCCCCCAGGCGCTGGATACCAGGATTTCGTCGTGACCGTCTCCGTCATAGTCCGCGATCGGGCCGAATTCGTTATCGGCCGTCTCCAACAGCCAGCCGCCGAAGCGGGTGCCGTTAGGCGCCATCATCAACGCATTCATGGTAGCTCCGGCTTCTTTGAGAATACCGATCCCCCATGGAGAGGAAACCAGCATCTCTGTAATTCCATCTCCGTCAAAATCGCCGGACCGATGCGCCAGGCGACTTCCGGAGCGCAGCAGCTCTGCCAAAAGTGCGCTGCCATTCACGCTGCCCCAGCCGGTGCACGCATCCCATCCCGGACCTGCGGTATAGCCCGGTGCGGATGAAACGGCATTGCTGCCTCCGTCATGGATATCCCGGAAGATGGTTTGTCCGGGAGCTTTCGCCAACTTATACAAGGTCGGGTTCAGATAGCCGACCGGCTGGCCCATATACGCATTGATCACAGCGATCAGCCCGGCATATAATGGAGCGGTCTCGCTGGTCCCCCACCATCCGTTGGATGCGACGCCCTGTAACACGATATTGTATCCATTGGCATACCCTGCTATATCCGGGATGCCCCGCCCCTTGCGTTTGTTGGGATTGACCGATAATGGAATATTTGCCTCCGTCTGCCACAGCGGAAGGTTGAACACATCGCTGATCCCCCCGCCTGTAATGCCATTGTCATTCCAGGTGACCTCATCGAAAGAGGAGCCGGATACATTATTGATGGAGGTTCCCCCGCAGGAAGTGACCCAGGGATCGGAAGAAGGATAATAGACATGGGCTTTGCCATCCCCGATCTGGCAATTGGACCCGTTGTCTCCCGATGCGACAAAAACGGTCATGCCCATAAAGGCGGCTTCCTGGAATACCGTGCTTACCGCCTGCATAGCCTGTTGCGTCCAGGCCAGCACGCCGTCAAAGGATTCCAGTTCTGTCCATGCCCAGCTGATCGAAAGCACGGAAGGCGCGTTGACCGAATCATGGACGATGGTGGACAACACATCTACCCATCCTTTCTCCGTGAAAGGAGCGAAATAGACGGCAATCTTAGCGCTCTGCGCTACGGCGCCGGCCACTTCTATATCCAATGCTACCTCCGCGTCATTGGGACCGCCCGGAGAGTTGGTCGCCCCGTCGACCGTAACGCTGCTAAGAATGGGCGTGATATAACCCGGACCGATTCCGATGCTCTTCGTGAAATAGGAGGAGATATCGGAGGGAAGGTAGCCACAAAGCCCGGAGGTATTATCACTGAACTCCAATAAGCCAATGGTCTGGGTGAAAGCGTGCGGCATCGTGGGAAAATGATATAGTCCGGCTACCTGCACCGGGTTCAGAGCCGATCCTCCTTGTGCGATGACCTGGGCCGTCCGCTCGTCGAGCCCCTCTGCCGTAGAACCATGTCTGCGGGCCATCCGCCTGTTATCCAGGCCAAAAACTCCCTCTACCCTTTCGGCCAGGTCGTTGGGCAAATGAACAGCCCCTTCCCGCCCCCGATACGTTTCATGATCGGTCTTGTACATGTCCAGCTTTACGGCAAATGCTTTACTTAGCTGCTCTACGGTGCCGGAAACCTCTACGGTCCGCCGGGGAGCGCTGACTTCTTTTACGACCAGGTTGTTCGCTTTGGCAAACTCCGTTACTTTATCAAGGTCGTCCTGTGCAGCTCCATAGGTGGCGGCAAAATTCTCCCTGCTGATATATTGGCGATCGGCGGGAAGGGTCCTGGCCCAATGCTCCATATCGGGAAGCTGCGGTGAGCCTGGCTTTCGTCGAACACGGATACTTAGTGATACTGTCTCATTCGGGTCGGCAGGGCCGACCAGCTTAGCTCCTTTCCTGGGGTTACGTTCACTGCCGCTAAGCTTCCTGTAATTTTGAGGAAGCGACTGGTTAGTTTGTTCTTCTTCCATAAAACACGTTTTTAAAATAAGACACCTACTCTATTCGCTTTTCGGTTGACGCGCCCTACTCTTTAGAGGATTTTCGGGAGCTCCTTTCGTTATAGAACAAGGTTAGCTACAGAACAAGGTTCGGTATAGAACAAAGAAATATAAGCTCAGCAATTACACTAAGTGAGGCTACTAATGGGCATCGAAGGAGAGTTCAGGAAGATATAGATGAGAATGAATACGGACGATGAAACGAATTCGGACGACAAAGTTGGATAATAAATTTTGATAATACAATAGCTTGCGGGAAATTAACTAAATAATAATTCCGGAGGGTAGGAAAAGAGCGCTTTGGGAATCGGGGAGACGGGATTGCCGGGGTGAAAGTTGCCGGGGTGAAAAAGGAAGGCTGCCCCGAGCGGGGCAGCCTTCCGGCCTTTTAAGATCGGAGTTTAAGATTGAATGAAACTCAGTTGGAGGAAACGGAATAGCTGTTGGTAACAAAATTCAATCCTCCGCTGGAAGAAGTGATCTCATACCCGAATTCGACATTGCCCAATGTTACATTTCCGAACCATCCCTGATTTTTGATCCAATTGAGGATAGCTTTTACGTCCACCGTTCCGGAACTGGTGTTGCTGGTCCTCAAAAAGGAGTAGACCGCATTGGACCCGTTACTACCCCTATAGATATTCCAGGTATGACCGCCGACGGATACATTGGTCGCCACAGCAACCGGCTGACCGCTCGAATTATAAGTGTAGGAAATGGGTCCTACGCTGCCGCGATAGCTCATCCATAACATGATTTCATTGGCATTGTTGCTGTCCCATATATCATAGGTCGCCTCATACGATCCGCTGCCGGGAACCGTGACATTGAAGCTGCTGGTACAGCTATTGATGGAACTAATCGTTTTCCCTATGTATTTGGCACAGTTGGGATAGGATTTCACGCCACTGGTATTGGGCTGATTGGACCATACCCCCCAATTACTGGAGGAATTAACCCATAGCGTCTGCGGGCCGGCGCCGCTGCCCCAGATGTCATTATTGAAGTTGTACCCATTGGTCGAATAAGCCCCATACTGCGCGCTGGTGGACCAGACGGCCTCCACCTGCGGTGTAGCTGAAGGAGAGATGGTAGCGGTTTTCTGACAGGCTGCCAATACTATGACAGCCAGAAATGGCAAGATCATTCTTTTCATAACAAGATTTGTTTAATTGAGTGGCTAAATGATTGGTATTACTATCGCAGTAGCATTGCCACGAAGGAGTACTAAATGTATTCTCTTAAGAGGCCTAACTTGAGAAAATAATCTTTCTCCTTTTCACTGGCAGTAGTGTGCAATCGCAATAGACAAGCAAAGCTACCGTACTAAACCAAATGGATAGGGTATCTAATTATGCTTTCCAGGGATTCAAATGTTTAACGATGTGTATAGAATGATTATAAAAAGGTACTCAAATGTTAACCGGGGTTGGATTCAGCGATTTGTTTCATACATTGTTATGTGAAAAAGCGATTGCCATCAATATGAAAAAAACGATTGCCTTTGCCTTACTGCTAAGTATTGACGGGTCGATAGGTTGTTCAAAGACCGGGGGCCCTGTCACACAAGACCTGCATATCGTCATGCTAAATGCTGTTAATCAATTGAGAAGAACAGGCTGCCAATGCGGAACCGTCTTTATGCCTCCCGCTGCGGACCTGCAATGGAATGATACGCTGGAATCAGCCGCACAAAGTCACCTGAACGATATGTATTACCATGATTATTTCGGCCATATCGCACCGGATGGAAGTTCGCCCATACAAAGAGCGCAGGATCTGGGGTATACAGGAGACTATGTAGGGGAAAACATCGCCCGGGGATACAATAGTGTGGAGGAGGTTATGGCTGCCTGGAAAAACAGTGCCGACCACTGCCAGGCGATGATGGACAGCCTCTATAAAGAGATGGGGGCCGCCCGGCTAAATGATTACTGGGACCAGGAATTCGGGAGGAAGGATTGAGGGGGTGGGATATGCCATCAGACCGCCGGTGAAAAAATGTTTTGAAGGGTGGCATATTGAAGCAGGAGGATGGTCTTCGCGTCCCTGATCTCACCGGTGTTGACCATTCGCATAGCGTCTTCCATTTTGAGCTCCAGCACTTCAATATTCTCCTGTTCATGCGCTACCCCGCCTCCTTCGCTGACTTTCATGGATTCCGAATATTCCGCGATGAAGAAATGAAGGATTTCCGTTACGGAGCCGGGCGACATATAGGCTTCGAAAACCTTTTTAACGGCTGTGATCTTATAGCCGGTCTCTTCCTCCGTCTCGCGTCTGATAGCGTCTTCGGGATTGTCTTTATCAAGGAGTCCGGCGCAGGTTTCGATTAACAGACCTGTTTCGTTACCATTCACGAAGGAGGGCAGCCGGAATTGCCGGGTCAGCATGACGGTCTCCCGGCTTCGGTTGTACAACAAGATCGTCGCCCCATTACCCCGATCATAGACTTCCCGGCTTTGGGTCTGCCATTTCCCGTCCTGATTTAAATATTGGTAGGTGATTTTCCGGAGGGTATACCAGTTGTCGGATAACACTTCTGTCTGAATGAGCTTAACGTTCGGGTGTTGCATGGGAGTAAATTATGTTCTTGCCGGATACGAGGCAATGCTGCTGTATGCGGGGCAATGCTGACGGATATGAGACAAGACTGCTGCAAAGGACGGATTTAAGCCGGAAGGAGGGGTTAAGATAGATTAAGAAATTTCGGCCTCGTCGGGATCGGCTATGCCGGATTGTCTTCAGCCTCGGGGTCGACCTCGTGGGCGTTGTGAGCGGGCAGTTCGAGACCGGCAAATTCGGGCTCTTCTTCCTTGATCAGCTCATGCATATACTGGTATTTTAAATGATCATAAAAAGAGTGTTTGTCCACGAGCAGGGCCACCAGGCTCGCCGTCATTCCCGCCAGCATGAGGTGGAAGATTACATTATGCCGGTCCGTCATTTCCAGCACGAGGATCGCCGAGGTGAAGGGTGTGCGGGTCAATCCGGTCAGGAAGCCCACCATACCCGACAAGACCAGCAGGTTGCTATTGGTAGCCGAGAGATGCATCCAGCCGGCCAGCGTCCCGCCCAGGCTGGCGCCCGCGCTGAGGGCCGGGGCAAATACGCCACCTGCCGCGCCGGTGGTGAAAGAGAAGATGGGCCCTATAAACCGCAGCAGGGGAACGTACCAGTGCATATATTTCTCGTTGGTGAAAAGCGATGTCGTCATCAGCTCTTTACCCGAACCCAGGACACGGGTATCGACGAAGAAAGCGAGGGATGCGATCAGCAAGGCGCATCCCGTTACATAGAGGATGTGCTGGCGGGTGAATTTGAAACGCGCTTTCCACCGGAAGATGGCCAGCATGCATTTTGCCATGAGGCTGCCCATCAGTCCGGCCATTACGGCTACCAGGATCACCCCCAGAAAGATATAGCCGGAGAGATTGCTGACATCGGGATAGCCCAGGTAAAGGTATGGCCCCAGCAAAGCCTGGGCCGTCAGACCGGCAATGATGACCGCCGTGAACAGGGCGGTCTTGAAATAGCTGATATGGGTGCGTGTCAGTTCCTCTACGGCAAAGACGATCCCTCCCAGGGGGGTATTGAAGGCAGCAGCCAGGCCGGCGGCGGCTCCCGTCATAATCATATTTCTTTTAGAGATCCTGGGCCACCAGGCCGGCAGCCATTCATTGATCTTGCGGAAGACGGAGCCCGCTATCTGTATGGTCGGGCCTTCCCTTCCGATCACGCCTCCGCCCAGGGCCATGGTAAGGCTGGACAGGACTTTGATAAAGAGTACCCGCAGGCTGAGGAGCTTGTTGACCTTGTCATTGTGTTTGGGGGTGGCCAGCTCGATGGCGGCCATCACCTGGGGAATGCCGCTGCCCCGGGCATAGGGTGCGAATTGCTTTACCAGCCACCAGGCCGTGATAAAACAAAGAGGGGTGATGATGAACAGCAACCAGAGATGTGCATGTATGATATAAGCCGTGCCTTTTTCCGCCAGGCTGAAAAGCCGGCTGTAGAGGACGGCCGCCAGGCCGGTGATCAGGGAAGCGATCCAGAAGGGGACGGCCTGCAGTAGGTTGTGCTTAAACTTCTCATTGCGGATCCTGTCGAATGCCCGTTTTGCTCCTGTCCGAATCCTGCCAATGAATCCCATAGTATAACTAATTGTAATAAATGCTGCAAAGATAGAGCCACGAGGGGTATCGGAGGTCTTTCTAATTGATTTTTAATGGTTGAGCGAAAACTAAGCGTATTTATATAATATCCGGAAGAATATTGTCGTTTTGAATTAAAATACTTACTTTAAAGCGCTGATTAGCTTTTAGTAAGTTAAATATTCCATGAAATTTCCTCCGCAAATGCAGCTTATTTTCCAGAGCCGGCTCAGATCCTTTGGGATCGTGGAGAAGCTATCAATAAAAAAAACGGTCCAGCTATCCCCTCTTTATTTTCTGGAGAAGATCAAACGGATCGGGTTCACTTCTGTACTGCAGGATTATGATAACCGAAAGCTGGCTATTTTCAACCAGCTTAACTTTTTTCAGCTGCTCACGGGCATCATCGTGCCGGTCGGAACTATCTTTCATCATCAGAAGCTTCCGGCCCTGGCCTGGCTGGTGACGAGCCTGCCTGTCTTCGTGAGCATCCTGGTGCTATGGCTTAACAGCCGTCGGCATTACCACATCGCACAGATCGCTTATTTTGTACTGTATCCTTTTACCACCTGTATCGTATATCTGAGCGGGATCAACCTGGGGGTCGAGCTTTCCTTTATCCTCTATGGCATCCTCTCCGTCTTCTTCCTGCAGGATATCAGCCAGATGCTCTTTTCTGTAGGACTCTCCATGGTAAGTTATTTTGTGTTAGCGGTCGTTTGTAAGAACTATACGTATCAGCTGGCGACGGCCAATATCTTCTTTTATTTTTTCAATCAACTACTGGCGATCACCTTTATTTTTTATGGTCTGTTCCTGATCAAACGCGAGAATACCGGTTATCAGCATAGCATCCTGCGGCAAAAAGAGGAGATCGCCGCGAATGAAAAGCTGCTGCAGAACCAAACGGAGGAGCTGACGGAGGTGAATGCTTTTAAGAACAGGCTTTTTTCCATCATTGCGCATGACCTGAAGTCGCCTATCTATGCGATGAAGCATCTCTTTCAAAACATGCAGCAATACGACCTCCCTGCCGAGGAGATCAAGGCGATGGTGCCGGAGCTCGTGAACGAGCTAACGTATACGACCAGCCTGATGGAAAATGTATTGCTCTGGACCCGGAGCCAGATGCAGTCGGATGCGGTGCGGCCTCAGCTGATCGATGTTGCCGGGCTCACGACGGAAGTCGGTAAATTATTACGGCTCCAGGCCGAGGCGAAGGGGATCCGGGTGAAGCTGGAAGTGGACAATACGCTGTTTGTTTTCGCCGATAAAGATATGGTCAACCTGATCCTGCGGAACCTGCTCTCCAACGCCATCAAGTATACGCCGGAGAAAGGAGGGATCACGGTAGGCGCCCGCACGGAGGCCTCCGGGGTGGAGATCTACGTGAAAGATACCGGTATGGGCATGAGCCAGGAAACCATCGATAAGATCAACCTCAGTAATTATTATACGACCAAGGGTACCGGCGGCGAATCCGGCACGGGCCTTGGGCTGATGCTTTGCAGGGAGTTCCTCGCCCGCAATGGAGGGACGCTGCACATCGAAAGCAGTCCCGGCAAAGGAAGTGTGTTCTCCTTTATGCTCCCGCAGGGACAATAACCCCCCTACACCCACCCGCAAACTTCCCGCTTGTTTCATTAGCTTTGCCGCATGAAAATACAGCTATGGTCTATCGGGAAGGATCATGAGCCCTACGTTAAAACGGGGGTGGAAGACTTTACGAAGCGCATATCCCGTTATTATCCCGTGGAATGGAAGGTCATTTCCCCACCCAAAAATGCGGGGACCCTGTCCCAGGCGGAATTGAAAAAAAAGGAGGCGGCGACCTTGCTGGAAGGGCTTACCAAGGACGATTACCTGGTGGCGCTTGACGAAAAGGGCAAGCAATTGTATTCGGAAGGGCTGGCCCAGTTTATCCAGGGGAGGGCGAATGAGAGCGTGAGAAACCTTGTTTTCCTGATTGGCGGGGCCTATGGGTTGGACGAGACGGTCCTGAGAAGAGCGAATTACCAGTGGAGCCTGTCACAGTTGACCCTCCCCCATCAACTGGTGAGGCTGTTGCTGGCGGAACAGGTCTACCGGGCCTGCACCATCCTTCGCAACGAAAAATATCATCATATGTAAGCGATAGTACGAAAATCAGGAGTCATTTAAACGAATGATGATAAAACCCTATCTTTAAAAAAAATTCCAATGTTCACTATTACCCTGAGTATCATTGTTCTTACCGGTCTCATTTCCGTCACTGCCTTCAACAATTCCAAAATAATGGACGATCTGATCTTCTGGCCGCCAGCAGTCAACATGCGTCATCAATATTATCGTTTTATCACCTGCGGATTTATTCATGCGGATTTCATGCACCTGGCCTTCAATATGTTCACGCTTTTCTTTTTCGGCAAGTGGCTGGAGGCGCATTATGTAGGGGATCTGGATCTGCCGCATTATTCCTACCTGATCTTGTACTTAGGCGCCATCATCGTGGCCAATATACCTACCTATCTCAAAAAGCGCGACGATTATAACTACCGGAGCCTGGGAGCTTCCGGCGGGGTATGCGCGGTATTATTCGCCGTGATCCTGCTGAGGCCCTGGTCGACGATAACGATCATCATTATCCCGGTACCTGCCATTATTTATGGGGGGCTCTTTTTGTTTTATTCCGCTTATATGGGCAAAAGAGGCGGCGATAATGTCAACCATGACGCGCATTTCTGGGGAGCTTTGTTCGGAGTGGTCTTTACGATCGCCCTGAAGCCCGGTGTCATCAATATCTTCCTGAACGAATTACAACATCCGAGATTCAATTTTTAAGACTCGGGCAGTCTGCGGGGTGATGCGGAAACGGTCGTCTATACGAAGCCCTACTACCCAGATGATCTTTTTATTCATTTCGATCACCCAGACCTTCTCTTTATCGGCGAGGGAAAGCTTGTTGTCTATGAAAAAGCGACTTACTTTCTTCTTTTTTCGCATGCCTAGCGGATAAAAATAGTCGCCTGGACGCCATCTCCGGAGCAGCAGCGGAAACCGGATAGCCTCCGCATCGAGCTGGGCGACCAGGGGGTTGGGGGAGATAGGAGAACCGACGGCAGAGAGCTCCAGCCTGAGCTCTCCGTTCTCAAAAATGACTTTATCATCCGCCGACTCGATGAGGATCGACGACGATTGGATGGGGGGGTGCGCGGAGATGATCAGCCAGTTACGGTTCTTCAGGATCCGATGTGTAGACGATCGGATATATTTCCCTGATTCGCTGCTGAGCAGATCGATCACTCCATCCACCTGCTGCGGGGAAAAGCCAAATTCGGTAATGATCTCATAAACGAGGGTCGGCAGGGGAACTGATTTTTTTAATTTCAGTACCGGGATATGGATCTCCTGGCCTTTATATTCCAGTAATTTCTTTTTGTGCTGTTGTACAGACTGCTGGTAGAGGATCTCAATCTCCCGGAAACGGGCTATGTTATCCGCCAGGTTGTTTGCGGCCCCGGGATAGACTTGCTGTATCAGCGGGATCACCTGGTGGCGGAAATAATTGCGGGTGTACTTATCCGAGTCATTGGAGCCGTCCTCGACCCAGGATAATTTCTGTTCGGCGGCAAATGCATGCAGGCTTTCTTTACGGGTGAATAACAGCGGGCGGACGATATTGCCCTGGCGCGGAAGGATGGCCCGCAGACCGGCTATGCCGGTGCCTTTGAAAAAGTTCATCAGGAGGGTCTCGATATTGTCGTCGAGATGGTGGGCGGTCAGGATCCAGCGGGGGGTGGACGGTGGTGGATCGACGGACGGCGGCTGGGCGGAGGGCTCGCGGGTATGCCGGGAAGACGTTGGAGCTGCTGATTGAGCAGATGAACTGGAAGATGATTGCTCCGATGCCCCGGACGCTGGTCGACCCGTGAGTTCCCGGAACCAGCTATAGCGGAGTTCGCGGGCGGCGACCTGGATGGAGAGTTGGTGTTGGGCCGCATAGGCGACGGTCTCCATTCGTTTGACCAGCACCGGTCTGTTGTATTTTTGCGCCAGCTGCCGGACGAAGGTCTCATCCCGCTCACTCTCGTCTTCCCTTAGCTGAAAGTTGCAGTGAGCGATGATAAAGTCAAGACCGGCCTGGTGGCAGAGCTCGCATAGGACGACGGAATCCACGCCCCCGCTGACGGCCAGCAAGAGCTTGTCCGTTGGCGCGAAGAGGTGTTGGGTAGCCGTGAATTCTTTGAAAGATTGAAGGAGGTCCATTTCGATAAAATTCGAAATTAGGGAATTTAACGGGAATGGGGGGAGCAGGATGCGCCGAACGGATTTGGCGGGATGCCGGAAACCCGGAAACGTTTGGGAATGACGGTGCGCCGGGCTGATATTCTTAAGAGTCCGACAGGTCCTCATAGGCCGCCTCCAATTCACTATAGGCGTGCCGCTCTCCTGCCGTCTTTGCCGCTGCCATGCCTTTCTCATACCATTGAAGGGCCAGCGCTTTTTCTCCGGTACGTTCCAATAATTTCGCCAGCTGATAATACGAACCGACATAGGAAGGGTCGCGTTCCAGGACTTCCGTCCAGAGGGTGCGGGCGGTGGCCTCATCCCCCAGTTTGCTATATTCCAGGGCCAGGGCATGCTTCACAAAAGCATCATGGGGATCGGCCAGCAGGAATTCTTTTAATTTCTCCATTCTATCCATAGAACCGATCAAATTTTTTTTAAAAGTATGCCCAAGTTATCTTTACAAAACTTATCTTTGGTATAGTTGCATAAACAACTTTATTCCTCACCTCAAAACATTTCGGAATAATGAAGATATTAGTCTGTATCAGTAAAACACCGGATACCACGGCAAAAATAGCCTTCACCCAGAACAATACGAAATTTGCCGCCGAGGGCGTGCAATGGATCATCAATCCTTACGACGAATGGTATGCCCTGGTAAGGGCTATCGAGCTGAAGGAAAAGGATCCTTCCACGGTATTGCACCTGATCACCGTAGCCGCCGCCGATACGGAGCCCATCATCCGGAAAGCGCTGGCGCTGGGCGGGGATGAGGCCATCCGGGTAAATGCCGACAGCCATGACTCTTTCTATATCGCCTCCCAGATCGCCGAAGTCGCCCGGCAGGGAGCTTATGACCTTATCTTCACCGGTAAGGAGACCATCGACTATAACGGGTCTTCGATCGGGGGTATGGTCGCGGAATTGCTGGACCTTCCCTATATCTCCCTGGCCACCAAATTTGACCTGAATGGAACGGTAGCCACCGTCGTCCGCGAGATCGAAGGCGGCGAAGAGACCGATGAGGTAAGTCTTCCGGTGGTGGTAAGCTGCCAGAAAGGGGTAGCCGAGCAGCGGATCCCCAATATGAAGGGGATCATGGGGGCCCGGACCAAGCCGCTGAAGGCCGTGGAGCCAGCCGCCGTAGAGCCGCTGACGAGCGTGGTATCTTTTGAGCTGCCCCCTGCCAAAGCCGGGGTCAAGCTGGTACCTGCCGATAACCCGGCGGAGCTGATCCGGCT
This sequence comes from Puia sp., assembly GCA_035555335.1. Taxonomy (GTDB): domain Bacteria; phylum Bacteroidota; class Bacteroidia; order Chitinophagales; family Chitinophagaceae; genus Puia. The sequence continues at coordinate 54,980 of DATMGS010000048.1, forward strand.
TCTGCATGAGGAGGCGAAGGCGTTTTAATCCACCCCCCACCCCCTAAAGGGGGAGTATAAAGACACCCCTACCTCTAAAGACACTAAATAAATTGCTTGTTAAAATCGAACCTATGTCAGTATTAATTTTCATAGACCATTCCGAAGGACACGTAAAAAAAACTTCGCTGGAGGCATTGAGCTACGGCGCGAAGATTGCGGAACAATTGGGCACTACGGCCGAGGGTATCTTATTGGGAACATTGTCCCAGGATTTTGACCTGACCGCCCTGGGTAAATACGGGGTGAAAAAGATATACCAGGCTTCCCAGGAAAGCCTGAACCACCTGGATGCCCAATTATTTGCTAAAATAGTATCGGAAGCCGTTGGTTCGACAGGAGCTACTGTCGTCATTTTCTCCAATAATCTCAGTGGCAAGGCTGTAGCTCCCCGGGTAGCTGCCCGTCTGAAGGCTGGCCTGGTAGCCGGGGCCGTCGCTCTTCCAGATACCACCAGCAATGGATTTGTGGTTAAGAAGAATGTGTTCTCCGGGAAGGCATATGCCAATATTGGTCTCTCCAGCCCGATCAAGATCATCTCTCTGAACTCCAACTCCTACCCTGTCAAAGCGGGAGAGGGGTCGGCGGAAATAGTCTCTTTAAGCGTCCCGGCTGACGCTCCCAAAGTAAAGGTCGTATCGACTACCCAGGCTTCGGGTCAGGTGCCCCTGACGGAAGCCGAGCTTGTTGTCAGCGGTGGCCGGGGACTAAAAGGGCCGGAAAACTGGGGTATGATCGAGGAATTGGCTAAATTACTGGGGGCGGCAACGGCCTGCAGCCGTCCGGTGGCGGATGCCCACTGGCGTCCACATAATGAGCATGTGGGTCAGACGGGTATTGCGATCGCCCCTAATCTCTATATTGCCATCGGTATTTCCGGGGCCATCCAACACCTGGCGGGGGTGAACAGAAGTAAGGTTATCGTTGTTATCAACAAGGATCCGGAAGCGCCTTTCTTTAAAGCGGCCGATTATGGGATCGTAGGGGATGCGTTCGAAGTAGTCCCTAAAATGATCGAGGCGGTGAAAAAATTAAAAGGCTAAAACGCCACGGGCGTTTTGCCCGAAGGGCCATCATTAGATCCGGGTCTGAGACCCACAGGGTCGATGGCCCGCTCTCAGTGACAAATCAGGCTGCATTAAGGAATAATTGTCGAAAATCCATTTCCGGACATGAGGCGAAAAAGAGGCTGGGCTGATTTTTTTCTTTACCCCCCGGCCTCTATTTTTTTGGATAAAATCCCTTAGTTTCGTGAATTATTTATGAAGAAGATCGAACTGGAAATAGTGGCATTATCACACAGTATAACGCAGACGCACTCCTATGCCGTTGTGCTGGGGGAAGTGAATGGTCTAAGACGGTTACCCATCGTGATCGGGGGATTTGAGGCCCAGGCTATTGCCGTTGCCCTGGAAAAAATGCATCCCAGCCGCCCGCTGACCCACGATCTCATGAAGAACTTCATGAGCGCCTTCACCATTGACCTGCAGGAAATCATTATCTGTGATTTACAGGAAGGTATTTTCTACTCTAAGCTGGTGTGCGTCAGTGAGCATGATACCGTCGAAATCGACTCCCGGACCTCCGATGCGCTGGCATTGGCCGTTCGTTTCGGGTGTCCCATCTATACGTATGAGCATATCCTCGACAGCGCGGGTATCCTGATGGAGGACAGCTCTTCCAAAAAGAAAAAATCCGGGGGGGTGACTGCCACGACTACCACCACCACCGAAACCGGAGGATCCCGCGAAGATCTCAAGGCTTTGTCCATTGATGATCTGAACAGCCTGCTCACCGAGGTGCTGGAACAAGAAGATTATATCCGCGCCATTGCTATCCGGGATGAGATCAACAGTCGCCGAAAGGCAAGATAGAAGAATATGGTATTTTTCCCCAACTGCAAGATCAACCTTGGGCTGAAGATCCTACGCAAGCGCGAAGATGGGTTTCATGACCTGGAAACGGTATTCTATCCTCTGGCGGTACGAGATGTATTGGAGATCATCCGGTCGGAGCAGCTGGAATTCACGGCCACCGGTCTGCCGATCCCCGGAGATGCCGACGGCAACCTTTGTCTCAAAGCCTACCAGCTTTTAAAAAAAGACTTTCCCCAGCTCTCCCCTGTCCATATCTACCTGCATAAGCATATTCCCATAGGCGCCGGCCTGGGGGGCGGCTCTTCGGATGGCGCCACGACGCTGCGGCTGCTGAATGCCAGCTTCCACCTGCAGCTGCCGGATGAAAAGCTATTGGACTATGCCGCGCAACTGGGCAGCGACTGTCCGTTCTTTATCCTGAATAAGCCTTGTCTGGCCGGGGGGCGGGGAGAAAAGCTAACTCCCATCGGGCTGGACCTCCAGGGATATTCCTTTGCGATCGTACATCCGGGCATTCATATCAGTACGGCCCGGGCCTTCTCGCAATGTCGTCCCGATGCAGGCGGCAAGCCCATCGAAACCATTATCCGGCAGCCGGCCGACACCTGGGCGGCGGAGCTGATCAATGATTTTGAGAAGCCGATCCTGCAATCCCATCCCGAATTAAAAGCTCTCAAGGAGCAATTGTATAGCCAGGGGGCGCTCTATGCTTCGATGACGGGGAGCGGTTCGAGTTTTTTCGGAATTTTTGAGAAGGGTCAGCTTCCTTCCCTTACTTTTGACCCGAAATACCAGGTGATCCTGCTAACCTAAATTGTGAAGATTCCATGCGAGTAGCCGGCTTTTTATTCATCCGAAACGCTATCAAATACGATTACCCGGTGAAGGAAGCGCTGCTTTCTCTTTTACCGCTTTGCGACGAGGTGATCGTCAGCGTCGGGAATTCGGAAGACGATACGGAACAACTGATACAATCCATCCAATCCCCCAAGATCCGAATCTACCAATCTGTCTGGGACGACACGCTCCGGGAAGGCGGGAAGGTGTTAGCTGTGGAGACAGACAAGGCGTTTGACCATATATCCGCCGGAGCAGACTGGTGTATTTACCTGCAGGGGGATGAGTTGATCCATGAAGACGACTATGCCACGATCCGGGAGAATATGGCGCGTTATAAAGATGACCAGCAGGTGGAAGGTTTCCTATTCAAATACCGGCATTTTTATGGCAGCTACGACTACCAGGGTGATTCCCGTCGCTGGTATAGTCATGAGATCCGTATCATCCGCAACGATAAGAGCATCCGGTCTTACCGGGATGCGCAGGGTTTCCGGAAGAATGGTCAAAAGCTGCGGGTAAAGCCTTTGGACGCCTATATCTATCACTATGGCTGGGTGCGGCATCCTTCGCAGCAATTGCAAAAACATCTCAACTTTGAGAAACTATATAATCTCGACAACCTGGCAAGAGCGGTATCGGTGGACAAGATAGAAGGTTACAACTATGATGAGATCGACTCGCTGGAGAAGTTTACGGGAAGCCATCCGCAGGTGATGCAGGAGCTTATTGGCCGGAAGAACTGGCATTTTTCGTCGGATATCAGTAAGAAGAATTTTACCCTGAAGGGATGGTTTCATTATTGGGCGGAGAAGCTGACGGGGAAACGGTTTTTTGAGTATAAGAATTATAAGGTGAGGAGGTGAGCAACGGCCATGGCCGGAGATCGGCAGGCTGGATAAATGACGGCCGTGGCCGTCTTCGGACAGGGTGTATCCGCCTTCGGACAGGGACTGTATCAGAAATGAACAGTCAGGCTTCTTCAATCAGGATCAAATTGCTGATTATCAAACATATGAAAAACCGGCATTTTGTTGGGTGGTGTAGCTGCACATACTTCTTTTCATGCTAAAAAGCTATTTCACCATGGCCTGGAGGAGTCTCCTCCGCAACAAGGTCTCGTCGGTCATCAACATCGGCGGGCTCATGGTCGGGCTCGCCGTCGGCATCATCATTTTGCTCTATGTCATGGACCGGCTTGGTTATGACCGGTTCAACAAGAACCACGCGGCCATCCACCAGGTCTTGTTTAACCATCCCGTTTCGGGGGATATCGCTACCGAATGGATCACCCCCATCCCCCTCGGCCCTGCTATCCGGACGGAGATGCCGGCCTTAAAATACGTCGTACGGACGCGGGAGAACACCTGGTTGGTCCGGTATGGCGACAAGAGCCTCTATCAGGCAGGCCTGTACGCGGAGTCCGATTATTTTCATATGATGACCTTTCCTGCGCTGGAAGGCGACCCCGTAGCTGCCCTGATGAAAACCGGTTCCGTGGTGCTGACCCAAAGCGCCGCCCAACGCCTGTTTGGTAAAGAAGACGCCCTGGGCAAAACGATCATGCTCGACGATGCCGATCCCATGGAAGTCGGGGCCGTGATCCGGGACGTGCCCACGAACAGCTCGACACAATTTGACCTCGTGCTGCCTTTTTCGCGGTATGAAAAAGGCAGTCCCGCAAAAGTCACGTGGGGGTCATCCTCTGTCCATACCTGGATCCAATTGCAGCCGGGCGCCTCCCTGGCGGCCGTCAACCGGCAGATGAACGCAATACTCCACGAGCATTCCGACAATTCCGACATCAGGAAAATGGAATTGTTTGCCTATCCTCTTGACCGGCACGTGCTATATGACAGCTTCAGGAACGGCAAGCCCGCCGGCGGAAAGATATACCTGGTTATCATCATGGCCGTACTGGCGGCGCTGGTCCTGCTGGTCGCCTGTGTCAATTTTATGAACCTCTCCACCGCCATGGCCGAACGGCGGGCCCGGGAAGTAGGCCTACGCAAGGTCCTGGGCGCTTCCAGGCTAGTGATCATGGGTCAGTTCCTTGGCGAGGCCCTGTTGCTCGCGCTGATCGCCCTGGCCCTAAGCATTCCCCTGGCTTATATCATTCTGCCCGGGTTTATGGCCTTTACCGGACAACAGCTGGCGCATGAGTTTGGCGATGCGCGGCTATGGGTCATGCTCCTGATCCTGGGGCTTTGTACCGGTCTTGTATCGGGAAGCTACCCGGCCCTGTATCTGAGTCGCTTCCAACCCATCAAGGTACTGAAACGCATGGTCTCGCTGGGTTGGAGTGGCGCCAGTTTTCGCAAGGGACTGGTCACCTTCCAATTCGCCATAGCTATATTCCTGATCATCGGCGTTGTGGTATGTTTCAAACAAATCAACTACATGGTCAACCGCCCCATAGGCTATGAGCCATCCAATTTGGTCGACATCACTGCTGACGGCGATCTTCCGGCAAGCTTCGATGCGTTCAAAACCCGCATGCAGGCCATCCCGGGGGTGCTGGGCATTACGGCGGGCAGCGACAATTTGCTCCATTTTTGGGCACGTAAGAACAACCTGGACTGGCCCGGAAAAAATCCCGGGCAGGATATTATCTTTCATGTCACCAACGTCGAATACGGCTGGGCCCGGACAGCCGGCATCAAAATCATGGAAGGCAGAGACTTTAGTCCGGCTTTCGGGTCGGACACGACCGCCTGTCTGGTCAACCAGGCAGCGGTCCGGAGCATGGGTCTCGAGGGAGAGGCGCCGGGTATCCAATTAGGCGGCCATACGATCGTCGGGGTCGTCGAGGATTTTGTCTACAACAACCCTACGGGAACTCCCCAGCCCCTGATCATCTACCTGAATAAGAATGGACTCGGACATATCCTAATGCGCCTCGCCAACGACGGGCAGTGGCGGGACCGTCTGGCCGACATTCAAAAGGTTGCCAGGGAGCTGAATCCGCGCTACCCTTTTGCCTTCCGGTTTATCAAAGACGACTATCAGGCTGAATTCGTGAATTTATATGCGACCCGACAGCTGGTTGGCATTTTCGGCGGGGTAGCCATCTTTATCGCCTGCCTGGGGCTCTTTGGCTTTGCTGGGTTTATTGTGGAGCGGCGGAAGAAAGAGATCAGCATCCGCAAGGTGCTCGGAGCGACCCGGGCAGCCCTTTGGCTGTCGCTGTCCCGGGAATTTCTCAAGCCCGTGGTGCTCGGCTTTGTCATTGCTGTGCCTCTTGGTATCCTGGCCATGCAAAAGCTCCTGGCCACCGTGGATTATCATATCCAGCTTTCCTGGTGGATCTTCGCCCTCGCCGGTGCCATCGTGCTCCTCATCGCCTTTGCCATAGTGAGCTACCATGGATTTAGGGCCGCCCGGCTCAACCCGGCGAAGTCGCTGCAAGTAGAGTGAAGGAAGAACACGCTGTTTAACAATCAGCGGAATGCCATGATCTCTTCGCCATTACCGGTCTATTATGAGTTTAGCTGCCACGGCGTTAGCCGACCACCATTCGACCAAAAGCCTGAGGTCGGAGTGAGGGGCCGGGGAAGAAGGGGAGTTTCCACTCGCATCTAACGAGTGAGCATATCAACTATTCTTTCAAGTTCGTAAGGGATGATTCGATAATCCACCTCGGAAGGATCTATGCATGTACTGAAAGATACTATGTGGCTGGATCATCCCCTTCCGGAAAAAATGCCGGCTGACCGGCCGGTTCGTTGACGAAATAAGACCGGGCCGACGGGGCGCGGCGGAATTTCTGTCCGGCTGCTGCAACATAATTGCTTTCCGCCCGTCTTTACAGGCAGGAAAGTTAATATGACAAAAATCGCTAATAGGGACAATTGGCTGGATTATCTACGTTCGTTCATTACCATGTTGGTGGTTGCGCACCATTCTTCGCTGGCCTATACCACTTTCGCACATTTTAATAAAGACGCCTATATTCTCTCCACTCACCCGATCGTCGATCCCCGGAGATGGAAGGGGTTGGATCTTTTTGAGGATTTCAACGATATATTTTTCATGTCGCTGATGTTCCTGATCAGCGGTATTTTCATCATACGAAGCCTGGAAAACAAGGGGGTTCAACGATTTATCCGGGACCGGTGGCGGCGTTTGTTCATTCCGTTCATCATCGGGGTGACTGTTCTGATGCCGATTGCTTATTATCCGGCCTGGTTGCTGGCGCATGGGGGCGACGGGCCGCCGGGAGTGAGCGGGCTGCGGGCCTATCTCGTCGATTTCTTTACGGTAGAGGCCTGGCCGGTAGGGCCGCCCTGGTTTATCTGGGTGTTATTCTTATTCAATGTCGTCTTTGCAGCAGTGTATCCTTTTATAAAGAAGTCTGTCCATAAGCTGAGTGCATTCATTTCCTTGCAAAAGCAGCACCCGATAATGATATGTGTTGCCTGGCTGGTCGTGACCTGGATCGCCTATATCCCATTCGTCCTTTGGCTGGGTCCGGATAGCTGGACGGGTTGGGGGCCTTTCGACTTTCAGAAGAGCCGGCTGTGCCTGTATTTCTGTTATTTTCTGCTGGGGGTATTGATCGGAGCGCCGGGGTTGAATAACGGGATTCTCTCCGGGGAGTCCATTTTTATAAGGACGGCTTCTTTTTGGCTGGCGGGTTGCCTGTCGATCTATGTCTTATTAAAATTGAGCGAAGCGCCCCTGACAGAGGCGGTTACCCGGCATCAGCTAAGCGCATGGTCCGCAAGGCTGATCTATCGGTCTATCTGGGTATTATCCTGTACGTTCAGCTGTATCGCGGCCCTGACGATCTTTAAGGAATGGGCCGGCCGATCGCGTAGCTGGTGGGAGTCCCTTTCCGCGAATGCCTATGGCATCTACCTGACGCATTATATTTTTGTGGTCTGGTGTCAATACGAGTTATTGAATTATCATTGGCCGGCGGTGATAAAATTCCTTATCACGCTGGGGGTTTCCCTTGTGCTGAGCTGGCTGTTGACTGAGTGGGTCCGGAGGAATGCCTTCGTCCGGAAATATCTTTGAGGGAAGGGCGACGCGCGGGGGATTGTCATTTCGGTAAAATGGAGTATCTTGCAGGAAAGCTACCTGTATTAAACGATATCAATCCATAGACTTTCTGGGTCAAAATCTTGACTTCCTCGATCATCAGCTCTGACGATATCGCCCCCTGCCGGTAAGTACTTTGTTACCACCCTATCCCGGTCCTCCGGCAGCCTGTTTCATCCTCCTTATTTCACCTTTTTTATTTTATTTCTATGCCAACTATTTCTGCCGGAACGGCCTTATCGGATCAGTCGCGTCATTACCTTGAACTGGAAGAGCAGTATGGCGCTCATAACTATCATCCCCTGCCCGTGGTGCTGAACCGGGCTGCAGGAGTGCATGTATGGGATGTGGACGGCAAACGTTATTTCGACTACCTGAGCGGATATTCCGCGGTGAACCAGGGGCATTGCCATCCGCGGATTATTGCGGCCCTGGTGGAACAGGCGCAGAAGCTTACGCTCACCTCCCGGGCATTCCATAGCGACCTGCTGGGGGAATATGCCCGGTATGTCACGGATTATTTTGGCTATGAGAAAGTGTTGCCCATGAATACGGGGGTGGAAGCGGTCGAGACGGCCATCAAGCTTTGCCGCCGCTGGGGTTACCAGGTAAAGAATATACCGGAAAACGAGGCTAAGATCATTGTCTGTGCCGACAACTTCCATGGAAGGACCAGCACGGTCATTTCCTTCAGTACGGATCCGGATTCCAACCGGCTTTTCGGACCTTATATGCCGGGATTTATCATTATCCCCTATAACGATAGCGCAGCCCTGGAACAAGCCCTGCAGGATCCCTGTGTGGCGGGTTTCCTGGTGGAACCAATCCAGGGGGAAGCCGGTGTGGTCGTGCCGGAAGAGGGCTATCTCCGGAAAGCCAAACAATATTGCAAAGAAGCAGGTGCCCTTTTCATCGCGGATGAAATACAGACGGGTTTGTGCCGGACGGGCAAGCTGCTGGCTTGCGATCACGAAGGGGTACGTCCCGATATCCTGATCCTGGGAAAAGCCCTGAGCGGGGGTGTGCTGCCGGTCTCGGCCGTATTAGCGGACGATGAGATCATGCTGACGATCCGTCCCGGGGAGCATGGCTCCACCTACGGGGGCAATCCCCTGGCCTGTAAAGTGGCGATGGAAGCATTGCAGGTGCTGAAGGATGAGAAGATGGCAGAAAATGCGCAGGCAATGGGGGATCTGTTGCGGCAGGAGCTGCAAGCGCTGAATTCCTCCTATATCCAACTAATCAGGGGAAAGGGCTTGCTGAATGCCATCGTCATCGACCACCCGAATCCGGGAGCTGCCTGGGAGCTCTGTCTGGCCCTGAAAGAAAACGGGCTGCTGGCTAAGCCCACCCACGGAGATAAGATACGGCTGGCCCCTCCCCTGGTGATCACCCGGGAAGAGATCCTGGAATCTGTGGGGATCATTCAGGATAGTCTGAGCGTGTTATGATTTCCCTGGGCGTGTTATGATTCCCTGGGAGTCGGAGGGTGCTTTGATCCCGAATATTCGGAGAATATTAAAAATCGAATAGTATGGTCGAATCAAAATTTAAGACTTCGGGGATTTTTTCCATCGTCTTCAACCTGTTCCTCTGCCTGGTGGTCCTCTGGGCAGATGGGAAAAAGGAGAAAATAATCACCGGCATGTATTACGAGAATATCGACGAATTACAAGCTGCCCTGTCTTCTATTAAATATCTTGGGTTTTTCGAAAACCTCACCGGTAAGGCTCTCAAGGCACTCCTGAACGAGCCGGCTACGGAGTAGCCGGGAGAAGCATCGATGATAGCGCGGGTTAAAAAAAAGGCCCCGAATTGGGGCCTGTAGTATTTTGGTGTCTATGACTTGTCTGTATGTTAGCGACAATGCGGCTATTAGTTTAAGCTCTTCTTTACCTTTTTTACAAAGCTTTCTGTTACATCAGCCAATTTGGCAATTTCAGCTACGGTGAATTTATTAGCTACCAGGAGATTCTTTACTACTTCGTAACTTTTTTTCTCTTCTCCTTTTTCAATGCCTTCTCTTTCTCCCAGCCTGTAGAGAATGTCTTTTTCTTTGGTGAAGTAACCGGCGAGGTTGTCCATGATTTCTAAATTTTCCTGTGTAAAATTACGCAATTGGGCTAATATACGCAACTGCTGGATGTGCCTTTGGGTAGAAAAGTCTCCTTCTGAAGCTATAACAACCTGTTTCACAATATTTTCCACAGCCCTGGCCGGATCTTCCTCCCCAAGGTTAGCCAAAATTGCCAATATTTTTTCCTCGGGATTTTCGGCGTGAAGCAACAGATGATAATCCACCGTCGAAAAGACTATCAGTTGATATTTGAAGTCCATCTGGTTCGAATGAAAATGATCCGCCATGCCGGGGCTACCCTCTCCTATGTAGATTACATATTGACGCACAGGAAGTCGGTAACGCCGATACAACATGATAAAATATTCGGCCATGCGGAAAACCATATCCGGTTCATCCTTTACCTGTAATTCGATATGCAACACAAAGGTCGCGTTATTTTTATCGGTCACTTTTTTCAACACATCCGGTTTCCGTTCTTTGGTATGTTGTATGTCGTCCGGCAATTCTTCCGTATCTGCCGCATGAATGTGCAACAGGTTTTTGATCAGTCCTGGTAGGGCTGCTTCTATATTTTCGCGAAGAACCTTGTCGTATTGATTGATCTGACGACTCCCTTGTTTATCTTCTAGAATAAGGTCATTTTCACTTGCCATATACAGGCGTGTTAGCTGTTCGAAAGCAAAATTACCAGGAAGAACTAAAAAAAATGGGAGAAGATATTAACAAAGGGAGATCCTGGAAAAGGATATTTTCTGGGGTGTAAAATTATGGGATTGCGCGAATATCGGCAACTGCCGGATGTGCTGAAAAAACGTTAGTTTTACCAATCATAGCATCAGGACTCAACACATGCCGAATATGGAATCAGCTTCATTGCGCCACCACGACCATAATCATACCGAGGAGCATATGCGTAGCTCGGATATACTGAGAGATATCGTCATCGGTATGTCCGATGGGCTGACCGTGCCTTTTGCCCTGGCGGCGGGGCTAAGCGGGGCCGTGGGTCCCAATCATATCAACCTGATCTGGATCGCGGGGCTGGCGGAGATCGCGGCGGGCTCCATTGCGATGGGGCTGGGCGGGTATCTGGCCGGCAATACGGAAGTAGATCATTATAATTCCGAACTGAAAAGAGAATATGACGAAGTGGAGCGGGTTCCGGAGATGGAAAAAGAGGAAGTGCGGGAATTCTTTTCCAACCTGGGCCTCAGCCAGGATGTGCAGGAACAGGCCGTAGCCGAAATGACGAAGGACAAGGACCGGTGGGTGGACTTTATGATGAAATATGAATTGGGGCTGGACAAACCGGATCCACAACGGGCGAGAAAGAGCGCTTTTAATATTGGGTTCTCCTATGTTGTAGGGGGGCTGATCCCGTTGAGTCCTTATTTTTTCGTTACCGAAAGTCTTACCGGCCTGAAGATCTCGGCTATCATTACCCTGATCTGTCTTTTTATCTTCGGCTACTTCAAGAGCAAGATGACGGGCGTGAATCCTCTTGGGGGCGCGATCCGCGTCATGATTATCGGCGCCCTGGCGGCAGGCTGCGCCTTTGGCGTGGCGAAGCTGATACAATAAAAATATCAAAGAGTCCTTCGCTGGCGCGAAGGCGCCTTATAATAAAAGCCCCCCGCGCTAACGCAAGGGGGACTTTTATATGGTGGATAGACTGAATTATTGATTGATCCCAAATTCTTCCCATCCCTGTGCCACGGTGCGGGTGCAGGTCATGGCCTGGGTGCCGTTCTCGCTTGAAACAAAGAGGCCATTGGTACTTCTCAATGTCGTCTTACCATCGGAGGCCGGTATCCAGTCAAAGATCTCCCAGGTGCCATAGCTGGTACGGTTACAGGTGATGGCCTGTGTCCCATCTTCAGAGGAGACATATTTGCTCTGGCTCTGCAAGGCTACTTTACCGTAACCCGCATCGACCACCAGGAATTGTTCCCATCCTTGCGCCACGGTCCGGGTACAGGTCATGGCCTTGGTGCCGTTTTCGCTGCTAACATACAAATTATTAAAGCCTTTAAAAGTAACGGTCTGCCCAACAGGGGCGCCGGTGCTTACCGAGCCGCCGGCAACGACCACCTGGTTGATGGCTGAAAGTAAAGAATTGCTTCCGGTGGCATCCCCTGACAGTTCCCAGATGGCAATACCCCCACCGGTGCTCATGGCATAGCTGGTCTTACTTTTCATAGTAAGGAGGCCGTTATACCCATAGGTGCCGTAGACATCCAGGTTGGGATTGGCGCCGGCAGCGAGGATCGTATTATAGTTTACCTCGGCAGTGCTCGAATTGGGATCCTGTGAGGAATCATGCCCGTAAAAAGGCACCCCCAACAGGGCTTTGGAAGCGGCCAGCCCTCTGCCCAGCCAGTAGCTCATACATTGAGCGCCTAATTCGAAAGTGGAATGTTGAAAGTTATTATCGTCATAGGCCATAATTACCAGGTAATCCACCACTGAAAATACGCCGCTTACTACATAATCGCCCCCAAGCCCTATAACCGCGGCGCTTAATAATTTACCATTATTGTGCATGGCCGTGGACAGTTGCTGCATCATGAGCAAAAAGTTATTGGCCTGGGTACCGACGCTGGGATATTCCCAATCGATATCGACCCCATCCAGGCTATACTGATTGCAAAAGCTGATCATGCTGTTGACAAAAGCCGTCCGATTGGCTGAGCTGGCGACAATGCCGGCAAAACCATCCCCACCGCCGCCACCGCCTACGGATATCAGGGCCTTTACCCCATTTGCATGTGCTGAAGTCACCATGCTGGACAACTTAGAGGGGTTGTCAACAGCCTGATACCCCCCGCTGGAAGTAGGGATCAGGAAGGCGTAGTTGATATGGGTGAGCTTAGAGAACTGGATGTCACTTACATTGCCTGACCAGGAAGGCAAATAGCCTACTACTTTAAAAGACGAGGTAGCGGCCCGGGGCGTTGTGGATGCCGTGGAAGCGAGATGGCTGGTGTCCTTACGACAGGATGTCATCAGCATTAAAAGAGCGGAACATCCCATGAATACAAAGACGTTGATCTTCTTCATAATAGAATAAGTTTTGAATGGTGACAAAATAAGCAACCCGGAAGGGGTCGCCGGTTAAAAAAAGAGATTACTAAAGGCTCGACACATTGTAATGCGTATAGGTGGTGAATCCTAAAAAGGTATTGTCGTTGGGAACTCCCAGGGGAGCCTGGAGGGCCCTTAAATACTGGAGGTTGCTGGTTTTGTAATAATTGTAGGCCACTTCGGTGCCGGGGAATACGGGGCTGGAGGTACTGCAATAATTACATCCCGTACTCTGGTTGTAAGCTGCCCTCATGAAATCGTATCCTTTGCTGATCACGCCGGAGTTCATCGTCCAGAGAGAATTATCTCCCTGGATCCGGGCGAGCTCGGCGGCATAAGCATACGCAGTCAGCGAATACTGATAATGTACACAATCCGCGCGACCGCATAATTCGGGCAGGGTTCCATCCGCATTGATAATGGCCGGCAGATTGCTGACGAGCAGATTATATCCGTTCTGGTAGACAGTGGCGCTGTTCAGGAAAATGCCTATCGCCATTTTTGCATAGCCGGCAGAGGCGTCCCAGTTGTTGCTATAGGCGGGGACATTATTGATATAGTTGTTCTTGACGTTGTTGAGGTAGGTCGAGAACTGCGCGATATCGGCGTCGGACCACCCGGTGCCTACGCCATTGACCTTATAGTAACGGATTATTTCAGCGGCGGCTACGAAGCTGGGTGTTGTCCAGGAGGCTTCGAGAGCGGGTTGATTCGCATTGGTGCTGGAATTTAAGAGTGCATAATTCTGAAAGGTGTATGCCCATCCGTTGAGGATCCCGATCGCCTGCGTAGCATAGGTGAAATTCCCTGTTTTTGTCCAGCGTAAGGCGAGGGCATAGACTAATTCAGCATCGCTGCGGATCTGGCTTTTAGAAGGAGAGGTAGCGCCGTTGGATCCTACGACAACCGTGGCATAAAACGAAGTCGGATAGGTATGACTATTGATAAAGTCAAGCACTTTCTGATAAGATGCCAGGCGGCCGGCATCGCCGCCATTGACCTGCGACGCTACCAGGTCGAGGCTTGCCTGGGTATTCAGGACTCCGGGATGTACAAAGCTGGTGATCTGTGGAGTGACGGCTGCGGTAGTCAGGCTGCTGGTGTTCTTGTTAGCGGTGAGGGAATCGGTCATTCCGGGTTTTTGGCATTGAGACAGAAAGGTCGTGGAAGCGAATAGGCTGATAGCAATCAGCCATGAATGGGTTTTTGTGTTTTTCATAGAAATTTAGTTTAATTGATGGGGCAAAGCTATCTATCGGAGCGAGGTTTTGGTCGCAGCGCCTGCACTTTATTTACGCAAACGATTTCGGTTAATGATGAGTGACAGTGAGAGTTTGGCACGCTAAGAGCCGTGGAGGATCACCTCCTAGATGTTAACCAGTAATGTGAAAAGAAGTTGGATTTTTTTACATTACAAAATGATGTTCGTAATTCTACGATCGGCTATTTTACTCTAACGTACCGCTCGATGATGATTCTATCGATGTTCTCTTTTTCGACTTTTTCGAGGCCTTGCTGGACGAGGGTGTCGTTGTGGACAGAGACGGTAAAATTAAATGTCTTTCCTTCCCAGTTGCGGTCGACATAATAATCCAGGTGTTCGGTATATTGATCGCCTGTCAGGGTGTAGCTGCCGCCGCCGGCATCGAAATGATTGGTGGAATCTTTGGGAGGGTTGGCATCATGTTTCAGGAAGGCGAAGTGGGAATCATTGATGATCTTGATCATTTTTGACCCTTTCGTATAATCGGTGAAGGAGGAATCGCCTTTTGTAATGGTCGTTCCTGACACTAATTGCCAGGTGCCGTTGAGGGCAATAGCCGGTTGAGCGGCGGGCCCGGGGTCTTTGCCGGCGGTATGGTCGCAGGACGAAAAGAAGAAGAGGGCAAGGGCGAGCGTTAGGATTGTGTATTTCATCTATTAAAGGTATAGAATAACCCTATAAGATAGCAATGGATCGTCCGGATGTTTTTAAGACCGGTCCTTCAGCTTGGTATCGGGAAAAACAGCAGCCAGGGTCATGAGGGCCGAGGCAAGTACCACGAGGAAGAGGCCTGTCTTTTTTTCGGGGCAGGTGCCTTTATAGCAAGCCGAGAAAAGGATGAAGCATTTGACGGCAAAGGCGATGGTGATCGCTCCGATGAATATATTGACGCGTTTGGCCCAGATCTTCGGGATGAGGAAGAGGATGATGGCGCTAACGGACAGGAATACGAATACCTTGCCTGGCCGGCCGTAGGCATTCTTCTCGGAAAAAAAGCCGGTAAAATCCTTTTGCAGGTCCGGAAAATACGCCCAGGGCAGAAAACAAGCTCCTATCAACAGGAGGGCTGCTGCAATACCTATCCATTGAGAATTTTTCACGACGCGAAGTAACGTAAATTTTCGGAGACTGCATGAACGGGGCCGGATTCCGTGAACAGGCCCGGGTTGGCCAAGGTCCGGTTATTGTTGTGCGTGCAGGCCAACACGGTTGCCTTCCGTGTCAACGAAGAATGCCATATATCCGATCTCCGGGCTGATCTCCGTCCGCGGCATGACGACCTTTCCACCGGCGGGCTCTATGCGATCGATCACTTCCTGGATGGAGGGGTTGGCATTCAGATAAACGATGGTCCCATTCTGAGCGGGGGTATGCATCTGGCTCTGGGCCAGGCCACCGGAAGCTTTGCCATTACCGGGCACAGAAGGGAAACCGACCATTTTCATGCCCATCATTTCTCCCAGGTCGATCATTGGTGCTGAAAAAATCGCTTCGTAAAAAATTTTGGCCCTGGTTATGTCAGTAGCAGGTATTTCAAACCAGTTGAGTGAATTGGAGTTCGTGTCCATGATAAGATATTTTGGTGGTTGATGATGCTAATGTAAATAACCTTATTGACATTATATATAAATTTAATGTTATGTAGATTGAGGGGAGCTGCGATTTATAGGATAAATAGCTTAAATTGTAGTCAACGAACCGCCAATATGGAGAAACAACCGACTAAAGCTATGCGTGGCTATGCCGCTCTGCTGGCAATTATAGGATGGTCCGCCGTCATCCTCCAATTCTATCTTATTCTCCATAACCGAACGGAATCGGTGGTAGAGACAGTCGTACGGTTCTTTAGCTTTTTTACGGTCCTGACGAATATCCTGGTAGCCCTTTGTTGTACGGTGCTTTGGCTGAGGCCGGGTGCGGGACGGAGCGGTGGGAGTTCGGGGAGCGGGAGCTGGCTGCATTTTTTTTCGAAGCCGGCGACGCTGACGGCAATCACTGTTTATATTACTATTGTAGGTCTTGTTTATAACGTCCTGTTACGGCTCCTGTGGGAGCCTCAGGGGTTACAGTTATGGGTGGATGAATCGCTCCATACGGTGATCCCATCCTTATTCATTATTTTCTGGCTGGTCTTCGTTCCGAAAGGCGGGCTGCAATGGAAAGATGTCCCGGCCTGGTTGATCTATCCTATCGTATATACGCTCTTTATTATGATACGGGGGGGGCTGTCCGGATTCTATCCTTATCCCTTTATCGACCTGAATAAGATCGCTACGCATGAGGTCTTTATCAATGCGGGGGCGATGCTGGTTGGGTTTTTAGTGCTCTCTTTGGTACTGGTGGGGGTTGGGAAGTTGAGGGGGCAGCGGGCCTGAATCGGGCGGTGGGTGCGCGGGGGGATCAAGCGGTGATGGTCGATAAAAAGTCGAATAAACTAATGTCGTTGGGGATCTCTAATTTTTTCCGTACCCGGTAACGGCCGGTCTCTACTCCCCGGATGGAGATATTCATTAGTTGGGCGATCTCTTTGGAGGACAGGTTCAGTCTCAGGTAAGCGCATAGTTTCAGGTCGCTGGTGGTGAGGTCGGGGTATCTCTCTTTGAGTGTTTTCAGATAATTGGTGTGAACGTCGTCAAAATGTGCGGAGAACTGTTCCCATTCATGGCCATTGCCCAGTTCTCCTTCGATGACGCGGATGATCTTTTT
This sequence comes from Puia sp., assembly GCA_035555335.1. GTDB lineage: Bacteria > Bacteroidota > Bacteroidia > Chitinophagales > Chitinophagaceae > Puia. Next base: position 71,913 of record DATMGS010000048.1, read on the forward strand.
ATAGTCTTTGGATTCCTTTTCGATCCCGGCATTGTTTTTTAACCGCACCAGGTCCTCTCTGATCCTGGATAATAGTTTTCCTTTCTGTACGAGGATCATGGCGGTGGAAGCCAGTTCAGAGTTCTTATGTGCTATCTCGACGTTGAGCCGTTCGTTTTTCAGCCGGATGATTTCTTTTTCGCTTTGCTCTATTTCCAGCTGGTGCTGGTATTGCCGTTGTCGTTGTTCTTCTTCATACGCCTTGCGTTGCTCCAGGAGTTTCACGAGCTGGCGGCGTCGGAATTTTTTCTCCTGTTGCCGGTAAAGGCCGACAACAAGTACCAGGGCCAGCAAGGCATATCCCCCATAAGCCCATCCTGTTTCGTACCAGGGTGGTAAGACCCGAAAGGAGTAGCTGGCGGGAGCGGATTCGTTATCGATGCTATTGCGGCATCTCACCTGGAAGGTATAGTCGCCCGGACGGAGATTCGTGTAGTCTTTTTCGGGTCGGGTAGACCATTTGGACCAGTCCCGGTCGAAGTGATCTAAACGATAGCTGTATTCGACATTCTGAGGCTGGCCATAGAGCAGGGATGAAAATTCAAAGTGAAGGGAGTTGTCGTTGTAGGGGATCGCGGAGGCCGTGGCAGGCGCATACCCTCCGAAGAGCAAGGGCGCTTTGGGGTTGTCAGTGCGGACACTGCGGATCAGTACCCGGAGGGGGCATTTATCCTTTTTATACAGCTGGTAGTTGATATGGCAGAACCCTTGCTCCGCCGCGACGAAAATATTGTTGCTGTCGGCGATGTAGATGTTCTCGTAGTCGCCGCCGAGGACCTTGTTATTCAGTTCGGGAAAGTATATGATCCGGGGGGTGGTCTGCCCGGCGCGAATGCCAGGGGTCGGGCAGGCGTCAGGCAGTCTGTCAGGGTTGGAGCAGACAGCGGATGGGATGCCGGACAGATCGACGACGCCCAGTTTCCGGTCGCGGATAAACCAGATATTGCCATAGGGATCTTCTTTCAGGTAGTCGACGGATAAGGCATCCGCGTCAGCCTGCGTTTTGGCCCCGAAAAATCCTGCAAACCAGGATGATCGTACAAATTCCTGCAGCCGGGAATCGAATTCATAGATGCCCTTATCATTTGTCAAAATTATCCGTCCTTTAATTTTAAAGAGATGGTTATGATTACCGGATAAGAGGTGTTTCTTGTCGGGGTAGCCGGTCGCTATGGGTTTCCCTTCTTTATTAAATTCAACTTTATACAGGCCTTTATAGGGGTGGGCGATCCAGATCCGGTTGCTGTCGATGACTACAAACCTGGCGGATTCAAAATGCGCGTGAATATTGGGGTTGGAGGGATGTCCTTCTTTATAATTATAAAAATTAATTCCGTTGTAAGTGCCGGTGATCATCATGGGGGAAGAGGGGGAGACCGCGGGAAAATTGTTGAAAGGTTGGAAGGTCCAAAAGCCGGAGGTCTGATCGAAGGGGATGGCGGTATCCTTGTCGATCCGATAAGCGCCCTGATTGTGTCCTACCCATAGTTGTCCATTCACCTGTGAGAGGGTCCAGATCTGGCCGGTCGTATTTTTGATGAATTGAAAGCTGCTTTTGGTAAAGCTGCAATCGCTGCCGGGGTCGAGAGGGGATCGGTATACCCCCGTCGAAGTTCCCAGGTAAAGGGAGTTCCTGTAGATGATGGAAGTGTAACCCGGGTTGCGATCTTCGGGTTCCGGGAAGATATTCTTAATAGCGTTGTTATAGGTCACCAGGTCTATTCCATTATCCAGGCCCAACCAGATATTGCCATTCCGATCCAGGAAAATGCTGAGGATATTATTATTCTGCAATCCTTCTTTTTTAGAGAGCCGCTGAATGAAGCCGCCTTTATTATTGACGATAAAACAGCCGCCCAGGTTGGTGATCAGGGCTGTCTTGCCGGCATCGATGCGGCAGGAACCGTTGATGTTCGCGCGGGAGATGGAGGTAAGTGTGGGTGTCTCGTATTGGGTAAGCCTGTCCTTCGACCAGCAAAAGAGGCCGTGGGCCAGGGAGGTCAGCAGGAAGCTGTCTTTACCGGCGGCGATGACGGAGCGGATCTGTATACCGGGGGGAAGCGGGGCGGCGGGGGGGGCTGCTGTGGCAGAAGCATGGGAGGAGGACGATGCGAGGGGGTTGACGCAGGAGCTCCATTGTCCGTTGGTGAATTTTACCAGTCCACGTGAATACTCGTTAGCGATCAAAGTGGCGCCTGCTTTTCCCATAAAGTCCCAGTTGATACTCTTGTAAACGATAATGCGGTCTTTGTCCAACTGAAAAATTTTTCGGTTGGAGCGGAAGAAGGTCTGGTCCTGGAGGACGATGGTATTCCATACATCCGCAAAATCGTTGTCCTGCCCGGGAATTAATTTATTGAGGGAAGTATATGACAGATCGCCGTGAGGTCCGGGAGCGAAATAGCCAATCTCTCCCTGCCCTCCTACATAGATGCGATGATCCGGTCCTATGGCCAGGGATCGGACGATGGTATGGTTGGGAAGCGGATAGAGGCGCCAGAAATTACCATCATAGGTGAGCAGGCCGTCGTTGTTGGCAAAATAGAGGATCCCGTCGTTATCCTGCCGGATGTCCCAGTTTTGGCTGCCGGCGTGATAGTCATGTCTGGAGTAGTTGATAATAGCAGGGATTCCGATCGTATTTTGAGAAAATACAATCGTGGAGGTAAGACATAGGAGGAAGGAAAGAAACCCCGGTTTCATTTTTTATGGCAGCACTTTTAAGGCTTCTGTAAGTTAAGTAAAAAGAGCGGACGCCCGAAAGATGAACTTTCGGGCGTCCGGGTCTAATGATGGGCCTGTGGCATCTTATTGATTCACCTTGAAAGACTCCCAGCCGGAGGCGGTGGTACGATTGCAGGTCATGGCCTGGGTACCGTTCTCGCTGGAAACATATTTGCCGTTATTACCCTGCAGGGTGATCGTGCCGTCAGCGTTCGTGCCCCAGACGAACGATTCCCAGGCGCCGAAGGTAGTGCGGTTGCAGGTGATGGGATTGACACCGTTTTCCGAAGACACGTATTTACCCATGCTTTGTAGGGCGACCAGGCCATTTCCGGCATCTACTACCAGGAATTGTTCCCAGGCCTGGGCGGTGGTCCGGGTACAGGTCATAGCCGTCGTGCCGTTCTCACCGCTTACATATAAATTATTGGGTCCTTTCAGCGTGATCGTCTGGCCGATCGGGGGAGCTGTCGATGTATTTGTTATGTTATAGACGCGGACATAATCCACCAGCATGTTGGTGGGTAAGGAACCGTTGTCAATGGTCTGACCTGGGAAGTCGCCGCCAATAGCCAGGTTCAGGATGAGGTAAAAGGGCAGGTGAAAGGCGCCGGTATTATTGATATTGTTGGCGATATTCCCCGTAACATACAAGGTATTATCCACATACCACCGGATGCTGCTGGCATCCCATTCGACGGCGTATACGTGAAAACTGCCGGGAGTGGTGGTGGTGTTGCTGCCGTATGAAACATGTCCGCTACCGCCATTCCAGTGCATAGTCCCGTATATGGTGTTGTTGGTGTTGACATGTTCCATGATATCGATCTCCCCGCAGGTAGGCCATCCTACGGTATTGATATTATTACCCAGCATCCAGAATGCGGGCCAGGAGCCTTGTACCATGGGCAGTGCGATGCGGGCCTCTATGCGGCCGTAAGTGATGGAGAATTTGCCGGCGGTCTCCAATTTGGCGGAGGTATAGGGTTGTCCACCGACGCTTTGTTGCCGGGCTGTGATCACCAGGTTGCCGCCGGTGACGGTGGCATTGGCCGACTGGTAATATTCCTGCTCGTTGTTGACACCGGGGTTGCCGTTATCGATATTCCAGTTGCCGGTGTTGACGCTGGTCCCATTGAATTCGTCCGACCATACCAGTGTGTAGGTGGCGGCCCGGGGGGTGGCAGTAGTGGATGCGGATGGGCTGTCCTGCTGGCGGACATCTTTTTTACATCCGATGGAGAAGAGGATCAGGCCGCAGAGCAGCGTGAGGCCGGCGAGAGAGGAGAAACTAATCCGCTGACGGTGTTCATGTGACTTGTTTTTCATTGTAGACTGTTTTTTATGTTAATAGAATTGGTTATTGGTTTACCTTAAAAGATTCCCAGCCGGATGCGGTGGCGCGGTTGCAGGTCATGGCCTGGGTACCGTTCTCGCTGGAAACATATTTACCGTTATTGCCCAGCAGGGTAATGGTGCCGTCAGCGTTCACACCCCAGGTGAAGGATTCCCAGGCGCCGATGGTAGTGCGGTTACAGGTGATGGGGCTGACGCCATTTTCCGAGGAGACGTACATACCCATGCTTTGTAAGGCGATCTTACCGCCGCCGGCATCCACGACGAGGAATTGTTCCCAGGCCTGGGCGGTCGTGCGGGTGCAGGTCATGGCGGTTGTGCCGTCTTCACCGCTTACATATAAGTTATTGAACCCTTTGAGTGTGATCGTCTGCCCGATGGGTGCGCTGCTGCCACCGCTGGATTGGGTTCCGGCCCATTTGAAGGTGATGACGGCACCCGCGGCCAGGGTGTAGGTGAAGGACTCGCTCCCCCACTTCACTTTAAAGTTTTGGCTGCTGCTACCGGTGTTGAGGGCGATCAGCACTTTGGTGCCATCCGTATTTTTAAACGCGACATTCTGGATACCGCCGGAGAAGGTGTTGGAGGCGATGCGTGTGGCGCCGGGTCTTACGAATTCAGAAGCATGTGCGATGATATAATAAGCCACGTTGCGGGTGACGGAGGATCCGCTGATAGTGATGGCGCCTAAGCAGGTGCTGCAGCCGCCGCTGGTATGGGGGTTGTAGTTCGGGTCGGCGGCGAGGTTCCACTCCAGCACGTTGCGGCTCCAGTTGCGGGTAGCCCCGATGATGAGGTTGTTGACATGCCAGGAAAGGTCGCCGCCAAAGTTGCTGGGGGCTCCTACCCATTGCTCTGTGAAATAAACGTTTTTTGCAGGGTAGGCATTATGCACTCCTGTCAGGGCGCTGATATCGCCGGCGTATAGGTGAAAAGCCGAGCCATCTACATAGGGATAGGCGCTGGCATCTCCCAGTACCGTCTCGGGATAGCTGGGAACATCTGCATTATGATCGTAGCAGATGATCTTCGTAGTGAGCCCGGCAGCCTGGAATTGCGGTCCCAGGTTGTTCTTGATGAAAGAGGCTTCTTCCGTAGCCTGCATCACCATGCTGGGGTTGTTATTGGGATTCAGGGGTTCGTTCTGCGGGGTGATGGCATCGATCGGGATACCCTGTGCCTGCATGGCCTGGATGTATTTGACAAAATACCGGGCGTAGGCGTCATAGTAGGCCGTGTTGAGGCTGCCTCCTACAAAGCTGTTGTTGGATTTCATCCAGGTGGGGGCTGTCCAGGGTGTAGCGAGGATCTTGATGGCCGGGTTGATCGCGATGATCTTCTTCAGGACGGGGATCAGGTCGGTCGTTTCCGGGCTGATGCTGAAATTCGTGCCGTTGACGTCTGTCTGGCCGGATGGCATTTCATCATAGGTGAAAGTGGAAGCGCTGAGGTCGGAGGCGCCGATGCTGATGCGGACATAGCTCACCCCGATCTGGTTGGCGCCGGTGGCAAAGAGCTCATTGAGCAGGGCTGTCTGGCCCGAGCCCAGGCTATTGATCAGCAGGGCGCTTCCGCCAGTCAGGCAATAGCCGAAGCCATCGATGGACTGGTAGGTCGTGTTCTCATCTATGGTAATGGTGGTCGCGTTGGTCCCAGCGTCGGCGGCAAAATTAATACTGGTTTGCGGCTGTAAGAGCTGGGATTGATCGGAGGTCGTCAGCCAGCTGCTGACTACTTCGTTGGCGGCCCTGGAAGTGGTGTTGGCCGAGCCGGATGTTGAAGGAGGTCGGGACAGGTCTCTTGTACAGGATTCAAACAGGGTGAATGACAATAACAGGAATAGGAATAGGTTTCCCCATGTGTGTTGGCGATTCAATTTCATAAAATTGGTTTATAAATAAAAAATGTCACCCCCAGCCTCTAAGGGGGGAAGGGGACATCGAGTCGAAGTTGAGTTGAAAAAAGGTCGCCGCCAAAAAAGGGGCTACGTCAAAACCTCTACAAATTCAAAATTGATAATTGATAATCAAGGGCGAAGGTTTTTCTTGACTCCCGGCAGGGCCCAGCTGAAAAGGGTATCCGTTAGCGAAAAAATATACCAAAAATTAGTAATACATAAATGTCATAATTGCAAAAACTTGATTACATTAGGTCTTCATAATAAAAAATCAACTATGAAAAAGTACTTCGCTGAAGGCATTGGCACGTTTGCCCTGGTATTATTTGGCTGTGGTGCGGCCGTCGTAGCCGGGAAGACTATTCCGGCCGCCGTTCTCCCGGATGCTCCTGCGGGAATAGGCGTTTTGGGTATTGCCCTGGCTTTTGGCCTGGCGGTAGTCGTCATGGCTTATGCGATCGGGCCAATTTCCGGTTGTCATATTAATCCTGCCATCACTATATCGATGCTGGTGGCGGGAAAGATAAGTGTCAAGGACAGTGTCGGCTATATCATCGCCCAGTTCGTGGGCGCCACGCTGGGAGCGGCCATATTGTATGCTTTCCAGAAAGGGAGTCCCGGGTTCGCGATGGGGGAATGGGCGTTGGGCTCTAACGGCTGGGGGCCTGGGTATCTGGGCGGTTATAGTACGGTGTCTGCTTTCCTGGCGGAGGCTGTTCTCACCTTCCTCTTTTTGTTCGTAATATTTGCTACTACATCCAAGTTGGGAAACAGTACGATGGCCGGGCTGGCGATCGGTCTGTGCCTGGTGCTGATCCACCTGGTGGCCATCCATATAACGGGTACTTCTGTGAATCCTGCCCGGAGTTTTGGTCCTGCTATTTTCGCGGGAGGCAAGGCGCTGGAGCAGTTATGGCTGTTCATTGTCGCGCCGCTGGTAGGGGGGATTGCTGCAGCGTTGGTCTGGATGGGGGTGTTTGAGAAGGCATCTGATTGACGAGACGATGAGCTGATTGGCGAAATTGAGCTGATTGGCGATTTGCATATATAAAAGTACTTTCATAAATATATGAAAGTACTTTTATATTTATAGACTATGGTAGACTCTATTTTAAAGCTGGGATACCTGGCGGGTTCGACGCGGTTCCGGCGGATCAGTGAAAAACTGCATGTTGACGGGGATAAGATTTATAAGGACCAAAACATTGACTTTAAGGCGAGCTGGTTCTCCGTGTATTATATTCTGGCCAATACGGAAGGGCCGAAGACGGTGCTGGAGTTGGCGGAGGAGATCGGGGTTTCGCATATTACGGTGAAAAATGTGGTGCGGGAGCTGGAAGGCCAGGGGCTCGTAAAGATCCGGGAGCATCCGACGGACGGGCGTTCCAAGCATATTTCGCTTTCGGTGGCGGGCCGGAAGCTGATAGGGCCGCTACAAAAAATATGGGTGTCGTTCGCGGCTGCGTTGAAGCAGCTTTTGGATGCCGGGCATCCTGATTTTCTCAATATTATTAACCGGGTGGAGAAAGAGATTGCGTTGGCGCCTATCGATGAGCGGGTGAGGACGCTGGCGGGCTGGAAGGGGGTACAGGTATTGGATTATAAACCGAGTCTGAAGGAGACCTTCTACGAACTGGCGGGTAATTGGTTGCTGGGGGTGCTGAAGGGAGAGCTGGAGGAAGAGGACCAGTTCAGCTTACGCAACCCGGATAAAGCGTATCTGGAAAAGGGAGGTTTTGTATTCTTTGCGGTATACGATCATAAGGTGGTAGGCTGTGTGGCACTTAAACGACTGGATGAGGAAACATTGGAATTTGCGAAGCTGTTTATCGATCCGGCCGCGCGAAAGCTGGGGATTGCCACGAAGCTGATCGAGCGGTGCATTACCCGCTGTAAGGAGAATGAGGCCCGGCAGCTTTGGCTGCAGACCACGCTATCGATGCCGCAAGCGCATAAGCTATATTATAAACTGGGGTTTGAGGACCGGAAGGCGCCTCCACAGATGGAGGTGCTGAAGCGGACGGAGAAGGTTATGTGTATGGATTTGTGAGGGGTGGGTGATAATTATTTGGGCGAATTTTAAAGTTATTTACCGAAGCCCTTCCTTTACTTTCTCTACAAAAGAAACGGGGACGCCTATAAAGGAGGCGATTTTGTCTTCCGAAAATTCGGTATTTATCAGAAAGGCCTTTACGGAATTCGCCTTTTCTTCAAGCCTTCCTTGTTCCAGGGCTTCTTCCGCCTTAATGGCTGCCAATTGTTCGATGATACCCATAGTATTCTTTTTACCGGTAATCTGATCAACTCGTTCCATAAAAATAAGATTTATTTGTGGATTTTTAAATAGTACATAATTGTTCAAAAAGGTCATTATTGCTTCGATCTTCTCTTCGCCAAAGATTGCCTTTTCCTGTAATAATTTGACAATCAATAATTTTTGTTCTAGCAATTCATTATCTAGTTCTTCATCGTCTTTGCCTTTCAATAAAGCTTCTTTAGCCGCCAGCACCACCACTGCAAAAGGGTTATCGCTTTTTGCCAGCTCTTCATCTCTGGCATCTGTAATGCAATAAGTATTGTAATGATAGATATGAGATGTCCCTAAAAATCGATATTCATATCGGTCTGGCATCCTTATCCCATCCTCCGCCGTAAAAATGGCGATGGCAGTCATGGGTTTTTGATAACGGTCGAAGATCCGATAATAATAACGGAACATCCGCTCTCCAAAAAAGGGTCGATCCGCCGCATTGGTTTCTCCCTGAACTTCGACATGGCAGAGCACCCACTCCTCCTGTCCATCCTGCCGATATACCTTAACCAGCTTATCTACGTATCGGGTATCAGTGCCTTTTTCCGGCTCCGGGTACATTTCACCGAGTTCCTTGTCCAGGAAGGTAAATCCCCGCTGTAAGTCTAGTTCCCTGTCTATATCCGGGAAAAAGAATCGCAGCATGTCGTCAAAGACTTCCTCTAGCATCCCTTTCCAGAGGGAATCATATTTCCGTCTCATTTTTGAAATTTTAACTAATGGCAAAAAAGTATTGAGTCCGCGATGAATGCGAACCGGTTGAGAGATTTCAAACCCCCACTCGAAAGAGGTTACGGGAATATAATTGTGAGATAATGTAAAAATACAGAATATTTTTACGTGCATAAAAATATTTTAAACGCACCAATTATGCATTGACGTGAATGACTTCTGTAGATTAAGAGAAGTCGAACTACCAACGTACAGGTTCTGCGGCCGTATCCTTGGGAGAATCGACGACCGGGGCCAGGTGACAATTATTGGCGAAATCTCGTTCATTAATGGAGTCTCTTTTAATAATATTACTAATGTCGACTCTGATTTGCTTTCTAAGATCGGCGTAAGCCGGACAGGCGTTATCCCAAATAGAGTGAAGCAAATGCTCTCTGAGGGAATTGGTATCTGCGGCGCAAGGCACGAGTGGCTTTCTGTTCAGGATCAATTTCAATATTTTAACGCTGCTGTCCGATTTATACATGGCAAGGGTGGAGATATATTCTACCGCCGTCCGTACATCGCCCCAGCCATCATGGCAAATGCTTCGATAAAATCTCCGGTGATAATAGTACGTTCTCAGCACTTCCATATAGCTCGTATCCGGAAAATCCCGCATAAGCCCAAAAGAAGCATCACCCATCCGCCAGTCATTTTCCAGTAATGCCTGTTTAATCAAAGGAATGTCCGACCTCCTTTTATATTTTGCTAATCTGTACAGCGCTTCTTCCCTCTCTTCAAACAGTCTTTCTCTCTGAGCCATTTCTCTAATGTGGGGATAATACTTCTCCTGCAATTCCACCATCCGAAGTCCGGTATACGCCGCCCGCAAATTGTCATGTTTCATAATGATCTCGTCGACTGTTCTTTTCCTGTCGTCAATTGTTTTCCATCGACCTTCTTCAATAATATAATCAGAAATCGTTCTATATTGTATCCCCCACTCTCCTTTGTCAACGGCGACAAATGCAGTGTCGTCCAAGTGATTCATAATTACTGAGAAATGATCAAATGCAGGCCGGCTTAATATTTCCCTAAATGCTATCGCTCTTAAAATTGGGTGTTCAGATCGACTGAGCAGTATTAATTCTCCGTCTTTCGTATGTTTTTCGATATATACGGTCGCCTCGTCAAAACCAACAATTCCTGTGGAAACCGCTTTAGTGAGAAACGGCTGCAGCGATTTGTCAAAATCTCTGATTGCAAGGGATGCTTTGTGATCTGATTGGCAGGAGTAAAATGGCGACACCACGAGGACTGAGAAATATATCCAGATGGCCTTTTTCATTAATTCGACTGCTTTACATAAAGATATTAAAATAAATACCAGGGCAAAGCCGCCATTGATAGCAGCGGAAATTATACCCTTTTAGGTATAATTCAAATAAAATCATTAATTTTATACCCAATTAGGTATAAAATGACCAAGCTCGCAAAAATTATAAAAGAAAAACGCAAAGCGAACGGCCTGACTCAACAGGATCTCTCCTTGAAATCCGGTTTAGGTCTGCGCCTGGTAAGAGAAATTGAGCAAGGTAAAACCTCGATGCGAATGGACAAAACAAATCAACTCTTGGCCCTTTTCGGCATGGAACTTATCCCAGCTCCAAAAATAAAAGATCATGAGTAAGACCGGGAAAGTATATTATGATAAAACGCTGACAGGCTTCATCAGAGAAACCGGGGAAAACCCAACTTGTTCGTTTGAAGAGGATCCGGTTTGCTCCTGCACGTTACCATGGTTTAAAACCACCTTCTTTAGCTTCTTTAATGTTAAGCGGATTCGTCCCCAGCACTTTGCCCTGCAACGCAGCCATAGCCAGTTTCGCCTGATCATCCTGCTTCATCTCAACGATTCCTTTTCCCTTACTTAGACCAGAGAGAGGGTCGATGATGATTTTTGTATAATCCACCCAACCATATGGGTTAAATAGCCGTTGAAGGTCAAACTTGTCGAAATTGCGCGGAAGGCCAGATATTGTCATTCGCATGCGCAAATATAGATCACCGGCTCTAATATTTGCGTAAGCAGACCGACAAAGGCACTATGCTTAACGTCACCAGGAAGAAATGCTACAACATTCCCCCTTGTAGCGGCATTTCATAAAAAAAACCGCCTTTCGACGGTTTTTTTGCTTTGTGCCACATTTTGAGGTTCCGGACGGATTCGAACCGCCGTAGAAGCTTTTGCAGAGCTCTGCCTAGCCACTCGGCCACGGAACCTGCTGTTTTTTGGGCTCATGCCTACGCCGGTGGGCGCGGCCTGTGCCGATGAAGAAATGGTCGTTAGCGCTTCCTGCTGCAAACAGAAGGCAACCATTTTTTGAGCAGGTGCGAAATTAAGATAATTTCGCAGAAGTTTACAAAAAAATAGGGTTATTTATGCAGGCAATCGCTGAAAGTGAACTTATTATCAATAACCGGGGCGCCATCTATCACTTGGATCTGCGTCCGGAAGAGCTGGCCACCACTATTATTACCGTTGGGGACCCGGACCGGGTGGGTGCGGTGAGCAAGCATTTCGACAGCATCGAACACAAGGCGCAGCACCGGGAATTTGTCTCCCATACGGGCACTATCGGGAAAAAGAGGGTAACGGTGGTGTCCACGGGCATCGGCACCGATAATATCGATATTGTCTTAAATGAGCTGGATGCGCTGGCGAATATTGATTTTTCCACCCGGATGGTGAAAAGCGAGCTAACCCATCTCACGATCATCCGGGTAGGCACCTCCGGGTCTTTACAAGAAAATATACCCGTAGATAGTTATGTCGCTTCCACCCATGGATTGGGCATCGACAACCTGCTGAATTTTTACCGGCATGAGGAAAATGAGGAAGAAAAGGGATTGCTGCATTCTTTTATCACCCAGACCCAGCTGCACCATCGCCTGGCCAGTCCTTATATTAGCGGGGCCAGCGCTTCGCTGATCCGGCATTTCGTGGAGGGGTTTCACCAGGGGGTGACGGTCACCTGTCCCGGTTTCTATGGTCCGCAGGGCAGGGTGCTGCGGATGGGGCTCAGTCAGCCTGAATTGATCGACCGGCTGACGGCGTTTACGTATGGGCCGCACCGGATCACCAATTTCGAGATGGAGACGGCTGGTATTTATGGGTTGGGGAAGATCCTGGGGCATTATTGTCTAAGTCTTAGCGCCATTGTGGCCAACCGGATCACCAAGGAGTTCTCGAAAGACGGGAATGCGGTGGTGGAGGGGTTGATATCAAAGACGCTGGCGATTGTAGAGGGGTTAGCCTAAAAGGTGTATTTTTGAAGGATTATGGCTAAGATGAGTTTTTATAAATACCAGGGTACGGGAAATGATTTTATCATCCTGGATAATCGCAACTGGAGTTATACAGCCCTGACTCTTGAACGAATTAAGTTCTTATGTGACCGTCGGTTTGGCATCGGCGCCGACGGGCTGATGTTATTGAATACCAAGACTGGGTATGATTTTGAAATGAAGTATTATAATGCGGATGGCCGGGAGAGCAGTATGTGCGGAAACGGGGGGCGATGCCTGGTCAGGTTTGCCCATGACGTGGGAATCCGGAAGGGCGACTATCATTTTCTCGCCGTGGACGGCCCGCATCAGGCGGAAATTGACGAAAAAGGCATTGTGAGCCTGAAAATGAAGAATGTGGATAAGATCGAGGATCGTCACGGAGATTTTGTCCTCGATACCGGAAGCCCTCATTATGTCAAGATGGTCACGGATGTGATGGACTACGATGTCTATCACAAGGGCATGGATATCCGCTATAACAGCGAATTTGCCAAGGAAGGCATCAACGTGAATTTCGTAGAACAGAAGCGGCCGGATGAGATCATTGTGCGCACCTATGAGAGAGGGGTGGAAGACGAGACCTTATCCTGCGGCACGGGGGTCACTGCCAGCGCCCTGGCCTGCTATCATAATGAATTGGGGTATAATGATGTGAGGGTCATCACCAAGGGGGGGAAACTCACCGTAAAATATGACCGGGTAGGCGAAAACTACTTTGAGAATATCTGGCTTTGCGGGCCTGCCGTAAAGGTGTTCGAAGGGACGATCGACATGTAAAGGGGGAAATTATGATCCAGTTTTTTAAGAACATCAATTACCAGACCGTAGAAGTTGAGAATCCGGAGGATGCCACCTGGATAAATATCCTTCCGCCCCTGAAACAGCAGGAGTTCACTCAACTGTCCGAGCAACTGGATATCCCGCTGGATTTTTTGACGGATTCGCTGGATATCGATGAAAGGGCGCGTTTTGAAGAAGAGAACAATGTAAAGCTCATTGTCATAAAAACGCCCACCGAGAACAATTCCTTTAATGAGAGTGACGCCTATTATATTACCATTCCCATCTGTATCATCCTTACGCATAACCAGATCGTCACTGTCAATAGCTTTGAGAATGGCGCCATCAAGAAATTCCTGAACACCTTCCAGAACCGTCATCCGGACAAAAAGAATATGATGGCGTTGAAGATCTTCGAGAAGGTGACGCAGACCTATATGGAGTTCCTGAAGGAGATCAACCAGCGCCGTAACCTCATGGAACAGAAGCTTTATGCATCCAACCGGAATGAGGAGCTGCTGGAGCTGATGAAGATCCAGAAAAGCATGGTTTATTTTATAACCACCCTGCGTTCCAACGAGATCTTATTGCTTAAGCTGGCCCGGACCAATTTCCTCGGATTGACGGAGGAGGAGAAAGAGATCCTGGATGACCTGGCTGTGGAAATGTCGCAGGCGCTGGAGATGGCGAATATCTATACGAATATTCTCAGCAGTACGCTGGATGCCTTTGCCAGCATTATCAACAACAACATGAATAGTGTGTTGAAGCGGCTGACGTCGATCACCATCATCCTTTCCCTGCCGGCGCTGGTGACGGGTATTTATGGTATGAACGTGCCCATACCCTTTTCCGATTCGCACTATGCATTCTATATACCGCTGGTGTTGTCCGTGGCCATATCCATTCTGATCAGCTGGTATTTCATGAAAAAGAAATGGTTTTAATATGTTTACGATAAGAGTATACGGCATTTTGCTGGGGGAGAATAAGAAAGTGCTGGTGAGTGATGAGTTCATTCGGGGCGCAGCTTATACGAAATTCCCCGGCGGGGGGCTGGAATTGGGAGAGGGTACGCGGGACTGTCTGAAAAGGGAGTTCAAGGAGGAAATGGACCTGGAGGTGAAGGTCGGGGACCATATTTATACGACGGATTTCTTTCAGATGTCTGCGTTTCACCCGGAGGATCAGATCCTTTCCATTTATTATTTTGTGGAAGCGCTGGAGCCTATCCGGGCGCGGCTGAATGACAAACCGTTTGATTTCGATGCGCGGGAGATGCAGATCTATGCAGAGAAGAGTGAGACGGAGACTTTCCGTTTTATCGACTGGGACTCCTTCAGCGAGGAGAGCGTGCACCTGCCGATTGACAAAGTGGTGGCCAGGCTTTTAAAAGAAAAATATTAAACCCCTGCGGGCGGGGACCGGTAGTTAGCCTTCTTTCGGGTGTAGGGGGGTGTTCAGGAGCAGTTCCATAAATTTCAGGTCCAGCCAGCGACCGAATTTATATCCAACCTGCCTGAAATGGGCTACTTCCTCAAATCCAAATGACTGGTGCAATTTCACGCTGGCGGCATTGCTGGCATCGATGCTGGCGATGATGGCATGCAGGTCGTTCTCTTTTGCCGCCTGGATCAGGGGAGGGATCAGGAGTTTGCCGAGCCCCCGGCCTCGTTGGTCGGCAGCAACGTATACAGAATTCTCCACGGTATATTTATAAGCGGCCCAGGCGCGGAAGGGTCCGTAGGAGCTAAAGCCCACGATCCGGCCTTCGTCTTCGGCTACGAAGACGGGATGACCGTCTTTGAGCTTGGTGTCATACCAGGCTTTGCGGACCTCCAGGGTTTGCGGGACGTATTGGTATACCGCCGTCGTATTCAAAATGATCTCATTGTAGATCTCAAGGAGGTCAGGCAGGTCATTTTCCCTGGCTGAACGGATAGTGGTCATGGCGGGATATGGTTAAGCTGTGATGATAAATAGGTTTCTGCGGTCAGTGCCGGACGGATAGTTTTTGCACCATCTCCTCTCCTATCGTATCGGCGGAAATGCCGAAACCGTTCACCAGCACTCCTTTCTGTCCGTGTTTGGATTCGATGGCGTATACGATCGCTTCATCGGCCGGGTCGCTGTCACCTTCGAAGCGATAGACTTCCGTGATCTCGAATTCGGATGGGCGCAGGGAGACCGGTGTTTTTTCGCAGCTGATCTGGTCCTGTTCCAGGTTGAAATCGATGGTGTAACCTCTTTGTTTGAGCCCATTCACGGCTTCTGCAAGGGTGTCATATGAGAACATATAGATGAGTTTAAAATTGAGTGAATAATGGGTAAGCCCTGCAATTTACGAATTACCGGGTATACAACGATGAAACTCAGGTTGGGAGAAATCGTTCCGGAAGCAGGAAGCCGATCAATGGACCAGTTGGTGGGTTTGTTTGACCACGCCCATTACGAAGGTGCTTTGGACATGGCCGATGTTCTCTACCTGGCCCAGCTTATTGACGTGGAAGTCATAATAAGCGTCCATATTTTCGACGGCTACTTTCAGCAGGAAATCGAATTCCCCTGAGATGATAAAACATTCGATCACTTCCGTCAGCTCATGAATGGTCTTAATGAATTTGGCGCCGGACTTCTTGTTATGCTCTTTCAACGATACGTAACAGATGGCCATCAGGCCTTTTTTTACTTTGGAATGGTTGACGAGGGTCGCATATTGGAGGATGACGCCGGTGTCTTCCATCCTTTTGATCCGCTCATGTACGGGGGTGGTGCTCAGATGGACCCGGGCGGCAATTTCCCGGACGGTGATCTTGGCATCGGTCTGTAAAAGGCGTAGGATGGCCCGGTCTTTTTCATCCAGGGTTACGGGTTCCTCAGCGGTTTTTTCTTTTTCGGGGGCTTTTTCCATGACTTATATCCTATTTGTTCTGCTAATATATGTCAAATTACACCTTTGTTCTAAATTTTGCAGGCCAATATGTATATTTGTTCTACTGATTTACCTTTGTCATCTATTAAAAAAATAAAATCACATGTCTACAAAAACACAAAGCATTGATCTTAAGCTCCCTTATAAAGTAGCAGATATGAGCCTCGCAGAATGGGGTCGTAAAGAGATCCGTCTGGCTGAAGCTGAAATGCCGGGCCTGATGGCTATCCGTGCAGAATATGGCAAGCAGAAGCCCCTGAAGGGAGCCCGCATTGCGGGTTGTTTGCATATGACCATTCAAACTGCCGTGTTGATCGAAACACTGGTTGAGTTAGGCGCTGAGGTAAAATGGAGCTCCTGTAATATATTTTCCACCCAGGACCAGGCTGCTGCAGCTATTGCCGCTGCCGGTATCGGTGTATATGCCTGGAAAGGACAGACGCTGGAAGAAGCTGACTGGTGTATCGAGCAGACTTTGTTCTTTGGCAGCACGGATCGCCCTTTGAATATGATCCTGGATGACGGCGGAGACCTGACGAATATCGTATTCGACAAATATTCCGAGCTGGTACAGCATATCAAGGGATTGAGCGAAGAGACTACGACGGGTGTTCATCGTTTATACGAGCGCATGGAAAAAGGTACTTTGCCTATCCCTGCCTTCAACGTAAATGACTCTGTTACCAAATCGAAATTCGATAACAAATACGGCTGTAAAGAATCATTGGTAGATGCGATCCGTCGCGCCACCGATGTTATGATGGCCGGCAAGGTAGCTGTAGTAGGCAGCTATGGAGATGTGGGTAAGGGTTCTGCCGCTTCCCTGAAAGGAGCCGGTTGCCGTGTGATCGTTACGGAAATCGATCCTATCTGTGCGCTGCAGGCTGCTATGGACGGATTTGAAGTAAAGAAAATGGTGGATGCCGTAAAAGAAGCGGATATCATCGTCACTGCGTCCGGCTGTCGCGACCTCATCACGGAAGTACACTTCCGCAGCATGAAGGACAAGGCGATCGTTTGTAATATCGGGCACTTTGATATCGAGATCGATATGGCCTGGCTGAACAAGAACTACGGTCATACGAAAGATACCGTCAAGCCGCAGGTAGATGTCTATACGATCGAAGGCAAGGATGTGATCGTTCTGGCAGAAGGACGTTTGGTGAACCTGGGCTGTGCTACGGGTCATCCTTCCTTTGTAATGAGCAATTCCTTCTCTAACCAGACTTTGGCTCAGCTGGAACTTTGGACCAACCACGGCAACTACAAGAATGAAGTGTATGTGCTGCCTAAGCTGCTGGATGAAAAAGTTGCCCGTCTGCACCTGGCCAAGATCGGCGTAGTGCTGGATGAGCTGACAGATGCGCAAGCCAGCTATCTGGGTCTTCCCAAGACCGGACCGTTCAAGCCTGAACATTATCGCTACTAAAATTCACCAAAAGGCCCCGGCTATTTAGCATTAATTTTGCTAAGATATCCGAAGCCTTTAGCATAGTGTATTGATAAGATATAGTAAGTTTTTAGCAAGAGGCCGCCAACTAAGTTGGCGGCCTCTTTTTTGTAAAAAAAATAAGGGGTTCTGATTTAAAGTTACGCGCTAGTCCCTATTGGCGAATAACCGGCAACTATCTACCTTGCTGGCCATAGTCGATAAGACTAGTAGAAACCTTATCTTTTACATTAAAAAACCTTCATCCATGACACCACACAAACACCTTCCTATTTTAGCGTTCACGCTAACGATCCTGCTTATAGCCGCAGGCTGCCATAAAAGTAATTCCCCGGCGACCAGCCCTACCACTGCCCTGACCTCCGACTCCACCGGTCATCAGGTGCGTACTCCTTTTGGGTTAGTGGATAAATCCACGGTTCACTATATCGGGGAGGGCTATCGTTTACGCATTGTGAATAACCGGATTCAGAAATTCGAGAAAAGCAGCGGAAAGATGGTAGAAGATTTCGGAGAGGTGAAACCGAACGAGGCCCGTTTTAATCTCAGGAACCTGTCTACCGCCGGACATTCGAATGGGTCTGCTGCCAACCATTCGAACGGGTCCTCCCTTACGGTCAACGGCCTGGGATCGGATGGCAGGGTGCCGGCTCCCGCCTCCGGCTGGATAGCCGATGCCAACTGGACAAACAATACCGGCACTCCCATTACACAATTTATTACCAGCTGGGTCGTGCCTTCGAACCCGGTCAATCCTTCCGGCCAGACCCTGTTCTTATTCAATGGGATGCAGGACGGGCTAACGTCTACCTCTTACATTCTCCAACCGGTGCTGCAATGGGGCGGATCGGCTGCCGGAGGAGGGCAATACTGGTCGATCACCAACTGGTTTGTTTCCAGTAGCCTGACATTCTATGGCCCGTTAATCACCGTAAGTTCCGGCACCAATTTACAGGGTGTGATGGCAGAGGTATCCAGTTCCGGCAGCAGCTATAACTATGTTTCTTATTTTTCGGGTTATTCGCCGGCTATCGAGATCGAGGGGATTCCGCAGCCGACCTGGTGTGCAGAGACCCTGGAAGCTTACGGGGTGACCGATGAGAATACGCAGTATCCTCCCAATACGGATATAGCCATGTATGGCATACAGATCCTGCTGGGAAGCAACAATGCGAACCTTAGCTGGGCTACCGGGCAGGCGACACCGGGCTCGGCGCTGAGGGCGAATGTTGTCAGCAATGCTTCGCCGGGTGGAGAAGTCGATATTTATTTCCGATAAGAAGGCTTCTTCGTTTTGGCCTTGTTTCGTTTCTGCATCAGGGTTATTTTATACCGGCGGGATAGGTAACTATGTAGCCGGGCAAAAAATAGTTATACGGTGATGGAATGATCTTGTATATTCTGTTAATAAAAAAAATTATCATGAAAACAGTTGTACTATTTCTATGTGCTTGCCTCACAGGATCCATGGCCCATTCACAATGGACGCTGCCGGATGCCTCGAATAATATCCATAATACGAATACGGGATTTGTAGGCATCGGTGTAACGAATCCCACGGCGGCTTTGCATGTGGCCTACGAAGGATTTCCCAGTTTGAGTGTAGCGGTAACGGGCAACCGGGCCAATGCGACTACGCAACTAAGCACTTCGTTAGCCGTTATTGCCGACAACAATACGCAGACGTCCTCCAGTGGCGCCGTTGCCTGGGACTTCTACAATAACGGAACGAATCCGTCCTGGTCCGGAGCGTTGCTGGAACATGTCGGAACAGCCGTGACCGGGAATCAGTATGGAGTGCTGGCTGCTAACCAGGGAGAGTTGCTCTTTCAAAATGTGTCCAATGGAGTGATCGCCTCTAATGGCGCCAATATCTTCATTTCGCCATTGGGTACGGTATCTGCCTGCTTCCTGACCAATGGTAATGTAGGGATCGGCACGACCAATCCGGGAACCAATAAACTGGCCGTAGAGGGGACGATCGGGGCCCGGAAAGTGATCGTTACGCTGTCCAACCCCTTCCCGGATTATGTATTCAAACCGGGATATGAGCTTCCTTCTTTAAAAAGCGTGGAGAAATATATTGCTGCGAACGGGCGTCTGCAGGATATGCCTTCTGCCGACAGCGTGGCTCAGCATGGATTGGATCTGGGTAATACGCAGGCGAAGCTGCTGGAAAAGATCGAACAGCTGACCTTATATACCATCGATCTGCAAAAACAGGTGGGGGATATGCAAAAGCAGATCGACGAATTAAAGAAGAAAAAACATTGAGCTTATTTTAAATCATTTATATGAACCGGTTTCTTTTATGCCTGTGGGCCGCATCCGCCCTTTGGCCGGCGCTACTGCAAGGGCAATGTCTGACGAACGGAAATTTTGCCCAGGACGCCAGTTGTGTCACGACCGCCCAATGTTCTACCTGGTCCGGAGATTGCAGTGGATGGGACAGGAGCCATGGTACACCTCAGATAGCATCTTATACCGGTACTACACCAAAAGGAGGTCAAATAACCTCTTACTATGCCTATATGTGGTCGACGAGCAGCGTAGGCGAAGGGATGTACACAGCCTTTGCCTTTCAGGCCCATCATAGCTATGATGTCCGGGTCTTCTTCAATACCAATGGCGGCGATGGCAGCCTGCTTGTTTATGCGGCCAATGGCCTGACAATACATGCCGATGACGCCTGTGGTGATGCGATCCCCTCGATCAGTTCCAAACAATTGATCGGGCAATATGCGGGAGTGACGAACACCACGGTGGATCATACCTTCTCTTTCACGGCGGACAATAACTATACCCAGCTCTGGGTCTTTCCATCCGGCACTACCGGTACCCAGATCAACCTGGACCTTTACGAAATTTTTTCCTGTCCTTCCTGTACGGCAACACTGGTCTACAACACCGGTACGATACCCGCCGGGGAATCGGCGGCCGGGACTATCAGCGCCGGAAGCAGCGCCGGTACCGGCGGGTCCGGGACGGTGACCGTACCTGCGGGTCAGTCCAGCACGCTGACCGCGACCAATGAAGTCGACCTGTTACCTTCCTTTCAAGCCAGCGTAACGGGTAGCGGTAGCTTCACCGCGCAGATTGTCCCCTGTGATCTCAGCAGTAATGTTGCTACCCAATCCACCCCGCTGGATACGGTAACGATAACCAACCCTTCGCAGCCTATAGAGCTTAACAGTACGGCCAGGCCTACCATCGGGCAGCCCTCCTCGTTGTCTGCGAATGGGCTATCGCCGGTCAAACTACAGGTGTACCCTACCGCGGGCACCGGTGCGGTTATGATCACGGGCAGTCTCAGCGACCTGGAAAATGCGGATATCACGGTCAGTGATGAGGCGGGGCGGAATGTATACAGGTCGCATAATGCAGAGAATACGACAATCCAGCTTGACCTGAGTAATTTGAAGAATGGGCTTTACTTCCTGCAGATACGGCAGGGGGCTAAGATTAGCAATCAAAAGATAATTATTAACAGATAAGCGAAGTCTGCGCCCGTGCCGGGCGCACCCAATAAAAAGGGGGGCGTTTCAATGCCTCCCTTTTATTTGGATCAATCGATTCCTTATTTCCGGGTGAGTTTGATCTCCATCGTTTTGAATTCCTGACCGTTCATTTGCATATACATTTCCATCAGTTGGGTATTGTCGTCGATCATTTTTAAAACCTGCCGTACATTCATGTCCTTGCCTGTCATCGGGTCGACGGATTTACCAAGGAGGGTAATACTTTTGGAATTATTGTCCCAGGGGCCTTCGAGGTTCATCATGCCTGTGCCCATATTATCAATCCAGGAAGTAACAAATACTTTTTTGGCATTGTCATAGGCCAGCAGTCCCATTCCTTCAAAAGGCATCCCCATCATAGTGCCGGTATATTTTGTCTCCTGGTATCGGCCGCCCAGGATCATTTTATTGGTGCAGGTAGCGGTGTTCTTAGTGGGTTGCGCGCCCGGAGCCATCCATAGCGTCACATCGGCGTTCCAGTCACCGTCTGATTTGGCAACCATCTGGTGTACAGACCCGGGCGTCATGTAGGCCATCCAGGCTTTTTGTCCGGCATCGTCTCCCTGTGCCTGAAGCTGAGAAAAAGCGCCCAATAAGAGGGCGAACAAGCAGAAGTTAGTGTATTTCATAAATTATGTTTTCAGAAAGTTACTAATTTTCCGCAGGCACCCATTTCATTTTCTTGTTATATTCTCAAGGTTTCCGGCCAAGCACTTCCGGATTTAAGATAGCGGGGGGATGGCCGGCATCCGGACCCAGTCCCAGGGCGGCGATGAGGTTGTCCGCTGCTACACTGGCCAGGCCATGCTGTGCTTCTTCGGTGCCGCCGGCTATATGGGGGGTGAGGATTGCGTTGGGCAGGCCGATCAGGCCGGGGTCGATAGCGGGCTCTCCTTCGAAGACATCCAGACCGGCAGCTGCGATCTGTCCGCTTTTCAAGGCGGCGGCAAGGGCTGGTTCGTCGATCAATCCTCCCCGGGCGATATTAAAAAGCATGGCGGAAGGCCGCATGAGCTGTAGTTCCTTTTCTCCGATGAGGTGATAGTTACCGGGTGTATAGGGCAGGGCGAGGAGCACGAAATCGGATTCGGCCAGCAATTCTTCTTTCGACCGGTAACTGGCCTTGTATTCTTCTTCGATGGAGGTGTCGAGACGATGCCGGTTATAATAGAGCACTTTTATCCGGAAGCCGGCGGCCCGGCGGGCTATCGCCTGTCCTATTCTTCCCATCCCGATAATTCCCAGGGTCTTTCCGTAGAGGTCGGTCCCGAAAAAACGCTGGCCTGCGGAGCCTTTCCATTGTCCTTCCCGCACCCATCTCTCCGCTTCTACCAGCTTGCGGGCGGTGGCGATCATCAATCCCCAGGAAAAATCCGCTACTGTCTCATCGGCAGGGCCGGGAGCGTTGGTAGCTATTACTCCTGCCGTTGTCAGCGCGGCTACGTCTACGTTGTTATAACCTGCGGCGGAAACGCATACGGCGCGTAAGCCGGAAAGTCCTTCCAATACAGCAGCGTCTATCTTTTCTCCGCCGGCGACGAGAACGCCGCTTATATCCCGTAGTGCTTCCCGTAACTGGTCTGTGGAATAGCGGGGGCCTTCATTGATTGTTACGTCGAAATATTCATGGAGGCGATCGACTATGTCTGGAAATAATGGGCGTGTGATGAGTATTCTTTGTTTCATGGATCTAATGGGCCATTGATTTAGCCGTTGCTGTTAAAGGTATGCTAAAGCCCCGTGCCGGCAAAGGGGGGCGAGGCGGGTGGGTGTCTATGTTTTTTAGGAGTGAGGAACGGCGCGAAGGCTTTATGATTTCTTTAATAAACTTATGAGCTCCTCATCCGTCTGATATATAAAGCAGGATTTTTTTATACTTAAAAAGTAAATTTATGAAGACTCTTATATTGTTTGTGACGCTGTTATCAATGATCGCTACCGGACTTTTAAGCTATTATCTTTTCCGTCATGCCGATTATAATATTTCCGCCTTGTTCACGATCAGCGCTTATTTTTCCATTGTCCTGGGCATCTATGCGTTGACGGTGATGAGCAAAAAATCGAACTTCACGTTGAAATAATAAACTTCACGTTGAAATAATATTTATACGGATCAGGAACGGTGAATCAGAGGATAAGGGGCCCGAAATGTCGGGCCCCTTTGTTATATGGATGGTTGCCACAATTTTTGTAAATTGTAATCCCTTAAGACCAGCCTGCCAGCCAAAACCTTCGTTATGAAAAGATCCGTTTTTTCGTGGTTCAGGAATGTATCCATTGCAAAGAAGCTATATTTCACGGTCGGGATTATGGCTTTGCTGATCGTCGTCGAGCTGGGGGTGCTCATTTTCTCGATCAATACCCTGTCTTCCGTAAGAGCCTATGTAGGGGGGGAAGGTCTGTGGTCCAAAGCACAGAAGGACGCCATCTACCAGCTCATGCGGTATGGCATTACCCATGATGAAGCCGATTATCTTAAATTCCTGGAGTTTATGAAGGTTTCGGAAGGAGACCATAAGGCCAGGATGGAGCTAAGCAAGGAAAAACCGGACTGGGAGGCGGCCCGGCAGGCATTTCTGGAGGGGCGTAACCATCGGGATGATGTGGATGGGATGCTGAGCCTGTTCAGAAGGTTCCATACCAATTATTATATCAACCGGGCCATTGTCGCCTGGACAAAGGCTGATGTGGTGGGCGCCGGCTTTATCGTTATTGCGGATAAACTACATGCCGAAATCAACTCTTCTTCGCCTTCGCAGGAACGGATCAATGCCCTTCTGCGGGAGATAGAACCGCTCGATGTGCAGCTGACCCCTTATGAGGACGAGTTCTCTTATGCCCTGGGGGAAGGATCGCGCTGGCTGGAACATGTGATCCTGCGGCTGCTTTTTATCATGGCGCTCTCGGTGGAATGTACGGGTCTTTTGCTGGCGATCACGGTTAGCAGGGGTATCCAG
The DNA here is from genome assembly GCA_035555335.1 of Puia sp. Lineage (GTDB taxonomy): Bacteria > Bacteroidota > Bacteroidia > Chitinophagales > Chitinophagaceae > Puia. The sequence goes on from DATMGS010000048.1 coordinate 95,882, forward strand.
AAGGGTCTCAGGGAGATCCTGCTCTCCGCCAAAGCGGTGACCAGGGGAGATTTCAGCCGCAAAGCCAAGGCTTTCTCAGAGGATGAGATCGGGGTGCTGGCGAACAATTTCAATATGATGGCCGAAGAGCTGGAGCGGTTGGAAAAGGAAAACCGGGAGGTGAACAGCTTCCTGGAGAAAAAAGTGCGCATGCGTACGGCGGAGATGGAGAGTAAAAACAAGGAGCTGGAGCAGTTTGCCTACGTAGCTTCTCACGACCTTCAGGAACCACTCCGTACAATTTCTGGTTTTGTCGAGCTGTTGCAGAAGCAATACCGGGGCCGGTTCGACGCCAATGCGGATAAATTGCTCGATTATATTTTGCAGGCTTCGGACCGGATGAAGGTCCTGATCAAGGATCTGCTGGATTATTCGCGGATCGGGAGGGAGAAGGCGATCAAAGAGGTGGATTGCAATCACCTGATGACAGAAGTGCTGGCGGATCTGGACCAGATCATCAAAGACAGCGGCGCTACTGTCGAAACGGAGTCGCTGCCGGTGATCCATGGTTATCCTACCGAATTGAAGCTATTATTTCAGAATCTTATCACCAATTCCATAAAATTTCACAAACCGGGGCTTGCCCCGACCGTAGCCATCGGGTCTGAGAAAGAGAATGGGCGCTGGAAATTCTCCGTCCGGGACAATGGGATCGGGATCGACCGGCAATTCTCGGAGAGGATATTTATCATCTTTCAGCGATTGCATAACCGAACGCAATATGAGGGTAGCGGCATCGGGCTTGCGCATTGCAAGAAAATAGCCGAATTACATGGGGGGAATATCTGGGTAGAATCGGAGCTGGGTGAGGGCAGCCGGTTCTTCTTTACGATCGGAAATGAATCCTGATGCCCCCGGCAGGGTACACCCCAAAAAAATCTTCCCTAAAATGCTCTCTTTAAGGTGCCGGGTGGTAAAATTCAGCCGATAATTCGGAAATTTGTAAAAAAGGGAGCTATTACATGGACTTTATAGATTATTATAAGATACTGGGTATTAATAAGACCGCCAGCCAGGATGAGATCAAGGCAGCTTACCGGAAACTGGCCCGGAAGCACCATCCTGACCTGAACCCCAATGATAAGGAAGCCAATAAGAAATTCCAGCAGGTCAATGAGGCCAATGAGGTGCTGAGCGATCCGGAGAAGCGGAAAAAGTATGATCAATATGGTGGTGACTGGCAGCATGCGGAAGCATACGAGAAAGCCAATGCCTCTTCGGGCCGCAAAACCCGGCGGGGATCTGGTGCGGGCAGGGGGGGGAATCCTTTTGAGGGGTCTGGATACGGGGATGGCGGGTCTTTTAGCAGTGGCGGATACGGGGGAGATGGTGGAGAGTTCTCGGATTTCTTCGAATCGCTGTTTGGAGGAAGGACGGCGGGTGGCGGCGGAAGCAGCCGTTCGAAGTTCCGGGGTCAGGATGTTCAGGCGGAGCTGCAGCTTAGTTTGATGGATGCCTATACTACTCATCAGCAGGTGTTTGGGATAAATGGCAGGAATATCCGTATCACCATTCCGGCGGGGGTCGAGGACGGGCAGGTCATTAAGCTCAAGGGGCATGGTGGTGAAGGTGCGAATGGGGGTGCGGCCGGGGATCTTTATATAACATTCAGAATCAGTGAGGACAGCCGGTTCAGGAGAGAGGGCAATGACCTGCATGCGAAGCTGCCGCTGGATCTTTATACGGCCATCCTGGGAGGAGAGATCACGGTGGAGACGCTGAGCGGGAAGGTGAAACTGAAGGTAAAACCGGAGACGCAGAATGATACGACGATGCGGCTGAAGGGGAAGGGCTTTCCCATTTATAAAAAAGAAGGCGAGTTCGGCGACCTCTATGTCAGCCTTGAAATAAAGTTACCGACGGGTCTTTCCGAAAAGGAAAAGGAGCTGTACCGCGAGCTGGCCCGGTTGGCGCGGAAAGAGGAGTAGCCCGCCCGGGGCGGCGAACCCAGAATGAGGAATTTTTTTCCGCGGGGCGCGCCATTTTCTCCTTGTAATGCCGTGGCATGATTTTGCAGATAATTATCTCAGATAAAGTTTTTTTCATTACAACTAAAATGGACCACAGGTCCATTGGCCGAAGGCCCATCATTAGCCCTGTATGTGTCCCGGGTTAATTTTGAAAACAAACCCGGGACACATACATCAAACTTGTCAGTCATGCAAAATACAAAAGACACTATCGAAATCCTGAATGATCTGATTCAAATTAATAACGATCGTATAGAAGGGTATGAAAAAGCGATACAGGAAACGAAACCGGAAGATGAGGACCTGAAAGTGCTGTATGCTTCCATGATTGCGGAAAGTCATCGGATCCGGATCGCGCTTGCCAGTGAGGTTCAAGCCCTGGGCGCAGAGGCAGAGCAGGGCACGACCACCAGCGGTAAGATCTACCGGGCCTGGATGGATGTAAAGGCTGTCTTTACCGGCCATGATCGTCATGCCGTGCTGGAAAATTGCGAAGCCGGCGAGGATGCTGCTCAGAAAGCATACCGGACGGCGTTGAACAGTGATGCGCTGCCGGCGTATATCCGTGAACTGCTGGTTCAGCAACAGCAGGTGCTGCGGGAATCCCATGATGAGATCAAGGCGCTGCGGGATCAGTATGCGAAAGTGCTGTAAGAAGGACTGCGTTATTATTTTTTTGCCGCTTCCCGTATTTTTTTTGCTGCTTCCTGCCCGCTGGTAAAGGCGGCTTCGACGGTGGCGGGTGAAGGCCCTTCATAGAGCGCCTCCCCGGCGAAGAACAGGGTCTTTTGCAGAGGAGTGGACAATAGGTTCCGGGCCTGCTGCCCTTCTACGGTATCGAAGCTATATCCACCCTGTATAAAGGGGGTGGAGGGCCAGTCGGCTATATAGAATGCCTTTAGTTGTCCCTTAAGATAATCGATATTGCGATCGAAAATGGAGGCCAGGGATTGCAGGCAACAGGTAAGCCGGGCATCGTTGGAAAGTCCCTGGAATCGGAACAGGGCGGCGCCGGTCAGCCAGCCGGTGAGCAGATTACTATCATCCGGAGACTGGAGCCACCAGGTCGGAATCTCTTCGTCGCTGAGAATGAAGCTAACGCCCTTCCCTTTCTCTTTCCAGAAGGGCTCGTGAAATTCCATTAATATTTTAATAACGGAACCATATCCCAGCTGCCGGGCTGCCTGTATATAATCCGGGATGGGGGGAAAGAATTGGAGGGCTGCGGGCGGGGTGGTTGAGGAACCGATGGGATCGGGAGATGGCCCTGGTATGGCTGATTGTGCAGGATCCATTTGCAGGATGCCCAGGGGTATGGTGATTAGGAGCCGGTCTCCTGTGAAGCGTTCGCCACCGGCTGTACCTACTTCTACCCTGCCGGGCTGCCATTGGATCTCTTTTACCGGCGAGGCGGTCAGGATCCGGCATCCGTGGCGTTGGCACTGATCGGCCAGGAAATGGATAAGCCGGCTGTAACCGCCGTCGATCCGGTATTCTTCCTGTCCTTCCTCCTGCCATTCGGCATAGAGCGCCCGGGTGCTGGCGGTATGGATATCGGCCAGGTCATATCCTTCGGCAAAACGTTGTACGGACTCCCGTAAGCCGGCATATTTCTCTCCCGGAAATTCCCGGGCCAGAAAATCCGCTATGGGGATGTCTTTCTCCAGCTGTGCCATCTTTTGCATCAATTCATCCCATTGTCCGGCAAACATATTCTGTTGTCCCCACCTGCCTTTGTGAACTTCTACCATGCGGCCTTTGATCGGGCGCAGGGAGATGCCTGCTTCTTCGAGCAGGCGGAGGGTGATCGGGAGGGGGCCATGCACGAATTCGGCGCCGGCTTCGACAACGCCGGAGAAGCCCTTACGTTCCATCCTGGCTTCTTCCCGGCCCTGTTCCCTGCCTTGCAAGGTGTGGATCCTTCCGCCCGGAGTCTCCGCCGCTTCCAGGAGGAGGACGGAAAAGCCCGTCCGGGACAGATCCCTTGCCGCCAACAGGCCGGCGGCTCCCGCGCCGATAATAATGACAGAAAAATTCGCCATAAAAGAATCATTCACAAAAAGATATAAAAATACGGCCGAATCCGGGATCATCGGTCTAATTTTGCCTTCTCTTATGACCCCCAACAAAAAAAAGCAGATTTTCCTCATTTTGATCCTGGGCCTGTTGTCTGCGATCGGCCCTTTTTCCATCGATATGTATTTGCCGGCATTCCCGCAGATTGCTGCTGGTCTGGGCACCACGGTGGCCAGGGTAACGCTGTCGTTGTCGAGCTTCTTTATCGGGATCTCCGTGGGACAGTTTCTCTACGGTCCTCTGCTGGATCGGTATGGCCGGAAAAAGCCGTTGTATGCGGGTATTTCGCTTTACCTGATCGCCAGCGGCTGTTGTGCGCTGGTGCATTCTGTGGAGGCATTGATCGTGCTGCGTTTATTCCAGGCGCTGGGGGCCTGTGTGGGGCTGGTTGCTTCCCGGGCGATGGTGAGGGATCTTTTTCCTGTAAATCAGAATGCGCGGGTCTTTAGCCTGCTGATGCTGGTGGTGGGGGTCTCTCCTATCATTGCGCCTACTCTGGGGGGCTATATGACGGACTATTTCAACTGGCGGTATATCTTTTATGTGCTGACGGCTATTGCGGCCCTGATCCTGGTGGCCGTTCATTTTACCCTGCCGGAGAGCAGGAAGCCCGATCTCCAGGTTTCGCTGAAGCCGGGGCCGATCGTTCAACGCTTTCTGGGGGTGATGCGGGAGCCTCAGTTCTATACCTATGCGCTGACGGGGGCCATCGCTTCGGCGGGCCTCTATGCTTATATTGCCGGCTCTCCTGCCGTCTTCATGGAACTGTATAAAGTTAGCGGGCAGCAATACGGCTGGATCTTTACGCTGGCGGCCATGGGGCTGATCGGTTCCAGTCAGCTAAACAGCGTTCTCCTGCGGACCTTCAAAAGCGAGCAGATCATCAGGGTGGCCCTTCTCTGCCATGTGACGACGTCGATCTTGCTGGTGGTCGGGAGCTTGCTGGGAATATTGGGGTTATTCAGTACGATTGCGCTGATTTTCCTTTATTTATGTTGTCAGGGCTGTATTTTCCCCAATTCTTCGGCCTTGTCCCTGGCGCCTTTCAGCAGGAATGCCGGTACGGCGTCTGCTCTGATGGGCGGGATACAGATGGGTATCGGGGCAGGGACTTCGGCTACGGTCAGCTGGCTGAACAACCATACGGCCCTTCCTATGGTGGGGGTGATGGCGGCGTGTTCGATTGTGAGCTTTACGATTTTGCTGACCGGGGGAAGGGTTATCCGCCGGCGGGCCAGAGAGGCGGAAGTGGAGGGGGAAACGGTGGAGATGATCGCTACCTCCTGAGCTGGGGCTTCGGGGTGACGGGGCTGGGGAACGCATACCTCCTAAGGGCAGATACCCCCGGAGGGCAGATGTTGACAAATAATTAGGGATCAGCCGGTCATCCAGTAGCAATTTTTAGTATTTTTGTAGTCTATCCTCCTGTTCCGCTGTAAATAAAATTCACTATTCTTTAAGAAGGCCCTTGTGGTTTGTAGCACAAGAATTGATAATTTATAATTTCAAAGAAAGCCTTATGCAAATACAATTCATCCGAAACATTCAATTCACCAAACTGGTAAAAGCCGATGGCCGGCTGCGGGAATTTAATTTCAGGAAATCAAACGGATTACAAGAAGGATTATTCACGGTCGATGTAAGCGATGATCGCGGCAACCGGATCGTGCTGAGAATGCAGAAAGAGGAAGGTGTGTGGAAGATCATGAAGCAGCAGTTACCCGCATGGATATGGGAGAACGAAGCTAATTTTCATACACTGATAGAGGAAGAGCTGGCGTCGGACGGAATGGTAAAATAAAACCGGCTTCCTTTTCCCCATTCGCTTTCTATCCAGAATCGTCCGTTGTTTTCTTCGGTAAATTCCCGGCAAAGGAGCATGCCCAGTCCTGTTCCTTTCTCTTTAGCAGTGCCAAAGGTTGTGATACTTTCCTTGCGGCGTATCTTTTCCAGCATTTCCTCTTTGATACCGATGCCGGTATCCGCTATGCAGATCTCAACAAAGGCGCCATCCAGACGGGCGTGGATGGTGATCATATCGCCGGAGCGGCAAAATTTAATGGCATTGCTGATGAGGTTGCGCAGGATGACCTGTGTCATGTCCTTGTCCGCAAAGGCGGTGAGCCCGGACTCCACTTCATTTTTCAGGGTAATGGTCTTTTCGGTCGCCTGCTTTATATAGAGCGCCAGGATATCGTTTGCCAGCTGCCGTACCGGCAGAACGACCGGGGTGACGACGATCCCGTTGAGCTGGCTGCTGGCCCAGAACAGGAGGTTGCTCACCAATTCCGAAGAATAGTCCACATTGCGTCTCAGTTCCGCCATCATGGCATTGATCTCCGCTTCGGAGAGCGCTTGTTCTTTCAGGAGGTCCATCAATCCCTTTAAGGAATTCAGGGGGCCTCTGAGGTCATGGGCGATGATGGAGAATAATTTATCTTTTTGCTGGTTATTCAGCAGCAGCTGAACGGCCTGGTGTTCCATCTCTTCTTTCTGACGGCCGATCTCCTGATTTTTTACCTGCAGAACCTGATTGTGCCGCCGGTTGTATTTCCTGCTGCGGAATAATACGATGGCGGCGATCGCCAGGAAGAGGATGATCAGGGCGGCGATGGAGATCTGCAGGGTATGGTTGCGATCGATATGCTGCTGAACGACGTCTTTTTTGGCGGCATCTTCTTTCAGCAGCGCTTCTTTTTTTTCATATTCATAGCGGGCGCCAAGCTCGAAGGTCTTCTTACGGGTCTCTTCATTAAAGACGCTATCGGAATAATCCCTGTACAATTTGAAATACTGGAGGGCGTTGTGATAATCGCCTGTCACCTCATAGACATCCGCCAGCACCTTGCCGGCCTCCCGGATCTGCTGCTTGCCTTTGATCTCCGTGGCCAGGTCCAGGCTTTGCCGGGCGTAGGAGAGGGACTGTTGGTAGTTCTTCAACGAAAGCCAGGTATTGGCCAGGTAGGCTGTCGTCTCTGCCTGGCCTAATCTATCGTTTGTCTGCTGGTAATATTGCAGCGATGACAGGTGATGGGCGAGCGCCTCCTGGTACTGGCCTTTGTCGAAGAGCATCTTTCCTATATCATTATTCAGGAAAGCGGTGCAGTAGTCGTTCTTCAATGCTTTTGCGATCAGAATGGCCTGTTGTGAGTATTCCAGGGCTTTGCCGTACTGCTGTTGCCGGTACCAGATATCCGAGATATTAGCGAATACGTAGGTGAGCTGCAGGCTGTCACCCGTTTGCCGGAAGATATGGGCCGCTTTCTGCAGGGCTACCAGGGCTTCGTCATATTTCCCTACTTCATCATAAAAGATGGCGATATTCATGTTGGTCTTGCCGATGCGGGTAGGGTCATTGATCTTTTCGGCGATGGTGAGGGATTGATAGTAGGCAGACAGCATTTTGGGGTAATCCCCGATCAGTTTGTATTCATTGCCGATCAGCCGCAGGCTTTCCGACTGCCCGGGGGCGTAGTGGGTTTTTTCCGAGTATTCCAGGGCTTTCTTGCCGTAGAAGAAGGCGCTGTCGGGGTTGATGGTGTAAAAGGCATGGGCCAGCGAATCGAGGTTCTTGATAACGCCGCTGTCCGGCATGGGGTCTGTCTTTGTCAACTCATTCAATACCAATCCTCTCAGCCGCGCTATTTCCGGGGATTGGGCATGGCTTCGCCCGGGGATAAGGAGCGCAGAAAACCCTAACCAGAACAATAAACAGAGGCCTTTCATTTTCTAAGAGTATTATTTAGATTAAAACTATGACGGCTTTACTGCATGGGTTCGCACGAACAAAGTCGCAGAAAAACTGTTCTTCTTTTTAGGTACCAGGGAGCACATATAAATCGGTCGTCCAAGCAAGGACAGGAGGTGTAACGCATAAAAGTAGCAAAAAAATGTTAGTGAATAAATAATAATGCCTATTCACATCCTGTTAATAAGTAACTTCAGGAAAAAGGAGATCAAACAATTATATTTGAATAGACAGTAAGATGACCCCAGTTAAAAGGTACCCCATTTCAAAACTTCTAAAAGAATTGAATTTGACTGAAACTATTATCAACCTGGAAACCGTTAACCCCATTGAGTTTTTCGGCGTAAATAACGGCAAGTTAGACATCTTAAAGAAAAAATTCCCTCTGTTAAAGATTCTGTCCCGGGGTACCCAGATCAAGCTAAGCGGCTCCCCTGAGCAGGTAGAATCAGCCAAGGAAAAAATCGATTTGTTAGTGCAATTCCTGCAAAGAAATGGTCATGTAAGCGAGAATTACTTCCAGCAGATACTGGGAGGCGACGATGCGGAGACGGTAGATAATTTTGTAGACCGGCATCCGAACGACATCCTGGTATTTGGTCCGAACGGGAAGAGTGTACGTGCCCGGACGGTGAATCAGAAACGAATGGTCGGCGCGACCGAGAAGAATGATGTGGTATTTGCGATCGGACCGGCCGGTACGGGTAAGACCTATACGGCCGTGGCCTTAGCGGTGAGGGCGTTGAAGAACAAGATGGTAAAGAAGATCATCCTTACCCGTCCTGCGGTGGAAGCCGGGGAGAGCCTTGGATTTTTACCGGGGGATCTGAAGGAGAAGATCGATCCTTATCTGCGGCCGCTCTACGATGCGCTGGATGATATGATCCCTGCCGACAAGCTGGGGTATTATATGAGCACCCGGACGATCGAGATCGCGCCCCTGGCTTATATGCGGGGTCGAACGCTGGACAATGCCTTTATTATCCTGGATGAGGCCCAGAATGCTACGGACCTGCAGATCAAGATGTTCCTTACCCGTATAGGGGCGAATGCCAAGGCCATCATTACCGGTGACCTGACGCAGATCGATCTGCCTAAGAACCAGAAAAGCGGGCTGGCTAAGGCCTTGTATCTCCTGAAAGGGATCGATGGGATCGCCCATATCGAGCTGGATGAAGAGGATGTGGTACGTCACCGTCTGGTAAAAGCGATCATCAAGGCTTACGAAAAAGATAAGAATGAACAGGGGGAGTATCATCCGCAAAACAAGTAAACTTTTAAGAATAATTTAAGGAGCGAACGCCCGAAAGATGAACTTTCGGGCGTTCGTGTCTAATGATGGCGCTTCAGGCAACGGATCTGTGATCCGTTTGCGGCCTTTTGTTATATTTGCCCTATGATAAGAAAACTCATAATCCCTTCCCTGCTCCTTTTAGCAGCCTGCGGAGATTCCCATTCCTTTAAAAAAGCTGAAGATGCCCAGGATGCCGGGCGGGAGTTCATACGCGCGTCCCTGGATGGCAATTACGAAAAAGCCAGCTTCTATTTGTATGCCGATACCACCAACCAGATGTTGCTGAATAAATGGAAAAAGGATTATGACCAGCTGGACCATGAGGTGCAGAAGAAATACCGGGATGCCGATATTCTGCCGATCAATATCCAGGCTACGAATGACTCCGTTACCAGCTATACCTATGCCAATACCTATAAAAAGGATACGACGACTATCAAAATAGTGCGTATCAGGGGGGTATGGCTGGTCGATCTTAAAGAGATCCTCCTTCCGAAGAAATAGAGGCGGGGACTTTCGGGAGCGCTGGCGGTCGTTTATGGTTGTATTTTAGGCAAGGTCCCGGAATTCCACCGCTGGGCGTGGTAGATACCGGAGCGGCCGCTGAAATAATAGGCGGTAAAGCAGGCTACGGCAAAATAGAGGATATGCTCCGTGCCGAACAGTTCGACCCCCATGATGGTGCAGGCGATGGGGGTATTGGTGGCGCCCGCGAATACCGCGATAAAGCCAAGACCAGCCATCAGGTCTACCGGTGCTCCGCTGATCATGGCGATGGTATTACCCAGGGCGGCTCCGATAAAGAATAATGGGGTAACTTCTCCTCCTTTGAATCCCATCCCCAGGGTAATGGCTGTAAACAATAGTTTCCAGAGCCAGCTGAAATAAGTGGCTCCGCCCGCATGAAAGCAGTTGACGATGGAGACCGCATGGGGGTCCGGATTGGTTACGCCTAAACTAAGATAGTCCTGTGTTCCCAATAGCCTGGTGAAAAGGATGATGAGCACTCCGCCTATGGCCGGGATCAGCCATTTGATCCTGATCCATTTATTGCTGTAGTTTTTGATCGTATGCGTTGTACCGGCGAAAAAGTAGCCAGTCAGCCCGAAAAGTATGCCTGCCACAATTACTTTTATGAGCAGCATAAAATCGAAATGGATAAAGGAAAACCAGGTTGGAGCTACGGCTGAAAAGGCGATATGGTAGTGGGTATGATGGATGCCCCAGGCCGAGCAGGTTATATCTGCCAATACGCTGGCAATAAAGCAAGGCATCAGGGCATTATATTTTATCCTGCCAACCGCCAATACTTCCAGGGCAAAAATGGCTCCTGTTACGGGGGTGCCGAATACGGCGCCGAAACCTGCAGCGATACCGGCCATCAGGATCATTCGCACATCTTCTTTTGGCAACTTGAATATTCTGGCGAAGAATTGGGCCGTACTGCCTCCGATCTGCACGGCGGTGCCTTCGCGTCCGGCGGAGCCGCCGAAGAGGTGTGTCATAACGGTAGCGAATAAAACCAGGGGGGCCATTCTGGCGGGGACTCCCCCACCCGGCTCATGGATCTCTTCCATAATGAGGTTATTGCCGGCATCTGAGTTTTTGCCCAGGTATCTGTACAGGAACCAGATCAGGATGCCTGCCAGGGGGAGGAGGAACAATAACCAGGGGTTTGCCCAGCGAAGCTGCATGGCTTTATCCAGGAGCCAAAGGAACAGGGCGACGAGGGAGCCAGCTGTAAAAGAGACGGGGATTACTAAAAGTGTCCAGCGAAAGAGATGTGAAACGATAAAAAAATGTTCGAAGGAGGTCTTAAGTTGCTTCATTCCTACAAATTATATAAAGTATCAATATTGTTGATAATCTGTAGGCGCCATCAGCCTTTCGGCAGTTTATTCCAGGAAGACACCATTTCCTGCTGGTGTAAAGTTACAACGGAAGCAGAGAATGGACAAAAAATTGTAGGTTTGCGCAACTAAACAAGCAGATCAACTATGATGACAGTTTCACATCCATGGCATGGAGTTCCGGTAGGAGATAGTGCGCCCAGGGTCGTTAATGCGATCATTGAGATCCCGCAGGGTTCTCGGGCCAAATATGAGATCGACAAAGAGAGTGGTCTATTGAAATTGGATAGAGTCATCTATTCGTCCTTTTATTACCCGGTGAACTACGGTTTTATTCCGCAGACCTATGGGGATGATAAGGATCCGCTGGATATCCTGGTGATCACGTCCCTGCCCGTACAGGCTATGTGCCTGATGGAAGCAAAGGTGATGGGGGTCATGCAGATGATCGACGGAGGGGATGCGGATGATAAGATCATCGCCGTAGCCGCCAATGATCCCAGCGTGAATCACTACAACAACCTGGAAGAGCTTCCCAAGCATTTCTTCGAAGAGCTGCGGCATTTTTTCGAAGAGTATAAGAAGCTGGAGAAGAAAGAGGTGATTGTGGAAGAATTCGGGGATAAGACGATGGCGTTGAAGGTCATTCAGGATGCTGTGAAAGCGTATGATGACAATTTCAGGAACAAGAAATAATTTGGGGGGTACTAAAATCTCACGTCATGTCCGTTCAAACGATTGTATTGCTGGTTATTGTCGGCTTGCTGGCCGGCATGTTAAGTGGACTGGTGGGATTGGGGGGCGGGGTTATCATTGTCCCGGCCCTGGTCTATATCCTGGGGTTTAGTCAACACCAGGCTACGGGTACTTCTTTGGGTATACTGCTCTTACCGGCGGGTATTTTCGCCGTTATGAGCTATTATAAAAGGGGGTATATCGATGTGAAGGTGGTCCTGCTGATCTTCACCGGTTTCCTGGTGGGCGGTTATCTGGGCAGTAAATTATCGCTCAACCTGCCTGAGGGCACCCTGAAGAAAATATTTGCCGTTGCGCTGATATTGATCGCGGGGAAGGTGCTTTTTTTTGATAAATAGCGGTGCGGCTGGTGATGCTGCTTACAATGCTGGATGCTGTTATGATGCGGGAAATACTCTTTTGATGATGCGGAGATGATGGGTGCGCTGAAAGGTTTGCGCGTGAACGATGCCCATATTATCAATTTTATCCACTCTTACTTTTCCGGAGGAATGAATGATCTCATTGGCATTTAATAAAATGCCGACGTGGGTGATCCGTCCTTCCTCGTTGTCGAAAAAAGCCAGGTCGCCTGTTTGGGTCTCTTCCAGGAATCCGACGGGTTCTCCCTGGGTGGCCTGCTGCCAGGCGTCGCGTAACAGGGGTACCTGCAAAAATTTGAAGACGGACTGAGAGAAGCCGCTGCAGTCGATGCCGAACACTGTTTTTCCGCCCCAGAGGTAGGGTGTATTCAGATATTTAAATACGAGCTGGCGGATGGATCTGGAGTCTTTGCGGGCGGTGGCCGGGTCCCAGATATTGCCTTTGTAATGTACCTGATTTTTCCGCCAGTGGGCGCGGCCGTTCTTCATAGCCGTCAGGTTGCTACCCATGGGCACCATCATCGGGTACCCGTTGTATTCGAGGGCATTTACCCATTCCGGTGTCAGGGCAGATCCTCCTTTTTCATATTCTTCTTCATCGATCTCCGTCAGATGAGCGGACTGGCACCAGCCTTCGTAGTCATCGTAACTACAACGGATGCGGGACCAGTCACCTTTGATCTGTTCCAGTATTTCACAACATTCTCCGAATACTAATTGGGTGACCATCTCCGTTCTGTGGGAGGCTTCTGCTCTTACAGGGCTTACAGGGACACAACAAATAGCTCTGATCATGCGGAAAATTATGAATTTTTGCGGTTTCTGCATCTCAATAATAGAAAATTCTTACATTACCCAACGTGAAAAAAGACCCTTTTGACCATATAACCGACCAGGAGCTGTTGGAGCGCTATTATGCGGGCCGGAATAATGAGTGGCTGGGTGTTTTACTGCAACGTTATACGTTGTTGCTCCTGGGTGTCTGCATGAAATATACCAAACAGGAGGAAGAGGCGAAGGATTGCGTCCAGCAGATCTTTGTTAAGATCATTACCGAGCTGCCCAAGTATAAGGTGGAGTATTTCAAATCCTGGATCTACACCATTGCCCGGAATCACTGTCTGATGAAACTGAGGGATCAGCATGGGCGTCCGGCCGCTCTTTCGGATACGATGCTGGCGGACTGGGAGGAAGATCCGGGGAAGAATAAGCATCTGGAAAAGGACCAGCTGCTGGAGCTGATGGAGCAGTCCCTGGAAGAATTAGGAAAAGAGCAAAAACTCTGTGTAACTTTGTTCTACCTGGAAAAGAAGTCCTATCAGGAGATAGCGGAGAGTACCCAGTTTACGTTGTTGCAGGTGAAGAGTTATATTCAAAATGGGAAAAGGAATCTGAAGTTGTTAATGGAAAAAAAGTCCAGTCAAAAAAGTAAATCATGAGCAATGATCTGCTAAACATATTGTCCAATAGTAATAAAGATATCGACAACCAGCAGTTGATGGATTATCTGAGCGGCAAACTTTCCGGCGAGGAGAAGTTTGCCGTGGAAAAAATGATGGCGGACAATGATTTCATGAATGATGCGGTGGAAGGTCTGGAAACTATCGAAAACAAGAAAGATATCCAGGTCTATGTCGACCAACTGAATGCCAGTCTGCAAAAAAGTCTTTCGAAGAAAAAACAGCGCCGGCTGAAGCGGAGATTGCGGGAAGGTCCGTGGGGATATTTTGCTATCCTGCTGATCATCCTGTTATGTATTGCCGCTTATCTTATAGTGAGGAAGGTGTTGATGGTGGGGCATTAGAATTGGTGAGAAATGATTATTTTGAGCACAATTATCTATTTTAATTATGCGCAGAATCAGCCTTTCCCTGGCCCTTTTTTATTTTTGTTGTATCCATTCTGTTTCCGGGCAGCGGATCAGTTATATCGTTTCTTTTTCTAATATGGCTCATCATGAGGCGAAGATCGAGCTAATCGCCAGCGACATTCCCACCCGGAATGCCATATTCAGGATGAGCCGCTCGTCTCCTGGTCGTTATGCTACGCATGAATTCGGGAAGAATGTTTATGATGTCAAGGCTTTTGATCAGCAGGGCAAGGCGGTAACGATCACCCGTACGGACGGGGATGTGTATGAAGTGTCTCGCCACAACGGTTACCTCCGGGTACAATATACCCTCTATGCCAATTATGCGGATGGTACGTATGCGGGCATCGATCCTTCCGGGGTGCATCTGAATATGCCTGCGGCTTTCTTATGGATGAAGGGGGTGGACAATGTCCCGATCACGATCCACTTTGCCGTGCCGGACTCCTTGCAATGGAACATTGCCACCCAGCTACAGACGACCAACGATCCCTGGACCTTTACTGCCCGGGGATTGCAATATTTCATGGATTGTCCGACCAAGATCGGGAATCTGCGTTACCGGAAATGGGAGGTTAAGAACCCGGACAAGAAGTCCTATAGCTTCCGTATTGCGCTGGATGGGGCCGGGGATGACAGTATTTTCACCACCTTTAGCGGAAAGGTGGAAAAGATCGTCCGGCAGGCGCAGGCTGTATTCGGGGAGACGCCGGCCTATGACTATGGCGAGTATACGTTCCTGGCCAGTATTAATCCTTATGTTCATGGGGATGGGATGGAACACCGGAATTCGACGATGATCAGTATTCCTATGAGTTTCCATGGCGATGATTATTTACTGGGTGTCTTCGCCCATGAGTTCTTTCACTGCTGGAATGTAAAACGGATCCGGCCGAAAACGCTGGAGCCATTTAACTTCGAGAAAAGCGATATGAGCCATGAATTGTGGTTTGCGGAAGGGTTTACCCAGTACTATGGCGACCTGCTGGTGCTTCGTTCGGGGGTTGGGAAGGATACGGATTATGTGAAGACAACCCTGAGCGGTCTGATCAATGTAAAAATGAATACGCCGGGAGCCCGGCTTTATTCCCCTGTCCAGGCCAGTGAGCTGGCGGTATTCGTGGATGCGGGGGTCGCTGTCGACAAGACCAATTACCCGAATATTTATGCTTCCTATTATCCTTATGGCGGGGCCATCGCCCTGGCGTTGGACCTGGAGCTGAGGGCTCATTATCAAAAGACCCTGGACGATTATATGCAGGCCGTCTGGAAGAAGTTCGGGAAACCGGAAGTTCCCTATACGGTATCGGGGCTGGAGGATGTGCTGGCATCCCTGACAGGAGACAAAAAATTTGCGGCGGCTTATTTCGAAAAATACATTAATGGGCATGAGGCGATCGACTATAATTCCCTGCTTGCTCCCGCAGGATTCTTATTGAAGAAAACGGCGGAGGGGAAGGCCTGGATCGGCAATCTACGCGGTACGGAGAAAGACGGGCTGGTGATTACTGCCAACACGTTGAGGGGAACGCCTTTGTATGAAGCGGGGCTGGATGTGGACGACAGAATAGAGTCGATTGATAATCAGACTGTTAGTACCATTTCTGAGTTGAATAAGGTATTGGAAACGCATGTGCCGGGAACGACTGTTCCCATTCATTATTTTCATCATATGGAAGGAAAGACGGTAATGATCCTATTAAAGGAGAATCCGGCGGTGTCGGTGGTGACGTATGAGAAAAACGGGCAGCCGGTGACGCCTGCGATCCTGGCGTTCAGGCAGAGCTGGTTAGGGGGGAAGACGTTATGAGCATGATCCGGGCCGACGGGAAGAACGCCCGGGATAAAATGGTAGTATATGAGCATTCGACGGGCAAGAGTCAGTGACTGGCAATCAATAAAATTGTTATTGGATCAATTGGAGTATCCGGGTACGGCCTCCTTCCTGGAAGCCAGGATTGCGAGGCTGGTGGAAGACCCGGATGAGGTGTTATTGGTATATGCGGATAGCGGTGAAAGGATCCTGGGGTTCATTTCCCTGCATTTCATTCCGCAGATCGCGGTGGAAGGGGATTTTGCCCGGATCAGTTATTTTGCCGTGAATGAGAGGGCCCGGGGCGGGGGGATCGGGCGGTCTATGGAGGAACATTGTACTGCGCTGGCCAGGGAAAGAGGATGTACGCTGATCGAGGTGCATTGTCATACGCGCCGGGACCGGGCGCATGCCTTTTATTTCCGGCAGGGGTATGAGGAATCCCCTAAATATCTGATTAAGAGACTGAAATGAGGCTGGCAAGCATGTCGTCCGGGGGTATAGGAATTGCGTAACTTTATGGGGACAGTATTTTTCTGCTCTTTAAAAATTTACAGCTATGGACACACTACGAAACATGCAACGGTGGAGTCTTACCCATCATCCCCGGTGGTTGGTGATAGTACGGGTCGCCCTGGGCCTCTGCCTTTTTGCAAAAGGTATTACGTTTATGAGTAACGCCACGCTGCTGGAGCGGCTATTGTCGGGAAGTGCGATGGCGCAGGATTCGGGTACCATAGCCATTATCATTACTTTTGCGAACCTGTTGGGGGGATTCATGCTGACGGTGGGACTAATGACCCGTCTGGTGGCCCTGCTGGAGATACCGATCCTGATCGGCGCCATTATATTTATCAATGCTCAGAAAGAGGGATTTGCCGCGGAGTCGGAGCTTAGTCTGGCGGTGGTTGTGCTGATCCTGCTGGTCTTATTCCTGATTGAAGGGGGCGGGCCGTTGTCCCTGGACGGTTATTTTTATAAGAACCGGGGGCGTGGACCGGGTGTGCACGGGACGAATATGCCGTAGGACCGGAGTACCCGGCCCTACGACAATTATTTATTGATATTGTATGTAGATGGGTCTGGGCTTCTGGCTCAGTACTTCCACGGGAGTCAGCATGCGGCTCTTGGGTTTGCGGATATCGTTCTTGTAGAACAGTTTGAACCCGGTGAACTGAACCGGTTCCAGGGAAATATAAGACTTGTAGCTATCATATTTCAGGGTAGGTTCGCCCCAGCCGTCCATATCCATTACGAGCTGTACTTCGGGATGTTTCTGAATGTTCTTATAGTTGGTGATCATGGGGCGGGTAAAGCGATGCACTACCAGGATCTTTGGGGGCAGATTGTTTGCTTTGACCAGTCCTGCCAGGTAGTTGGACACAAAATTCACATCGGCGGCATCCATGGTGCCGATGACGGTGCCGGGTTTTTTGCCTGTCTTCATAGAGAATTCAGGGTCGATACCCAGGTGTACCTGTGGCATTTTCAGATATTTTTCTAATTGGGGGATCTCAGCCTGTACATTGCTGAAGCCGACCTGTACGTCCAGGAATACCAGGGCGTGGATGCGGGCGGCCAGGTTGATCACGGAATCGATCTGTTTGAAAGGCATGCGGAGACGGTATTTGCCGTCTTTGCCCGGGCTGCCCTGAGCGGTAGCGGCAATATAGTGAAGGGCCGGGATGACCGGGGTGCTCGTATCGGCCGCTTCCCATTTTTTGATTTCGGCGCCCAGCATTTTCAGCATTTCATTGGGGGGGTACTCTCCCAGGACTCCCATCTTCCTGGAGTAGAAGTTCCCGTAGTAGGCGACGATCCTTTTGAAAGGAAGGATGGCTCCTGCGACGGGATAAGGTGCTTTTGCCGGCCAGCGGCCGGAGGAGTCTCCATTGGCCAGTTGGGCCAGTTTTTTATTATAAAGCGCCGTGTCCAGGGGGCCACGGGCTGGTTCTGTCATTGTGGTGGGGGTAGTATCTTTGGAGGAGGCGGCCACCGGGCTTTTGGCGGCGGTGGAGTCGCCGTCTTTCTGTGAAGTCTTGGACTGCCCGTTACAACTACCGACGATCATTGCGAAACAACAAGCCCCGGACAGATAGAGAGTCCTGAGCACTGGGGAAGAAGAGGAATTCATGGATATCAAATGGTGTTTTTTTAATTAATCGTGCAAAGCTACTTCAAAACGAACCCATTTTAATTTTATTTCATAACAAAAAACTAAAAAATGTGGAAAACCCGGCGGGGAGTGCTGGCGGGGCGGCGATTGTCGGGAAGTGAGGGTGTTTTTTAATTTATTAGTCTACTTGTTTTGTGGACTAATAAATTTGATTTATTTTGTCCTCGAATTAAATGGGGTTATTTATATGTTGATTATACTACTTGTCAAAATAATTGTGGAAATCCGGGGGCGCCGGTTGGCGGCGAGGAAGCGGTTGGTGGTTTGAGTAAACATGAGTTACGTGGCTGAGTGGCAAGGCGGAGGTCTGCAAGACCTTTTACGGTGGTTCGAATCCACTCGTAACTGCAAATTTCAGGGGGCGGGCGATAAGCCGGAATGACGGATCCGGCACCGGAACTGATCCGGGCCGGATGACCTGAGAAATTTTTATAGCAACAATGGTTAGACCTTAGCGGGCGGTGTTTTCACACTGCCCTTTTTTTTGAAATCGGATTATCCTTTACCGGGTAGAATAAATAATACTCACCTTGGAAATAGCAAAGGGGTAACCGATGACTATAAATTCAAATCCGGCTGCGGATTGTGGATTGGTATTGATCGTTACCGGAAGACCGGCCTTATTATATATGTATACTCCATTATTTACCGGATTGTTCAGACTGTAATCCCTGTCAATGAACATCCAGATCTTATTGGTAAGATGGTTATTTAATTTATTGTCATAGATCGAGCCGTTCTGCAGATCTCCCCTTCCATCGTAGGTATAGTTGGTTACAATGGTATCACCCAGCACATATTCAGCCGATTGACTGATCCGGTCCTGGGTATCGTATTTGAAAACCATCAGGTCAATATCGTTATAAGAGACCATCGTTCCGTTGACGCTAAAGAAGTCCCTGAAGGCAGTGTCGGCGATGATCCGGTCACTATTCATTTTATCATAGGCATATCGATGCCAGTAATCGCCCGCGCCATTGGGATAGATATTTATATACTCAGACAGACGGTTCCATTTGTCATATTTGAACAATACATTTTCCCCGATGCCCATCGAATGAACGATCCTGACGGGATTATCCATGCTGTTATACGTGAAAGTCAGGGTATCGGAAGTTCCCGCGGTCACATGCGGAGCGGGCTGAGTAGCATAAGGAATATGCTGCGTTGTATTCCGGATTGGCAGGATCCTCCTGTTCGAAGCAACCAGCATGTCAGCCGGGACGATCATTTTTTCTACCCGATAGGCATCCGCATCCCCCATTTCGTATGGGTCTTTGGCATTTTTCTGACATCCGGTAAGCAAAAACGCAATCATAGAAGTCGCAATAAGGCTTAAGGTTAGCTTTTTTTTCATAAATAGGTTAGTTATGTAATGACAATAATCGAAACAGTACATGATTGACATAAGGAGGACGGCACCCCGGAGAAATCCAGCATTGTCGGAATTAAAGAAGAATATTGGCAGGGTTGGGAAGATAGGCAACTTGTACCTTGGACGATGCGGGCCTTTAATAGAAGTAAATGGATTTTTAAATAGCGGCGATAAAATAGTAGTTGGAGTCTATTCTTAAGTTGAAGATACGATTTTTCTAATTCGATGCAATATAAATAAACTACTACTTTGTGGTAGTTTTTCACTTTACTACATCAAAAATAGCAACAGAGGGTGTCCAAAGTAATTTGAGACACCCTCTGTTTTGTTTATTATTTTATTGATGCGGCGGTCAGCGCAATTTTTTGAAAGCGTTGATCAGGCCGTTGGTAGAAGAGTCGTGCGTATGTACTTCGTCGGCATTCTGTAATTCCGGAAGGATCTTGCCAGCCAGCGCCTTACCCAGCTCGACGCCCCATTGGTCGAAGGTATAGATGTTCCAGATGACGCCCTGGACAAAGATCTTATGTTCATACAATGCGATCAGCGCGCCCAGGCTGAAGGGGGTGATCTCTTTCAGCAGGAAGGAGTTAGTGGGGCGGTTGCCGCTAAATGACTTATAAGGGATCAGGGTTGCGGGGACCTTCTCTGCCTCCAGCTCTTCTTTCGTTTTGCCGTTCATCAGGGCCTGGGTCTGTGCGAAGAAGTTAGAGAGCAGCTTCACGTGATGGTCGCCGATCGGGTTGTGACTGATCGCCGGTGCGATGAAGTCGCAGGGGATCAGGGTGGTGCCCTGATGGATCAGCTGGTAGAAAGCGTGCTGGCCGTTGGTGCCGGGTTCGCCCCAGACAACGGGTCCGGTGGACCAGGCTACGGGTTGGCCGTTACGGTCGATCGTTTTCCCGTTGCTCTCCATATTGCCTTGCTGGAAGTAGGCGGCAAAGCGGTGCATATACTGGTCATAGGGAAGGATGGCTTCCGTCTGTGATCCGAAGAAATTAGTATACCATAAGCCGATGAGGGCCATGGTGACGGGAATATTTTTTTCGAAGGGAGTGGTGCGGAAGTGGATGTCGGCCTGGTGGGCGCCTTTCAGTAAGGCTTCGAAGTTGTCGTATCCCACGCTAAGGGCGATGGACAAACCGATGGCGCTCCACAGGGAATAACGTCCTCCGACCCAATCCCAGAATTCAAACATATTGGCTTTGTCGATGCCGAATTTAACCACTTCTTTTTCGTTGGTGGAGAGGGCGGCGAAATGTTTGGCGATCTGTTTTTCGTCTTTGGCGGTTTCCAGGAACCAGTTACGCGCCGTATGGGCATTGGTCATCGTCTCCTGGGTGGTGAAGGTCTTGGAGGCGATGAGAAAGAGGGTCTCTTCGGGGTTGACTTTCTTCAGGGTCTCCGCGATATGGGTGCCGTCGACATTGGAAACGAAATAAGGCTGGATACCGGCCACCCAATAGGATTTGAGGGCTTCGGTGACCATTACGGGGCCCAGGTCGCTGCCGCCGATGCCGATATTGACGATGTATTTTATTTTCTTCCCGGTGTAGCCTTTCCATTCGCCGCTATGTATTTTGGCGCAGAAGGCCTTCATCTGTGCGAGTACGCGCAGCACGTCCGGCATAACATCTTTTCCATCACTGAGAACGGGGCTGCCGGACAAGTTACGCAGGGCGGTGTGCAATACGGAGCGGTCCTCGGTCTGGTTGATCTTTTCGCCGGAGAACATCGCTTCTATGGCATCTTTCACTTTGCTCTCTTCCGCCAGCTGCCTTAATAAGATGAGTGTTTTATCGGTAACGATATTTTTGGAGTAGTCGAAAAGGATCTCATCGAATTTCAGGGAGTATTTGGAGAACCGGTCCGGATCGGCCTTGAACAGGGACCGCATATGGATGCCCTTAATCTCGTTCTTATAATGCTCTTGTAATTGCTGCCATGCTGCTGTCTGAGTGGGTGTTACTTTCGGGAACATATGAAAAGATTATAGTTGCTGATTAATGATAGATCCTGTCTGTTGTAAATTTAAAGAAATTAATAGTTACAACGTTTCAAGTACCCCGATGGTTCGTTGTACCATTTCCCGGGTGATATCCAGGTGGGTCACAAAGCGCAGCTGGTTTGAAGAGATGGCTATGGCCATAATATCCTGTTCTTTTAACTGGGCGGCTAATTGTTTAGGGCAAACAGAGGTTTCGACTTCGAAGATAATGATATTGGTCTCGACGGGCAGGATCGATGCTACGAAGTCCTTTTTTTCCAGGACGGCTGCGATCTGCCGGGCATGGGTATGGTCTTCGGCGAGCCTGTCAATATGGTTTTCGAGGGCATAGATGCCGGCGGCGGCCATGAAGCCGGCCTGTCTCATTCCGCCGCCAAAGACTTTGCGGATCCGGCGGGCCTGCCGGATAAAGGAGGCCGGTCCCAGCAGGATGCTTCCGATGGGGCAGCCCAGTCCCTTGTTCAGGCATATGGAGATGCTGTCGAAGACGCGGCCATAGGAAAGGGCCGTTTGTTTTTTGGCCACCAGGGCATTGAAGAGCCGGGCCCCATCCAGGTGAAGTTTTAGCTGGTTGTCTTCGCAGACCTGCCGGATCTTTGTGATTTCTTCCAGGTCGTAGCAGCTTCCTCCTCCCCTATTGCCTGTATTTTCCAGGGACACCAGGGAAGTGCGGGCTTTGTGGACGTCGTCGGGGTTGATGGCGGCGGATACCTGGTCGGCTGTGATACGGCCCCTGTCGCCCTCCAGTGCGCGGACCTGCGAACCGGAATTAAAGGCGATGCCGCCCCCTTCATAGATATAGACATGGGAGTTCTTTTCGCAGATCACTTCGTCTCCCGGTACTGTATGGCATTTAATGGCGATCTGGTTGGACATGGTACCACTGGGGCAGTAAAGGGCGGCTTCCATTCCAAAGAGTTGGGCGGCCATTGTTTCCAGCTGGTTGATGGAGGGATCTTCCCCAAAAACATCATCCCCTACCCTGGCTTGCATCATGGCCTGTAACATGGCGGGGGTTGGTCGTGTAACGGTATCTGAACGAAGGTCGATCGGCATAAAGGGTGATTAAGATAAGGCTGCAAATTAACGGGAATTCGGCAGATTCCGGGGGGAGGGTAAAATAAGGCAGACCACAGGTCTGACGGCCCAACCGAGCGAAGCGAAGGTTGCGAACAAGGAGGAGCGAGGAACGACGCTCCGAGGAAGTTCTGCCAATCATTAGATTTTTGCGCGGAAGGGCTACATTTTGGGGAGAGCCCTGGAGCGCAAAAAAGGAGCCTTTTACAGGCTCCGTTCCCTCTTCCTAAATATTATTTTAAGACAATGCTTCTTCCTTAATATTATTGCCTTTTGCTTTGGCGGCTTTGATCAGGTCGAGGACACGCTCACGCACATCACTTTTCAGTCCTTCGGTTTCCCTTTCAAAGATATCTTTCAGCTCATCCAGTTCATCGGCGGTGACTCCTCTTAACTGTCTCAGTTTTTTCTTCAGCGAGTGGGCTGTATCGGAAATGCGTTGACGTGTTTCGCTTCCTTCTGCGGGGGCGACCAATACTCCGATAGCCACTCCGGCAACCAGGCCTGATAAGGCGCCTATTAAGACTTTTTGAGCATTCATAGTATTATAATTTTGATAAATGAATAATATATTTTCATGCGTTAGCTATCTATCTGTTTTCAAGAACGGTGCCAACCTTGGTATAGGGAGGTCCAAGGAAATGTTAAGAAAGGCATCGGCTTTTAATGCCGGGAAATGGGCAATTTTCTCTACAAATTTTGCTACATTTATCCTATGCGCCACTCCTTTATCGTATTCTCTTTTTTTTGTCTGCTGATTCCCTGCCTGCTGGAGGCCGCTCATCCTGCCAACGGAAGGATTGCGCCTCCTTATCCTGGTGTTATCGATACGGTGCCGGCCCGCCTCTATTCACTCACGGCAGATTCCTTTATGATCGGTCGCGGAATTTTTATGCAGCGTTATGGACAGGATGATTCATCCCGTGCGCTGATCGGTTTTTATTTCCAGCATCGGGGTGACTTTAGTTCCTTTCAGGATCCGGCTGACCCCGCAGGCTCTCTCTTAGCCCTGCTCTTTTTTGGCACCCTGCTCCTTCCCCTCCTCATTTATTATAGGCTCCGATTCCCGAGAAGGAAGTTATGGCTTGCCCTCTATGCTTATGAAAACGGCTACCCTATTCCCCGGAGGATTGCCCGGAAGATGTCTTACCAACGTATTTTAAGAGAAATGAAGTCTTCACGTTAACTTATCCTTTCATCCACCAATTGCCTTTTAACAGGGATTTCTTGGGTATTCTTATTAATTCCGCTACACTTTCGTCCATCGATTGGAGGACAAAAACGTCTTCATCTCTATCGCCTTTACTCAAATCCCGGTCATCCACTATTTTAAACTCATACCTTGTCGAACCGGATAACTGCTCCATTTCCTTTGGGAGGGAAGCAGGGTTGTTATTCGTATCGAACATGACTTGGTCTGATTTCTTAAGCAATTGAAGGTCCTTCGGGCTGCTTATTTTTGTGTAGGATGGCATAGGAATCGTTTTTATACCTGCAATTTACTAATTACGGTAATTTTTTCAAACAGGGGTGGATTATTAAGAAGGATGGGATGGAAGAGGTGCTATTTTATCGCTAATCCGTACCTTTGCGATCTGTTTCAATGGTTTATGTGGGCAAATTTCGCAACTCTCTGCCCAAACCACATTTTAAAACATTGATAATCAGCATATAAAAATATGACACAAGAGCAAATCAAGAGTATGAGGGACCGTGTAGTGGTCTTGAGGAGGTTTCTTTGACGTCGATAACCGACAATATAAAGTAAACGAAGAGAAGCAATTATCGCTAAGCCCGGGATTCTGGGACGATAATAAGCGCGCGACGGAAATTCTCAAAAACATCAAGCTGAACGAATATTGGGTAAAGCTCTATGAGTCCGTGGAGACGGCCGTGGAGGATTTTGCCGTATTATTCGATTTCTGGAAAGCCGGGGAAGCCAGCGAGGAAGAGACGCGGGAAGCCTACGATAAGGGGGTGACCCTGATCGAGGAAGCGGAATTCAAGAGTACGCTCAACCAGCCGGAGGACGAATTGCCGGCGGTGATGCAGATCAATTCCGGCGCGGGCGGCACCGAAAGCCAGGACTGGGCGGAGATGTTATTGCGGATGTACCGTATGTACGGCGAAAAACAGGGCTGGAGCCTTTCCGAGCTGGATTTCCAGGAAGGGGAAGGAGCGGGTATCAAAAGCGCTACGATCCAGTTCGACGGTCCGTTTGCCTTTGGCTTCCTGAAAGCCGAAAGCGGGGTACACCGGCTGGTGAGGATCTCACCTTTCGACTCCAATGCGCGTCGGCACACTTCTTTTGCCTCCGTCTATGTATACCCTCTGATCGACGACAGCATCGAGATCGAAGTAAAACCGGCCGATGTGGAATGGGCCTTCTTCCGTAGCGGCGGGGCCGGTGGTCAGAACGTGAACAAGGTGGAGACGGCGGTACGTCTTACGCATAAGCCCAGCGGCATCATCGTAGAATGTCAGCAGGCCCGGACCCAGGGGGAAAACCGGGAAAAGGCTATGACGATGCTGAAGAGCCGTCTGTATGAGGAGGAGAAGCGCAAGCAGGAGGCCATCAAGAATGCTACCAATTCAGCGAAAAAGAAGATAGAATGGGGCTCGCAGATACGATCTTATGTATTTCACCCCTATAAAATGATCAAGGACCATCGCACGGATTATGAAGTGGGAAATGTCCAGCCGGTGATGGATGGGGAGCTGGACGGATTTATCAAGGCTTACCTGATGAGCGAGAAGGAGACGGCGGACAAATAAATAAAAATAGTCACACATGAATCTAGGTTATTTTAATTATCCGGCGCCGGGCAATGAGCCGGTGTTAAACTATGGCCCGGGCAGTAAGGAAAAGGAATTATTAAAGAAGACGGTAAAGGAATTAAAAAGTACCGGGCACGATATTCCCATGTATATCGGGGGGAAGGAAGTGCGCACCGGAAAGAAGGTAGCGCTGCGTGCGCCTCATGAGATCGCCCATACGCTGGGTCATTTTCATGAAGGCGATGAGACGCATGTGAAGCAGGCTATCGATGCGGCCCTGCAGGCGAAGGCTTTATGGGCTGCGTTGAGCTGGGAGAACCGGGCGGCCATTTTCTTAAAGGCTGCCGACCTGATCGCTACGAAGTACCGTCCATATATGAATGGCACTACGATGCTGGGGCAGAGTAAGAATGCCTACCAGGCAGAAATCGACAGCGCCTGCGAGATTATCGACTTCCTTCGCTGGAATGTGCATTTTCTCAGCGAGATCTACCGGCAGCAGCCTATCAGCAGCCCCGGTGTCCATAACAGGCTAGAATTCCGTCCTTTGGAAGGATTCGTATTGGCTATTACGCCTTTTAACTTCACGGCGATCGGGGGCAACCTGCCCACTTCGGCCGCCATGTGTGGTAATACGGTGGTTTGGAAGCCGGCCAATACGCAGGTTTTCTCTGCTCAAATGTTCATGCGGATCCTGAAAGAAGCGGGATTACCTGACGGGGTTATCAACCTGATCTATGTCGACGGTCCGGCCCTGGGAAAGATATGTTTTAGCCACCGGGATTTTGCCGGTGTTCATTTTACCGGCAGCACCGGGGTCTTCAACCAGATCTGGAAGACGATCGGGGAGAATATCCCGAACTACCGCACTTATCCCCGTATCGTCGGGGAGACAGGGGGTAAGGATTTTGTGGTGGCCCATGAGAGCGCCGATCCGGATGTAGTGGCTACGGCCCTGCTGAGAGGAGCCTTCGAATACCAGGGTCAGAAATGCAGCGCCGCATCCCGGGCTTATATCCCGGACACGCTGGCGGCTGTCATTAAGAAGAAGCTGATAGAAGGGATCAATAGTTTTAAGATGGGTACGGTGGAGGATTTCTCCAATTTCATCAATGCCGTCATCGATGAAAAGAGCTTTGACAAGATCCGGTCTTATATCGAGAAAGCGAAGAGCGATCCCAAGGCCGAGATCTGGGCCGGGGGACATTGCGATAAATCGAAGGGATATTTTGTGCAGCCAACGGTTATCGAAGCCAAAGACCCTTTGTATACTACTATGTGCGAAGAGATCTTCGGACCGGTATTGACGATCTATGTATACAAGGCGGCCGAATTCGAGCAAACACTGGACCTGGTGAATACGACTTCGCCTTATGCGTTGACGGGTTCCATTTTGTCGCAGGACCGGCAGATCGTAGAATTGGCAACTGATCGTCTGCGTCAGGCGGCCGGGAATTTCTATATCAACGACAAGCCGACGGGCGCGGTGGTAGGGCAGCAGCCTTTTGGCGGAGCCCGGGCTTCCGGCACCAACGATAAGGCGGGATCGATCCTGAACCTTTACCGTTGGCTCAGCGCCCGCACCATCAAAGAAACTTTTGTGCCTCCGACCGATTACAGGTACCCGTTCCTGGCGGAAGCCTGATAAAATTTAAAAACTAATTGTTTGAAGACGATCCTGAATGAGCAGCAATTGGCTATTACGATACAGCGTTTGGGTCACCAGGTGCTGGAAAATCATATCGATCTGGAAAATACCGTGCTGATCGGTATTCAGCCCAGGGGCATCTATTTTTCGAACCGGCTGGTGGAGCAGCTGAAGGCACAGGTGGCCGGGGGGGCGATCAACTACGGGAAGCTGGATATCACTTTTTACCGGGATGATGTCCGTAAGGGGTTGCATGAGCTGAACCAGACGGATATTCCTTTTTCCATCGAGGATAAGAATGTGATCCTGATCGACGATGTGCTCTATACGGGGCGGACGATCCGGGCGGCGCTGGATGCCTTACTGGATTTCGGGAGGCCGGCCAAAGTGGAGCTATGTATCCTGATCGACCGGCGGTTCAGCCGGCAGCTGCCTATACAGGCCGATTATACGGGCAAATCGATCGATTCCATCATTACGCAGAAGGTAAAAGTATTCTGGCGGGAAAAGGATGGGAAAGACGAAGTGGCGTTACTGGAGGAATAAGGGAAGTTCTCCTAAGAAAGGCCGATGAAAGCTTTTTTTATTTATGTTTTTTTACCCTAATTTCGCTTTTTAATGCAGCTAAGTACCAAACATCTCCTTGGCATTAGGGATCTCCAACCGGGTGATATTCAACTAATTTTAGATACAGCAACCCAATTTAAAGAAGTATTGCAGCGTCCGATCAAGAAAGTCCCCACTTTGCGGGATGTGACGATCGTGAATCTCTTTTATGAGAATTCGACGAGGACGAGGATTTCCTTTGAGCTGGCCGAAAAAAGGCTGTCTGCCGATACGATCAATTTTACCGCTTCGGGTTCTTCTGCCGCTAAGGGGGAGACTTTGCTGGACACGGTGAATAATATTCTTTCCATGAAGGTGGATATGGTGGTGATGCGGCATAGCGCCAGCGGAGCCCCCCATTTTCTTGCCAAACATATCCCGGCGGCGATCGTGAATGCCGGGGATGGGATCAATGAGCATCCTACGCAGGCTTTGCTGGATGCTTTTTCTATCCGGGAGAAGCTGGGTAGTCTGGCCGGAAAGAAGGTTGCCATTATCGGGGATATCATGCATTCCCGGGTGGCTTTGAGCAATATTTACCTGTTGAAGAAAATGGGAGCCGAAGTGACGATTGCCGGCCCTCCTACCCTGATTCCCGTCCATATCAAGGAAGCTTTCGACGTGCGGGTGGAATACGATCTGCGGAAGGCCCTGGAATGGTGTGACGTAGCCAATGTGCTCCGTATTCAGCTGGAGCGGCAGAATCAGCCTCTATTCTCTTCTTTGCGGGAATATAGTCTTGCCTATGGGGTGAATAAGCGGCTTCTGGACAGTCTGAGCAAAGAGATCGTCATTATGCATCCGGGCCCGATCAACCGGGGTGTGGAACTGGATAGTGATGCGGCGGATAGCAAACAATCCATTATTTTGCAGCAGGTGGAGAATGGAGTAGCGGTTCGGATGGCGGTGTTGTATCTGTTGGCCGGCGGAGCCCCCACCCCTAAAAAAGAAATTTAACCACTACACTATGCAACGTATTGGCCTCTTTCCGGGAACTTTCGATCCGATCACAATCGGTCACCTGGATATTATCAACCGTTCGCTGCCTTTGTTTGACAAGCTCATCATCGGGATCGGGCGGAATGCCAATAAGACCCCTATGTTCTCCGAAGAGCAGCGGCTGACCTGGATCCGGGAAATCTACCGGGACAATCCCAAAATAGAGGCAGTAGTATATGATGGGTTGACGGTCCGGTGTTGTCAGCGGGTAGGTGCACAGTTCATCCTGAGGGGGATCCGGTATGTAAACGATTTCGAATATGAGAAGGCTATTGCCGATATGAACCGGAGTCTCGACCATAATATAGAGACTATTTTCCTCACCTGTCTGCCGCAGTATACTTCGGTCGCCTCCACGCTGGTGAGGGACGTATTGAAAAATGGCGGCGATGTGCTGCAGTTTTTACCGGAGGTAGTGGCGAAGACCATTGCGCAAAAATCGCTGCCGCTCTCGTAACCTTAAAATAAGCCCATGTCTATCTGGCATCCTTCCGGTTCTCCCATGACCATAGAACAATTGCAGTCCCTGGGTGCTAATACCATGGGAGCCCATCTGGGTATGGAGTTCACGGATATCGGTGAAAATTTCCTAAAGGCCCGGATGCCGGTGGATAGCCGGACGCGGCAACCATATGGACTGCTGCATGGAGGCGCTTCTGTGGCGTTGGCGGAGACGTTGGGAAGTGTGGGGTCCGCTTATGTCATCGACCAGCAGCGATACGTCTGCGTCGGACTGGAGATCAATGCCAATCATGTGCGAGGTGTGAAGGAAGGGTATGTTTATGGTACAGCAACGCCGTTACACCTGGGAAAGACCACCCATGTCTGGGATATCAGGATCGTGGATGAGCGGGAAAAGCTGGTATGTGTCAGCCGGCTGACGGTGGCGATATTGAAGCGGGAGCTGAAGCCCTCACCGATCGTGAATACGGGAGGCATTTAGCACGTCCCTGATCGAGGGGAAAGTGCTGCGCGTGAAAGCCGGCAGTTCCTTCTCTCCTACCCATTTTATTTCCGTGATCTGTTCTTCTTTTTGGGGGGTGATTGGCTGGTTACCGGGGGCTGTCATATGATACCAGTGGGTTTCCTTGAGAAAGTGTTTGCCGCTCTCATCGTAGGTATGATATGTGATCAGCAGCGGTTTTCCCAAAATGACATTTCTTAGTCCTGTCTCCTCTTCTACTTCCCGGACGGCGCATTGTTCTATGGACTCTCCGTCATCGAGCTTGCCTTTGGGGAGGTCCCATATATTACGGCGCAGCATGAGAAGCATGGCGCCTGCTTCATTTTTAACGAGGCCGCCGCCGGCTTTGATGAGGATGAATTTTTTCCAGAAGGCTTTACGGAGGGTCTCCAGGTCGGGGTGGACGAAGATGCCCGCATGTACTTTCTCCAGCCGCATCTCATGGATGATGGAATTGACGGCCGGGGTGGAAAATTCATCGATAAAAACGGCATCGTCGTGGTGCGCGTAGCTATTGATCTCTTCATTGACCTGATCACAGAGGAAGAGCGGCTTGTCGTTAAAATAGATCTTTATATACATGCGGGTTGAATTGAGTGCAAGATATTATTTACTTTCGCAGCACCATGGAAAAAATGATTACCCCGAATGAATCCGGCTCTGCCGGATCGGCGAAACAACTGAAAGACCAAAATGCCCAGAGCCAAAAGGCGGTAGCCGAGAAGCTTTTACAGGTGCAGGCAATACGTTTGAATGTGAAAGAGCCGTATACCTGGTCTTCCGGCTGGAAAAGCCCTATTTATTGCGATAACCGCAAGGTTTTGTCTTTTCCCTATATCCGGGATTTTATCAAGTCGGAGATGTGTAATGTCCTGTTTGGTCAATTTCCTGAAGCCGCCCTGCTGGCTGGGGTGGCGACGGCGGGTATCGCCTGGGGCGCTATGGCGGCCGACCAGCTCAAACTGCCCTATATATATGTCCGGTCCAAGCCCAAGGAGCATGGATTGGGGCAGCAGATCGAGGGTTACTATGAGAAAGGGCAGCGGTGCGTGGTCATCGAGGACCTGATTTCAACTGGTAAGAGCAGTCTGCAGGTCGTGGAAATCCTTCGCCAGGCGGGGGTGGAAGTGATCGGGCTGGTGTCTATTTTCAATTATGGTTTCGAAGCAGGAAAGGAAGCTTTTGAAAAGGCGGGGGTGCCCTATATCTCCCTGTCCAATTACCCTACGCTGATCGAGCTGGCCCTGGAGAAAAAGATCGTCAGTCCGGATGAAGAAGCTGTTTTGTTAAAATGGAGGGAGGACCCGGCCGGCTGGAAGGGGGTCTAAATTTATTTTGTTACATTTACGGGTCATAAATCTGTTTATATATGAAAAAACTACAATTTATTTTATTATTCCTGATAACTTTTACGGGTGTCTCCATGGCCCAGCAAAAGACATCGTTGACCGTAACCATTAAAACGCCGACGGTACAGTGCCAGGAGTGCAAGGGAAGGATCGAGAAATATCTCAGCCATGAGGAAGGGATACAGAAGGTGAATGTCGATTTTAAAAAGAAGACTACTACGGTGACCTATCTCACAGACCGTACGAATGTAGAGAATATCAAGACCCTGATTGCGAATGTGGGTTATGATGCGGATGATGTTACCGCAGAGCCCGATTCTTACAAGCGGCTCCCTACCTGCTGTAAAAAGCCGGAAGACGGAGGGGGGAAGAAGAACTAAGTTACAACCGACCGATAAGTGAAAAGGCCGTCTCAGCTATATTGAGACGGCCTTTTCATTTTAGTTCTTTAGATTAAAGTCCAGTGGAAAATCCAATTTAAAAGCAATGTTCCTGCCCATATTATAAATACCGAGATGTCCATTGGGTGACGATGAATATTGTTCAAAATATTTCAAGCGGCTCAGGTGATCCTGGTAAGCCACATCGAATAAGTTATTGCCCATGACATAGATGTTGACGATAGTCTTGCCTTTACCATTGGTAATGCCGGCACCTATACCTGCATTGAACAAGGTATACCCGGGAGTAGCCGTCTCGGTATTATCAGTCAGGTAGACCCTGTTCTGAGCAGCGTGCCAGTCTACCTGCACTTTGACAAAGCCATTGACAATATGATGCGACCGGGATTCAAAATCATAACGCAGTTCCGACAGCCCGTGTAAGGGGGGGATGAGGGGAACATATTTATTGCTGTCTGATTTCAGCTTAGGGTCGATATCCTTATTTAGTCCATAAGTAGCTGTCACGCTATTCTCGAAATGCAGGGCTTTTACCGGATGAAGATCCAGGCTAAGCTCTCCGCCATATAATTGCGCCTTGCCCTGCTGGAATTTATAGGTCTGGTTGCCCGCCACCAGTACAGAGTCCCCGCCGGTCGTGCTCAATAATCTTTGGTTGAAGATATAATTCGAAATGCTATTGTTAAATACACTGAAAGTCAGCACGATATACTTGGAAGTATATTCCAGGCCGATATCTTCCTGGAGATTGAATTCAGGTTTGAAATCCCCGTTGCCGATCTGGTAGATATTGGTTCCCGGGTGTACCCCATTGGCAGAGATCTCGGCAATATTCGGCGCACGGAACCCGCGGGCGATATTGGCCTTCACAGAAAATTGCTCCGTGAAATTATAGGTTGCGCCGATACTGCCATTAAGCCCCGAAAAAACATGGTGGTAATCGTAAAAAGGGTGACTCGCCCCCACCGTATCCGCTCCATATACCGGCATATCAAATCCAGTTACCGGGTTGGGTTGGGTATATAATTGCTTGTTCGTAAAGGAACGGCTGTCAAATCGCAGGCCACCGGATATATCTAATTTATCGAAGGTCTTTTTCAGCAGTACAAAGGGGCCGATGTCGAACTGGTGATAGGAGGGAATCACAAAATCAGTTCCCTTTGTAACGGTATTATCCTGGTACATACCATTCACTCCCGCGGTAAGGTTCCAGCCCCTCCATTCCGGGAAATAATATTTGAGGTCATATGAATAGGTATTCAATTGCAGGAACAGGCCGGCGGTTGAAGGGGCTTCCGGATGGCTGAATTCCCGGCGGACGCTCCGTTGATACCCAAGGTTGACGGCCAATCGTCCGTTCCCGATGATGAAGTTGTTCGTGCTATAGACCCTATAATGCTGAATGTGCTGGTGCAGCACACCTATCGTGTAAGACTTCAGCTCATCATCCGATACGATGGGCCTGACTGTATCTGCCTCGGTGATCTGTTTGGTGAATTTGCGGGTAGCCGAATCCCGGCTGCCATCCGGTATTTCCTGCAGGTCATCGAAGAGAGAAAGGCTCAGGTGGGAATAACCCCAACCGCGATGCAGGCCTAAAGCCAAACTGGCATCCGTCTCTCTAAAAGCAGTATTGTATACACGACCGTCGATTTTATCCTGGTAGTTCGTGGCTTCTTTATGAGAGATCCTTCCCATCCATTCGAAACCATTTTTGGTGGCGCCCAGCATGGCCGAGCCGCCGAAAAGACCATTGTTAGTATGGTATTCGGTCAGGATATCGCCGATCATTTTTCCCTCGGGGGCTGCCTGGGTGGGGATCAGGTTCACCACACCTGCCAGGGCATCCGAACCATAGGACAAACTAGCCGGGCCTTTGATGACTTCGATCCTTTCTATGCCATATTGGTCCACTTCGATGCCGTGTTCGTCCCCCCATTGCTGACCTTCCTGCCGCACCCCGTCATACAGGGTGAGTATCCGGTTGTAGCCCAGGCCCCTTATAAAGGGCTTGGACACGTTGGGGCCGGTAGTGAGTGCGCTCACCCCGGGTATTTTGGCAATAGCGTCGATGATATTGGTGCTCAGGTTCGTGGCGATATAGTCATGGCTAACCGCGACAATAGGCACCGGGCTTCTTTTGATCTGGGTGGCTTTGGAGAGGCCTGTCACCACTACCGGGCTTTCTTCTATAGATTCATCCGAAAGGGTAAAATCCAGGGTGACCGGGCCGCTGACGGTCACCGTTTTTGTAACGGTCCTGAATCCGACATAATGTACTTCGATCAGGTAGCTCCCCGAAGGAAGGCTATTGAATTTGTAATACCCGTTGTTATCGGAGACCGCTCCTACTTTAAGATCGGGGATATAGACAGAGGCTCCGGAAAGAATCGAGCCTTTCGCTTTTTCAGTTACCTTCCCGGACAGGGATCCGCCGGCGGGGATGTTTGCAAGAATGAATTGGTCAATACCCAGAAATAATAGGATAAATAATATATAACGAAGTGAAGGGAAATTCATTTTGTTCGTGTTTAATTCCGTTTGATGAAAATGCAATAAATAAAAAGGCAATTAAACAGTGGCCGGAGGGCCGCGGAGTCCGAAAATGAAATGGGAGAAGGATAGATGATCCTTGTAGGGTGACAAGGTTTTCGCTGCGAAGCATTTTGGAAGCTCCGATTCGATGGAAAGGAGGCTATTTAAAAAAGGAGACTCTACGACCAGGTTGTCGATCGTACAGTGAAAGCCGGCCTTATTGAATTGATCGGTCTTACCATGGTCCGATGCCAGATGGGTATCCTTGTGATTGGCGACCAGGGTATGGATCACGACCTTAGGCGTAATGCCCAGCGCGAACAAGGCTAATAGAAAGCCTGCGAGAAAAGGTCGTATGGTAGTTCTGGAAAATCTCAATTTTTGCTACAATGTTGCAAATTAGGGTTTTCTTTTCATAATACTTCCGGGGAAGCCGGAATATATTTTATGCTATTACGGTTCAGGAGCGGTATTTGAAATACAGGATAAGCCCGAATACGACCATTACGACCTGGGCCAATGCCCAGAACATCGTACTGAAATCTTTTACGCTCTTGCCCCCCCACCCCATGAACTCGTGTTTATGTAAAAAAGCGAAGCTGTATTCTTCTGTCAGGCTCCTGTCTGTAACACGCTTGGAGAGGCGACCGGTGGAAGTCTCCACATAATACCGTTCGTTGTCATGTGTCGTGTAGCTTATTTTCCAGACAGGCAGTCGCTTGTCTGCAAAATTATACTCGCTGGAAAACCGGAGGATGGGGACCGAAGCCTGGATATCTTTTTCCGGCTGTCCGCTGAAGGCGCCTGCCAGGAAACCGGCATAGATTCGTTCGCCCTGCGGTAAGATGGAATGGGGACTGTCTGTCGATATATAGGTTACGGGAGAAGCGATCACCTGCGGGTCTTTCATCAGATCCCTGGAGTGTGTGGCCGGGCCGCTCATGATGGAAGAGGGTTGCCGGCTGCCGGATAGATGGCCGCCGGATGGTTGCGTGGTGACCTGCCAGTAATTATGCCCATACATGCTGACGATACGAATATCGATGATCGGATCTCCTACGTCTTCCTGCAATTGTGTAAAATTGAAGTTAAGGTCGGCCGGGGCGAAGGAAGGAGAAACAAAAAAACGGTCTCTGGTATCGTCGCTGAATTTGGATAAGGCATGGAAGGCGCCGCTGAAGGTGAACATCAGCGTAAACAAGGCGATGATAATAGCGGAAAACCGGTGATTGCGTCTGGCTTTCACTCTTTCATTCCCCCTGGCTTTTTTGCTTTTGGTAGTAAAGAAAATATAGATGCCCATCAGGGTTGTCAGGAAAGCCATCGCCACCAGGACGAACTCGACTACCAATTTCCCTTTTCCCAAAAAATCCAGCCAGGCCCAGGTATGCACCAATGTAAAGATCCTGTCAAAGATGAAACGTCGGTCATCCATGGCGAATGCGAAGCGATCGCGGGTCGTCTCCACGTATATGCGGATGCCGTCGGGGCGGTTGAAAGATACTCTGTAGACGGGGAGCAGCTTGTTGATACTTTTGTATTCCAGGTCATATTCCCTGAGCAGGGAGACGTTGGCCACTTTGGCTCCTTTGACCGGGTTCAATACGCAATCGGTGGCTGCGCCGCAACAGTCGTGCGCTGACGGCTTGATGGCGGGTGGGGTGGCTGCGCCTTCCAGGAACTGGCGGGCCAGGTATTGGGCGTAGAGCCAGTCGCCGGCGGGCAAGGCATTTCCATTGAGGCAGCTCAGGTAAACGGGGACGGGCGTTGACGAGTGGTGATTGGCGGGTAAGACCTGGTAGAACCAGTTCGTATCGATGTGCACCAGTCGGAAATTGGAAATGCTGTCCAGGTGATGTAACCGGAGGGCAGCTTGCAGGGGCATGCGAATCCTGCTGCTGTCAATGGGAAATGGAGTCAGCCCCTGTGTCGCTATCTTCGGCCGAATATTCGTCATCAGGGGATGCATGAATCCGCTGGCGGCCCAGAGCAGGACGGGGATGGCGATGATCAGGGAGAAGCTGCGATGCCATTTATAGATATTCGATTTTATCAGGCCCATATTTATCTTTTTGAAGGAGGGCCCCGGAGGGCGGCCCCTATTTTTATTATTTAAAAAAATGCCAGGACAGGCCGATGGTCACTTCTGCCGGATCACCCAGGTTATAGCTATAGCCATACGAGGACTTGCTGGCCAGAGAAGCATAATACTTATTAAAAGCATTGAGTGCATTGACCCAGACCTCGAATTGGCGAAGCTGGTAGCCTGTGCGGAAATTGACAATATCAAAACCGCTGTATTTTTTCGTGTTGGCGTCATCCATAAAATAGCTCCCCAGGTGTTGCCATTCCGCTGCTATCCGGAACCCTGGTATGAAAGCGGGGCGCCATGTCAGCTCTGTGTTGCCGACAAAATGGGGCGCCGCGGCCATTTCGTTGCCGCTGTAATTCCTGTTATTCTCATATTGTACGACGAATTTGTGGTCGGAATTACTGGCGCTGACCCGGAGGCTCCATGCTGCCTTGGGCCGGTAAGTGATCCCATATTCGATGCCCTGGTGTTTGGTCTTTCCGGAATTCTGATTGATAAAAGTGCCGTCATTTTGTTTTACAGAAATGATCTGGTTCGTGCCATCCATCCGGTAAAGGCTCCAGTCTGCATACAGTTTGTTTTTCAGCAGCGACAGCCATCCCCCCACTTCGTAGTTGAAAAAAGTCTGCGGATGCAGATAGGGAACTTTGACCCCATTGTATAGATCCGTGACCTGGGGCGGAACATAGCCCTGACTATAGTTGGCATAGGCCCCTACCCCTTTATAATTATACGTGGCTCCTATCTTGGGTGTCACCCTGTTGAAATCATTGCGGGTATTGGCAGCACCCGTCGAAGCGGAGGAAGGCAGGTAATTCCGGAAGTTATAATGATAGAAGTCATACCGGAGGGCGGCTACCAGCCGAAGCCCTTTGGCCGGGCTCAGCTCATAGTTCAGGTAGGAAGCGATATTGTCGATGCCCGTGGAATAATTGCTCAACAGGGAATCGGTATTGGTATAACTGCCGTAATTGCCTTTGGCGTCCCGCTGGATCCGGATATAGTTGGCGATATAACTGCTGGGGCTGATATCGCTGCTGATCCCTGCGATCAGCTTACTGCCTAGCCAGTTGAACTTCTGCTGGTGCTGCACCACCAGGAGGAAGCTGTGAAAGGAGCTGTTGTTGATCTGTCCGTTCGCCAGCAGGGGGTCGCTCTGGCTATTGCTGATATAATACGAGGGGTTCTGTCCCGTGCTGTTGTTACGGTAAGCCAGGGCGATCTGTGTTTCCGCCTGACTATTCCAGCGATAATTCAGCTGTGACTTAATCCGCAGGGCATGTACTTTCCGATAGGTGAAAGAATACGGCGTATTATAGTTCTTCTGTGCGAAGTGGGCGCTGTCCAGGGATCCGTACATGTCGCTGTAATAGTTGACATACGTGAGGGTATTGCTCCAGGTGAGGCGGTCACTGGCCTTGTAATCGGCCCTAAGCGTAATGGCCGTCTTATGAAAATCGCTGTACTGAATGGGTCCGTTATGCCTGTCAGCATAATATCCGCTGGCGACCAGCCCCCATTTACCAAAGCTGCTGCCGATCTGTGCGTCTACTCTCTTATATCCATTATTATTCCCTTGTACGCTGAGATAGCCATCGGGAATGGCGGGAGGCGTCCGGGTGATCACGTTGACGGCTCCTCCGATGGCTTCTGCGCCGTAGAGGGAGGAGGCTGGTCCCCGGATGATCTCGATTTGCTTTGCGGCGGTCGTGTTCATCTCCAGCAAGGCATTGTGGTTGTAAACGCCGGTGGTACGAATGGGGATGCCGTCTTCGAGATAGAGGAAAACGCTGGCGGTGGTGAGGGGCTGCCGGATGCTCATTTCATGTTGTTCATTGCCCAGGTCGACCATGAATACCCCGCTGACCTTGTTGAGCAATTGATCGAGCTGATTCGCTTTGGTATCGGCGATGGTCTGTGAATTGATGATACCGATGGCGATGGGCGCTTCTATGCGCTTTTGAACGGTCCGGTTGCCGGTGACGATCATCTCTTCCAATTTATTATACCGGGGTGTCAGGGAGTCGGATTTGGACGACGGGATGGCTTGTTGTGAAAAAGCCGTGTGCGCGAATAGGACCAGCACAGCCAGCAGGCTGCCTTTATGAAAAAATTTCATTGTAGTTAGTTGAGTTGTAAATATTGGATACGCTAAAGGCATTCCGCCGCCGGAAGCAGGGAATGAATATAGATATGCCCAACAAAATCCATAGACCTTGTTTTTAGAACAATAGGAATTTGTAAACCCGGGAAGAGGATTATGCCTGCGGGGGCTGGAAAACGGAGTGGGTAAATTCCTGTGAGCGGGAAGCCAGGTAACGTGTCGGGTTGAAGGCGATGATCACCGGGGCTTGTAATTCGGGCAGGTTGTTCACCGGGGTAAAAGCCTGCAAGGGAGATTCTTCTTTTTGTCCTCCTTTGCCGGGGGCCTGCTGCTGAGATTCGTCTGTTGCTATTTTCTTATTGAGATAACATTTGCCCTTGCAGCAGGAAAGATTGTCGCGGTTGACGCAAAGATTTTTGGCGATATAATCCCTGTTGACCTGGTATTCGATGATCAGGCACCATTTGCTGAAGGTCTGAAGGGCGATCAGCAGGATCAATACTATGGTAATTGGAATTTTAAACACCGGGTGCAAAAATAGGGCATTGAATGCAAAATCCAATGAATTTAGCCATTAGTAGTGTTCTAAGCCAGTTCATCGGATGAGCAGTTTGCCCATTTGAGTTTGTCCGTTGTCTGTCAATCTGACGAAATAAATACCAGGGACCAGTATCCCACTGAGTGTAACAGGGATCAGGTTGCCGGAAGTATGGCAGGATTGGGACCAGACTGTTTTGCCGGTCAGGTCGCTGATGGCTACCGAAATTACGGGACTGCCAGGTTCTCCCAGGCGGATCGTGAATGCTCTGCCGGCGGGATTGGGATAGATGCCGAATGTATTTTGCGATCCTGACCGATCGATGAGTACGATAGCTGAATAAGTCTGCCGACCGGCCAGATCGGTGACCTGGATCCGATAATAATTTTTATCGGATGCGGGGCTGGCATCTGTATACTGGTATTCTTCTGTAGCAGTGGTGCCGGGGGCGCCATCGACAACTCCGATGGTATTGAAATTAACGCCATCGTATGAACGCTGAATAGTGAATAGCTGCTGTTGATAGGTTTCGCCGGTACTCCAGTATAGGATCGATTCATTCCCGTTCTTTTCTGCCGTGAAAGAAAGAAAGTTAATAGGCAATATGGTAGGGAGGCCCGTCAATATGCCTGCATTATTCGTACCGGCTCCGCTACCGGCGCTGGCTGCGCCCGAGCTGCTGCTGTTCAGTCCGCCAGCGCCATTATTGGCGTTGGTAGTAACATTGGTTGAAGGCAAAGAAGCTGAATACATGACGGCGCCCTGGCCGCCGCCGCCACCGTGAGCATTCGCGTCCCCGACATTCCCTCCGCTGCCTCCGTTGGCCTGCACTGTTAAGGGGCAGGTGGAAGGCACAGTAAACGTATTGACCTGTAACACGATGCTGCCGGCGGCTCCAGCGCCTCCGGCGCCATCATTTCCGCTGGTGGCTGCCGATGTTCCGCTGGCGGATATCAATACAGTCCCTGTGCAACTGGTCTTAAGCGTGTTGGCTTTGATCATGATAATGCCTCCGCCGTTGCCGCCTGCCGTTCCCAAGCCATTATTTTGCTGGCCGCCCCCGCCGCCTCCGCCCATGAAGATCCGGTTGTATGTCACATAAGTTCCCAGAGCGACCCCTCCTATGCCGCCGGAGGCATTTGTTGTGGTACAGGTATAGCCAGGACCGCCCGTGCCGCCTGCCGTATAATTACCTCCTCCGCCACCGCCCCCATTATCATCGCTGCCTCCGCCACCTCCATTAAGAAGGGGCCCCCGGCTGGTATGGCTGGTATAACTGATCGTCGAGCTGGAATAGATCCCTTCGCCTTTATACGCATAATTGGAGGAAGTGGCATCATAAACGGAGGGTTCACA
Source organism: Puia sp. (assembly GCA_035555335.1). Lineage (GTDB taxonomy): Bacteria > Bacteroidota > Bacteroidia > Chitinophagales > Chitinophagaceae > Puia. Next base: position 135,666 of record DATMGS010000048.1, read on the forward strand.
ACTGACTTCGTAATCAGCTGAAACCGCTCCTCCGCGGAATCCCTGCCCGTCGACTGTGACGGAATTGGACAAGGTCAGTGTACCTCCTACCTGGAAAGCTACCACTCCTCCCACGCTTCCATTCCAGGATACGGCGGCGATGTTGGCGGTCGTAGTGTAATTGGTCGTGCTCAGGGTATTAAAGCTGATGATCTGCACATTGCCTGAGGTGCTTATAGTATATGTATTAGTAAGGGCAGCCGTCAGCTTCATGGATGTAGGCATTCCCGTTACTGAACTAATAGTAGCCACTTCATATTTGCCCGCATTGGCAATAGCGGAAACGGTACCAAAAGTGGAAGTGTTGGAAGTATTGGATCCGATAACGTTATCCTGCATCTGCATGACGATAATCTGTTCGCCGGCGGCGAAAGTATGATAGGTCTGATTCGTGTTGGAGAGGCTTAGTGTGGTACCGGAAACCGCCGTCACTTTAGCATAAGCGTTGATCTGGGCTCCTGCGTCCGGTGCGTATAAGCAGAGGCACGCCAGGAGTAGAACAGCGAAAGGACCTTTGGGGCAAAAGAGTTCCTTTAAAAACGCAGGTACGGTTTTCATTGGTTTAGATTTAGGGGCACCGCAAGTTAGTGACAAGTTTTGCAAAGAAAGATCTTTACTGCAAAAATTAATCTCTATTACTCCAACAAAAATATATTATTACTCAAACAGAAATGCATATGCGGAGATACCAAAAAATACTTAATAACCAGTACAGATAGTTGTAGTCTATTTTTTAGTCATCTTTTTTATCGTTCTTATTATTATCCGTTTTCGTTTTCAGTCTTCCGGCTTCTTTGAGGGCGCGATGCAGCATCCATTCAAGTTGTCCATTGACGCTGCGGAATTCATCCGCCGCCCATTTCTCGATAGCCTTCATGGTATCCGCGTCTATACGTAAAGCAAAAGACTTTTTTTCTGCCATTCTTTATTGGTTTAATGTCCCTGTGTTGAGTACAGGCTGGGTATCTCTGTCACCGCAAAGTACGACCATCAGATTACTGACCATTGCTGCTTTTTTATCTTCGTCCAATTCGATGATATTCTTGGCTGAGAGCAGGTGTAAGGCGCTCTCTACCATGCCTACCGCACCTTCGACAATTTTGCTCCTGGCGGCCACTACTGCCGAGGCCTGCTGTCTTTTCAGCATCGAATGAGCGATCTCCGGAGCATAAGCCAGATGGGAGATACGGGCTTCCACCACTTCGATCCCGGCGATCACCAAACGCTCGGTTATCTCTTTTTCAAGAGTGTGGTTGACCTCGTCGAAGTCTGTACTCAGGGTGATAGCGGCTCTTTCATCCTCGAAATGATCATAGGGGTAGGTGGCGGCCAGTTTGCGAACGGCGGAATCCGTTTGGATCTCTATAAAAGTTTTATAATTATCCACCTGGAAAGTGGATTTAAATGTGTCGCTCACCTTCCAAACCAGGATAACGCTGATCATGATCGGGTTGCCCATTTTGTCGTTCACTTTTTCTTTTTCACTTTGGAAATTCCGGGCGCGTAAAGATATGGTCGTTCGCTGATAAAAGGGATTCACCCAGAAAAGGCCGCTTTGTTTGATGCTGCCTTGATAAGCCCCGAATAACAATAAGATCTTCGCGCTGTTGGGGCTGATGACGAGGAGGCCTCTGCCCAAAAAGCCCAGGACCAGGAATAAAGGGACTGCCAACCCTGCGTACTCCTTGCTATTAGTAACCATTACGAGGAAGATGATGGCAAAAGTGATAATGATGGCAATAAACGGGTAGCCGCTCTGGGGTTTGACAATTTTTTCGGTTTGCATAATTTGGTTTATTATGATATCAAAATGATATCAAATCTATATCTAAAAAAAGAAACCACCAAACTTTTCATCCGGGCTGGTGTTATTGATAGTTCTATGCGAACGAAACTTCAGTTAAGTGTCCTGGATCAGACCCCCATCCGAAAGAACAGCGATGCGCACCAGGCCTTACAGGAAACGATACAACTGGCCAGATTGGCGGACAAGCTCGGCTTTAAAAGATACTGGCTTTCCGAACACCATAATACCCGGACTTTGGCGGGCGCCTCTCCTGAAATACTGATTGCCCGGCTGGCGGCGGAAACCCGGCAGATACGTTTGGGATCAGGGGGGATCATGTTACCCAACCACAGCACGCTAAAAGTGGCGGAAAACTTCCGTCTGCTGGAAGCATTGTATCCCGGTCGTATCGATCTGGGCCTGGGACGTGCGCCGGGCGGGGACCGGCTTACCGCTCAGCTGCTCAATCCAACGAACACTTTTGACCCCCAGGAATATATACGTCAGATCACGGATCTGGATGCTTTTTTGTCCGATGTCAGCACTCCGGGGACGATGCATGGGAAAGTAAGGGCGATCCCTTCTATCGACACGCGGCCAGAGCTTTGGATGCTTACTTCCAGCGGGGAGAGCGCGTATCTGGCGGCGCATTTTGGGATGGCGTTGTCTTTCGCGCAATTCATCAATCCGATCGGGGGAGCTGCGGCTATCAGGGCCTATAAAGACAAGTTCCGTCCTTCGGCGCAACTGGCTGCCCCTGTGGCCAGTGCGGGTATTCTCGCCTTTTGTTCGGAAGACCCCGAAAAGGTAGAGCAGGTACAGGCTGTGATGGATTATCGTCTGCTCAGCTTTGAGAAGGGGAGATATGATGAGATTCCTACTTATGATGTCGCAAAAAATTATGAGTATACTCCGGCGGAGTGGCAGCGGGTTTTATTCAACCGGCAGCGGATGGCAGTGGGCACTCCTGCACAGATCCGGGAGCAGTTTACCCAACTGGCTGATGAATTGGACGTGGACGAGCTGGTGATTTCCACTTTTACGGACCGTTTTGAGGACAGGCTGCGTTCTTATGAGTTGATGGCGTCCGTTGCGGAGCTGAGTCCCCCGCAACCGGAGGCGGAAGATATTGAAGCGGGCAAGGCTTTTTTGGCGAGGGAGCGGTCCTCTTTGTGAGGGGGGTGACGATGAGCAACCAGGGGCTGGAGCCTGCCCTATCGCGTAGAATTCCGGGGTTCCAGTTTTGCGGGCAGGATCACCTGGTCTTCGGGCATCACAATATATTTCTTCTCCAGTCTGCGGAATAAAATAGTAGCGGCTTCTTTGCCCATCTCGTAGGCGGGCTGAGCGATGGTCGTTAAAGATGGATTGAGCAGGGAGGCCGTCACGAGGTTGGAAAAGCTTATTACTTTTACGTCCCGGGGAATATTCAACCCTAACTCCTGGCAGACGTGATAGACCTGCACTGCCAGTTTCTCCACCGAGGCAAAGATGCCATCGGGTCTCTTGTCCGAGCTAAGGAGTGCGCGGATCGCCTGGTAGTTGTCCTCATCGTTCCCATCGCAGTTGACCACCAGCTCTTCGTCGCCGGTCTGGTCATAGCGGAGCAGGCTATCCGTATATCCCTGTCTGCGTTTATGCGAGATAGACAGGCTCATGGAAATCGTCAAATGGGCTATCCGCCGGCAACCGGCTTTGATGAGATGTTCTGTCGCGACAAATCCGCTTTCATAATCATTGGTCATTACTTTCGGCGCTGCGATGCTGTCGCATACCCGGTCGAAAAACACGAGGGGAACATTCCGTTGCTGTAATTCCAGGATATGCCGGGTATCTTTTGTATGTCCCGAGAGGGATAAGATCACTCCATCCACCCGTCCGCTCTGCAGGTTAGCCGCTACCGCCACTTCTTCCGACACATCTTCATTGGTGAGATAGATCAGCACATGATATCCTTTTTCGCGGGCAATCGTCTCAATGCCTTTAATAGCGAGGGCAAAGAAATTATTGGCCACTTCCGGTATCACTACGGCGATAGTCCGGCTCCTGTGCTTGCGCAGGCTGCTGGCATAAGGATTGGGTTGAAAGTTCATTTTTTTGGCCAGGTCGAACACCCGTTGTTTGGTAGGGCTACTGATTTCCCAGCTATCGCGTAATGCGCGCGAGACGGTGGAGGCGGAGAGATTGAGCTCTTTGGCTAACTGTTTGAGGTTGACCGTATTCATTTGGCAAGCAGAATGGTGCAAATGAAAATTACGCAAACTTTCTGCGTCGTCCCGGTATTTTTACGAAAACGTTGTAGTAGAGAGGATAACTGTTGAATTAGAAATGACCGCGGCCCTCACTAATTTCCGGGCCAGGTAATCGGCCTCGATATTATAGTTAATGATCTCCGCCTTCTTTTGGTGTGCTTTTATTTTTACGAATTCAATAGTAAAAAGCCGGAAATAATCCAGCAACTCTTTCACCAGGTCCGCATTGGGCAATTCCTTTCCTTTTTTGGTCGTGAATCCCAGCGTAGAGAGCCTGGGTTCCCGGGTGGTCAGGCCGATCACATACTGACTATCGGAGCAGATGGTGAGGTTGGTTATGTCCTTATTGTTATCCCGCAGATATTCCAGCGCTTTGATGACGGCGGTCAGCTCCATCCTGTTATGGGTGGTATCCGGCACCGACCCTGAAAGAACTTGTTTATGGCTGCCGATCAGCAGGATTGCCACCCAGGCTCCTACCCTCTGCCGGGTGTGACAGCTGCCGTCCGTATAAATGGTTACTGAAGTCATTGTAATGGATTCCACTTTTCTAAATTACCCAGATACCCGTAAAGTAAAGCCTTATAATTGAATGATCCTGAGTGTGCATAATTTATTCTTCAGCGATCGATAGAAATTATGTAATTTATATTCTCTCCCGGTATTCCATACCGGCACTCCGAATCCATTATTTTATAAAAAGCAAGCGCTAACGGCACGTCTTCCCTCCCTCTGCATTCCTACTAATTTTAAAAAAACACCTATTTATGAAGAAAAATCTACTAAGCATTGCTATGGGTGGCTTGGCGATTGTTTTGTTTTCCGTGAGCACCGTTCACGCGCAGGTGAAAGGAGATCCGGCCTTTACCGGCACTATTAGCCAACCTCTTGCCGCCCCAAAGACTTCCACTATCTTAAGTCCGGAACTAAAAAAAATGTCCGACCAGTATGGGCCTCATGCCAAGATAGCCGAATCGGTAACAAAGCCAGTTGCTTCCTCTGACGCCCTTGCCAAATATATGCAGATCAAAGGGGGCAATGTAGTAGTCGATGTAACGGCGAAAGGGGATCTTGCTTCGGCCCGTGCCGAGCTGCAAAAGCTGGGATTCAAAGAGTCGGCTGTTTTCGGTCGTGTTATTTCCGGCACCATTGCTATCAGCGCCTTATCTCAGCTGGAATCGTCCGCTTCTATCCGCTATGCGAAGCCTGCGTACAAACCCCTGCATGTATCGAAGCCGGTAAATTTTGGAGGGACGAGCCTGCGGGGGAAGCCAGTCGCCCGGCCGGTAATCAGCCAGGGGGATACTGCCATGCGAACCTATGTGGCCCGCAATAAATACCATGTCAACGGGAAAGGCGTAAAGGTGGGTGTCATGTCGGATAGCTACAATAACCTGGGGACTGCGCAGATTGGGGTGGACCATGGAGAGCTTCCCGGCCCGGGCAATCCATTTAATTTTAAGAAACCCGTGCAGGTATTGAAGGATCTCGACTCTGGCGGTACCGATGAAGGGAGGGCTATGGCGGAGATCGTACACAGTGTGGCGCCGGGTTCGGAGCTGGCTTTCTATTCGGCTGATTTCGGGCAGGCTGATTTCGCATCGGGCATTGTTAAATTGGCGAATGCGGGTTGCGATGTGATTGCGGACGATGTGATCTATTTTGCCGAGCCGTTCTTCCAGGATGGGATCATTGCCCAGGCGGTAGACCAGGTAAAAAGTCAGGGGGTCACTTATTTTTCTTCTGCCGGCAATGAGAGTATCCGGTCTTACGAGAGCGATTACCGTCCTTCGACGGTAGAAATATTGGGACCGGGTAACGGCACTGCGCAGAATTTCAGCGGTCCCGGTGATGCCCCCCGTTATCTTGAGCCAATCTATATTCCACCCGGCGGGTCTATCATTTCATCCTTTCAGTGGGACCAATCTTCTTTTTCCGCCAGTGGGGTAGGTTGTCAATCCGACTTCGATATCTATTTATTGGATATTTATGGGAATGTGGTAGCTGCGGGTGCTTCGGACAATATCGCCAGCGGGGACCCTATTGAGGTGTTTGGGTATTTTAATAATACCAGCAATCATACCTTTTACCTGGCAATCCTCAAGTTTGCAGGTCCGGATCCTACCCGTCTGAAATATCTTCTTTACAATGATGCGTTGTTTTACCTGACCACTCCTCCGATTCCGGGTATCCTCTCTCCTACCCTGGTCGGCCATGCCAAAGCGGATGGGGCGATCGCTACCGGCGCTGCCTATTATTTACAGACACCTCCCTATGGAGTGGATACGCCTGTAGTAGAGGGATTTTCTTCTGTAGGGGGTGTAGCCAATTATTATGACGTATCGGGGAACAGGATTGCTCCTTTGGTCCGGAACAAGCCGGAGATTGTAACGCCTGATGGGGTCAGCACTTCTTTTTTCGGCCAGGTAATTCCCGGGGCCAGCGATACTTTCCCTCATTTCTTCGGGACTTCTGCCGCAGCGCCCCATGGGGCTGCCTTAGCGGCGTTGATGATCGAGGCGCAAAAATTGAGAACGATCACTCCGAATCAGATCAAGGGTATCCTGGAATCGCACACTTATGATATGGACAATCCCTATACGCCCGGTTTCGACAAAGGGTTTGACTTTGCTACGGGTTATGGTTTTGTCAGGGGCGAGAAAGCGGTGGGAGAAGTGAAGTTCCCCAACCTGTATGTGAAGAACCTTGATGTGAAGCCGCTCTGTTCCAGTAGTCCCGGCACTACCCGGAATTTTGATATCAGCAATCCCAATCCTTTCGAGGTATCCGTGAACTGGCTGATACTCGGCACCAGCCAGCATGGAAGTTTCATGTTATCGCCCGGCGATACTACTTTCTCCGTCAGTCCTTACGGGAATGCATGGTTTCCGACCATTGCGATCATCGACTGGGAAGACAATTTCGGCTTCACCCGTTTTGACCTCGCCTATAGCAGCAGCGCCACATGTGGCAAGGAAGCGGTATCGGCCATCAACAGTGATCAGCTGATCGCCGGAAAAGAGAGCGGCAGCTTAGGGACGGCCACGAAACCGGGGAATATTGCGGAAGTATATCCGAACCCATCTTCCAATACCTTCCGCCTGTACCTGTCGCTGGCAGAACAGCAGAATACGGATATTCAGCTGTATAGTGCGGATGGCAAGGTTTTACAGACCAGGAGGGTCTATCAACCCAATGGAGTCGTCGATATCGATGCCTCTGGTTATAAAGCGGGTGTTTATATGTTGAAGATCTCTTCGCCGGGAGGGTTCGTCAAGACGATCAAGTTGATTAAGCAATAGACGAATCTCATTTTTATAACGCAATGACCCGCTTTCGCGGGTCATTGCGTTATAATGAGTTTAATGACGGTGGCGATGGGATCGGAGGCTTTGTCCGCATTCTTAAAAATACTCTTTATTCAGCTATTTTGGCATCTCTAATCTCCTATGACTACCAATTTCCTGGATTCTATCTTGCCTCCATCCATGGGAACCAATCCTATCACATAGGTACCCGAGGTATGAAGGTGCATTTCTATTAAACCTCTGCTATTTACCAATTCCGTATACAATAAGCGGCCTACGATATCCCAGATAACCACATATTTGACCGCCGACGGCGTGCTGATGCCTACAAAGAACCTGCCGGGGCTGGGGTTAGGCCATAATGTCCATCCAAAGCCTCCCGGTTCTGCCCCTACGGCTACAATCTGGGAATAGGTGATATTACCATTATAATCTACCATCATCAGACGATAATAACTTACGCCTGTATAGCTGTTGGGATCATTAAGATTATAATTCAGATAATTAAAACTGATGCCGCCAGGAGCTTTTGACAATACGGTATCCCTGTTGCTGTAAACGGTTTCGTTACTGAGCATCCGTTGTACGACAAAGTATTTATTACGGATCTCCGGATTTGTGGTCCAGTATACGTATACGTTATGATAATCGGTTCGGTAAGCGCTAAACCAAAGATTGGTCCGGTTGAGAGAAGCGTCTTTGGAGCCAGCTAGTTTTGTAAAATAAGAAGCCGTTGAAATAGTGTTCTGGAAGGACCTTGTATTCGTTCCGCTGTTCGGGAGGGGGGCACCTGTCGTTATATTACCCGACTGCGGGCGGGTTTGAGGGTAACCTGTATCCCATGACCCGCCGGCATATTGAGATATATAGGCGGCATCCCTGTTAGCTATAAAGATCTTGCCTTCGTCGGCAAGCCGGTGTTGCAGAACGATATCGACGATATCTTCTCCCGGCCTCAGCAGTTTGCCGACCTGCCAGGTTTTATTCACGGATTTTTCGGAAAGATCCTGTCCATCCCTAAGTCCGGTTTTTACGCTGTCGGATACGCGGACATAAAAATCATCCGGAACCCGGCTATTCAGGTGTATTGCCGCCGGTGTATACATCCCTTCTGCGGAACCAATGGGGAATACCACCATTCCGTCTCTCCTTCCGAGCTTTTCGCGCAGCAGGAATCCGCCGTCTATGGATGTGCCGGTCACCACAAAGCTATTTTCGTTATATCCGGTGATGGCGCCGGGGCGTCCGTCACCCACTACCAGTATATTATCATTTACGTATAAATGGCCATTTATAAAATCGAGCTGGCGGCGGATCTTTGTACTGGCGGCCAGTAGTTTAACGCCCCAGGGATTGGCAATGGAGAGGTTGGAAAAAGAGGGTCCTGTCCGGGCGGCTGCATTGTAGCCACCGATCAGCAACTGTTGCTGGTTGAAAAGCGGGGGCAGGGAGGTATCGGGAACCAGGAAGCGGATCATACCGCCCTGGCCGGTGGCGCCATTTCCATTGCTGCTTTCGTCGGTGACAAGGGCTGATGGGGCATTCTCCCATTGTTGCCCTTTAAAATTCACTGTCGCATTTTTTCCCACTCCCAGTTGTCCCTGGTTAGTGACATTGGAAAAGATGGTGGACGTATTTCCGGAAAAGAAGATTTTTCCTTTGGGGGGGACGAAAAAACCGGGTTGTGCGATGGCAATACCAGTGCATGAATACAGCATCACTGCGATAAGAATAATATGTCTGGCATTGGTTGGCATCTGCGGTTTGCATTACTCGATGATGGTAAGGTTTATTCTTGTTCCTGAAGCAATAGTTTGCGTTGTTCCTTCGCAGTTGACAAGATGAATTTTTACCGAGGTAGTGCTTATCACCCTGGCCCATGCCACAATGACGGCGGAGGGCAAATCAATCGCAAAAGAAACCTGAACGGTACCATTCGTACCGGATACAGCCGGGATAGTCGCGGTAATGTCCGTCCCGCTGTGAAGGGTAATGGTAGTAGTTCCTACCGTATTATAGGAGGTGACAAGCACATTCGTAATTGTATTACCGAGTGCGCCTAATTGTGTTGTACCGTTTACAGCAAGCGCTGTTGACGGACTGGCGGTCGCAATTCCCAACCTGTTATTAACCTCATCATAAGCGCTGGTACCGAATAATATTTTCCCTTTTGTTGCATTGGTAGTTGAGGATAATGTCAAGGAATTGCCGGCGGCTGTGCCACCGGTTGCGGTTTGACCGCCACTTACGCCAGTCGTAAGATTATTACGAAAGTCGGAGCCTACCAGGGTTATACCATTACTGCCGGTGTAGGAACCCGCTGCCTGCTGGTCTAACTGGTATCTTGTTGAACCGACGGTACCATAAAAGTGGGTTCCGTTAAATTCTACGGCTCCATTTTCGGGCGTTGTTAAGTTCGTGCCGGAAGTAAATTTTAAAGGAGCAGTATTGGCGGTCGCGGTGCCGGCCGGGAGATGTAAAGCGGCAGTAGGGGTCGTTGTGCCGATGCCAACATTGCCTTGTACAATAAGACCGTTATTCGGTGCGCTATTGGCCCGATAGCCATTCCCAATCGCCATGCTGCCGTTGGCCCATACATACGAGCCAGGTGTTGCCGTAAGGCCATCGTCGCCCAAAATAACGGTGGAAAGGGCATCATTTCCGTATCCGATCCTTATGGACCTTCTTGTATTATTATCTCCGGAAATAGCGTCAAAAATCGTCGTACCATTACTTGATGAATACCGGATGAATGTTGCTGCGGAATTACCTAAATAGTCGGGATCCCCCAACCATAATTGTTTATTATTCGTCTGGTTAAATCCCAATGCCATCGTAAATCCCGAACCCGAACTGGTGCCCCCCACGGAGTTGCCGGTAAAGCGGAATCCCTTCGAGGTGACTCCTGTACTCTGATAGAGGGTGAAGTCCGACCCTGGGGTATTGGTACCTATTCCCAACCTGTTGTTGGTAGCGTCCCAAAATAAGTTCGCATTGTTTTGGGATAAGCCGCCTCCCGTGCCGATGAAGGGTATAGAGCCGGCGGTCATTGCGGAGAATGAGAAGGTGGACATGGGCAATTTTCTTACCAGTCCGCTGGTTATGGTCAGGACGCTGTCCGCGCTCGTGCTGGTTCCTGTCTGCACGCCTACCAGGGTTAAAGGATTAGTGCCCACGACATGCAAGGCGGTGGCGGGTGTAGTTGTACCAATGCCGACTTTACCGCTGCTATCGATGCGCATTCTTTCATTGGTGGCATTGGTGCCACCGGTAAATAAAAGTAATGATTTACCGGAACTGGCATTCCCTATCGAAAAATCGTTGCCGGTGCCGTATAAATAAGCAGTGTGGGCTCCGCCTATAACACCTGTAGAAGTATTTACACTTGAGTTGATGCCCAGATCAACATAGTTGACTGCTTCGTTCCCATCGTCTGCCGTAGCCACCAGATCAGAGCTGGAACCGACGCCTGCGGAATCATTTTGAATATTTAATTGCAGGTAGCTATTTATTTTTCCATGGCCTTGAATGAGGTTAAAAGAAGTCGTAGTACCGGCCTGCACCAATAACTTTTCAGGATTAGTGACGTTAAAGGAAGAAGCTCCGATGCCGAGATTTCCCGTATTGCTGATCCGCATTCGCTCAACATTATTGGTAATGAACGGAAGATGATTGTTATCGATAGTACCCAAGGTTTTTATAGTAGTTACGGTGTTACCACCCAGGGCCCAGGCATTACCCGTGGAGAGGAAGGTGGACATGGGCAGTTTACGGATTAATCCGCTGGTGATGGTGAGCAGGCTATCGGCAGTGGTGCTGGTGCCTGTCTGCACTCCTATTAGGGTTAAAGGATTGGTGGTGGCTACTACATGCAAAGCGGTGGCAGGTGCGCTGGTGCCGATGCCTACCTGACCGGTGCCGTTGATTCGCATCGCTTCGTTGCTGCTGGCAGTTCCTCCCGTAAAAAATAAAAGGTTTTTCCCGGAAGTCGAGTTGCCAATCGAAAAATCGTTGCCGGTGCCATATAAATAAGCATTATTAGCTCCGCCTATAACACCTGTGCTGCTATTGGCGCTTGAGTTAATGCCCATGTCAATAAAGTTGACGGATTCGTTCCCGTTATCTGCCGTAGCCACCAGGTCAGAGCTGGCAGAGGTACCGGCAGAATCGTTCTGAATATTTAATTGCAGGTAATTATTAATTTTTCCATGGCCCTGCATGAGGTTAAAAGAAGTTGTGGCGCCGGCTTGCACCAATAATTTTTCAGGGTTGGTAGCATTGAAGGAAGAGGAGCCGACACCTAAATTACCTGTTGCGCCGAGGCGCATCTTTTCCGTATTATTCGTAATAAAGGGCAGATCATTATTATCAATAGTACCCAGGTTCTTTGCCGTAGTCACGGTGTTACCTCCCAGGGCCCAGGCATTACCCGTGGAGATGAAGGTGGACATGGGCAATTTTCTTACCAGCCCGCTGGTGATGGTGAGCAGACTATCGGCCGTGGTGCTGGTGCCGGCCTGCACGCCGAATAGTGTCAGCGGGTTGGTCGTGGCTACTACGTGCAGTGCGGTGGCGGGTGCGGCGGTGCCGATACCCAATAATCCCGCGGAAGTAAGCCGCATTACTTCGGTGCCGGATGCCATTACATTGGCGGAGCTATAGACAAGCCCTGTGCGGAACGTGATAGGGGTAGTCGATTCTGAGCCCAGCATCATCTGAGTGCCATCATTTCCGAAATACGAAGTATTGACACCTGTCTTTGTGAAGGCAAACAGCATATTCCGTGTATTGCTGCCTGAGCCATATTGAACGACGCTGCCTGTTTCGTTTGCCGGGACGTTGGTTTCTCCGAAAGCCATCCGGTTGGCCGAGTTATAGGCATAATTCGGATAGGTGGTCGCCGAGGAAACGATCGCTCCTCTAACATCAAGTTTTTGTCCTGGCGTCGTTGTCCCGATGCCAACATTGCCAATAGCGGATATCCTTACCCGTTCTACCATGGCATTGGCATCAGCGCCGGGGGCTTTTGTGGAAAATGTAAAATGCCCGGAGAAATTGGTATCTATTACACTGATCTGTGCCGAAGGGTT
>DATMGS010000049.1:0-59468 GCA_035555335.1 Puia sp.
CCGAGGGTGTTCACCTCTTCCCATACCGAACAGAGAAGTTAAGCCCCTCATGGCCGATGGTACTGCACCACAATGCGGGAGAGTAGGTAGCTGCCATATTCTTTGAAGCCCTGTCACTAATCCTGACAGGGCTTTTTTTTGCTCCAAACTTTCGGCTTCTTATATCTAACGCCGATCCGGGAAAAAATGCCTGCTCTACCGGTTTTACTTCCTCCACGGCAATGGCCGGGCGCCGATTCCCCACTCACTTTTTTGTTTTTAATGTCAGTCTTCCGCCCGAACCCTTAACTTTATTCTCCCAAGAATAAACAATCGGGCATATGAAAAAAGCATTATTCTTCCTTCTGACGACTCTGTCGATCTCCGCTGGTCTTTACGCACAACAATCGGGCTGGACCGATCTCTTCGATGGCAAAACGCTTAATGGCTGGAAAAAGCTGGCCGGCACGGCTGATTATAAAGTAGAGAACGGCACCATCGTAGGCACCACCGTCTTTAACTCGGGTAATACTTTCCTGGTCACGGAAAAAGAATTCGGCGATTTCATCCTGGAGATGGATATCCGTATCGAAGATACAGCCAGCAACTCCGGGGTACAGGTCAGAAGCCATTATAATCCTGCAGGCCATGAAGGCAAAGGATTAGTATATGGCTGCCAGCTGGAAATTGATCCCTCTTCCCGCCGCTGGTCCGGTGGTATTTATGACGAAGGGCGCAGGGATTGGCTATACCTGGTCTCCCTTAACCCCAGCGCTCAAACCGCCTTCAAAGTCGGCGAGTACAATCATATCCGGATCGAATGTATCGGGCATATCCTAAAGACCTGGATCAATAAGGCCGCCATCGCTTCCCTGGTCGATACGGTAGATGAAAAAGGGTTCATCGGACTGCAGGTACATGCGGTTGGCAAAGAGGACCTGGCCGGAAAGAAAGTTTATTTTAAGAATATCCGCATAAAGACTACCGGTCTTACACCGACACCCTTTCCCAAAGGGATCTATGTAGTGAACAATATCCCTAACACGCTGACGGATTATGAAAAAAGCAGCGGCTGGCAGCTGTTATTCGACGGTCATAGTTCCAATGGATGGGTCGGCGCCTATAAAGAAACCTTCCCGAAAGAAGGCTGGCGTATTCAGGACGGTATCCTCACAGTGATGGCCTCGCAAGGGAAGGAAGGAGGTGTCGGTGGCGATATCGTCACCACGGGCGAATATAATGCCTTCGACCTTTCTTTTGATTTTAAAATGACGCCTGGCGCCAACAGCGGCGTAAAATATTTCGTTCGTTTAGCTCCGGAAGAGAAAAACAGCGGATCCGCGATCGGTCTGGAGTACCAGGTGCTGGATGATACGCTCCATCCCGATGCCAAGCTGGGCAGGGACGGGGATCGTACGATGGCCTCTCTTTACGATCTTATCAAGGCCAATAAGCAGAAGCGTTTTATTCACCCTATGGGGCAGTGGAATACAGGCCGGATCGTCGTTTATCCCAACAATCACGTAGAGCATTATCTGAATGGAATCAAGGTGCTGGAGTATGAGCGGGGCTCGGCTGCATACCGGGACCTGGTAGCCATCAGCAAATATAAAATATGGAAGAACTTCGGGGAAGCGACCCAGGGACATATCTTACTGCAGGATCATGGCAATGAGGTGAGCTTCCGCAGTATAAAACTGAGGGAACTGAAATAGTGGGCGGCGGGGATAGACCGGGGCCGGGTAGATAGCCCGGGATGAACCAGGCCCTGTGGCTGGGTTGGGTTATACGACCGGCTCCCATCCGGGTTCGTATGTCCGGCGCCAGAGGCCCATCGATGCGTCATCATTCAGGATATGTCCGTCCGAGGGATTGCAATGCAGGACACCGGATCCGCGCTGGGCGATATTAGCCAGATGGCAAAGCAATACGCTTTTATAGGCTTCGTCGACCGGTGAGTTAAGGGAGGATTCTCCTTTAACGGTCTTGATGAAATTATCGAAATGGTAAAGATCCAGGTTGCCGCTGGCGCTGACGGGGTTGGTAGGGTCCGCGACCACTTCTGATTTTACTTCCTTTATCAGCTTATTTTTCTCGTCGAAGATCTTATAGTCTCCGCCTCCCAGGTTGACCAGGCTGCCTTTATCCCCATAGATGATAAAGCCTCTTCCGGCTCCCTCTACCGGGAAGTTATTACAGCTGCGGCTTTCCCAGGTAATGGATTTCCCTTCTGCAAATTCGAAACAGGCTATCTGGGTATCGGGTGTTTGCCAATCGTCTTTGAAGGCATAACGGCCGCCGGCTGAGGTTACTTTTTGCGGGAAATCCACGCCCAGGAACCATCTGCAGCAATCGATCTCATGGGTGCCGTTATTGCAGGCTTCTCCTGTTCCCCAATGCCAGAACCAATGCCAGTTATAATGCACGAGGTTATCCTGGTAATCTTTCCGGGGGGCGGGGCCCTGCCACAGTTCGAAGTCCAGGGTCGCCGGTGGGGCTATCTTTTTTCCATAGCCGATGGATTTCCTGTTATTGGCATACCAGGCTTTGGCCAGGTAGACATTTCCGATCGCACCTGCACGCACTTCTTTCACGGCTTCGATCAGGGTAGGCATCGAGCGACGCTGATTCCCCATCTGAATGTGGCGGTTATATTTGTGAAGGGCTTTGGCCAGCAACTCGCCTTCATACGGGTTCTGGCCACAGGGTTTTTCTACGTATACATGTTTTCCGTGCGAAGCGCCCAGGATGGCTGCCGGAGCATGCCAGTGATCCGGAGCTGCGATGAGAAGGGCGTCCATGTCTTTCTGCTCTACCAGTTTGCGGATGTCTTTGTATAGGGTGGGTTTGCGGGGAGCTCCTTTTAAAGCGTCGAATCCGTTCTGAATAGCCTTGTCTTCAACGTCGCAGATATAGGCTACTTCTACATTGGGCAGCTGCGAGAAAGATTTGGCGAGATAGGCTCCCCGGCTGTTGACTCCCATAACACCAAGGATCACTTTGTTGCTGGGTGCCATTTTGCCACGGACCGGGAAATTAATGATTGTCAGGCCGGCAGTTGCCAGGGAAATATTTTTGACGAAGTCTCTGCGACGCATAAGGCAAACAATTTAAGATCTAATATAAACTTAAAAAGTTTTAGCAGGGAGGGGAAATTGCCTGCGCCGGAAAAGCGCGCCACGGGCGCGCTACCCGAAGGGTAATCATGAGACCCGGAGCTGAGGCCCAAGGCCCAACTAAGCGAAGCGAAAGTTGCGAACAAGGAGGAGCGAGGAATGTAACCGAACGAAGTGAAGGTTATGAACGAGGAAGAGCAAGGAACGCCGCTCTGACGAAGTTCTCCCGCTCCGGGCATGAACCAGGATGTAAGCCGACTAATGATAATGAGGCCAAGGCCCATAAATAAAAAATCCTTCCCGATACTGTCGGAAAGGATTTTAACAAACAAAGATGTATTGATTGAATAAATTAATAATCCCTGTTGTAGCCGCCACCACCGCCGCCGCGGTCGTAACCACCTTTTTTGTAACCTCCCCCGCCGCCGCTACCGCCGCCGAAGCTTCTCTTTTTGTAACCACCACCGCCGCCACTGCCGCCTTGTTGTTTCGGCTGTGATTCGTTTACGATGATTTTACGGCCCATCACTTCGCTGTCGTACAGGTTTGTGATAGCCTGTTGAGCTTCGCCGTCGTCTTCCATTTCAACGAAACCGAAGCCTTTGCTACGGCCGGAAACTTTGTCCTTGACGATTTTGGCAGATGCAACAGTGCCGTGTTGTTCAAAAAGGTTCCTTAGATCCTCATCGGTCATTTGCCATGAGAGGTTGCCTACATAAATGTTCATTGTACAAAAAATTAAAAAATGAAAAAAACTCACTCTACCTATTTGTCAGCATACAATGAACTGAGGGATCTGACTGAAAAGAAAGTTACGACAGTACACAATAACACTAAAAATATTAGAGCTATTGTAAAGATAGGGATTTTTATTACTTATTGAAATTTTGTGATAAATCTCCAAAGATTAGGCTTAGTCAGGTTTTGGGCGGGTTTGGTCCCTGTGAAAAAACGATTTTGTACCCTGGCAATTTGAATTTTTTCAAGCAATTTGTAAAATTGTCATATAATTAACAAAAAAGCCCGTGATTTATTCACGGGCTTTCAAACTTGTTGAATTTTGTCTTTACAAAACGATGCTTACTCAGCGCTAACCTCAAACTCCACCTCGGTTTCATTGCTGTTACCGAAGTCAACTTTGGCTTTGTAGGTGCCTAGTTCCTTCACCTCATCGAGGATGTGGATCCGGCGGCGATCGATCTCGTAACCTTTCTGGTCACGGATGGCGCGGGCGAGCTGGACGGAGGTAACGCTACCGAATATTTTGCCGCTGGTGCCTGTTTTGGCTCCGATCTTAAGGGGAGAAGACTTCAGGACTTCGATCACTTTATTGACCTCGGCCAGGAGCTTAGCCTCTTTTTTCTTCAGCTGCTTAACCCTTTCTTCCAGTTGTTTCAGGTTGGAGGGGTTAGCTTCTACAGCCAGTTTGCGGGGAATCAGGTAGTTACGTCCGTAACCATTCTTTACACTCACCTTTTCGTGAGCGGCGCCCAGGTTATCTACGTCTGCAATTAAAATGACTTCCATACTTTGTTTTTTGTTCACCGTAGTCCCAATCCGCCGGTGGGCGGACTGTTTCCCGGAGTTGGTCCGGGATTAGGGTGAGGTTACTTTAAAAGGTCTGTTACATAAGGCAATAATGCCATCTGACGGGCTTTTTTCACGGCATCAGAGACTTTGCGCTGATATTTCAGCGAATTTCCCGTGATACGGCGGGGCAGCATTTTACCCTGCTCATTCAGAAATTTCTTCAGGAACTCGGCGTCTTTGTAATCGATGTACTTGATACCATACTTTTTGAAACGGCAGAATTTCTTAGCGCGTTTCTCCGGTTTGATCGCCGTCAGGTACTTAATTTCATTTGCTTTTGCCATAAGTTAAGCCCCCACTTTTTCGGTTCCTGTTGGTACGCCTCTTCTTCTTTTGGAATTGTACTCGACGGCGTATTTATCGAGTTTAGTACCCATGAAACGTAACACGGTTTCATCGCGGAGAATCTGGATCTTCAGCTTCTCATTGAAGTCGGATGGCGCACTGTATTCCAGAACCCAGTACAAGCCTGTGGTTTTCTTCTGGATTGGATACGCCAGTGATTTCAGACCCCAGGGATTTTCGTGCACCACTTCTCCTCCATTATCTTTGATGAAGGCAGTGTATTTTTTCTGGGCGGCTTTATAGTCCTCCTCAGATAGCACAGGGGTAAAAATCACCATCAATTCATAATTGTTCATGATCCCTGTTTTTGGTTTAAAAAATTAAAAAATTCAAATGGGTTGCAAAGGTAATGCATTTGGGGCAAAAGGCAATAGGAGAACGGATAAAGTTTGGGGATTGACTATCAGTAACTTACAAAATCGCTTGACAGTGTGTCAGTTATCACTAAATGGCACTTGGTTTGTTTACCCCTTTTTGCCATTAAACTAATTTAAAAAAATATTCAGCCATGCAAAAAGGAAGTATTCGGGTACAGACAGAGAACATCTTTCCCATCATCAAGAAATTCTTATATAGTGATCATGATATTTTCATCCGCGAACTGGTAAGCAATGCCGTAGATGCTACCCAGAAGCTGAAAACGCTCTCTTCCCTGGGGGAAGCCAAGGGGGAGCTGGGCGATCTGGGGATCGAGATCCGTCTGGATGCGGAGAAAAAGACGATCACCATCTCGGATAAGGGGATCGGGATGACCGAAGAGGAAGTGGATAAGTACCTCAATCAGGTGGCTTTCAGCGGGGCGGAAGAGTTTCTGAATAAATACAAAGGGCAGAACGAGGCGAATATCATCGGTCATTTCGGGCTGGGTTTTTACTCTTCTTTCATGGTGAGTGAAAAGGTGGAAGTCATTACGAAAAGCTATAAGGAGGGATCGAAGGCCGTAAAATGGGAGTGTGACGGCAGCCCGGAGTATTCTCTCGAAGAAGCTGAAAAGGGAGACCGGGGTACCGATATCGTCCTCTATATCAACGAAGAAAGCAGCGAATTCCTGGATGCGGAGCGCATCCGGACGATCCTCAAGAAGTTCTGTCGTTTCCTGCCAGTGCCGATCTCTTTTGAAGGAACGCAGGTCAATAACCCCAACCCTGCCTGGGCGAAAAAGCCCAGTGAGCTGACGGCTCAGGATTACCAGGATTTTTATAAAGAGCTGTATCCCTTTAGCGAGCCTCCTCTTTTCTGGATCCACCTGAATGTGGATTATCCGTTCAACCTGACGGGGATCCTCTATTTCCCGAAGATCAAACAGAGCTATGAGATCCAGAAAGATAAGATCCAGCTATACAGCAACCAGGTCTTTGTTACCGATGAGGTCAAGGATATCGTTCCCGAATTCCTCATGCTGCTGCACGGCGTCATAGACAGCCCGGATATTCCGCTGAATGTGAGCCGGAGCTATCTGCAGGGCGATCCGAATGTGAAAAAGATTGGTAATCATATCACGAAGAAAGTAGCGGATAAGCTGGAAGAGATCTTCAATACGGAAAGAAAGGAATTTGAAGAGAAATGGGAAAGCCTGGGGCTGTTTGTGAAGTATGGGATGATGACCGATGATAAGTTCATGGAAAGGGCCAATCGTTTTCATATCATGGAAGATGTGAAGGGTGGGAAATTCTATACACTGGACGAATACAGAGCGGCAACGGAGGCATTGCAGAAAAATAAAGAAGGAAAGCTGGTTATTCTGTATACGACCAACCCGGTGCAGCAGGATAGCTATATTCAGCAGGCACAGGCGAAGGGGTATGCTATCGTGAAGCTGGAGACGATCATCGATGCTTCCTTTATCAACCAGATGGAATCGAAATGGCAGGATGTGCATTTTATCCGGGTGGACTCGGATATTGCGGACAACCTGATCGACAAGGCAGAGGTTACTACCAGCGTGCTCAATGAGGAAGAAGAGGCCGGCCTGAAGGAATTATTCAGCCGGCAGCTCCCGGAATTACATGTAAGTGTGGAGATAAAGGGGCTGAGCCCGGAGGCTCCTCCCGTCATTGCTACCCGGCCGGAATTCTCCCGTCGGATGAAAGATATGGCGGCTATGAGCGGTCCGATGGGAAGCTTCTACGCGAATATGCCCGATGAGGTGACGCTGACGGTGAATGGGAATCACCAGATCTATCAAGCCGTATTGAGGGAGGAAGACAAGGCCAAGCAGGAGAAGCTGGTCCATAACCTGGCCGATCTGGCGCTGCTTTCCCAGGGATTGCTGAAAGGGGGTGGTCTTACGAGCTTTATCCAGCGGAGTGTCGAGCTGATGTCCGGAGAGCGGGCGGGGAAAATAATAGTAGAGGCGTAAAATGTGCCGGGGCTTTTGGGGAAAACGTGTCGCCCCGGCACATTTTATCTGTGCGTCGCGTCAAAGAGGGCATGGCCCTCTTTGAAACGGCCAGCCATGGGGACCTTAATGGTCCCCATTTTTGCTTAATTCGAAGTCGATCACTTTTAGCTGGAGGTTTTTCTGATTGTTCCACTCATTTTCTTCCAGGGTAAATACTATATCGAGGGGCTCTTTTGCCTCGAACAGATGGAATTTGTGGGCCAGTCCAAAGCCGATCCCGTCCATCAGGCTGCCATCCTGGTAGAGCGAGAAGCGGATATGCTGTTCTTTAACGATCCTGGAATAGCCCTTGTCCACTACCTTCCGGGCTATAAATACCGGTTGTGTATTTCCGGGACCGAAGGGTTGCATCTGGCTGAGTATATTGTAAAACGATCCTTTAATATCGGAAAAGGAGAGATGGGCATCGATGATTATCTCGGGGATTAATGACTGGGGGGCGATCATGGATGCGACGGTCTCTTCAAACTTCAGTTCGAAGGCGACGACCTGTTCGGGCAAGAGGGTAACTCCTGCCGCGGCAAAGTGCCCGCCATAACCCACTAAATGTTCCCGGCAAGCGTGTATGGCTTCATAGAGATTGAAGCCGCTAACGCTTCTGGCGCTGCCTGCAATCATGTCGCCGCTCCTGGTCAGTACGACGGTGGGGCGATAATATCTTTCGATCAGGCGGGATGCAACGATCCCTACCACTCCTTTATGCCAATGGGGCTGATATAAAAAAGTCGATCTTCTGTCTGCCTGGCCGGCGTCTTTTTCCAGAAGGGCCAGCGCTTCCTCTGTCATGCTGCTGTCCGCTTCTTTGCGATCTGTATTGTCGGCGTGTAAGAGGCTGGCATACACCATGGCTTCTGCCAGGTCCGGAGCGGTGAACATCTGGACCACTTTCCTGGCATCGTCCATACGACCTGCCGCATTCACCCGTGGAGCGATCATGAAGACCAGGTTGGTGATCTTCAATTCTTTTTGCAGGCCGCTCAGCTGGATCAGGGCCCTGATGCCGTTGTTCGGGTTCTCGTTCACTTTTTTCAGACCATAATAAGCCAGGATCCGGTTTTCTCCGTCCATGGGTACGATATCGGCTGCAATGGCTGTGGCCACCAGGTCAAGGTAATGAAAGGGCTCGTCGTCCCTGAAATCCAGTTTTTCGCAGAGGGCTGTGATCAATTTGAAACCTACTCCGCAGCCGCATAATTCCTTGTATGGGTATGGGCAGTCTTTTTGTTTGGGGTTCAGGATGGCGACGGCCGGCGGCAATTCAGCGTCGGGCAGGTGGTGGTCGCACACGATAAAATCTATTCCCAACGAGGCGGCGTAACCGATCAGGTCTACCGATTTGATACCGCAATCCAGCGAAATGATGAGGGTGAAGCCTTTGTCTTTGGCGAAATCAATTCCCTGTCGGGATATGCCATATCCTTCCCGGTACCGGTGGGGGATATAAAAATCGATCAGGCCGGGAATGTACCATTTTTGAAAAAACTGGAAAAGGCAGGCTACTGCGGTGGTCCCATCTACGTCATAGTCTCCGAAAACCAGGATTTTTTCCTGTCTTTGAAAGGCTTCGAGGATTCGTGAGACGGCTTTGTCCATATCTTTCATCAGCCAGGGGCTGTGCAGTTCCGTTATCTTCGGGCGGAAATAATCCCTGGCCTGGCTGAAGGTCTCTATTCCTCGTTGGGCCAGGATCCGGCAGATGACCGGGCTGATTTTTAATTCCGTCTGCAAAACAGCGACTTTAGCAGGATCAGCCTGTAATATGTTCCAGCGTTTTTGCATCATTATTGGTTATTCTTCCGCAGGGCGGGCCTGTTATTTTTCCGGTGACGGTACTTACTATTCGTTATCCATTATCTTCCGGATAAGTGGAATATACTATATTCTTCCGGTAAGTGAAATTTAATACTTTCTGTCCGTGGTATATCTGACCAACTCTTCCAGGCCCTTACGAACATCATTATCTTCAAATTCATACAGGATGGCCAGGGCTTCATCCCGGTAGGTATTCATTTTTTGTGTAGCGTATTCGATGCCGCCGGCTTCGGTCACTTTCTTTATAACGTACTTCACTTTTTCGTGATCCTTGTTCTGGTTTTTGATGATATAGATCAGTTCCCGGCGTGTGGTTTTATCCAGGGTATTCAGGGCGTAGATAAGGGGTAGGGTCAGTTTTTTATCCTTTATATCATTGCCGGTGGGTTTGCCGATCGCGTCGCTTCCATAGTCGAAGAGGTCGTCTTTGATCTGGAAGGCGATCCCTACTTTCTCCCCGAACCGGCATAGTTTTTCAGCCAGCGCCTCGTCATTGGAAGCGGCAAAGGCTCCGGCTGCGCAGGAAGAAGCGAGCAAAGAGGCTGTTTTGTTACGGATAATTTCGAAATAAACGTCTTCGCTCAGGTTAAGGGTCCTGGATTTTTCCATCTGAAGCAACTCTCCCTCACTCATTTTACGTACTGCGTCTGATAGAAGCTGTAATATTCTGAAATCATTATGATCCAATGAGAGTAATAGTCCTTTTGACAAGAGGTAGTCCCCGACCAGTACGGAGATCTTGGTCTTCCATAAGGCGTAGGTAGAGAAGAATCCTCT
The DNA here is from genome assembly GCA_035555335.1 of Puia sp. GTDB lineage: Bacteria > Bacteroidota > Bacteroidia > Chitinophagales > Chitinophagaceae > Puia. Next base: position 10,021 of record DATMGS010000049.1, read on the forward strand.
TCTTTCCAGGGATTCGTCGACGACGTCGTCATGCACCAGGGTTGCGGTATGGAGTAATTCTACGAGGGAGGCTGCCCGGTAGGCCGATTCATTAATAGGGCCGCATAGTTTAGCGGAGAGCAATACGAACATGGGTCTCAGTTGCTTACCCTTCCTGTTGACGATGAATCGCATGATCCTGTCGAGCAGTGGGACCTGGCTCTTTACGGCCTCTTTGAACCTTTTTTCAAAAACGATTAATTCCTCACGTAATATTACTTGTGCTATTTTCATCTGTTCACTTCGTCTTTTTTTAATTATGTCGAATTACAATGGCTGGCCAAATGGGCTGATGCCCTTCTCTTGTCTGGCCGGCCGGTCAAATGTCTTTCGTCTCCGGTTGCTGTCCTATCAAGCGAATGAACGGGAGGACAATATTAGTACTTTAAGAATATTTTCTTTCTCTAAAGCATCTAATTTTAAATTTCGGTTGTCTAACGGTCTGCTTAATACAATTTTTATTTTATATGTATTGTTAAAAAAATTTGGTTTTTGCTCATCAATCTCTATTTTTGCAGCATATTCTTCTCAGGTTTAATTCATTCATTCACATAAACTTCAGTTATGGCAAGTAAAAAATTGACTCTTTTAATTGGGTTACTGTGCCTGTTTCTATCATACTCGCATGCCCAAGTGGGTAGCAGTTATGATGTGCGGGACTCCTCTCTCATTCCTACCAAACGACTCGCCCAACACAATGAATTCCTGAATAACGCGTATCCCTTCCCTGCCAAGCCACGGAATGAATGGGAGATCGGGATCAAGGGTGGCTACACGACCGGCTTTACGGATGTTAGTAACTGGGGTCCTACAGGGGGATTCGGCGTTCACGTGAGAAAGGCGCTGGGCTATGTATTCTCTCTGCGGGCAGAATATGACTGGATCCGGCTGAGGGGGTTGAACTACCAGCCCACACAGGCATATGGCAAGAATCCGGTATTAAGCTCTTACTATGGAACTGGCAGTGCTACCGGTACCAATTCAGATCTGATTTTTTATAACTACCGCTCTACTGTTCATGAGTTGTCACTCCAGGGTGTATTCACGCTCAACAATATCAATTTCCATAAGGCGAAGACCGGATGGAATGCGTATTTCTTCGGAGGTCTTGGCGCTATGACGTACAGCACTTTCTATAAAACAGTCAACTCCAGCGGAACTCCCTATGACTATTCCGCTATCATAACTCAATTTAACGGGGAATTCGACCATAAACACCGCAAAGACATCCAGAAGGCCATCAAGAATGTGTTGACGGGTTCCTGGTCTACTATGGCAGAGAGGGGTTCTACCAATGGTACTTTAGGGGGCGCTCCTATAGCGATTGTTGGCGTAGCGGGTATAGGTGTCCAGTTCAAGCTGAACAACCGGTTTAACCTGGCTTTAGAGGATAAGTATACATTTACTACCACCGATCTGCTGGATGGTCAGCAGTGGCAGAACAACTATACTCCTACGGCTTACCAGGCTGTCGCTCAGACCCGCTCTGCGGATTCTTATAATTTTCTTTCTCTCGGCCTGAATTATAATATCGGCAAACATGCCGTTGAACCTCTTTGGTGGCTCAATCCCCTGGATTACGCTTACAATGAGATCAACGCTCCCCGTCACATGAAGCTGCCCAAACCCGTACTGGATGATGCAGATGGCGATGGTGTTACCGATCAGTTCGACCTGGAGCCCAATACTCCCAAAGGCTGCCCTGTCGATTCTCATGGCGTAAGCCGTGATACGGATGGTGATGGCGTACCGGATTGTAAGGATAAGGAGCTCATTACCCCCACTCAGTGCCAGCCTGTAGATGCTGACGGTGTCGGTAAATGCCCTGATCCTCAGTGCTGTAAAGACCTGAAAGCCTATATCGACTCCAATGGGGTCGGGAATGGACACGGCAAATGTAATGTCGGCGACCTGCCCAGCATTACTTTCAAGGGCAGATCTGTTACCCTGTCTAAGGATGCTCAGGCATTACTGGCCAGCACAGCAGAAAAACTGAAGAATAGCCCTAATTGCAAAATAGCCGTTATCGGTTATGGCGAATCGAGCAAGGCCGCACAGCAGCTGAGCTGGGATCGTGTAAATGCGGTTATTAACTATCTCGTTGAAAAAGAAGGAATTAGCGCCGACAGATTTATCTTCCGCTACGGACAAAGCGGTGGCGAAGAGAATACGGTAGACCTGAAAGACGGCACCGGGGAAGAAGGCCCGAATACAGTACCGGCCCCACATCCTAATCTGAGGAAAAAATAAACCGAATTAACACGAATTTGTAGCACGAATTAGCACTAATAATCGATTATTAGTGTTAATTCGTGTTTTTATTAGCGCTAATTTGTGTTTAAAACCTTAATTTTGCAGGTCTTTATGCGACTACTTACTGTATTTCTTATTGGAATTGTTACGCTTACTGCTTGTTCGCCTTTTTCGAAGGTTTTGAAAAGCAACGACTACGATTATAAGCTGCGTGTAGCTGACAAGTATTATGCAGATAAAGATTATAATCATGCCCAGCAGTTATTCGAGGAGCTTTTCAGGGTTTTTAAAGGGAGCGAGCATTTTGAGGATATTTACTACAAATTTGCTTATTGCGCCTATTATCTGAAGGATTATGCGAATGCGGAGAACCTTTTTAAGGGGTTCGTAGAGGTATTTCCGAATAGTACGAAGGCCGAGGAGATGGATTATATGCGGGCCTATACCTTTTTCAAGCAATCTCCCAAGGTGGAGCTGGATCAGACCAATACTACCAAGACCATTGGGTTTATGCAGGCTTTTATCAATACGCATCCCGGCTCGTCCAAGGTGAAAGAGGCTACGGATATCATCGATAAGTGCAGGGCCAAGCTGGAGCTGAAGGATTATAAGAGCGCTGAATTATATTTTAATCTGGGTTATTTCAAGGCGGCAGGGGTTGCTTGTAACAGTCTGATGAACAGCTATCCGGACTCCGAAAAGAGCGATGAATACAAGTTTCTGATTATCAAGGCTTATTATGAGTATGCACTGGTGAGTGTAGAGGAGAAAAAAGAAGATCGTTTCGGGCAGGTCGTTACACAATGTAATGAGTTCGTGGATCGTTTCCCTGATAGTAAATTGACGAAGAGTGTGCAGGAATATCTGAATTTATCTCAAACTAATATTAAATTGGTAAAAAATGAGCAGGTTAAGAAGACAAGTTAATGCGAACACTACGAATGTAGTGGAGACGAAGAACCTTACCGACATTAAGGCAAAGACGGGTAATCTGTATGAATCTATTGCCATTATTGCAAAAAGGGCCAACCAGATCAATATTTCTCTTAAGGAAGAGCTACATAATAAATTAGAAGAATTCGCCAGCCATACTGATAGCCTGGAAGAAATTCATGAGAATAAGGAGCAGATCGAGATTTCCAAGGCGTATGAAAGAATGCCTAATCCGGCATTGCTGGCTACGCAGGAGTTCATGGATGACAAGATCTACTATCGTAAGAACGATGACGATCTCTTCAAATAATGAATGGTAACCGAAAGGAGACTTATTGTAAGATATGATGGCCGTTGCGCGGCTATGGGCGCCTGTGGCGCCCTTTTTAATGACCTAATTTTATTCTCATGTTCCAGGGTAAAAAGATCTTACTGGGGGTAACGGGTAGTATTGCCGCTTATAAGTCCTTGTTACTGGTGAGGTTATTAATAAAAGAAGGTGCTTCCGTCAAGGTCATTCTCACCCCTGCCGCCCGGGATTTCGTTACTCCTTTATCCCTGGCCACTCTTTCCAAACATCCTGTACTGGTAGATCTTTTTGAGGAGGATGACTGGGCTAATCATGTCGAATTGGGTCGTTGGGCCGATGTATTCCTGGTTGCCCCACTCAGTTGTAATACGCTTGCTAAAATGGCGCAGGGGATTTGTGATAATCTCCTGCTGGCTACGTACTTGTCGGCAACCTGCCCGGTGGTCATTGCGCCGGCCATGGATGAGGATATGTGGCAGCATCCGGCTACGAAGGCTAACCTTGAGCGCTTGAGTCACTTTGGAAATAAGATTTTACCTGTCGAAAAGGGGGAATTGGCCAGTGGTCTATATGGCGATGGGAGAATGGCTGAGCCGGAGAAGATCCTGCGTTATATCAGGGATCAGGTGTTTGCCGGTGCTGGTGGGAATCCCCTTGAAAAGGGCGGTGGTGGTACAGGGCTGTCAAATACCGGATCTGGTCGGGATCTGGCCGGGAAAAAGGCGCTGGTAACTGCCGGGCCTACTTATGAGGCCCTGGATCCGGTCCGGTTTATCGGCAATCATTCCTCCGGGAAAATGGGCATATCTATTGCGAAGGAACTGGCGGACAGGGGAGCGCTGGTCGACCTGGTGCTGGGGCCTTCTTCCCAGGAAGCGGATTATCCGGGGGTGAATGTACTGCGGGTCGTATCGGCGGGGGAGATGTACAATGCCTGTCTGGAAAGATGGGCCGGAGCCGATATCGCGGTCATGTCGGCGGCGGTAGCCGATTATACTCCTGTCGCTCAATCGAAGGAAAAGATCAAAAAGAAGAGCGATACGTTTGTGCTGGAGCTGATAAAAACGAAGGATATCCTGAAGGCGCTGGGACAAGAGAAGAAGAAAGGGCAGGTGCTGGTGGGGTTTGCCCTGGAGAGTACGGGTGAAAGGGAGTATGCCCTGGATAAATTAAAGACTAAGAATGCCGACCTGATCGTCCTGAATTCTCTGAATGATGCGGGCGCCGGTTTCGGATATGATACGAATAAGGTCACTATTTTCGGTAGTGACGGCCATGAGTCCTCTTATGAAAGAAAGCCCAAGCAACAAGTGGCCCGTGATATCGTTGATAGCATTGTAAAACTGTTGTATGCGTAAAAATTATCTCTTACTGGTATTGATCATAGGTATGGCTGTGCCTTGCCTGCGTGCCCAGGAGCTACAGGCAAATATTTCCGTGATGGCCAACCGGCTGCCTTCTTCGGTGGACCATAAGATCTTTCAGACTTTACAAGGGGCTTTACGTGATTTCATAAATACCCGGAAATGGTCTAATGAATCTTTTCAGAATAATGAGAAGATCGCCTGTAATTTCCTTGTGAATATCAGCTCTGCGGGTGATAATAATACGTATCAGGCTACTCTTACGGTACAGGCGGGGCGGCCTATTTTTAATTCCTCTTACCGGAGTCCTCTGATCAATTTTGAGGATGCTTCTTTTGCTTTCCGGTATGTGGAATATCAGCCGCTCGATTTCAATGAGAACAGGGTGCAGGGGACGGAGCCGTTCGCCGCTAATCTGACGGCTGAATTCGCCTATTACATATATATGATCCTGGGGTTGAATTTCGACTCCTATTCGTTACGGGGCGGCGATCCTTATTATCAGAAGGCTTTGAATATTGTCAATAACGCTCCGGATAGCCGCGATATCACCGGCTGGAAGGCATTTGATGGGATCCGCAACCGGTACTGGCTGATAGAGAATCTTACCAACAGCAAATACACGCTTATCCACGATGCTTACTACAGCTATTATCGTTCGGGGCTGGACCAGATGTATGATAAAGAGGCGGATGGCAGGGCGGCTGTTTTGAACTGTCTGAATATGTTGAATACGATCAATTCCGAGACTCCCAATACGATGGTTATGCAATTCTTTTTTCAGGGTAAGGCTAATGAGCTATCGAAGATATTCCAGAAATCGGCTCCCGATGAAAAGAGCCGGGCGCTGGAGCTGCTTACCAGGCTGGATATTTCCAACATTAATAAATATAAACAAGATCTTCAATGAGGGTAGTCGCCGGCCTCTTAGCAATATTGTTAGCGGTGGGTTGTTCGGATAAGGATAAGGTTCCTTCGGGCATTATACCCCGTGATGAAATGGAGAAGATCCTTTGGGATATGGTCCAGGCGGATCAGTATTCTGCGTTGTATCTGCTAAAGGATTCCGCCCGGATCAATGTAAAGATGGAGACTATGAAGCTATACCAGGAGGTATTTCTGTTGCATCAGGTCTCGCGCGAGGAGTTCCGTAAAAGTTTCCGGTATTACCAGGAGCATCCCGAGCTGACGAGGAATGTATTTGATAGTCTGTTGTCCCGGGGGAATCGTTTGCGGGCGGAAAGTTATTCGAGGCCTATGTTGACAGCTCCCAAGCCTGCGACGGCGCCGGCAGCGGCTCCGCCGATAACAGCGCCGGTTTTCCCGAAGCCGGTTGTAACGCCGCCCCGTAATCCTGTAACAGGGGGTAGGCTTCCAGTGATAACGCCCGGGAAGGCGATGACTATGCCCGGGAAACCGATGCCTGACCCTACGGCCGGGAAAGTGATGGTTCCTAATCCTGTGACGGGGAAACCTGAAATGAGGGAGAAACCTGCTATGAAGCCCGGGAGGTCTCCGGGCGAGCACAAGCCTCCTACAGGGGATACGACCAGGGGAAAGCAGCCCAAATGATCTCTCGTTCTGTTGTTAATCGTATTTTTATAACTATAACTCTTGCCAGATGAAAAAAGTCGTAGACGGTGCGGATGCTGCCATTCATGATATTCAGGACGGAGCTGTCATTATGCTGGGAGGCTTTGGATTGTGTGGAATTCCTGAAAATTGTATCACTGCTTTGGCCGGGAAGGGCATCAAGGGCCTTACCTGTATCTCGAATAATGCCGGCGTGGATGATTTTGGGCTGGGTCTTTTACTAAGGACCCGCCAGATTAAGAAGATGATCAGTTCTTATGTAGGAGAAAATCAGGAGTTTGAGAGGCAGCTGCTCAGCGGCGAACTGGAAGTGGACCTGATCCCCCAGGGTACTTTAGCCACCCGCATACAAATGGCCGGCATGGGAATCCCCGCTTTTTATACGCCGGCTGGGGTTGGTACGGAAATAGCGCAGGGGAAAGAATCAAGGGAATTTAAGGGAAAGGTCTATCTCATGGAGCATGCGCTTCCGGCGGATTTTGCCATTGTTAAAGCCTGGAAGGGGGATACCCTGGGCAATCTCGTGTTTCAGAAAACTACCCGTAATTTCTCTACTTCGATGGCAAAAGCGGGCAATATCACTATTGCGGAGGTCGAAGAGCTGGTGCAGCCGGGAGAGCTGGATCCTGACCAGATACATGTACCTGGTATCTATGTTCATCGGATCTTTCAGGGCCATGACTATCAGAAGCGCATTGAGCGCAGGACGGTGAGTCTGACCGGGGCCATGACCTGACCGGGAGACGGACGACCTGACCGGGATGAAGGGCGGGATGAAGGGCGGGATGAAGGGAGGATCAATCTAGTATCATTCAACGGCCGGGGAGACTCCGGGCCATCATTTCATAAACTAACAATAGCGTATGGCATTGGACAAATTCGGTATCGCCAAACGGATCGCGCAGGAATTGAGGGATGGGATGTATATCAACCTGGGAATCGGCATCCCGACGCTGGTTGCTAATTACATCCCGGCGGGTATCTCTATTATGCTGCAATCGGAAAACGGTATGTTGGGAATCGGCCCTTATCCTACTGAAGCGGAGATAGATGCGGACCTGATCAATGCCGGAAAGGAAACGGTGACCGTTCTGCCGGGAGGGGCTTTCTTTGACAGTGCGGAAAGCTTTGGTATGATCAGGGCCGGGAAGGTCGATCTGACGGTATTGGGGGCCATGGAAGTTTCCGAGACGGGGGATATCGCTAATTGGAAAATACCGGGGAAAATGGTGAAAGGGATGGGGGGAGCGATGGATCTGGTTGCCAGTGCCCGCAATATTATTGTTGCTATGCAGCATACGAATCCTAAGGGGGAGTCCAAGTTGCTGCCGGCTTGTACGCTTCCGTTGACCGGGGTTAAATGCGTTAAAAAGATAGTGACGGAGCTGGCTGTTCTGAGTATTGGAGAGGGGGGATTCAGGCTGTTGGAGCGGGCGCCGGGGGTCTCTGTGGAGGAGATCAGGGGGAAGACGCTGGGCAGGCTTGTTATAGAGGGGGAGATTCCTGAAATGAGACTCCAATAAAAGACGAATATCTCGTCGAATTCATGAGCACCGCTGAAAAGACATTGAGGAGCGAGTAAATGAGGGTCTGACACGGAGAAGCGGGAAGAGCTGCCAGGTTAGTCTATCAGGTTATTCTTTACGGCGAAAAAGACGAGTCCGGCAGTATTTTTCGCGCCAAACCGTTCCATCAGGCGGTCTTTGATTGCTTCTACGGTCCTGGGGCTTACGTCGATCTTTTGGGCGATCTCCTGGGCTGTGAATTCCATGCAAATATACCGGACGACCTCTCTTTCCCGATCGTTCAGGGTAATTTCGGTATTGAGGCTGGGAATTATTTTGGTGCGGGTGTGGGATTTTTTCAGCAGGATGCGGTTGACGAAGTTATTGAGGTAATAGCCTTTGGTGGCCACTTCTATGATGGCTCTTTTTATTTCCGAGGGGTCGGCGCTTTTGAGGAGATAGCCATTGGCTCCGATCTCCATCATATGGCTTACAAAGCGTTCATCCTCATACATGGTCAGGGCTATGATATGGATGGATGGGTATTGTTTGGCGATGATCTTGGTCGTTTCTATACCATCTTTGAGGGGCATCCGGAGGTCCATTAGTACGACATCGGGTTCGGAGGCAGCCAGACCGTCCAGTAATTCCTGCCCGTTCTCGGCTTCCTGCACAAATTTTATAGCATTGTACGGGCGTAAAGATAATATGACACCCTTGCGGAATATCTTGTGGTCATCGGCTATTGCAACTTTAATTACTCCCATAGGTATTGTATCTAAAGATACGCATAAATTCTATTCCTGCTCTGCCAGTCTGTCTTCCTCTTCTTTCATCAATTCAATGGTAACTTTATAATAGGTTTGAGACATATCCTTTTCAAAGAAGATCTTGCCATGCAATACTTTCAGCCGGCTTTGAATGTTTTTCAGCCCCAGTCCTACATTGCTTTTATTTAATTTATTAAAGTCATTTTGGGTGATGCCGCGTCCATCGTGATGCAGGCGGATGAAGAACTTATCTCCGCTGGTATTCTGGGTGAGGTGAATGAAGCTGGCATTGCTGTGTTTCAGGATATTGTTCACCAGTTCCTGGATGACCCGGAAGATGATCAGTTCGTTTTCTGCCTGGAGGCGTTCCCGGTAATCGTGAAAACGGGAGCTGGCGTTCATGCTGCCTGAGCCGCTGATCTTTTGGAACAGGTCATTTACGGCGGATTCCAACCCGAAGTTCTTGAGGGTGGGGGGCATCAGGCTATGCGAGATGTTACGGATCAGCTGGATGGTATCGTCTATGATCTGTTTGGCGTTGTAAATGCTTTGTAGCTGGGCTGTTTTATCCAGGTTGACCAGGTTCTCGTTGAGATAGAGCCTTGCTGTTGCGAGCAGGGGGCCTGCGTCGTCGTGCAGGTCAGCTGCGATGCGTTGGCGTTCCTCTTCCTGTAAGCGTATGGAAGCGTTCAGGAGGAGCTTTTGCTGATCATGTTCCATTCGCTGAAGGCGCAACTGGTAGCGGATCACCTTGCGTTGATGGAAGATAATGAATACGATAAGCCCGATAGTAAGAGCCAACATTCCGATAGTGCCAAAATACAGCACCAGGGAAACGTTGCTACCGGGATTAATGGCTTGTAAAAGGTTCATTTAGTATTTGTCTCCGCGACTAGGTTGGGTTAAGGATTTTCATTAAGTAAGGTTTATTATATATCTGCATAAAAGTCTTCTAGCGGGTACGTTTTTCTTGTATCCTTTCGCATTATGAAAGAAATGCAAAAAAAAACGTCCTTTAAGATCTCAAAAAAATTATTAATAGCCCAGTAATTTTTATGTTCCTGTATTGTAAACGTGGCTGCATAGATAAAAAGGAAAAGGGTAGACGAAAAATAGATAAAAAAGGCAATAACTACCCAAAATTTTTTAATGCTATACACATAGATTACGGATGAATCTTTTATGTGTTCATATAAGAATAAAATGCAATATATTATAATTAGAATAGCTTCGACAGAGGCCGTCAGAGAGTCGAAAGATTCTGCTTTCTTGCTTGTAAAATTGAAAATAGCAATCAGGTAAAAAAGCGCTGTTCCGATGAGAGAGAGATATCTGAAGTTCTTTGCTTTAAAAGAAGAATAAAAGAAAAAGGCAAAAAGGGTATATTCTATTACGGTAAAGCTCGAAAATATGTAGAAAGTGCCAAGCCGGTCTTTTAGAAAAAGGGATATGTTTTCTGTTACAACTGAAAGCAGGCAATAAAGAAATATCACCCATAGCCCCTCACCTCTATTTCTTTTTAAAAAAATAAGATAAAAAATTATGGGTAATATCTCTGAGAAGAATGCTAGAAGCGGAAGCAATGCCTTGATTTTACATCAAATATAAAAGGCATTGTCCTATAATCCAAGCGAAACGGTTTTTTACCTGCCAATTATGCCTGTCAGCAAATCGCCGACACCAGGATAAACCCTATCGGCCACGATAGCCGGGACGGTGACTAAGGAACCATTTTCTTCAACGACTACCTTTTTAGTGATATCTTTACCAGAAGCATCTACGGCCACATATACCAGCGTTTTCTGGCCTGCCTCATTCAATGCATTGTAAAGCCTCATACCTACGCATCCAGGCTGGGCAAGGATCTGGTCGATAATATTACGACCGATCGTATAGCCGGTGGTATCATTAGGATTAGCCTGATGGTAGGCACCGACGAAATCTGCTGCCATTTCATGGCTGATTTCTTCCCCAATCGTAGCTACGTCTTTCTTAGTAAGTAACTCTTTTTGCATAAAAAGTAAGTTTTTAGAGGTTTGAGAAATGTTAGTTTGTACAACTAAATAACCCCTAAAAAAAAAGATGGACAACGGTCAAAATTTATGGTAAAATGCTTTAAATTGCCTGTAATTCAAGTCTGTACTGCGTTTGACGTGTTTTTACGAGGGGGTTTACGAGGCGAAAATAGAGTATTTCCACGTTATAAAAATAGTATTTTTACTATCGCAAAATTAGTAAATTGGGCTGGGAGAAGTACGTGTCTAAGCGATATATGCACATTTTGTGCCAAATGTGCATAAGTTAGGGGGATGTGAGGATTTTTAAAACGGGGCTATCCGGAAAAAGCGGACAGAATGGTCTAAAGCAGGATGGTGGATTGGGGCAAAGTGCGTTGGATGAAGCATGGGGGATCCGGATAAGGGTGCGTTGGATCAAGGATAGTGGTGGTGGACAGGGGGCTTATACGAAGGATAATGGGATGGAGTGAAATTTTATTCCTGTTTTGCCGTTCTATTCATCCGGTTATTTGATAAATTCCAGCCATATTTGATGGTAATGAGGGTCCAATTGGCTTTTAAATAGATAGAAGTTGACTGATATTGGATTTTAAAGTCGGCTTTCAGGGATATTGAAATCTTTTTACTGGACGGTAAATGGACAATTGGATGGTTTGCTGGTTGTGATCCTAATCAATCAACTTCTGATACAAATATAAAAGGTAAGTACTTGTGATACAATAGCAGAACTGCCCTATTTAATTTGTTCGGAAATTACTTTTCAGTTCGTAAAAATTCTAAGGACATTAATGGTATTTTCCCGTACACTGTGATCTTTCCGGTAAAAAGTTACCGGAAATGAGTAGTAGCAACCCGATTATCAACGAAAATTTGACACCTATACCTATTAATTTTACAAACCTGCCGGTATGACTGCTGAATTAGTAATTAAAGTATCGATCGCTGATGATCATAAGATTTTCCGCGACGGTATCAAAATGGCTTTGAAGAACAAGGAATACCTGAGAATTCTCTGGGAGGCTGAAGACGGTAAGGATCTGGTGCATAAGATGCAGATTAAGCGCCCGGATGTGTTGCTGATGGATATCAGGATGCCGGAGGTGGATGGTATCAATGCGATTGGTCTGCTGCGGAAAGAATATGAAGAAGTAAAGATTATTGTGCTTACGATGTACGACGACCAGGAAATGATCTCTAAAATGATGGAAATGGGTGCTAATGCCTATTTGACCAAGACTACCGATCCCGATGAAATATACCAGGCGATCCTCACCTGCATGAATGATGACTTTTATTTCAATGACCTGGTGAATAAAGCGGTACTTTCCAAGCTTCAGACCAAACGGCAGGTCCGGCAATTTTATCCCAGTCCCATTAAGTTTTCCGAAAAAGAGATCCGTATTTTAAAGCTCCTTGCCGAAGACAAGACTACGGAGGAGATCTCCAAGGAAGTTTTCCTCAGCACGCGTACCATTGAGACCATTCGTCAGAATATGAAAACCAAGATCGGCGCCAAAACCATTGCAGGGCTGATCATGTATGCCATGCGCAATAAGCTGATCGACTGAACCTGCGCCTTCTCCGGGTAAACCCTTAATACTCCAGGGTAACCACTCCGCTTTTAATGGCATAAATAGCCAGACCTACACGGCTCTTCACATTTAATTTTACGAACAGGGCGTCTCTGTAATTATCGATTGTCCGCGGGCTTATTTTCATGACGGTTGCAATCTCTTTATAGGTCATATCCGTGCTGGCTAGTTTCAGGAAGGTCATTTCATTCTCGCTTAGGGTCAGTCTGTCGGCCTGGTTGTTATTGGATTTATCCTTTTTAAACAAATTGACCAGTTTCCCGGCGGAGTTGTAGGAATAGAAATAACCGCTGCTTATTACGGACTGGATGGCCAGGTTGAGCTCTCCGGGATGGATATCTTTTTTCAGGAAGCCTCTTGCCCCGGCCTGCAGCAGCCGGAGCAGGGTGATCTCGGAGTCGTACATCGTCAGGATCAGCACGTAGATCTCCGGGTAATTGACCCGCAGGTACCTGGCCGTCTCATATCCATCCATCTCGGGCATATTGAGGTCGAGAATGACCAGGTCCGGTAATTCTTCCGGTTGTAATTTTTCCAGCAATTCTTTTCCATGGGCCGCCAGCAGGATCACTTTGCAGTTGTCGAACCGGTCGATGACGGTGGCCAGGGCGTCCCGCAGAAGGATATGATCGTCGACCATGGCTATCTTAACAGTTTTATTGACAGATTTCATCCGTTTATCTTTTAATGGTGTCCATGAAGGCCTTATTGCAGGCCGGTTATTGTCTGATTGGTTCAATAAGGTACGACAATGGTGATCTCCGTGCCGCTCTGAATAGTGCTTTCGATATGAAAGACTGCGTTGATCATGTTAGCTCTTTTCTTCATATTGCTTAATCCGGAAGTGTTTTTCTGATCCCGGATCAAGATGGTATTAAATCCGATGCCATCGTCCCGGATCGTTAGTATCAGGTTGTTATTCTCGTACGTGAGCAGGATACTGATATGGGTTGCCCGCGAATGGCGGATCACGTTATTGATCGCCTCTTGTAAGATACGGAGTATAAAGATCTCTTTTTGTTCATCCAGGAACTGGTAATCTCCCCTGATCTCGTATGCGACTTCTACAATGGACAGCTTTTGCAGCTGGGCGACCAGCTGTTCGATGGCTTTGGTCAACCCGCCATTGCTGATTATTTCCGAGCTCAGGCTCCGGGAGAGATCTCGTAGCTCATCCAATGCCCGGGTGAGCAGTTCTACCGCATCGTCAACGCGCTGGGTCGCCGGGGCATTTTCTTTAATCTCCAGGGTATTCAGATGTAGTTTAGCCAGAGAAATAAACTGGCCGATATTATCGTGGATTTCCCTTGAAATATATTGAAAAGTATATTCCTGGATCTCCAGCTGTGTCTTGAGCAGTTCCTTATCGTAATTGGCTTTGATCCCTTCCAGCTTTATATTGAAGAGGTTTTGTTTTTTCTGGTAGAGAAGGAGGATGACTGCGATAAAACCTATCAAAATTATGATAAGCAGTGTACAAATAATAACAATGGATATTACTATTTCTTTGTCCTGCATGTAAAACCTTTAATGAATAAAAGATGGGTGACGCAGAGGGCAAAATTATTGATGGAATATAAGCTCTCGTAAATTTTATATTGTCCATGGCTCCGTAACCAGGCCATTAACAGGAAAAGAGGGAAAATGGCCGCGAGATAAAAAAAAATCCCCGTTACTAACCAGAAAGAGGGCTCCTTAAACAGATCGATCGGCTCTGGTCTGGCAAAAAGCTCTTTGAAAAAAGTCAGGCAGAGAATAATGATAATAGCGCATTCAAATAATATAGCCGGATCATTGATTATATAAAGGCCATTTACCAGGGAAGACCGTGTAAAAAAAAAGGCAAACAGAGAAAGCAGCAGGATGGTCAAATGCTTCATGGAGGTCGACCGGATGACCTGGAGAAAAAAAGCAGCGAATACAAATGTCTCGAATACCGTATAAAAATTATAAATGACGTCGCCTGTCTGCGCCTGATGAGAAGAAAAAGCAAGCAAGTTGAAAATTGGAATCAAGAACGGATTGGCGACTATCTCAATGGCAATAGACACAAATAAATACAAAGGGAAAATCCAGAGATAAACTGGCTGACCCTTTCGATAACAATAGATAGTTCCCAGGAACAGGGCTAGCAGGTTGGTAATCCAGGCAGTAGCATTAGATAAAAAATATATATGTGTAGTCATGCTATCAAAAGTGAAAGATACAACAGGGGGGCAAGACCACTACCGTTAAAACACCCTACCCCAGGAAGAAAAATACCCTGCCTCCCGCGTGTAAATGCTTTCTTTTTGCATCTATCTACCGATAATTTTGGAAAGGAATATTGTTCCGCCATTATTAAGACCTTACTATGAACCTGGAAGACGCGCAACAGCTCAGACAAAGACTTATCTGCCTGGAAGGCATTATCGCCTGGAAGAGCCGGGAATATATCTGGAAAATATTGGTCGGCCCGCTGGACAGGCGGAAGCTGGATCATTTCAGGGTGGGTATCGATCCCACCATTCCACTCGATCCAAAGGCGCTGATCAGGCCCTACCTGCTGGAGGAGTTGTCCGTCTATTTTTTCCTAAAGGACAAGGGATCCGTCATTTGCCGGGAGTATGAGGAGTTTCTTCTGGCCAATAACATGCAGTTTTCGGGTAGGGACAATCGCTTATTGTCCTTCCTGGACCGGTAAAAAAATTGCCTGCTCTTTGGAAGCAGGCAAAACTCTTTTACAAATCAGAAAAGGACCAGCGGGAGAATGGCTTAAATAAGGATCTGGATCGGACTACTCGGGAATATTGGATAATTAAACCTGGGTTTTCATAGGAACCTGGATCAATTGGACGATGGGAGGATAAATGGATCTTATTGGATACTAATCAGGAAAATCGAAAGAAGTTGATTGACATTGGATTTTGCCGGGTTTCATAGAATATTGAAAATCATTCTGGACGGTTTCAAGGACATTGGATGGTCTGAGGTTGCTAATCCTCGTCAATCAACTTGTATAACAAATATAGATGTGAATAACTATGTGGACAAGCGCATAATTGCTCAATTTTATTTATTCAGCTTTTACGGGTTTTTTCGTAAAAGAACGTAGATCCAACCAGTATAAATTCCCTTTCTTTATCGTAAAAAAACGGTGTATATTCGTATGTACGTATATTCCGTAACGGATAGATTTCGTACTTTTCCTATAGTAAGTATTGCAATTTTTGTTTCATTTTGCAGGGAGTTTGGGTCGACCCCGAAGTCCTTTTTGTAAAATACAGAATCGTATGAAAAAACCAGAGTTGAACCATGCCATTAAGGTAGCTATTGCTGATGATCATGCCCTTTTCAGAGCTGGCGTAAAGACGGCACTTGCCGTTAAGAAAGATGTAGAACTGATTGCGGAGGCCGATAATGGGATGCAACTGCTGAATTTGCTCAAGCATATAGAGCCCGACGTAATTCTACTTGATATTCAAATGCCGATCATGGATGGGATCCAGACTTTACCGGAGATCCGGAAGGAGTATCCCCATGTCAAAGTGATCATCCTTTCGATGCATAATGATCATTCCATGATATCCAAGCTAATGGAGATCGGTGCTAATTCCTATCTGACTAAAAACTCCGATTCAGAGACTATCTACCAGGCGATCAAGACCTGTTATGAACAGGAATTTTTCTTCAATGAGTTGACTAACAAGGCTTTATTGACGGGATTGCGTACCCGGCGCCCTGAGATCGGGGCTCCCCAGGATGTGAATCTCACCGAAAAGGAGCTGACTGTATTAAAGCTGATGTGCGAAGAAAAGACCACCAAGGAGATTGCAGATATTGTCGATATCAGTCCCAGGACGGTGGAAGCGATCCGGGACAAGCTAAAAACAAAGACTGGGGCCAAGTCTATGGCGGGCCTTGTCATGTATGCGGTGAAAAACGGCATTATCGAGCAGCAATAAGGCGGATAATCTGAAATCGGGTGCCGGTGAGTAATTTAAGCACCAGTACGGTTTATAAGGATAGCGGTAAGATGAGTACTTTCATAAATTTTAATGGTAAGGTGCTGCCTGCGGAAACTGCCGTCCTTACGGCCGATAACAGGGGATTTCGTTATGGTGATGGCTTGTTCGAAACGATGAAGGTGGTCCAGGGGCGTCTGTTGCTGGAACGGTATCATTTTGAGAGGCTGCTGGCGGGAGTTGGGCTCCTGCAATTTGAACTTTCTCCTTTTTTTACGGCCGAAAAGCTGGCCGGCCAGGTCCTGGCGCTTTGTAAGAAGAATGGCCATCAGGCTTTGGCCCGGGTCCGGTTGGTGGTCTTTCGCGGTGACGGCGGTTTATACGATCCCATCAATCATTTTCCGAATTATATTATTCAAACCTGGCCGCTGCCTCTGCGGGATGACAAGCTGAATGAGAATGGGCTGGAGATCGACATCTTCCCCGACGGCCGGAAGTCCTGTGATTCCTTTGCTAATCTGAAATCGAATAATTACCTGCTTTATGTCCTGGCGGCGCTCTATGCCCGCAAACATCAGTTCAATGACTGTCTGGTCCTCAATAGTCACGACAGGGTTGCAGACAGCACTATCGCGAATCTCTTTTACTGCAAGGACGGAAAGATCTATACTCCCCCGCTGACGGAGGGGTGCGTTGCCGGCGTCATGAGACGTTACCTGCTGGAATTCCTTCCGGGCGCCGGATTCAGCGTGGAGGAAAAAGAGACCTGCCGGGAGGACCTGGAAGGGGCGGACGAAATTTTCCTAACTAATGCGCTGAAAGGGATAAAATGGGTGGGGTCCCTGGGGGCGTCGACTTATGGATATCAGCTGGCTGCCCGGGTGCACCGGGAGATTGCCCGGGAATCGATCTATTAGCGCCTAATACGAAAAGAGGGTCTATACGGCGTGCCCGGTTTTGCCGGCGTGCATCTTTGCATAGGTATCGAGCAGGGTCCGGACGGCGTTGGTACCTTCTTCTCCCAGGGAAAGCGAATAGTTATTGACGTAAAGGTCAATATGTTGCCGCATCACCTGCTCGTCCATTTCCTGGGCGTGTTGTTTTACGTAGTCGGGGAGGGCCGGATAATGGCTGAAAGCATATTCCAGGCTTTGGCGGATGAGGCGGTTTATCTTTTTTTGCAGGCCGGGGGCGCCTTCTTTGCGCAGGATGATACCGCCCAGGGGAATGGGGGCGCCGGTTGTCTCCTCCCAGTATTCTCCCAGGTCCAATAGTTTTGTCAGGCCTTTCTGGTGGTAGGTGAACCGGTTCTCATGAATGATGACTCCGCAGTCGACCTGCCCGGACAATACGGCGTCTTCGATACCGGAAAAGACCATGAATTTTTTTTGCCGGGCCAGGGGGAAGGCGAGGGAAAAGAGGAGGTGGGCTGTCGTCCGTTCGCCGGGGATGGCGATCGTTTTTGTCTCCAGTCCGGAGACCGGAATAGGCGATTTGGCTATTAAAAGGGGGCCTACTCCTTTCCCCAGCGCTCCGCCGGCATCCAGGAGCTCGTACCGGTCCAGCACCAGCGGCAATACCCCATAACTTATCTTGCTAATGTCCAGTTTCCCCTGCAGGGCCCATTGATTGAGGGTCTCGACGTCTTCCAGTCTGACTTCGAAGTCAAGGCCTTCCGTATCAATCTTTTTATTCACCAGTGCGTCAAAAATAAAGGTATCGTTCGGGCATGGGCTGAATCCCAGGGTAAATGTCATTTGGATTGTTTTTATTATTGGTCAAGGGCGGTATTATCCGCTGCTGTTATTTTCAGGATGGACGATGGATCTTCTTTTGCGAGCTTGTCGAACAGGTCGATCAGCCGGGCATTCAGGTTGGCGATGGCCGTCCTGATGTCCCATTTGGTTTTATCTCTTTCTCCGATATCATTGGAGACCGACCTGAGCTGCAGAAAAGGGATTTTCTCCTGCAGGCATACATAATGGAGTCCTCCGCCTTCCATGCTTTCAACAACGGGGGCTGTATTTTGTTGAATCCATTCGATCCGGGTTTTGTCGGTGCTGATCTCATTTACGGTAATGGCGCGTACGGGTTCCAGGCCGGACAGGGCCAATAATTTTTTATAGGGATTGACCAGCAG
The DNA here is from genome assembly GCA_035555335.1 of Puia sp. Classification (GTDB taxonomy): domain Bacteria; phylum Bacteroidota; class Bacteroidia; order Chitinophagales; family Chitinophagaceae; genus Puia. Next base: position 28,482 of record DATMGS010000049.1, read on the forward strand.
GCGGTTGGAGAAGGGGGGGGCGTCGGGGGGGGACAGGTTCAGGTCAAAAAGGGTCTTGAAGCGCCGGTCTTCCCATACACCCAGGTCGGCCAGGCTTTCTTCCTTTATGGCTACTACTTCTCCGGGGGCTTTCCGGGTGAAACAGCCTGCGATTCCTGCCTGGATGATAATGTCAGGCTTGCGTCTGCCAATCTGACGCATCAGGGACCAGGTGGTGGCTATGGAGCCTACGCCGGTAATGAGGATGTCGGTTTCATGCCGAGAGCCTGGAAGGGAGAATGACCCGGCGTCTGAAATGGACCCAGGGCCTTTCAGAAAGTCAATAGCAGGTTGAATTTCGAAAGGGGTGGCGGCTGCCAGCAGGATATACATACTGCAAATATCGGAATCATTGCCATTGCCAGCGCTAAGTATTACCTTTGCGAAAATTTTTACCATAGCGGGCACGGGCCCGCTGGCTGAAAGCCCATCATTAGTCATGTACCGGGGATGGGTTAGTTTTCAGGATAAACCGTTCCCGGTGCTTACTTGTAAGGTATGGTGTATTTGACCCGGATAGAACATTTTAATGCTGCCCATCGGTTGTTTAATCCAGGCTGGAGTAATGAGCAGAATGAAGCCGTGTTTGGTAAATGCGCCAATCAGAACTGGCATGGCCACAATTATGAGCTGTATGTAACGATAAAGGGGGATCCGAATCCTGACACGGGGTTCTTATTCGATGTGAAGAAACTGAGTGAGCTTATTAAAGATCATGTTATTGAGAAGGTGGATCATAAGAATCTGAATATGGATGTCGATTTCCTGGTTGGCAAGATGTGTTCGACAGAGAATCTGGCCATTGGGATCTGGCAGCAATTGGAGCCGTATTTGCCGTCGGAAGTAAAGTTGCATTGTATCAAGCTGTATGAGACGCCGCGGATCTATGTGGAATATTTTGGTGGATGAGGACCGGAGGTCCTCAGGCCGAAGGCCAGACAAAGATGATCGTAGCCTGCTTGCAGGCGCAGGAGGAAATTTGCAGGCGTAGGGAAAAAAGTTAAACGGTAAAGCATGAATGTGTCGAATAAAAAAATAGCGGTTTTCCGGAAAGAGCATTTTAATGCTGCCCATCGTATCTTCAATCCCTTATGGGATGATAAGAAAAATGCGGAGGTATTCGGGAAATGCAGTAATCCCAATTACCATGGTCATAATTATGAGCTGGTGGTGAAAGTGGTGGGGGAGCCTGATCCGGAGACGGGATATGTGATCGATATGAAAGTGTTGTCTGTTATTACGAAAGAGGAGGTGCTGGAACGGTTTGATCATAAGAATCTCAACCTGGACACTGTTTATTTCAAGAACCTCAATCCAACGGCCGAGAATATTGTTACTGTGATTTACGAGTTGCTTCGCAAGAGGATCAGGCCAGAGCTGGAGCTGCAGGTAAGGTTGTATGAGACGGAACGAAATTTCGTGGAATATCCTGCGTAATGCAGCTACGGATAAGAATCGACAAAAAATAAAATCTTCCCATTCATGGCTTATAAGAAAGTTGAGGAATACGACGAACAGATCACTTCAGGACTCACCGGCAGCTATAAGGATGCATTGACATTGCTTGGGGAGAACCCTGAGAGAGAGGGATTGATAAAAACTCCGGAAAGAGTGGCGAAAGCCATGCAGTTTCTTACCCAGGGGTATACGCAGGATGCCAAAGCTATCCTGGATTCTGCCAAGTTCCATGAGGATGTCAGCGAAATGATCCTTGTGAAGGATATTGAATTGTATAGTTTATGTGAGCATCACATGCTTCCTTTCTTCGGGAAGGCGCATGTAGCGTATATACCGAACGGATGGATCACCGGGCTGAGTAAGATCGCGCGTGTGGTGGATGTCTATTCACGCAGGCTGCAGGTGCAGGAGAGACTGACCACACAAATTCTGCATGCCATAAAAGATTCTTTGAATCCACTCGGTGTTGCGGTTGTTATCGAGGCTTCGCATCTTTGTATGATGATGCGGGGTGTTCAGAAACAGAATTCAGTCACTACTACTTCCGCTTTCTGGGGAGAGTTTGAAAAGAATGAAACCCGTAGTGAGTTCACAAAATTAATCTCTGCCAAACTACATTAACCGGGCGAAGCCCGGTCGTAAACAAGGCCCATTGAGACCTTAAAGATTTTCTTTGTTGAATCGGGTCTTTGTGGCATATTTGTTTAAGCGAACCACAGGTTCGCTCCGCTGAAGGCCCATCATTAAACGTACACCGGGGATGGGTTTATTTTTGGGTATAAGCCATACCCGGTGTACATAAACCCTTATGATATGAAGCATGCGTATGTTTTTCCGGGGCAGGGATCGCAATTCCCCGGTATGGGAAAAGGTCTTTATGATAATAGCGCTTTCGCAAAAAAATTATTCGAACAGGCCAATGAGATTATAGGGTTTCGTATCTCCGATGTAATGTTCTCCGGAACGGAGGAAGACCTGAGGCAGACTAATGTGACACAGCCGGCTATTTTCCTGCATTCTGTCATTGTTTTCAAAGGCATTGAAAATAACAGGCCAGATATGGTAGCGGGGCATTCTTTAGGGGAGTTTTCTGCGTTGGTAGCGAACGGGGTATTGAGCTATGAGGATGGATTGAAGCTGGTGTCCGTTCGTGCGCAGGCGATGCAGAAAGCCTGTGAAGCGACTCCTTCCACGATGGCGGCGGTATTGGGATTAGAGGATGGAAAGGTAGAGACCATTTGTGCCGACGTACAGAAGGAGACGGGAGAAGTGGTAGTGCCGGCCAATTATAATTGTCCCGGGCAGTTGGTGATCAGCGGCTCTATAAAGGGTGTTGAGCTGGCTTGTGAGCGGATGAAGGCGGCAGGCGCCAAAAGGGCTTTGTTGTTGCCGGTGGGAGGCGCCTTTCATTCTCCTTTGATGGCGCAGGCCCGGGAGGAATTGAAAGCGGCTATTGAAAAAACGACTTTTTATAATCCTACCTGTCCTGTCTATCAGAATGTAGCGGCCAAGGCGGTAGTGGGTAAGGATGAGATCAAGAAGAACCTGATCGAGCAGCTGACGGGCGCTGTGCGCTGGACGCAAAGCGTACAGGCTATGATTGCGGATGGGGCTTCGCACTTTACGGAAATAGGGCCGGGTAAAATCCTGCAGGGGCTGATCCAGAAGATCAATAAAGAGATGCAGGCGGACGGGGTGAATTAACCTTCCTGAATCCTCCCTAAAGGGAGGATTCAGGAAGAGATGGGAACGGCGCAGTTGATCCACTCGGGGTCGAAGCTGGCATTGTATTTTTTATAAAAGTTAATGGCCGGCTCGTTCCATTCCAGTACCTGCCATACCAGTCCCTGAAATCCTTTTTCTTTTGCTTCTTCCAGTAAGCGGTCGAAGAGCAGCTTGCCCAATCCTTTGCCACGCATCTTATCGGTGACGAGGATGTCTTCCAGGTACATGCGTTGTCCTTTCCAGGTGCTATAGCGGACGTAGTAGAGGGCAAAGCCTTGCACGATGTCATCTACGCTGGCGACAAAGGCCCACCAGACGGGGTTGGGGCCGAAACCGCTCTCCGTAAAATGGTCCAGGGTTACGGTAACTTCCTGCGGCGCTTTCTCATACTCCGCCAGTTCGCGGATAAGTTCCAGTAAACGCGGGCAGTCTTCTTTGACTGCCTTTCGTATTTGTATTGGTTCCATGGTTGGTTGCTGTTTCCGGGTTTCAGTTGTCAATACCCCCATTTGACCAGGGTCGCTCCCCAGGTGAATCCTCCGCCGAAAGCGGCCAGCACGAGGTTATCTCCTTTCTTCAATTTGCTTTCCCAATCCCACAGGCATAGGGGGATGGTGCCGGCTGTGGTGTTGCCATAGCGTTGTATATTGATCATGACCTTGTCTTCCGAGAGGCCCATCCGGTGGACGGTCGCATCGATGATGCGTTTGTTGGCCTGATGGGGCACCAGCCAGCTGATATCATCGGCTGTCAGGTGGTTGCGTTCCATGAGCTCGGCCGATACGTCGGCCATGCCTTTGACGGCGAATTTGAAGACGGCCTGTCCTTCCTGGTAGATATAGTGTTCTTTGGCTGCCACTGTTTCATTGGAAGCGGGCCGGAGGGAGCCTCCTGCTTTCATGTGCAGATGAGTACGGCCGCTGCCATCGCTCTTGAGGATGCTGTCCTGTACGCCATATCCTTCGTAATTGGGTTCCAATAAAACGCCGGCGGCGCCGTCACCGAAGATGACGCAGGTGGTGCGGTCGCTGTAGTCAACGATGCTGCTCATTTTATCGCCGCCGATCACGACGACCTTCTTAAACCGTCCGCTCTCAATATACATGGCGCCGGTGGTCAATGCGTAGAGGAAGCCGGAACAGGCGGCGCTCAGGTCGAATCCCCAGGCATTTTTAGCCCCTATTTTATCGCAAACGATGTTGGCGGTGGCGGGGAACAGCATATCGGCCGTGACGGTCGCCACGATCAGGCAATCGATCTCTTCCGGGCTGATGCCCCGTTTCTTACAGATCTCCAGGGCTACGGGGATGCAAAGATCGGAGGTGGCTTTGCCAGGTTCTTTCAGGATCCTCCGTTCTTCTATGCCGGTGCGGGTACGTATCCATTCGTCGTTGGTATCGACTATCTTTTCCAGGTCTGCATTTGTTAAACGGTCTTCAGGTACATATCCTCCAATCGCTGTAATGGCGGCGGTCATTTTCTGGCTCATTATAATTCCAATCAGGTTAAGAAAATATTTTGGCAAAGGTGGGGAAAAATTTTCGATAAACTATCCTTACTTTCGCAGGCATGATCGCTTTCCTACGTGGAGATTTTGTCTATAAAACCCCCGCTTTGGTCCATATCGAAGCCGGCGGCGTCGGGTATGAATTGCAGATAAGCCTTAATACCTATTCCCGGATCGAAAATCTGGAGAAGGGGATTTTGCTTACTTATTTGCATATACGGGAAGATGCGCATATTTTATACGGGTTTTTTGACAGGGCGGAAAAGGAGCTATTCATCCAACTGATCAGTGTATCCGGAGTCGGGACTTCCACTGCCAGGATGATGTTATCCACCCTTAAGCCGGAGGAGATCACCCGTGCCATCTTATCGGGAAATGCCCGCCAGCTGGAGAGTATCAAAGGGATCGGAAAGAAATCCGCTGAGCGAATCATTTTGGAATTACGTGACAAATTAGGTAAAAACAAAGAGGACACAAATATTTCATTGACCCCAAGCAATACCCTCGAACAGGATGCGTTAAATGCCCTGATTACGCTTGGTATTGCACGACCTGCCGCAGAGCAAGCTATTCGGAAAATAACAAACGAGGTGTCCGGGACCGATAAGGTGGAGGACATCATTAAGAAAGCTTTAAAAATCTTGTAGCCTATCGTTCCTGATTTCTACTTAACTAATTCCTGAGGAAAGTTTGACGCGCTATTTGTTTCAGTCAATTTTAGCAACGGTACTAACTGCTGCCGCTTCTGTTGTCTTCTGTACGACTGTGTCTGCGCATTCCTACCAGCAAAGGGATACTACTCAACCAAAGACAGATACGTCCAAATTACCGGTAGGGTTGCCGGCTGATACGGCTAAAAAGAAGGCCGATACGCTTAAATTTCCCCTTCATGACCGCCGGGGCGATCCTTTTTCCAATCCGAACAGGAATCCTTTTGATCTTAAAGATCCCATCAATCTTAGGGACTCCATCGAATATGACCCCGCGACCAAGCAGTATTATATTGTTGAAAAGATTGGTAATCAATACTATAGGAAGCCAACCTATCTTACTTTCGACGAGCTGATGCAAATCGAGGCGCAGAATTCCCAGGACGACTATTTCCGCAAGCGGGCCGATGCGCTCAGCGCCCTCAATAAAAAGCTGTTACGTCCTAAATTGTCCGTCAGTGACAATTTGTTCAACCGGATCTTTGGGGAGGGGAAGCCGGACATCCGGCCGCAGGGTAATGTGGATATTACGGCCGGTTACCAGGGGCAGAATATCCAGAACCCGACGCTTCCGGAAAGCGCCCGTAAGACAGGGGGACTGGATTTTAATATGAATGCCAATCTTAATGTAATTGGCAATATCGGGAGTAAGTTAAAGGTTCCTATCAGTTATAATACCCTGGCCAATTTTGATTTTGAGAATCAGCTGAAGCTGGATTATACGGGAGGGCCGGATGAGATCATCAAAAAGATCGAGGCGGGCAATGTATCTTTTGAGACCAAGAGTACCCTGATGAGCGGTGCTCAATCCTTATTCGGGATCAAGACCAAGCTGCAATTCGGTAAATTATCGGTTACGGCCGTGCTGGCCAATCAGCGTTCGCAAAAGCAGTCGGTGGGCTCGCAGGGCGGGGCTGCCGTCACTTCTTATTCCTTTAAGGCGGATGATTATGAGGAAAACCGGCATTTTTTGCTGGCCCAATATTTCCGCAGCAATTACAACAAGGCCATGGCCAAGCTGCCGGTCGTCACTTCCCAGGTACAGATTCTGCGGATAGAGGTCTGGGTGACCAACCGGGCGGGGGTGGACACGGGGTCCAGGAATATCGTGGGGTTGATGGATCTGGGGGAAAGCAATCCTTATAATACCAATTTTAAAGGGAATGGGCTGCCCTATCCGCAGAATGACGCCAATAACGAATACCGGAGCATCATCAACGATCCTTCCAGCCGGGTGCCTTCTTCGGCGGCCAATAAGCTTAATTCGCTGGGGTTGACGCAGGTCCAGGATTTTGAAATGGTCTATGCCCGGAAATTGAATTCCTCGGATTATTATTTTAACCCGCAGATCGGGTTCATTTCCGTGAACCAGACGCTTCAGGCCAACGATGTGCTGGGTGTGGCTTATCAATACAGCTATAACGGGCATATTTACCAGGTGGGTGAATTCAGCTCGGATGTGCCTCCGGATACGGCTGCGGGAACGGGGTCGGGTTCCCAGAAGGTGCTGTATCTTAAACTGCTGAAAGCCACTTCCCAGCGTACGAATCTGCCATTGTGGAACCTGATGATGAAGAACGTCTATTCGCTGAAGACGGCGAGTGGCAGTTATCTCTCTAATATCCAGCAAACGGGATTTCAGTTCAATATCTCCTACGATGAACCCAGTAAAGGCACTAAAAGATATTTACCGGAGGGGCCGAAGGCCGATATTCCTTTATTGACGGTGCTCAATCTGGACCGGCTGAATGCGCATAATGACCCGCAGCCGGATGGTATTTTTGATTACCTGGAAGGGTATACGGTGCTGTCCAATAGCGGGAGGGTCATCTTCCCTGTCCTGGAGCCTTTCGGGAGTGATCTGGAGGCGCTGGCTTTTAACGGAGCGCCGCAGGCGTTGAAGGACAAATATATCTTCTATCGGCTATATGATACGATCAAGGCGGTGGCGCAGACTTATGCTAACGTAGACCGGTATGTTCTCAGCGGGGTGGCCAAGGGGCAATCCACTTCCAATCTTTCCCTGGGAGCGTACAATGTGCCGCAGGGATCGGTCGTGGTAACGGCCGGCGGGCAGACCCTGAAGGAAAATGTCGACTATGTGGTCGATTACAATCTGGGTACGGTACAGATCATCAACCAGGCGATCATCAATTCGGGCGTGGCGGTGAATGTCTCTTTCGAGAACAATGCCAATTCCGGGCTGCAGCAGCGAAGTTTTATGGGGGTGAGACTGGATTACCTGGCCAAGAGTACGGCGACCGAGTCGCTGAATATCGGCGGTACGATGGAACGATTGAATGAGAGGCCTTTTTTCAGCAAGACCAATTATGGGGAAGACCCCATACGCAACACCATGTACGGAGTGGATATCAACTACCGGGGGCAGTTGCCGCAATTGACCCGGGCGGTGAATAAGTTCCTGTATACGACCAAGGAGATGAGTACGATCAATGCCTATGGAGAGGCGGCTATTCTGCGTCCGGGGCATCCGTCGCAGATTGGCAAGGGCACCAGTGGGGCGGTGTATATCGATGATTTCGAGGGGTCCACCAGTTCGATCGATCTCCGGTTCCCGCTGACAAGCTGGGCACTGGCCAGTACTCCGCAGGGAAATGGGTTATTTCCCGAGGGCAGTCTGAAAGACTCCCTGGATTATGGGTTTAACAGGGCCAAGGTGGCCTGGTATAATATCGAGCCTACTTTACAGGATAAGAGTAACCCCAATAACCCGGACCGATATGAAAATGCGTTGCTGGATCCGAGGATTGCGCCGATCCAGGTTACCCAGCTCTTCCCCGAACAGACGCCTCAGACGGGGCAGGCGCAGCTGATCACCTTCGATATGGCTTATTATCCTTCGGACCGGGGGCCTTATAACTTTGACATGCGGTCGGGGAGCGTGAGCAATACGGGGAAACTGCTGAACCCGCAAAAGCGTTGGGGTGGGATCATGCGTGCGCTGGATCAGACGGATTTCGAGACCAATAATATCGAGGTCCTGCAGTTCTGGATGCAAAGTCCTTTTCTGCCTACTCCAACGGGGCCGGGCAATACTACGGGGGGGCAATTGTATTTCGATCTGGGAAGTGTCTCCGAGGATATTCTGCGGGATGGTAAAAAGGAATTCGAGAATGGACTGAATACGCCCAATATCAATGCGGCGATCGACAGTAGCAGTGTCTGGGGCCGGGTGCCGGCCAATCCTATACAGGTGACGACGGCATTCAGCAATGATGCCAGCGACCGGCCTTACCAGGATGTGGGGTTGGATGGGATGACTGATCCTCAGGAGGTGAGTAAGTTCCGGAATTATCTGAATACGCTTGCGGCTACTTATGGGGTCGGATCTGCGGTCTATCAAAATGCACTGGCCGATCCGTCGAGTGATAATTTTGTGAATTACAGGGATTCCCGATACGATGCTGCGCAAACAGGTATACTTGGCCGTTATAAGAATGTAAACAACCCCCAGGGCAACTCGCCGATCGCCACATCGGGTCAGACTACGATTACGGCGTATACCTTATATCCGGACCAGGAAGATCTGAATAAGGATAATACGATGAATGAGCTGGAGGAGTATTTTGAATACCGGGTGAACCTGACTCCGTCGGGTATGAATGTGGGGCAGAACTTCATTACGGACAAGCAGACGTTTCAACCCAGCGGAGGGGCTTCACAGACCTGGTACCAGTTCCGGATACCGATCTCCGAGTATGCGCAGAAGGTGGGCAATATCCCGGATTTCAAGTCCATCCAGTTTATGCGTATGTATCTTTCGGGCTTTAGCGATTCGGTGGTATGCCGGTTTGCCAAGCTGGAGCTGGTGCGGAATTCCTGGAGAAGTTTTGAGTATGTGGTCGACACGACGGGGAATTATACGCTGCTTCCCGCCAATAGCGCGACTACCTTTAATGTAACGGCGGTTAATATCGAGCAGAACAGTTCCCGGACCCCGATCATCTATGTCTCTCCTCCGGGGGTCAACCGGCAGCAGGAGCTAAGCAATAACAATGTCAATCTGCTGCTTAATGAACAGGCGATGAGCCTGCAGATCTGTAACCTGGTCAATGGGGATGTAAGGGGGGTGTATAAGACTACGAGCCAGGATCTTCGCCGGTATGGAACGATGGATATGTTCATCCATGCGGAGTCGGTAGGTGCGGTGGATAATCTCAGCGATAACGATCTTACCGCGATTGTCCGTATAGGTAGTGATTTTGTGAGCAACTATTATGAGATCCGCATACCGCTCAAAAAGACGAAGTATCAGGCTACGCTGGATACGGATATCTGGCCGGCGGCCAATAATCTGAATCTGTCCCTGAGTCGTCTGGTAAAGCTTAAGGTGGACCGGAATAACAATGGGGCGAGCAATGTCTATTATAAGGAGTCGGATACGACCGGAAGGACCTATGCGATTTTGGGTAATCCTAATCTTGGAGCGATACAGGCTATCTTTCTGGGGGTGCAGAATACACGTCAGCCTACAATTTGTACGGAGGTCTGGTTCAATGAGCTGCGGCTGACCGATATCAGTACCAAAGGGGGATGGGCTGCTGTAGGAAAAGTAGATACTAAAATAGCCGACCTGGGTACGTTGACGGTATCGGGTAGTAAGCGAACGGCCGGGTTCGGGACGATTGACCAGAGCACCAACGAGCGTTCTTATGATAATAATTCGGAGGTGGATGCTGCGGCCAACCTGGAATTAGGGAAGCTGCTGCCGAAGAAAGCCGCTATATCCATCCCCTTGTATGCGGGGGTGACCAGGACTACCAGCACTCCGGAATACGATCCTTTCGACCTGGATATTAAACTGGCTGACAAATTGAAGGCGGCCCCGGCGGCTCAGAAGGATTCCATTAAGGAGCAGGCGGTGGACCAGACTACGGTGACGACGCTGAACCTTACCAATGTCCATAAGAATAATACCAGCGGAAAGAAGCTGAAGGTCTGGAGTATCGAGAATATCAATGTCAGCTATTCCTATAATCGTTCGGAGCATCATAGTCCGCTGGCGGTGGAGGACGAGCTGATCACGAATAAGGCGACGCTGGCGTATAATTATACGCATACGGCCAAGTATTGGGAGCCATTTAAGAAGATCATAAAGACCAAATCGCCCTGGCTGGCGCTGATCAAGGATTTCAATTTCAATCCCATGCCGACGGTACTCGGTTTTCAGGCCAATATCGACCGGCAGTTCGGGGCTTACCGGTCGCGGAATGTCGGTGGTCCGAAGAACCTGTTGCCCGAGACCTATAATAAATTCTTTACGTTCGACCGGTTATATACGTTGCGCTGGGATCTGACCCGGTCCCTTGCCATCGACTTTACGGCTACCAATAAGGCGTGGGTGGATGAGGACAGCGGTCGGCTGGATAAAGCGGCCCGCCGGCGTATGTGGGGCAATTTCTGGAAAGGCGGAAGGACGATATTGTATTCTCAGAGCGCAAATGCCACTTATACGCTGCCTACCAGCAAGATCCCTTTGCTGGATTGGACGACGGTACGGGCGGGGTATTCGGCAACCTATACCTGGACGGGGGCTTCGCAGCTGGCTACGACCCTGGGGAACAGCATACAGAATACGCAGCAAAGAACGCTGCTGGCCGATCTGGATTTTACCCGATTGTATAGTAAATGGAAGTTATTGCGTGGGTTGGATCAGCCGGCAGGAAATACTGCCGGGAAGCCGCCGGCGAACCCCAAGGATACGGCCCGGAATAAAAATAATTTCCAGGCTCCCAAACTGACGGGGCTTCCCAAGGCCCTGGCCAAGATATTGACTTCGTTGAAGCATGTTACGTTCAACTATTCCGACAACTCTTCTTCCACGATCTATGGGTTCATGGATAGTACGAAGGTGCTGGGTATGAACCTGCGGGATAATCAGCCGGGATGGAAGTATGTATTCGGGCAGCGTGCGGACACCAATTTTGTCAACCGGCTGGGTAAAAGAGGGTTATTGAGTACCGACACGGGATTTAATAATCAGAATGTTATAACGTATGCTCAAAAGATCTCGATTGTCGCTACGCTGGAGCCTGTCCGGGACCTGCATCTGGCGATCAACTGGGATAAGACTTTCGGGGCCAATTATTCCGAGCTGTATAAGGATACGGCTGGCGGCAGTGGGTTTGCCCGGTTAAACCCGTATGTGGCGGGAACTTTCAGCGTCAGCTTTATTTCCTTTAATACATTGTTCGAGAAGTATAAGCCGAATGAGCTTTCCACTACGTTCCAGAAATTCGAAAATTACCGGGCCGTCATATCTTCCCGTTTGGGTAATATCAATCCTTATACTGGCGGATTGATCGGTACGGATGGGTATGCAAAGGGATATGGCAGGTATGCCCAGGATGTGCTGATCCCTGCTTTTATCGCTGCGTATACGGGTAAGAGCCCCGATAAGATCGCTCTTATCAATGAGAGCGGAGGCAGTGTGACTTCCAATCCTTTCTCCGGATACCTGCCCAAGCCGAACTGGCATCTTACTTATAATGGGCTGAGCAAGCTGCCCTGGTTTAATAAGATCTTTACGAACCTGAATATCTCTAACGGCTATACCAGTACGTTAAGCATGAACAGCTTCAGCTCAAATCTGAACTATGCTGATGCGCAGGGTTATGGGCAGCCTGGCTTTATAGATACGCTCAGCGGGAACTATGTGCCTTTTTACCAGGTACCTAATATTACGATCTCGGAGCAGTTTGCCCCGTTGATCGATATCGACATGCAGTTTGTGAACCAGGTGCAGGCGAAGGTGGGATACAGCAAGTCGCGTCAGCTGAGCCTGAGCCTGATCGATTTCCAGCTGAGCGAGACGCATTCGACGGAGATCACTTTGGGGGCTGGCTTCCGCAAGCGGGGGGTGCCGTTGCCTTTCGGGTGGAAGGTGGCGGGTAATGGCAAAACGCCTTCTAATCCTTCCAATGGCGCTCCCGGGGCTCCGCCTGGCGCCGCTTCTAAAAATCAAAATGATCTCACACTCCGGCTGGACTTTAGTATCCGGGATGATGCCACCTCCAGTAGTTACCTGGATCAGAATGCTTCTCTGCCAACGGGTGGGCAGCGGGTGATCACTATTTCTCCTTCTCTGGATTATGTGTTAAATAACCGGATCAATTTAAAACTCTACTTCGATCAGCGAAGGACCAATCCTAAAATATCGACTACGCCGCCGATCACTACGACGAAGGCTGGTATACAGATCAGGATATCGCTGGCACCGTAGTTTTGCGGGATCGGGTTTCGAAAATATAACCCGATCCCGCAAAACGTCTAATTATGGGTCTTCGACCGGGCGCCGGAGGCGCCTTAGGATTATAAATTTTCCTTATACAGATAGAATGAGCTGGCTTGCGCCGTGCAGGTGATATTGACTTCATTGATGCAGACATGTGCTGGCAGGGAGGCGCAGTAGAACACGGTGTCAGCTATGTCTTCGGCGCTCAGGGGCGTATAGCCTTCGTAAATTTTTTGTGCCTGTGCCTGGTCACCTTTGAAGCGGACATGGGAGAATTCCGTGTCGGCCGCACCCGGGTGGATCGCGGTTACTTTTATGTGGTGTTTAAGCAGGTCGATCCGCATGGCTTTGGAAATGGCATCGACTGCATATTTACTGGCGCAATAGACATTCCCTTTTTCATAGACTTCTTTACCGGCAATGGAGCCTATATTGATGACATGGCCTTTATTCTGTTCTATCAGTAGAGGGGTGACGGCTTTGGATACATAGAGGAGGCCTTTTACATTGGTGTCGATCATGGTCTCCCAATCATCCAGGCTGGCGTCCTGGAACAGGTCTCTGCCCAGGGCAAGGCCGGCATTGTTGACGAGGATGTCGATCTTTCGCCAGTCGGCGGGGAGTTGGCTGATGGCGGAGAAAACGGCGGCTCTGTCCTGTACGTCGAATACGAGGGGAAGGACTTTTCCGGGTTGGCCGGAGGGGGCCGATCGGAGGGAGGTGGCAAGTGCTTCCAATCTTTCTTTTCTTCTGCCGGTGATGATGATGTCATATCCGCCGGCTGCTGCGAATTTGCGGGCGCAGGCTTCTCCGAAACCGGAAGTAGCTCCGGTAATTAAAATGATCTTATTCATTCGTAAAATTAATCACTGGCAGTCAATACCGGGTCAATAGGGGCGTAAAAAATCATGGAGGATGTTCTGGCTGGCGGCGCTATCTTCTATCATGCCCATATGTCCGCTATTTTCAAGAAGATGAATATAGGATAATACGGGTATATGGGTTTGCCGGAGGCTGGCGTCCAATGGGATGACGTTGTCCTGCTGGCCGATGATAAACAGGACGGGCTTTGGGAATTGAGCCAGTACCTGGGACCGGTCGGGCCGGCTGATCATGGCTTGCTGGTAATAAATAAGGGTATCTGCGGGGATGGAGGCCGCATAGCGATCGGTCAGGCTGGTGATCCACTCCGGATGTGCTTTGCGGGAGTATTCGGAAAACAGGTTGGGGGTGGATTGCCGGATATAGGCGGGAGCGCCATTCTTGCCGATGAATTCGATGCTTTTTTGGCGGCCGGCTTTTTTTTCTTCGCTGTCGGCAAAGGCGATGGAATGAAAAAGGCCGAGGGCTTTCAGCCGGTCGGGATATTTTTCCGCGAAGGCCAGGGTGATGTATCCTCCCATGCTGTGTCCGATCAGGATGCATTGTGTGATTTTCTCGGCATCCAGGATCGCTTTTATGAACTCGGCGAGCTCTTCCAGGGTAATGGGGCCGGAGAGGGGGGATGATTGTCCGCTGCCGGGCAGGTCCGGAATGATCAGCAGGTGGTTTTTTTTCAGGAAGGCGAGCTGCTGGTTCCAGATGGCGCCGTCTTCTGCAAAGCCATGGAGCAGGACTACCGGACTTCCCGTTCCTTCTCCTTCTATCCTGTAGGAGAGGGCCATTGATCTATGGGGGATTGATTTAAGCACTTGCTCGTTTTGTGGGGTTTGTCGGGGCCGTCGCGTTTTCCGCGTTTTTGCGGCGTGCCAGCAGGCTGGTTATCAGCAACCCGATCACCAGGAGGATGGCGCCGGCGACCGCTATTTTGGAGAGAACATCTCCGTATTTCACATAGAAGGTCTGGCTTTGCCGGGTGATGATGGGGATTGTTTTTTTGATGACGGCTGTTTGAGCCCAGGGTTGGGGATCGATCACTTCTCCTGCCGGGTCGATGAAACAGGATACGCCGGTATTAGCGCTACGGGCTACCCAACGTCTTGTTTCTATGGCCCGCAGCCGGGCATAGTTTTCATGTTGCCTGTAACCTGGCGTATTGCCCCACCAGCCGTCATTGGTGATGACGACGATGAGATTGGCGCCGTTGCGGATGTAGGTGGACATGAATTCGCCGTAGATGCTTTCGTAGCAGACGGCGGGAGCGATCCGGTAGGTCTGGTTGTAGGAGTGTAGGACTGTTCTTTCCGCTTGCCGGGCATACCCGCCGGTAGTGCCCCCGAATTTTTCAAACAGGGGGCTCATGAATTTCAGGAAAGAGGGCAGGGTTTCTACGCCGGGAACCAGTTTCGATTTATGGTATATCTGGAAGCGGTTACTATCCAGTATGGCTGCGCTGTTATAGGAGTCAGCGTATTTGTCGCTGTCCGGTATTTTGCTGGAATAGGGTGTCTTATTTTGTTCGGAGAAAAAGCGGAATCCTTCGATGCCGGTAAGAAGGTTGACGGAGGGATGTCTTTTCAGGAAGTCCCATACGGGCGCCATGAAATAATTTGTCTTTATCTCGTCTTCATTGATATGGACGGGGACGGCGGTTTCCGGCCATACTACCAGGGCTGTGTTGCTGTCTATCAGGGATTCGCTAAGGCGGATTAGTTTTTGTAGCTGGGCTTGTTCTTGTCCTGCCACGAATTTCTCGTCCCAGGGGTCTACGTTGGGTTGAACCAGGATAATGTTGTGGGCAGGGGAGGCTTGCAGGACGGATGCCTGTGCTGACGGGGCGGCTTGTCCGGCCGATGTTTGTCCGGAGGATGCTCCGGAGGCGGCGGTTTGCGCGGCCTGGCCGAAGGAGGCCGGGGTCAGGAGCCGGGACGCTATCAGCGGGACGATCAATAATATACCGATGAGGAGGAGCAGTCTGAAACTGCTATTAGGGGCGGCTTGCCCGACTGGTATCGTGGATGTATGTGCGGGGGTGTCGTCATGCCGGTGAGGCGGGAATCTGGCTCGCAGCAGGAGGAAGACCAGCAGGTTGACCAGTAAGACCCATAGGCTGCCTCCGCTGGTTCCGGTAAATTCGTACCATTGTACCCAACCCGGGCGGCTGGCGAATACATTACCCAGGGTGAGCCAGGGCCAGCTCAATTCCCAGTTGAGATGGATGTATTCGAAGGTCAGCCAGAACAGGATGAGGGCGGCGTAACCGGCTTTTTCGCCTCTTTTTCTTTTTACATTGTAAAAGCCGATCCAGGGGAGGCACATCAGCAGGGCGTTTGCCAGGATGGCCGAGATGCCGCCGGGAACGGTAGAGTTCATTACCCACCAGGTCGTTGCCAGGTTCCAGATGACCAGGGTGACATAGGTCCAGCCGAAAAATTTTTTCCGGCTGGTTGCCTGTTGTTCCAGCCATAAAAGGGGAACAAAGGCTATGAAAATAAGAAAGGTCAGCGGCGACACCGGCCATGCTGCAAACAGCAGCAAACCCGATAGTACTGACAGCAGGAGCGGGGATAGGCGGCGAAGGCTCATCGGCTGTAGTTCGGGGATTCCTTGGTGATCTCGATATCGTGTGCGTGGCTTTCTTTCATCCCGGCATTGGTGATCTTGATGAACTGGGCGTCTTGCTGCAGGGCCTTGATGTCTTTAGCGCCGCAGTAGCCCATACCAGCTCTCAGGCCGCCGACATATTGCTGGACCACTTCATTCAGATTGCCTTTGAAAGCGACCCGGCCTTCGATGCCTTCGGGAACCAGTTTTTTTATGTCGTCTTCCACGTCCTGGAAGTAGCGGTCGCTGCTGCCCTGGGCCTGTGCCATGGCGCCGATGGAGCCCATGCCGCGGTAGGATTTAAATTTTCTGCCTTCGTAGATGATCGTTTCGCCGGGACTCTCTTCCACTCCGGCGAATACGCTACCCATCATGACTACATTCGCTCCGGCCGACAGGGCTTTTACCATATCGCCGGTATAACGGATGCCTCCGTCCGCAATGACGGGGATATTCCGGGAACGCAGGGCGTTAGCGGCTTCCATGACGGCGGTGATCTGGGGGACACCTGCGCCGGCCACGATGCGGGTGGTGCAGATGGAGCCTGGTCCTATCCCTACTTTTACGGCGTCTGCTCCGGCATCCGCCAGGGCTTTTGCGCCAGCGGCGGTACCGATATTACCGGCTATGACCTGGAGCTTGGGAAAGGTCTTTTTTAATGTTTTCAAGGCATTGATGACACCGATATGGTGTCCGTGGGCACTGTCGAGGGTGACTACATCCACTCCAATGTTCTGAAGGGCGCTTGCTCTGTCCAGCAGGTCCTTGGTGATGCCAAGGGCGGCGCCGACCAGCAGTCGGCCGTAAGCGTCTTTGACGGCATTGGGGTAGCTGGTCAGCTGCAGGATATCCCGATAGGTGATCAGTCCGATCAACCGGCCTTGTTTGTCCACGACCGGTAATTTTTCGATCTTATATTTCTGCAGGATCTTTTCTGCTTTTTTCAGGTTGGTGCCTTCCGGGGCGGTGATGAGGTTCTCTTTGGTCATGACCTCGCTCACTTTGCGGCGTTTGTTATCTTCGAAGCGAAGGTCGCGGTTGGTCAGGATGCCGACGAGGGTATTGCTATTTTTATCACCGACGATGGGAATGCCGCCGATCTTATTTTCTTTCATCAGGCGGAGGGCGTCGCCGATCGTTGCGTCTTCGTGCAGGGTGATCGGGTCGATGATGAGGCCGCTTTCGCTACGCTTGACTTTTCGGACCTGTTCCGCCTGCTGCTCGATAGTCATATTCTTATGCAGGATGCCAATTCCTCCTTCCCGGGCGAGGGCCATGGCCAGGTTGGCCTCGGTGACGGTATCCATCGCTGCGGACAGCATGGGTATATTCAGCGTGATTTCTTTGGTGAGCTTACTGCGGATGTCGACTTCACGGGGTAAAACCTGTGAAAAAGCGGGTAATAATAGTACGTCATCGAACGTAAGTCCTTCTCCGAAAAATTTTGAGGGGGATTTTGAGCTGCTGGTGGGGGGATTTATTCTTGCCATGTGCAAAGATAGGGCAGCGGATAAATGCGGTCCAAATTTTTGTGGGGGAAGGCGGTTTGGGAGTGGGAGGGAGGTTTCCGGACCCGCCACAAAGGGTTGATTTTGAGGTAGATTACCCCCGGAGCCGGTATCTTTTTCCGGGGATGGGGTCTATCCATCCTTCTAATTCCAGGTTAAGAAGGGCCAATGCCAGTCCGTTGCCGTAGGGGTTGTTTCCTTTTCCAAGGGATAGTTCATCGAGGGAAACGATTGTTTTTTTCCGGAGAAGGTACAGCAGTCTTCGTTCTTCATTCGACAAGTTCGATTCATCGGTGGGGTGTGGGAACAGGGCTGTTTGTTTTGCGCCGGGTTTTGCCGGCTCCCATTTCATGTCTTCCAGGAATTGCTGTGCGTGGGTGAGCAGGTGTGCGTTGCCGGTGCGGATAAGGGCATTGCAGCCGGAACTTTTGCTATCGTTGATCCGGCCGGGGAAGGCGAATATTTTTTTACGGTAATCTACTGCGTTACCGGCTGTCAGCATGCTGCCTCCCCTGGAATCTGTTTCCACGACAAGGAGGGCATCGCTCATGCCGGCCACTATCCGGTTACGCATAGGGAAATTATGATTTTCAGGACGGGTGCCTATATTGAAGTTGGTGAGGAGTCCGCCCCGGGTCACCATTTTTTTGGCCAGAGAAGTATGTTGCTGCGGATAAATCCGGTCCAGGCCATGTCCCAGGACACCAATGGTAGGCAGGTTGTTGTCGAGGGCTGCCTGGTGGGCGACTGCGTCGATCCCATAGGCTAGACCGCTGATGACCAGGATGTTGGAGGAGGCGAGCCCGGAAGATGAGGGGGTGGCTGGAGAAGAGCCGGATGGTGCAGGTTCTGGTGATGGCTGGCCGGCGGATGGATCGGGAGGGGATGATGCGGAACCAATGGCGGACTGGGGCAGGGAGGAGGCGAGGTCTCTGATAAATCGTTCTGTGGCCTGTCTGCCATATTCCGTGGGGGTGCGGGTGCCGACAATTGCGATGACTTTGGGGCTGTTGAGATCCGTGTTGCCTTTGTAAAATAAGAGGACGGGTATCTCATCGCAATGGAGCAGTCGCTGCGGGTAATTTTTATCGGTGATGAAAAGGGGGCGTATGGAATATTTTTCCAGGAAGGACAGTTCTTTTTCCAGTTCCTGAAATTCCCTGAAGTTTATGATGGCTCCGGCTGCCTTCGTGCCGCAGATCTTCTCCAGCAGGGGCTGGTCCGTCCGGAAAATGGTTTTGGCGTCGCCGAATTCCCGGATCAGCCTTCTCGCATATACGGGACCGATACCAGGTACTCTGGAAAGGGCCAGTTGATATAAAAGATCATCTTCCATGGGGCGATCCTTAGGCTGTAAAAGTTGATCACCTCTGTGTCCGGGGCGACCGTGAGCCTATAAAATTAGGATAAAGCGGGAATGGAATTTTTCTTTTATATCCCCATTTATCTGCTGATGACTTTGAGCTCGGTCCGGCGGTTCTGTGCGCGTCCTTCGGTGGTGGAATTATTGGCGATGGGCTGGGTATCTCCGTAACCCCGGGAAGAAAGTCTGCCGGCGTTGATGCCTTTCGTTATGAGGTAGGAGGTTACCGATTTGGCCCTGTTTTCCGACAGTCCGATATTGTCGGCCGCTTTTCCGGAATTGTCCGTGTGGCCATTGATCTGGATCTTTACCGTGGGATTGTCTTTCATCAGCTGCACGACTTCGTCCAGCTCTACCTGGGACTCGGGTTTCAGCTCATATTTAGCGGGGTCGAAAAAGATGTTCTTCAATACGATAGCTGCGTTGGCTTCGATAGCCTGGAGGGGGATATCGATATTGTATGCGGTGTCGCCTTGTTGCTGGCTAAGGGGGAAGTTCTCCGAAAAAAAGAGGTATCCCTTTCTGTTCACATTAAAGGCATAGTCTTTCCCTTTCGGCAAGGTGATGAGGTAATTGCCGGTTTCGTCCGTTTGCAGCTTGCTGATCATTTCTTTGGTGGAAAGGTCGGTGAGTTCGACGCTGGAGGGGAGTCCTTTGTGGCTGGATCTGTCAAATACCTTTCCTTTCACCCAAAAGGTCCGGGCGGGGCGGATGTCATTGCGTAATTGAAAGCTGTAGAGGTCGAGACCTCCGCGGCTATCGGCCCGATCGCTGGCATAATAGGCTGTTTTACCATCTGCCGAGATGACAAGGCTCCCTTCGTTTTCAATGGTATTGATGGGATAGCCGAGGTTCTCTGGTTTTGACCAGATGCCTTTGGGGCCTTTCCTGGATAGGAAGAGGTCGTCTCCACCGTAACCGGGATGGCCGCTGGACGTAAAATAAAGGCTTTGGTTATCGGCGTGGATAAAGGGGGTTCCTTCATCTCCGGCGGTATTGATAACGGGGCCGAGGTTTTCCGGTGCGCTCCAATGTCCGTTGAGCAGGCGGTGGCTGACATAGATATCACTGCCGCCGTAGCCATCGGGTCTCCGGCTGGCAAAATAGAGGTCTCTTTTATCGGGGGAGAGGGAGGGGGCGGATTCCCAGGATTCGGTATTGATGCTGTCTCCCAGGTTCTCGGGGGTACTCCATCCGTCGGCCGTTAAATAAGATATATAGAGGTCGCAGCTTCCGAGTCCTTCCGGGAAATTGCATCCGGTGAAGATGAGCCATTGTCCATCCTGGGAAATATTCTGCGCTCCTTCATTCTGGTTGGTGTTAATGTTGCCGGGCAAGCTCCTGGCTTTGCTCCAGGACCCATTCACCTTCTCCGACTCATAGAAATCTTCATTGTAATTGTTGACCCGGCGGGTATAGATCAGTTTGGAGCCGTCGATGGTGATGGTGGGGTAGTATTCCGAGACGGCGCTATTGATGCTGTCTCCCATGTTCTGCAGCTCGAATTTATAATCGGGGTCTTTTTGTGCGCGGGCGTAATCCAGGGCGAATTGGTAGCATCTCTGCCTGTATTGGCCGGCTTTCTGGCTTTTCTCATTTAAATTAGGGACGGTCAGGAATAAATTGACGGCTTGCAGGGCTTTTTCAAAATCTCCTTTTCCGGCCAGGTTGATTGAATAGGGGAGGTTATAGTCGAGGAAATAGATGCTGTCTATGGCTCTGGCCTTTTCGTAGTTATCGATGGCGTTCTGGTAGTCCTTGCCTTCGCCGTACATGCCGCCCAGGGAGAGATAGGCGTCTTCGAATTTATTGTCAATTTTTATGGCTTGCTGTAAGGCTTCGATCCCTCCTTTGAAATCGTCTGACTCAGCCAGCTCCATGGCTTTTGAGTAGAGTTGGGCGGCCTTCTTATTTACTTTTTCTACGACGTATTGTGCATGGGCCGGCCGGGTGATCAGCAGGCATAGGGCGGCGGACAAAATAAAGGAGGAGTGGTTTCTCATACCGGGAAAATTACGAATCAAAATCTAAAACGTATGTTATAAAGATTTATTAGACTTCTGCTCCCTAAAGGGGAAATTAGGGAACTTGGATGTATTTATGCAGCTGGAGGGAAAACTCCCATTTGGGGTTGTCTTTGATATAATCGATGATCAGGGGAGTGATGGCGGTTGATTTACTCCATTCGGGCTGGAGGAAGAGGCGGCAATTGGGAGCTACCCGGGCGGCCCATTGTTCGGCCCATTCGAAGTCTGATTTATTGTAAATGACCACTTTTAATTCATTGGCCAGGGGTAGGATTTCGGGGAGGGGGGCTTTGAATTTTTTGGGGGAGAGACAGATCCAGTCCCACTTGCCGCTCAGGGGCCAGGCTCCGGAGGTCTCTATATTGGTGGTGAATCCGGCCTCGTATAATTGCCGGGTCAGCCCGGTGCAATCGTGCATCAGGGGCTCTCCGCCTGTTACCACGGCCAGGCGGCCGGGAAAGGCGCTGGCGGCGGCGACAATCTCCTCTATGGGCAGTCGGGGGTGTGCTGTTGCGTCCCAGCTATCTTTTACATCGCACCATACGCAACCTACATCGCAGCCGCCGAGGCGGATAAAATAGGCTGCTTTCCCCTGGTGAAAGCCTTCCCCCTGGATGGTATAAAAGGCTTCCATTACGGGCAAAACCCCTGCCTGTTTATTGGATGTAGCTAGTTGCATGTCGAATAAGAGTTCACCGGTTTATTTAAATTTAAGAAATTAAGACTGCTTTTAAAACAGGCTGCCTTTGATGTAAGACTACCTTTTAATTAAGACTGCCTTCGTTGCGCTCTTTGCAGGCCAAAAAGGTATTTTTCATCAGGGCTGCAATCGTCATAGGGCCGACTCCACCGGGTACGGGGGTAATATAGCTGGATAGGGGCGCCACTTCGTCATATTTTACGTCGCCTTTGAGGGCAAAGCCGCTTTTTTTAGTGGCATCGGGGACGCGGGTGATACCTACGTCAATGATGATGGCTCCCGGTTTAACCATGTCAGCCGTAACGAATTCCGGGCGTCCCAGGGCTGCCACGATGATATCGGCCTGCCGGCATATTTCCCCCAGATTGCGGGTATGTGAATGGCAAAGGGTCACGGTACAATTCCCGGTAGGGGTATTGCCGCTCAGCAGGATGCTCATAGGTCTTCCGACGATGTTGCTGCGTCCTACGACGACTGCGTGTTTACCCTTCGTCTCTATTTTATAATGTTCCAGCAATAAAAGGATACCATGGGGGGTGGCGGAGATAAAAGTGGGTTGTCCCTGCACCAGCTTACCCTGGTTGATGGGATGGAATCCGTCCACATCTTTGGAGGGGTGGATGGCATTGATGACCTTCTCATCTGAGATATGTTTGGGCAGGGGCAGCTGGACCAGGATCCCGTCCACGTCCATGTCATTGTTCAGATCCTCGATGATATTCAGGAGCTTATTTTCGCTGATATTGTCTTCCAGCCGGACGAGAGTCGATTTATAACCTATTTCTGCACAGGCTTTTACCTTGGCTCCTACGTAGGTTTCGCTGGCTCCGTTGTTGCCTACCAGGATAGCCGCCAGGTGGGGTATCTTTTTGCCTTCTGTGGTCAATTGAGCTACGTTCAGCCGGAGGGTATCTATGATTGCTTTGGAGACTAATTTCCCATCTAATAATTCCATGGCGCAAAGGTACTATTCCAAAACAATTGAAACTCACAATAAAATAAGAGATGGAGGGTGTTTTCTGAATGAAACGTATCGATGCAGCAGTTGTCAGTAATTAATTGTCATATTATTTTTTAATGATTTTAACTTTTCTTTTGGAAAATTCGTAAAATCACTATTTTTGGAGTCACTGTTTCACACACATTAATAAATAGTAAACTCACTGTCAACATGAGAAAATCTCTAATGTTATTAGGGATACTGGTATGCTGTAGCATGCTGGTATTTGCCCAAACGAAGGAAATTACAGGAAAAGTGACGGATTCAAAAGGCACTCCCATCCCCGGGGTGACCGTCAAGATCAAAGGCCTGAAGTCAGGCACCAGCGCAGATGCTGATGGAACTTTCAAAATCAATGCCTCCCCTTCTGCCACACTGATTATCAGCGGTGTAGGATTTGAACCCAAAGAAGTCCGGGTAGGAAATTTAGAAAATCTTAGTATTTCATTGAGGCAATCAGATGCCAGTCTGTCTGAGGTCGTGGTAACGGCCTTGGGTATTAAAAGGGAGAAACGCCTGCTTACCTATGCTACCCAGGAAGTGAAGGGAACTTCCCTGGTAGAGGCTAAGCAGAACAATCTGGTGAATGCCCTGGCCGGTAAAGTAGCCGGCGTGCAGGTAACCAATTCCAGCGGTATGCCGGGTAGTTCGGCACAGATCACGATCCGGGGAAACAGTACGCTGGTAGGTGATAATACGGCTTTGTTCGTCATCGATGGTATTCCGATGGATAATGGGGAAGCGGGCAATCCCGACGGTTCCCTGGGGGCCGGTGGCACCACCAACAGGGGGAGCGATATCGACCCCAATATCATCGAGAGTATCAACGTATTAAAAGGCGGTGCGGCTACGGCCTTATACGGGTCCCGGGCTTCGAAGGGAGCCATAATTATAACGACCAAGAACGGGGCTGGTAAGAACGGCAAGCCGAGTATCGCTTTTAGCTCCAGCTATTCTTTTGAGAATCCGATCCTGCCTAAATTTCAGCATAAATATGCGCAGGGTTCCGGCGGAGTGTACGTGGATGGTAATAATGGACAACTGGGATCGGCTTCCTGGGGGCCGTTGATAGATACCCTCAAAGTAAATGGAGTTTCGGTACAAAAGAGGGATAATGTAAAGGATTACTTCAAGACGGGGCATACGACCGATAATAACGTGACGGTCAGCGGGACCACGGAAAAATCCAATTATGTGGTCTCCTACTCTTACTTAAAAACGGATGGGACCGAGCCCAACACCAGCTATTCCCGGCATGCCTTCTTTGGCAAGTTTACCACCAAGCTGCTGAGCAATCTGACTCTGACGACGCAGTTCAATTATATTCATTCGGATAATCCCCGTCTGCT
Organism: Puia sp.; assembly: GCA_035555335.1. Lineage (GTDB taxonomy): Bacteria > Bacteroidota > Bacteroidia > Chitinophagales > Chitinophagaceae > Puia. The sequence goes on from DATMGS010000049.1 coordinate 52,606, forward strand.
GGAGGGGAATAGCCTGGCCAGTCCTTTGTGGACGATCTACGCGGCGCCCATCTCCTGGAATCCTTTCCCATATGTACATCCGGACGGCTCTCAGCAAGTATACCGGGCGGCCCGCAACAACCCTTACTGGCTGGTCAACAATACAGGGCTGGATGAAAAAAATGACCGGATCATTCCCGTCATCAATTTAACGTATAGTCCCCTGTCCTGGCTGAGCATTACTGAAAGATTCGGGGCCGATATGTTTGTCAACAATTTAAATTATCATGAAAATATCGGGATTATCGGCTCTACTTCCACAGACGGGAGAGTATATACCCGGGAAAACCAGACCCAGAATTTCAACCATGATCTGTTCCTTGAAGCGAGGAAAAACCTGGGAGATAAATTCTTTCTCGATGTGATCGCGGGTAACAATGTCGTTTCCGATTATAACAACAGCTCCTTTGTAAGTGGGGTCGCGCTGGCCATCCCGGGTTTTTATAACGTCAGCAACGCCAGCAACGTCAGTGCCAGTTATAATTATTATAAGCAGCGGAAAGTGGGGTTTTATGCACAGGCTACCCTGGAATATATGAAGATGCTGACGTTGAACTTTACGGGCCGTTATGACGGCAGTTCTGTACTGTCCCAGGACAAGCAATTTTATCCTTATGGTTCTGCCAGCGCCGGCTTTATCTTTACGGAACCGCTGGGAATGGCTAACAACCCGATCTTTAATTTCGGAAAATTGAGGGTTTCTTATTCTGCCGTAGGCGGCGATAATGTTCCACCTTATTCGCTGAGTAACCCTTATTTGCATAATTCTGTAGGCAATATCGTCTTCCCGGTAAATGGGCAAAATGGCTTCCAGCTTACGAGTACTTATGCTTACCCGCTGAAAAATGAGAGTGTCAATGAGTTCGAAGCAGGCCTGGAAACCAAGTTCTTTCAGAACAGGGTTAGCCTGGACCTGACCTATTTCGATAAGAAAAGTAAGGATTTATTGACGCCCGGCTCGCCGCTTCCTCCCACTACCGGCTTTTCTTCGGCCAATATCAATGCCGGCGATATGACGAATAAGGGTGTCGAAATCGTATTGGGTCTTACCCCAATCCGGACTAAAGATTTCACCTGGGATTTGGGTTTCAATTTTACCAAGATAAAGAACCAGGTCATCCGGCTGGCTCCCGGAATTCCTTACCTGCAGTTTGCGGGTTTTACCAATCCCGGGATCTTTGCCTTCCCCGGGAAACCTTATGGCGTCATTTATGGGTCCCATTTCCTGCGGGATAGCGCCACCAATAAATTATTACTTAACGACAATGCTTATCCACAGGTTGCCAACGATCTGGCGCCGATCGGGAATGTTACCCCCAAATGGATCGCAGGCCTGACCAGTACGCTTACCTATAAAGCATTCTCCTTCTCCTTTGTGCTGGATTACAAACATGGAGGCGATATCCTGAACCTGGATAATCATTATTTGCTGTTCTATGGAACTCCTAAGGTGACGGAGAACAGAGGAACCATGAAAGTTTTCGATGGCATTATCCAGAGCACCGGCAAACAGAATACCCAGGCCGTGGCCCTGAACCAGAATTATTACCAGAATATCTCTTCCATTGCGGATGAATCCTCCGTGGAAGACGGCTCTTATTTCAAGCTTCGCCAGGCATCACTGGGGTATAATTTCAGCTCTTCCCTGCTGAAGGGAACGATAGTCAAGGGGCTTACGTTGACGGTAACGGGCACCAATTTCATACTATGGAAAAAATACACGGGTTCCGATCCGGAAGTAAGCTTGAATGGCAGTGGAAACGGACAGGGGTTCGCCAATTTTATGGTTCCTTCCAATCATAATATTATCATTGGTTTAAGGGCTTCGTTTTAGTAACAACAAAAAAATGACAATGAAAAAGAATAAAATAACTTTCATAATAGTAGCTGCTACGATATTGGCGGGGACCGGCTGTAAAAAATTCCTGGATGTCAATAAGAACCCTAACAATCCAACATCGGTTTCCGAGTCGCTGATCCTGACCCCGGTAGAAGTAACGACCGGAACGCAGGTGGTTGGCGGTTTTTATGGAACAACCTCGGCTTATTGGATGCAGCAGTTATCGCTCAACCAACCTCCTCCGAATGAGGAAACCTATCGCATACTTCCTGTGGATGTAGACAATACCTGGAGTTTTTATTTGTACCCGAATACGTTCGAAAATCTGGACGTAATGATCAACCAGGCGGAAGCGGCGGGTCACAATCAATATGCCGCCATAGGCAAAACCATTTTTGCTTATAATCTGGCCATTACCACTGACCTTTGGGGAAGTGTGCCTTTTTCACAGGCATTGCAGGTTACTAAGTATGTGGCCCCCAAGTACGATAACCAGGAAGCGATCTATCAGGGTATTCAAAATATGCTGGACAGCGCCTTATATTATATAGGTCAGCCTACCAGCGCCGTTGCTCCCGGTTCCGATGATTTCATTTATAATGGCGATATGGGGCAATGGAAGAAATTCATTTATGTACTTAAAGCACGGTATTACCTGCGACTGACAAAAGCGCCCGGGCATACGGCGGCTTTGCAGGCTGATAGTGCACTGGCCGCTTTGCAAACCGGGTTTGGGGCTAACAAGGATAATGCCGCTGTCCACTATTTCGGAAGCGCCCAGGCCGAAACACCCTGGTATGAGAATACGCTTCCCGGAGCCGGAGGAGTGGTATTGGCAAAATCCTTTATCGACTCGCTGATCAGCCGTAACGACCCAAGACTGCCGATCCTGGCGGATACGGGGGCCAATGGGGATTATGAGGGAAGGCCTTCCGGCGCCGATGCCTCCCCTGATCCCACGGTCTTTTCATCGGTGAATACTTTTTACGGAGGCTATCTTCCGCTGGAAAATATCACAACCGGCACTGCTGCTCCCTTGTACCTGACTACTTACGCGGAGCAATTATTTATCCAGGCAGAGGCTACTTTCTATAAGTCCGGGGCTGCTGCCGCTCAGCCTATTTACCAGGCGGCGATCGGCGCTCATATGGATATGCTGGGTATAAGCACCACAGCCAAGGCTGTTTATATCGCCTCCAGGCCCCTGCTGACGGCTACGAACGCTATCCAGCAGATCATTACAGAGAAGTATGTGGCGGATTTTCTATCGCCCGAGACTTATAATGACTGGAGACGTACAGGATTTCCCAGTCTGACCCTGGCTCAGAATGCCTATGTAAATTATATTCCCAGGAGATGGCCTTATTCTTCTACGGAAATATTGTCAAATCCTCAACCTGAACAGCAAGGTGTCACGACCGCCAGCAGGGTATGGTGGGATGCGCAATAAGATTGGATAATCAGACTTTGTATAACAAAAAGCTGCCGTTTGGCAGCTTTTTGTATTTGTTATACCTTTCGCAAAATTTTTGTATGTCAGATAATCAACAGCCTAATAATCAATTGAATATAGAGATCAGTGAAGAGATGGCGGAGGGGCAGTATGCCAATTTAGCGATCATTACGCATTCTCATGCGGAGTTCGTGATCGACTTTGTGAATGTGATGCCGGGGACTCCCAAGAGTAAGGTGAAGTCAAGGATCATTCTTACTCCGCAGCATGCCAAGCGGTTCATGAAGGCGTTGACGGACAATCTGAGCCGGTTCGAGACGGCCAATGGGAAGATACAGGATCTGGAGGAGGTGCAATTACCGTTTAATTTTGGAGGGCCTACGGCGCAGGCATGACAGGGGGCGGGGGCTGGCGGATTTAGAGCAGTCCCTGATCGGCGAAGCTGAAATAGCCTTCTTCGCTTACGATAATGTGGTCCATTAGTTTGATATCGAGGTATTGGGCGGCTTCTTTCATTTTTGTGGTCAACTCTTTGTCGGGTTTACTGGGGCGGAGGCTTCCGGAGGGGTGGTTGTGGTAAAGGATGAGGCTGGTGGCTTCTTCTATGAGGGCTTTTTTGAAAATGAGCCGGGGATCGGCTACTGTGCTGGTGAGGCCTCCCTGGCTGACGATCTCGTCGAGGAGGATCTTACCGGCGCTGTTGAGATAAATGACGCCAAAGACTTCATGGCGGAGATCGCGCAGTATAGCTTGCAGATAAGCGGCCACTTCGCGGCTATTTTTTACAAGGGGTCTTTCCAGAGAGAGGGCGATCTGCCTTCTCCGGCCCAGTTCCAGCGCTGCGGCGATCGTAATGGCTTTGGCCTGGCCGATGCCTTTGATCCTGGTCAGCTGCGGTACGGTCAATTTTCCCAGCTCCAAAAGATTATCTTTTCCCAGCTTAAGCACCTGTTTAGCCAGGTCAATAGCGCTATGTTCCCGGGTACCGCTACCGATCAGGATGGCCAGCAGTTCGGAGTCGCTCAGGGCACCGGGGGTTTTACTAAGTAGTTTTTCGCGTGGTTTATCGTCTTTTGCCCAGTCTTTAATCGAGTGTTTTTGCCCTTGCATAGACCAGATTTAGTCGTTATTTTCGATATTATAACAGGGTGTTAAAATAAGGATTTAACTCCTTCGTTATAGAAATAGTTTAGTGTTTTTAGACATCCGTAATCTTGTTTTGGACACCCGTAACCTTTGAAAACTAATTTAAAATCCAATGAAACGCACAACCTTTAACGCAATCGGTGGCTGGCAGCCTTTTCTGTTCTGTATCGGCATGTATGTTGTAGCCCTTTTCTTCTCTATTTTCGTTTGTTCCTCTATTTTTTATGCTTTGAATTCCAAATCTGCTTCCAAGGAGGCGGAAAAGACGGCTACAGTGGTGGTTGGTAAGCAACAGCTGGCGTCTGTAACGCATTAATTATAAGCTCTGTTAAAAATTTTCCAAGCTATCTGCCTATGGGTGGATAGCTTGTCTTGTGTCTATATGGCTGGCGGCCAGGGGGGAGGCCGGTTAATAATTTTTGAAAAGGGTTGCTGGTATTCTTTTTTCATTTATATCTTCGCGTCCTATTTCACTTACATATATGCAGCATACAGCCAAGATCTTTTGCGGTACGGGTTCGAGATATCTGGCCGAGAAAATCGCTCAGAATATTGGTCATCCTTTGGGGAAAATCAGCATTCAGCATTTCAGTGACGGGGAGATTCAGACTGTCTTTGACGAGAGTATCCGGGGCGATATGGTCTTTTTGGTGCAGAGTACTTACGCTCCGGCGGACAATATCATGGAGCTGTTATTAATGATCGATGCGGCCCGCCGGGCTTCGGCTTATAAGGTGGTGGCGGTGATCCCTTATTATGGGTATGCCCGCCAGGATCGTAAGGATAAGCCGCGGGTGGCGATAGGTAGTAAGCTGGTAGCCAATATGTTAGTGGCAGCTGGTGCGGATCGGGTCATTACGATGGACCTGCATGCTCCTCAAATCCAGGGCTATTTCGACATTCCGGTGGATCACCTGGACAGTTCGGCTATTTTTATCCCTTATATTGAGCAACTTAAGGTGGAAAACCTTACCTTTGCCGCCCCTGACGTGGGTAGTGCCAACAGAATCCGTGAAATTTCGGCTTATTTCAATGCGGAAATGGTGATTTGCGATAAGCACCGGAAGAGGGCTAATGAGATAGCCAGCATGGTAGTAATCGGGGATGTTACGGACAGGGATATAGTTCTTATCGATGATATTTGTGATACGGGCGGGACGCTGGCGAAAGCTGCGGGGCTGCTGATGGAAAAAGGGGCCAGGAGTGTGAGGGCTCTCTGTACTCATCCGGTGTTAAGCGGAAATGCTTATGCCAACATTGAGAACAGTGTGCTGGACGAGCTGGTGGTGTGTGATACGATCCCCCTGAAAAAGACGAGCCCTAAGATCAAGGTATTAAGTGTGGCGGAATTATTTGCCGTTGCTATCCGGAATGCGCATGAGAACAGGAGTATCACGGGATTGTTCATTCATTCGCAGCTAAGGAACAAGTAAGAGGGCTTAAGAATACGTAATTTTTAAACAAGCATACAAATGAAGACGATTACAATCGAAGGACAACTCAGGACCGAACTGGGCAAACAAGCCACCCGCCTACTTCGCTCTGAGGAAAAAGTGCCCGGTGTAATTTATGGGGGTGCTAAGGAAGTGAATTTTTCAGCTCCTGCGACATCTTTTAAAACACTGGTGTATACATCCGAGTTCCAATTAGCGGAGGTCAAGGTAGAAGGCACGGCTTACAGGTGCATCCTGAAGGATCTGCAATTTGACAAGGTTAGCGATGAACTGATCCATGTGGATTTCCTGGAACTGGTAGAGGACAAGAAAGTGATAGCGACTATTCCGATCAAGTTCACCGGCGCTGCGAAAGGGGTGAAAGACGGTGGTAAGCTGATCACTAAGATGAAAGTTTTAAAGATCAAGACCCTGCCTAAGTATTTGAAAGAAAATATCGAGGTAGATCTGACTGAACTGGAGTTGAATGGTAACGTACGGGTGGAAGACGTGAAAGCGGACAATTATGAGATCCTGAACTCTCCCCGTATTCCGATCGCTTCTATTGTCCTGACTCGTCAGCTGAAACAGGAAGAAGCTGCCGGTGCTCCGGCTGGTGCTGCTGCTAAACCTGCTGCTGGTGGCGCTAAACCAGCTGCTGCCGCCGCTGCTCCTGCGGCTGCTAAACCGGCTGCAGCTGCCAAAAAATAAATTAGATTATTAGTAGAAACCCGGTTAAATCTTAACCGGGTTTTTGTTATTTTTAAATACCCTTCCCTCTATGGGTAAGTTCCTGATAGTAGGCATTGGCAATATCGGAGCCGAGTATGCCGGCACCAGGCATAATATTGGGTTTGATGTGACGGATGCGCTGGTGAGCAAGCATGCCGGTGGTCCTTTTCGGGTGGAGCGGTTAGCCGAGGTGGTGGAAGTGAAGTGGAAGGGGCAGGTC
>DATMGS010000050.1:0-87440 GCA_035555335.1 Puia sp.
GAGAGGTAATTTTAATCCACGTTTCAGAAAAGAACAACAACAAGAACATCGTACCAATAACATGATCAGGGTGCCGCAGGTACGCCTGGTCGGTGATAATATCGAGGTAGGGGTGTATCCTATACAGGAAGCGCTGAAAATGGCGCAGGAGCAAGGGCTCGACCTGGTGGAGATCTCCCCCAATGCAGACCCTCCTGTTTGTAAGATCATCGATTACAATAAATTCCTTTACGAGAAGAAGAAGAAGGAAAAGGAGATGAAGGCCAAGAGCAAGGCCTCCGAAGTAAAGGAAATCCGCTTTACACCGAATACGGATGACCATGACTTCGATTTCAAAGCCAAACACGCCGAGAAATTCCTGAAGGATGGCAACAAAGTAAAAGCCTATGTCCAGTTCAAAGGCCGGGCTATCCAGTTCAAGGAGAGAGGTGAATTGCTGCTCCTCAAGTTCGCCGAAAGATTGAATGACGCCGGCGTGCTGGAAGGTATGCCCAAAATGGAAGGCAAAAGAATGCTCGCCATCTGGGCCCCCAAACCCCAGAAGAAAAAGGAAAAAGGCGCATCCGCTTCATAATCACATTGTTATATTACAAAGAGCCGCCCCGCATCCGCGGGGCGGCTCTTTTATTTTGCCCGGGCGGCTCGTTATTTAAAAGAAGCTCCTCTTTTTTCAAAGTATTTGCATTTTTCTCCGCCCAAATCCGTACCTTCGCGCTCCATTTTAACAGCCCAAACGGCTCCATAAGTGGTCCGCCTGTGCGGGCCCGCCAGCAGGGTGTCATTCTAAAAGGATTAGAAAATGCCAAAGGTAAAGACCAATTCAAGTGCCAAAAAGAGGTTTAAAGTGACCGGCACCGGCAAAATCAGCTTCCAGAAAGCTTTCAAACGCCACATTCTTACCAAAAAATCGAAAAAGCGCAAACGTGTTATGAACAAGAAAGGTTTCGTTAGCGCAGCCAACACCGATTTTGTCAAACGCTTATTAAGACTTAAATAAGCACAGCGCTTAAACTAAGATTACCACATTTTTTAATTTTCAAATCAGTAAGATATGCCACGTTCAGTAAATGCCGTTGCTTCCAGGGCACGCAGAAAACGCATCTTAAAAGAAGCAAAAGGGTTCTACGGCAAACGTAAAAATGTATACACCGTCGCCAAGAACGTATTGGAGAAGGGTCTTCAATACCGTTATGTAGGCCGTAAATTGAAGAAAAGGGAATACCGCACTTTGTGGATCGCCCGTATCAACGCCGCCGTAAGGGCAGAAGGCCTGACCTATTCTGTCTTTATCCACAAACTGGCTGAAAAAGGAATTGGCCTCGACCGTAAGGTTCTGGCTGACCTGGCTATGAATGAGCCGGCTTCCTTCAAAGCGCTGGTAGAAGCCGTTAAATAGATCCAAATGGTAACGTTATCATAATATAGGCCCGCATTAGCGGGCCTTCTTTTTTCTCCGCGACGCCCGCCCTTTTTTATTTTTTTCGAATTGTTGAAAAAAGTACACTTTTGCATAGTTTTTTTTTGTTAACCATTAATTCTTTACATCTGGACCAGTCAATGAACAATACATACACCGATCTGGTGAAGCAAACCTTCAACTTTCCCCAAGACGGGTTTGACGTTAAAGAAAATTCCCTTCAATTCAATGGCCTTGACCTGAAGGCATTGATCGCCAAGTATGGTACTCCGATGAAGCTGACCTATCTGCCCAAGATCGGCATGCAGATCAACAAGGCGAAGAAGATGTTTGCCAATGCGATCAAAAAACACAAGTACGAAGGGAAATACTACTACTGCTATTGTACAAAGAGCTCCCACTTCTCCTTTATCGTAGAAGAAACGCTGAAGAACGACATTCACCTGGAGACTTCCTATGCCTACGATATCGAGATCATCAAGCGGTTATACGCCCGCAAAAAGATCACCAAGGATACTTTTATCATCTGCAATGGATTTAAGCAGAAGCCTTATACCAGCCGTATCGCCTCCCTGCTGAATACCGGGTTTAAAAATGTGATACCGGTCCTGGACAACAAGGACGAACTCCAACAGTACAAGCGTTCGGTAAAAGTCCCCTTCAAGCTGGGCATCCGCGTTGCCGCGGAAGAAGAGCCTAATTTCCCGTTTTACACCTCCCGCCTGGGCTTTCGCCCCCGCGACGTACTGGAATTCTATGTGGACAAGATCGAGGGAAATGAGGATCGCTTCCAGCTGAAGATGCTTCATATCTTTCTCAACAAGGGCATTAAAGACGATATCTACTACTGGAGCGAACTGAATAAGGTGATCAACCTCTATTGCCAGCTCAAAAAGATCTGTCCCGAACTGGATTCGATCAATATCGGCGGCGGTTTCCCGATCAAGCATTCCCTGGGCTTTGAATATGACTACCAGTTCATGATCAATGAAATTGTAGGGAATATCAAGAAAGCCTGCAAACGCAGCAATGTGCCCATGCCCCATATCTTCACCGAATTCGGAAGCTATACGGTAGGGGAGAGCATGGCCCATATCTATAGCGTGATTGGCCAGAAGATGCAGAATGATCGCGAGATCTGGTATATGATCGACTCCTCCTTTATTACCACTCTGCCCGATACCTGGGGGATCGGAGAGCGATTCCTCATGTTGCCGATCAATAAATGGGATGTGGAGTACCAGCGGGTTGTATTGGGAGGCATCACCTGTGATAGTCATGACTATTATGACTCGGAAGAACATATCAACGAAGTGTTCCTTCCCAAGATCAACAACGGGGAGCCGCTCTATGTGGGATTCTTCCATACCGGTGCCTACCAGGACCAGATCAGCGGATATGGCGGGATCAAGCATTGCCTTATCCCTTCTCCCAAACACGTCATCGTCGGATATGATAAGAACGGAAAGCTCACTGACTGGATACACGCCAAGGAACAAACGGCGCAGAGCATGCTGAAGATCCTGGGATATATGTAACCCGCGGGCGGCATAGCGGTCTTCTTCCGTTTCCGGCTGGGCAACCGTACCATCCGTCAACGAACTGTTCATCGCGATGAACAGTTCGTTGATGGAGCCAGGCTAACAGCGTCATATTTGTTTACCGGAAGCCGGCTTTGCGAAATATAGCTCGTCTCCGGTAAATAATCCAATTTTTTCCGGTCCGGCGATCGTTCCGTCGGTCATAACCGGCCGAGTCCTTATTTCTTCTTCAGCCGGTATTTCTTATTGACTTTGGGATTATCAAAATAGGCGTTCAATTGCTCTTCGGTCATATTGCTGGTTTCTTCCAGGGGCACTTCGATCAATTGAACCTGGGTCTGTTTCAGCTCGTTTTTTAAATTAGCGATCTTTTTTACGATGTCCTGGTCTTTTTCTCCTACCAGGGCATTGTCCCGGATAATATATTCCAGGCGGCGGATAGAAGACCGGACCAGGCCGGCCTGATTCTGCTCGGCCGTAAGAGGAGGGGCTACCGTTTCCTTGACGGGTACCAGGGCTACGCCGACACTGGGCAGGATCGCACCCGTAGTCTTGGCGTCATTGCTGGCGGCCGAAGAGAATATCGTACCTCCCAGGGCGGTGGTAGCGGTGGTCATATCGAAATCGGTTCGGGTATTCTTTGTTTTCTTCACCTTCTTGTCCAATAAGAAGAATGCGTATTTCAGCCGGAGGATATAGGTTCGGATATTCTTTACGGCCAGATTGTACTCTTCCGTCATATAAGGATAGTTCAACGCATCCTTTACATAGATCTTTATGGTGGCGGTATCCCGCATAAAGATCTTGTTGGTTCCTACAAAATAGAGGGTCAGTAGTTTTTGTTTGGCGGAATCCGACTCTTTTACGAAATCAAAAGGAGGCGACCAGGTAAAATCATCATTGCAACCCTTGACAATCGAATTGGTCTTGATAGGGACATTGGAGTAGAAATTGATACTTTCGATAGGGTAGGTACCCGTCTCGCATTGTACCTTGAAGCTGATCGTATCTCCTTCCTCCATATACAGGACACTGCTCACCGTAGGCTTTACATGGGAGGGAATAACTTCGGTGGTGAAGAAGACCAGCGTAAAAGATGTATCGATACGGTCTTTGGGGTCATTGAGGTTTTGTACCCCGATATTTACCTTGTATTCGAAGTCATACTTCAGCCTGCCGGAAAGAAAATAAGATTTCTCTGCTTTGAAGGTCAGTAGTCCGTTTTCCTTGATCTTCAAACCTACCGGGGCATTTTTCATAAAAAAGAAATAACGGCTGGGATCTCTGTTGATTTCGAGCTGATAAGTGAGCGTGGAGTCTACATGCAGGGTAAAATAGGGGTTGAGGTTGCGGATCCTCAAAGCAGTAGAGTCATCACCCCTTTTTGCCGTATCGGATATGGGCATGGGAATGTGGAAAACAGGATTTTGCGCGAAACCTATGGTGGAAAAAGCCAGACCTGCTACTACCAAAAGCCAAAACTTGATAACTTTCACGGGTTTAATCATATTCTTGGATAAAATAGGTTATTTGACCCCGAAATTAAAACAATCACAAGATAAAGCAGGTAATAAAAATATAAAAAAGAATCCGCTTAAGACTAAGAGCGTCAATAAAAAGCGTCATTTGGCTGCTAAAATGCAAAAAAGGGGGCAGCTCAGAAATTTTACCTTCTGAGCTGGCCCACCGGTAAAGAGCTCCCTCTTTACCGGACAAACATGAAAAAGGGTCGGCCCGGAAATTTTGCCTCCGGGCCAGACCCTTTTAAAACCAAAACCAACTGCTATGAAACGTTCAAATTCATTTTCGCCTTAGATAAGGCATAAATGATCATTTTTATGAAAAGGCTTCTCCATTACTGAACATTGATCTGTTTGGTGCTTTCCTTCACCTGTTCCTTCTTAGGCAGGTACAGCTTCAGAACGCCATTTTCATACTTAGCCTGTATCCCTTCGCTATTAATGCGATCATCAAGGGTAAAGCTGCGTTTGAAGCTCCTGAAAGAAAATTCCTTCCGGATCGTCTTGTATTCTTCCGTCTTAGCTTCTTCTTTTTTCTCGAAGCTGATAGTCAACAGACCATTTTCAAGGGCCAGCTTGAAATCTTCCTTACTGCGGCCCGGAGCGCTTACTTCCAGATGATAACCGTCAGTGGTCTCATGTATGTTGACCGGAGGAAAGCTGGAATATCCTTCCCGTCCCCAGCTGGTAGGAAGTTCATGAAAGAATTCATCTACAAAGCTGGAAAGGCTCTTGTGGCCTGCGTTGTTAACTTTTACGAGTGTCATAGTAATGCTTATTTTTTGAGTTATTCAATTTGCTTGACGGGGAAGAAAGATCAAACCCTATACCAGCAGGCCAAAAAGCTTTTTTTCAGGATTTTTTGGCAAATCAGGCTTATTTAGGGTGACAGAATCGCAGAAGGATTCGAAATTGTATGACATTTGTTCCGATTGACACCCGGTAACAGGTCTTCAGCAATTTACAAGGCAGAAATCGTTCAGATTGAATTGGATTTTAATCCCCAATCAACTTTTTAAGTAAATTTGTGTTATTAATTGATCAACTTAAATAAATCATAATAAAATGTATCCAGCAGAAATAGTATTACCGATGAAGGAGGAATTGACAGACAATGGCTTTAATGAATTACAGACTCCTGCCGAGGTAGATGCACAATTACAAAAGACAGGGACGACTCTGGTTATGGTTAACTCCGTATGCGGCTGCTCTGCAGGTTCAGCCCGCCCCGGTGTGCTGATGGCAGTGGCTAATAGCACTAAAAAGCCTGATTTTCTTACCACCAGCTTTGCAGGGTTCGATGTAGAAGCTATTCAGAAGATAAGGGAACACCTGTTGCCCTATCCTCCCTCTTCTCCCGCTATCGCTTTATTTAAGGATGGACAATTGGTGCATATGATCGAACGTCATCAGATCGAAGGCCGTCCGGCTCAGCTGATCGCGCATAACCTGATCGCAGCTTTTGATGAATACTGCTGATGATTGAATGAACGCGAAGTTTTTTTGCTGGGATTTTCCAGCTTTGTTCATAGTAATGCCCCTTCTGTTCGCAGAAGGGGTTTTTTGTGCTATAAATCCCGGTATCCTCCCCAAAAATCTTTTTGAACCCGAAATCAGTAAACGGATCTACATAGTTTACACTCATAACACCTCCTTTTTTTGATCCTACAAATTTAAAAAGGTCTTCTAAGCCAATTAAAAAAATCGTGGATTTACAAAAAATTGTTGAAGCATCTGGTTATCCGAAATTTTCCGGCCTAAAACGCAAGGGCGGGCAGTCCGATGGGGATAACTGAACAAGAGACTTACAACTTCCCGGAAACTTTGTGGAAAACTCATTTCTGATTGGAAAATATCCACATCTGTGAATAATCTACAGGATGTAGAATTAGCGTGTGTTGCGTGGGAAAAATGTTCCCCGTGGAACAGTTTTGTGGAACGGCAATCCCCAGAGTTTAGTGTGTGTGGATATTTTTTTATTTGGAGAATGGGATTTGCCCTCTTTTTACTGTATAAACAGCTCAGTTTCTTTTACTTCGGGGAGAATATTTTTTTTGCGCATTTTAATGTAGGTTTGTGCTCTTGTGAATCTTCGCTACTGAACTTTTATTTATGTATCCCAATCTTTATTACGCTTTCAAGGATTTATTCGGAGCGGGCGAACGCTGGCAATTTTTACGGTTCGTTAATTCATTTGGTTTTTTCGTAGCCCTGGCATTTGGTGCGGCTTTTATCGTCTTGTCCAAAGAATTGCTCCGTAAGGAAAGAGAAGGCCTCTTATTCGGAAAGGATGAATTGATCCTGGTCGGCAAACCGGCTGGCCTGATGGAGCTCTTTTTGAATTTTATTCTGGGCTTTTTATTGGGATTTAAAATTATCGGCTTATTCGTATCCAATAGCACCCTCACCGCTAATCCGCAGGATTTTATCATGTCCTCCGAAGGCAGCTGGCCGGCAGGTATCCTGGTAGGGCTCCTTTTTCTGGGCCTGAAATGGTGGGAGAAGAACAAACAGAAATTACCGACGCCGGAAGAAAGAAAAATAAGGATCTGGCCTCATGACAGGGTGGGGGATATGACCATCTTCGCCGCTATCTTCGGCTTTGCCGGAGCCAAAGTCTTTAACAGCCTCGAAACCTGGGACGATTTTGTGAGGAATCCTCTCGAATCCCTCTTATCCTTTAGCGGACTGACCTTCTACGGAGGCCTGATCTGCGCCGCCCTGGCTATCTGGTATTATGCTAAAAAGAATGGAATCACTTTCTGGCACCTGAACGACGCCGCCGCCCCGGCCCTCATGCTGGCTTATGCAGTCGGCCGTATCGGTTGTCAGGTCTCCGGCGACGGGGACTGGGGGATTCTCAACAGCGCTTATTATACGACTCCCGATGGTAAGCCTTTCCTGTCCAGCCCGATACTATACGAAAGGATCGTAACACAATACAAACAACTCTACCTGCCCCAGTTCGGAAGCCTGGAAAATATCCGGCACCTGAACGTCAAAGCTCCCTCTTTTCTACCCGACTGGCTGTTCGCTTATCCCTATCCGCATAATGTCATTAATGAAGGTGTCCGGATCACCGGTTGTGATGGCGGGTATTGCAGCCAATTGCCGATCCCCGTCTTCCCGACCCCCTTCTACGAGACCCTGGTTTGCCTTGGCCTCTTTTTCGTCCTTTGGTCGCTTCGTAAACGATTGAAGGTTCCGGGAGCCCTATTCGCCGTATACCTGATCCTCAATGGAATCGAACGGTTCTTTATCGAAAAGATACGTGTCAACACTACCTATAGCATTTTCGGATTCCACCCCACCCAGGCAGAGATCATCTCCTCCCTGCTCGTTATTTCAGGGGGCATCCTGCTGGTAGTACTCAAAAAGAAGGTTAAGACGGCTTCCATCAGTTGAACTAATAAGGCGTCTCCCGACCTTTCTTCCTGAAAAAATTCCTTTTATCCTTCTTCCCCATTTTTATGTAACACCCAGGAAATTTCCGCGTCTCATGTTGTCAGGAATGGTACCGGAATAACTTTCGGTTCCGGCAAACCTGCCCTCTGGTAATTTCGGCCAATGGATTATTCGTACTCAAAACCACATTCCCCTAAAAATTAAAACGGATGGATCTTACCAATTATCAATGATAATGGCCATCTACCACAAAACAATGATCTATGCAATGCAAAGTACTAATCTTTATATTGTAATACACAAACAACAGTACCAAACATATAAAAGGACTACCATGAGAAATATCAAAACGCTGCTGACCGCCTTACTCGCTGCTAACTTATCCCTCGCCGGATTGGCACAGGAGACCACCGGTAAGATCAGCGGCCAGGTCGGTGATGACGGCCAGAAACCCATAGAATCTGCCACTATCTCCCTGCTCAACGCACGTGACTCTTCCCAGACTAAAGTAACCGTCACTAACAAAACAGGCCATTTTGAATTGAATAATGTCCGGGATGGTAAATACCTGGTATCCGCCAGCACAGTAGGGCATACCACCACCTATTCAGCCCCCTTCGAACTGTCAGCCGCCAAATCTTCCGTCGTACTGCCACCCCTGGTCCTGACAGCCGCTACCAGCAACCTTCAGTCTGTAGCCGTCGTAGGTAAAAAACCGTTTATCGAACAGAAATCCGACCGCATGATCGTCAATGTCGACGCATCTCCCTCCAATGCCGGCTCTACCGCCCTCGAAGTCCTGGAAAGATCTCCCGGCATCACCGTGGACAAAGACGACAATATCGCCCTGAAAGGCAAACAGGGCGTCACCATCATGATCGACAATAAACCAACCTACCTGTCGGCTTCCCAACTGGCGAGCTACCTCAAAAGCCTGCCCGCCTCCGCGATCGACCAGATCGAGATCATGACCAACCCCTCCGCCAAATACGATGCCTCCGGCAACTCCGGCATCATCAACATAAAAACGAAAAAAAATAAGACCAAAGGCTTTAACGGAAGCGTCACCCTCACCCATACCCAGGGCGTCTACTCCAAACCCAGCGGCAGCCTCAACCTCAACTACCGCAACGGAAAGACCAATTTCTTCCTGAATGCAGGCTACTCCCATTGGGAAGGCTTCCAGCAAATAGATATCAACCGCAATTACCTTGATCCCGGACCCAGTAAAGTCATCAATTCGATCTTTACCCAACAGTCAAATATGCATTTCATTAACCCCGAGGCAAATGTCAAATTCGGAATGGACTATTATGCCAGCAATAAGACCACCCTGGGATTCGTGGTCAGCGGGTTCAGAAATGAGGAAAATAACCGGTCCAGCAGCAATATTTTTTTGAAAGACGCACACAACACCGTCGATAGCATCGTCTATTCACCCAGCACCAATAAGACCACCTGGAAGAACGGATCTGTCAACCTGAACTACCGCCACCAGTATGACTCCACCGGAAGAGAACTGACCATCGACCTCGATTATGTCAGATACTCCTCCCTCAGCGATCAGTATTTCGACAATATCACCTACTATCCGGATATGAGCAAGAAAAATGAATCCATCCTCACTGGCAATCTGCCCAGTACCATCAATATCTATACGGCCAAATCGGACTATACCCGCCCCCTTTCCCAAAGCCTTAAATTAGAGGCCGGTCTGAAATTCAGCTACGTCAATACTGATAATACCGCCGATTATTTCAACCTGGTCAACAATACCTCTCAGGTAGATACCACCAAGACCAATAGTTTCCTCTACCGGGAAAATATCAATGCCGCCTATGCCACCCTGACCAAACAATATAAGAAATGGAACATCCAGGCAGGACTGCGATTCGAGAATACCAACTACTCCGGTCACCAGCTGGGTAATGGCCTGTCCACCATCAACAAGGACTCTTCCTTTTCACGTAGTTATGTCAACCTGTTCCCGACGGTATATATCAGCTACCAGGCCAACGCCAAAAATCAGCTGACCCTGAATTACGGCCGCCGCATCGACCGGCCCGCTTACCAGGACCTGAACCCCTTCCTGTTCTTCCTGGATCAGTATACCTATCAGGCGGGTAACCCTTATCTCCAGCCACAGTTCACCCACAATGTAGAACTGTCCCATACCTATAACAGCTTCCTCACGACCATGCTTAACTATAGCTATACCAAGGATTTCTTCTCCGAGACCTTCCAGCAATCCGGGCAAGCCACCATCATCCGCAATGGCAATATCGGCAGCAGGCAGAACGCCGGCATCGCCGTCAGCGCACAGGTGCCCGTCGCCAAATGGTGGACAGCCGTATTGTACACGAACGTGAATTACAATAAATTCAGTGGGTTTCTCTATGGGGAGAATATCAATGTCGAAGCCACGACCCTGTTACTCAACCTGAACAACCAGTTCACCTTCTCAAAAGGCTGGTCCGGTGAAATCTCCGGCTTCTATCAGACCAAAAGCATTGAAGGACAGGTCATCGTCTATTCCCTGGGACAGGCTTCCGCCGCCGTCTCGAAGAAACTGCTGAAAGATAAAGCCAGCCTCAAACTGGGCGTTCGGGACTTCCTCTATACCATGAAGCCCAAAGGGTATATCAATTTCCAGCAGACAGAAGCCACTTTTCAGAACAGGCGCGACAGCCGCCAGGTCAGCCTCACCTTTACCTACCGCTTCGGCAAGCCCCTGAAAGGGACCTCAGGCAGAGCGCGCAGCGGGGCCGGCGATGAACAGAACAGGGTGAAAACAGGAGGAAATGGCAATTAATTTCCTAGATTTGCCGCATAACTCAATAGTATGCCATCCTTTGATATTGTCAGCAAAGTCGATCCACAGGTATTGGATAACGCTGTGAACGTGACTAAAAAAGAAGTGACCAACCGATTTGACTTCAAGGACTCTCCGGTTAAGATCGAATTGAATAAGAAAGATTCGAAGATCGACCTGGAAGCGGAGAGCGATATGAAAGTAAAACAGATCATCGACGTCCTCGTCAGCCGCTCGATGAAACAGGGACTGGACCCCCTGGCCTTCGACCTCAGCAAAGAACCTTACGTCAGCGGGAAAGTGACTAAAATGGAAGTGCCGGTCCGCAACGGGCTGAAACAGGAAGATTCCAAGAAGGTCGTTAAGCTCATCAAGGATTCGGGATTGAAGGTACAGGCCGCTATTATGGATGATATGGTCCGGGTGACGGCCAAGAAAATCGATGATTTACAGGCGGTTATCAAACTCTGCGGAGGAGCCAACCTGGGTATCGCCCTCCAATATATCAACATGCGGAGTTAGTTCATCCGACTCCCGGGCCTTAAATTATTTGGAAACAACCCGTACATAGCCTAATTTTGCACCCTTATTCAAAATGTTGTACGGCCAAATCCGTGCAACGCAAACAGGCAAAATCATGAAAAAAGGTCTCCACCCGACAAATTATCGGTTCGTTATTTTCAAGGATATGAGTAATGGATATTCCTTTCTCAGCCGTTCCTCTGCTCAATCCAGGGAAACAGCCAAGTGGGAAGACGGCAATGAATATCCCCTGATCAAATTGGAAATTTCCAATACTTCCCATCCTTTCTTTACCGGAAAGAATATCCTGGTAGATACGGCAGGAAGGATCGACAAATTCAAAAAACGTTACGGGCTCAAGACTCCCGCTGCTCCGGCTGCAGATGCAGACGCTGCAAAATAAAAATAGCTTCGGCGTACGTCACAACTCATCAATCCCTTCCTGTCATCAGGAAGGGATTTTTTGTGTTCGCCCCCGAGCCCGTGGCCCATTTTTGTCCGCGTCCCGCCTCCATTTTTTCGTAGTTTTGCCCCATGGACACACTCTTCCCCTTCACCTGTACCCGCCCGGTTTCCGCTATCCGGTTGGGCATTCTGACAATCGGGGAGAAATGGGATCGCCTCCTGCCCGGTGGAAAGCCCCAGGGCCTTCCAGACAATATAGTTCCTAATAGGGCGCTGGCCGAACGCATCCGGCAGGAGCAAGGAACTGCCAATCACCCGGGCTTAACTTCCTATCCGGACTTATCCGCAGCTGCCATCAACCGCCGCCTCCCCCAGGCTCAGCATTTGCAATATCCCTGGCAGCTCTTTCAGCTCAACGACGGCGCTATCCGCGATGATTTCGAACTATTGACCAAAGGGCGGAAATCAGCTCCCATTCCACCCTCCGTACAAGTCATTTCTCCCGAATCCATCTTCATCGAAGAAGGCGCCTCCATCCATTACTCGATCCTCAACGCCTCCACCGGTCCGATCTATATCGGCCGTAAGGCCACCATCATGGAAGGCTCTCTTATCAGAGGTCCTTTCGCCCTCTGCGAAGGCGCCGTGGTAAAGATGGGCACGAAGATCTATGGTGCCACTACCATCGGCCCCTATAGCACGGCAGGCGGAGAGATCAAAAATTCCATCCTCTTCGGCCATTCCAATAAAGGACATGATGGCTACCTGGGAGACTCCGTAATAGGGGAGTGGTGCAACCTGGGCGCCGGCACTTCTAATTCCAACCTGAAGAACAACGCCGCGGACGTGAAAGTATGGAGCCCCGGCCCCTTCGAATCCGGCCAATTTATCAGCGCCGGCCTTAAATGCGGCCTCTTAATGGGCGATTATTCCCGAGCCGCCATCAATACCTCCTTTAATACAGGCACGGTAGTCGGCGTCTGCTGCAATGTCTTTGGAGAAGGACTGACCCCGAAATACATCCCTCACTTCAGCTGGGGATTCTGCCACACAGAGCCGCAGGGACCGAAATATGCATTCGAAAAAGCCCTCCGGGATATCGATAACTGGAAAAAGCTGAAAAATCAATCGCTCACCGACGCTGAAATACAAACTTTGAAACATATTTTTGAGGGCAAATCATAAAATCGTCGGATCGACCTATCCGACTCTAAAATCAATCGACATCGAATATGAGAAAACAAATCGCGGCAGCCAACTGGAAGATGAATCTTACCTACCAACAGGGAGAAGAGCTCTTAGACACCATCCTGAAAGAGAATATCTCTCTGCAAGCTGACCAGCAGGTAGTCTTCGCCGTTCCCTTTCCCTACCTCCTCATGGCCGGCGACAAACTAAAAGACAAAAAGAACTATTTTGCTTCCGCACAGAACTGCTCCGATAAAAAAGCAGGCGCCTATACCGGAGAAGTATCCGTAGAAATGCTGAAATCCATCAATATCGACTATTGTGTGCTGGGACATAGCGAACGCAGGGAATACTTCTCGGAGCATAACCAATCCCTGGCTCAGAAAACACAACTCTGTCTCGAAAATAATATCACCCCCATCTTCTGCTGCGGCGAATCCCTCAGCATCCGGGAAGTAGGCGCCGAAGAAGGTTTTGTAGAAGCGCAGCTGAAAGAATCCCTTTTCCATTTCTCCGAAGAGCAGATCCGCCAACTCGTTATCGCCTACGAACCCATCTGGGCCATTGGTACCGGCAAAACGGCTACTACCGAACAGGCTCAGGAAATGCATGCCCATATACGTTCGATCCTGGCAGCTAAATACAGCAAGGATACAGCCGATTCCATCCCTATTTTATACGGCGGCAGCGTGAAGGCCGGCAACGCCAAAGAATTGTTCAGCTGCCCGGACGTAGACGGCGGATTGGTAGGTGGAGCCTCCCTGGTCGCGGCCGATTTTATCAAGATCATACAGGCTTTAGAGTGATACCCACGGATCCGGAATACCAGATTTTGGGGCACCGGATTCTCTCTTATCCCTTTCTTCCGATAATACTAAATCCGAATAGACCGGTCGTAGTCACTTTTACGGAAGTATATCCCCGTTTAGCGAACCACCCTGCCGCTTCATCAGGAGTATGTTCTCTCCTGAATTCCGGGCTGAACCAATCCAGGAGGGCAATCATCATTTCCCTTTTATTCTGGCGGTTGCCTTTCAGCCTTTTTATGACATAACTTATCGGAAGAAAGGTAGATCTCAGCAAAAAATATTGAAGGCCGGAAGGCAGTTTCGAAGTGATTGAACGGATCCGGTTAAATAAATTATGGAGGAAGTTCTTGCGGGGGTGATAAAGCCACACGCTTAATTTACCCCCTGATCTTGCACAAGGCTCCAGGCAACTAAAGGATAATTCGGAATTGTTCGTATGATGAAGGACTCCGCTGGAATGCACGATATCGAATAAACAGAAATCCAGTGGAGGAAACTGAACGTCCCCCTGGATAAAGAAGACTCCAGGTTGTGTATTTTGCTGATAGGCCCGTTCGATACTATTGCTGAGATCCATAGCTACCGTAATGGCGCCTTTTCCCGCTATTAACTGATCCAGTAACCCATTTCCACAGCCGGCATCGAATATCATTTTACCTTTAAGGCTATCAGCGCTCTCGTCGGTCTCTTTCAGGAAAACATTCAGCATCTCTTCCCGGGTTGCTTCCCAGGTCCGATCTTCCTGATAATTAAACAGGCTCCATTCCCTTGAAAAAGTTTTGCGTGTCTTCCTGTTCTTTCTTTTTACATACGCAATCAGACCGGGATATTTTTGTTCCAGTTGCTGGCGCCGCGGGAGATAATCCGGAAGGTATAGACGAAAAAAATCAGCATAGTCATGGAAAGCCTCGACCGTCAGCCTGGGAATCCCCCCGATCACCGGAAAGAACCAGTCCGCCGCAGCGAATAAAATACCTTCGGAAATAATTTCACCGGCAGCGCTCCCAAAAGGACTTTTTGTCTTTGAAATTATGTGCAGTTGCAACGAAGTCCGCGAGACAGGGCAGCGCAAAAAGGGGAGATGACTTTCCTGCATTAGAATACATGTAATGATGAATGATAGTTATTCAAAAATAAGTATTCTTGCTTAAAATGTCTATTTTCATACTTTTTAAAAATTAACGGCAACAGAATGTAAATGGGAATATGGAACACTATAATAGACGGACTTATCCGGCGAGATGACCAGCATATAGACAAAACCCGGATTATTAAAGGCATTATACATTCTTTGGTAATTCAGGGAATTTCGGTTGTGCTGGTTTTTGTGGGAAATCTCTTAATAGCAAGATGGGCGGGGGCCGATGCTTACGGAAACTATGTGCATATTTTTAATTGGATCAGTATTCTGAGTATCATGGCGCTGGGAGGTATGGGAGATGTGGCTATTGCCCGGATACCTAAGTATCTGGCAAACGACCAGCCGGGGCGTGTCTATTCTTTTGCCCGGAAGAGTAACCGATTCATCCTTTTGTCATCCATCGGCATAGCCATTCTTTTCCTCCTGATCATCTACCTTCTCCCCCTGAAAACGTTGCATGAGAACCGCACCGAATTCCTGCTGGCCTCCGCCGGGATTTATGGGATGACCTTCCTCTCTCTTAATCAGAACATCCTCCAGTCGCTCAATTATATCAGCCAAAGTCAATGGGTGGAAAAATGGATAAAACCAGGCCTGCTCGCTCTTTTTTTTATCGCGGCCCGCTGGTGGCTATACAGATCAGATAGCCGGATATTAGTGATAATAGCAGTATTGATCATGGGAATCTGCTGTCTGGTCCTCTTTCAGCTGCTATGGCGGAAAATAAAAATATACAGGTTGGACACCCGATCTTACCTCGAAGAGAATCTCAGACGGAAGATGAGCTATTTTTTTTCCATTGATGTATTAAACCTATTGAGTACCAAGATTACAATGCTGATATTGCCTTATTTCTCCCTTCAGAGAGAGGTCGGCATCTTCAACGTCAGCTATCGTATTGCCGACCTGGTGATCTATCCTTTCTTCCTGATGAATACGGTAATGCCCCAGCTGTTTTCCAAGCATTTTGGATCCGAGTTGTCACACAAACAATTCCTGTACAGCGAAGCTACCAAATTAATGACGCTCATTTCAATCCCCATACTCCTGATCAATATAGCCGCGGGCAAATTCTTTCTGGGCTGGTTTGGAAAAGACTTCGTAGAAGGTTATATGGCCCTGGTGCAGTTGAGCGTGGCGCAATTCCTCTTCTCCCTCTTTGGACCGGCCCATATAATTCTAACGATGATGAACAAGGAAAAATATGCTACTCTGGCTTTGTTGATCTATGTGATCGTGTTGCTCGCCGGTAATTTAATATTGGTTCCGGTATTCGGCATCAATGGCGGGACCATGGGGGTGATCATCGGCAGCCTGACCTATAATGGAGTACTGGCTTTTATGGCTTATCGTTCTTGCGGAGTGGGCTCTCCTTACTTGTTATTCCTGAGGGATTCCCTCCGCAAATAAGCATGGTTCCGGCAAGCCTCCTTATCCAGGTGTTTGACGATTTTGGCAGGGTTCCCAGCCACCACGCAGTAGCCCTCTGCAAAAGATCCTGTGACGACGGAATTAGCGCCGACGACGGTATGGTCTCCTAATTCAGTTCCCGGCAGAATCACTACGCCCATGCCGATCCAGCAATGAGCGCCTATCCGGATCGGCTGGTTTACGGTAAAAATGCGATTGTCGATCAGGTCATGGTTGGTGGAAATAATTCCGACATTGGGACCAATATTCGTAAAGTCGCCGATCTCGATCCCATTGGCGGCATCGATAAAATTTCCCGGCGAATCGCCCGGGAATACCTGGTCCCCCCTTTTAATTCGTTCAGGAAAATGAATGGTGGAACTATGATGAACAGCCCAGGGCGTATCTGCATTTTGCCGGAGGATATATTTAAAGAAGGCATTAGCAATATAAAAATGGATGCCCACATCCTCACGAAGATGAAAGACTTTCCTGATTATTTTTTTGAGCATAGGGAAAGTGATAAGTTAATAAGGCTTCGTGCTCAATTTGATGCAATGGATGAAGGAGCTTATGTCGACCTAATTTTTAAGTTTACCCACCAAATCCGCATATTCCTGCATGGCGGCTTCCTTCGTCTTGCCTTTCAGCGCTGTCCAGGTCTCATATTTGGCCTTAGCGACGAAATCAAATGGATTGGAAGGCGGATCGGCAGGAGCGTCCCCGTCGGTAGCCTGCTTATAAAGGGAGTATAATTGTAATAAAGTGTCGTTGCTGGGGCGGTCGCTGAGGCTTTTGCTATCCGCTATCGCCTGTTCAAAAATTTCTTTCAGATCGGTGGCCATACCTGGAATTTGTGTGAAAATAAGGATTTTTTTTGAGCTTCCTGCTCAAAGCCGGCCGCTAACAGCTTGCGGCTATTTCGCAGCTTGCGGCTAAAAGCTTACTTTTGCAGCGCACTTAAAAACGGATACGGACGGAATGAAGAATATCAGAAATTTTTGCATCATCGCGCATATTGACCATGGCAAAAGTACCTTGGCGGACAGATTGCTGGAGATCACCCATACTATTTCGGAAAGGGACATGCAGGCGCAGGTTCTCGACGATATGGACCTGGAAAGGGAGAAAGGGATCACTATCAAAAGCCATGCTATCCAGATCGATTATCCCCATAATGGACAACAATACGTTCTAAATCTGATCGATACACCCGGTCACGTCGATTTCAGCTACGAAGTCAGCCGGGCTTTGGCCGCCTGCGAAGGCGCCTTGCTGCTGGTGGACGCCACCCAGGGTATCCAGGCTCAGACCATTTCCAACCTTTACCTGGCCATCGAAAACGACCTGGAGATCATTCCCGTGATCAATAAGATCGATATGGACGGGGCGATGGTGGATGAAGTAAAGGACCAGATCATCGAGCTGATAGGGTGCAAACCGGAAGATATCCTGCTGGCCAGCGCCAAGACCGGCCTGGGCGTACAAGGCATCCTCGACGCGATCGTCGCAAGGATACCCGCCCCCAAAGGCAATCCCGAAGCCCCCCTGCAGGCGCTGATCTTCGACAGCGTATTCAACTCCTTCCGGGGTATCATCGTTTACTATCGTATTCTGAACGGCACCCTGAAAAAAGGAGATAAGGTCAAATTCGTATCGACCGACCTTTCTTATGAAGCGGATGAAGTGGGCGTGCTGAAACTGGCGCTGACCCCCAAAAGTGAAGTAAAGGCCGGCGATGTAGGATATATCATTACAGGCATCAAGAATGCCAAAGAAGTAAGAGTGGGGGATACCCTGACGCTGACCAACAATCCCACCCAGGAAATGATCAAGGGATTCCAGGAAGTGAAGCCGATGGTTTTTGCGGGCATCTTTCCCGTGGAAACGGACGATTTCGAAGAATTAAGAGACTGTATGGACAAACTGCAGCTAAACGACGCCAGCCTTACCTACGAGCTGGAGACTTCGCAGGCGCTGGGCTTTGGCTTCCGTTGCGGCTTCCTGGGCATGCTCCATATGGAGATCATCCAGGAGCGGCTCGAAAGGGAATTCAACCAGACCGTCATTACCACGGTGCCGAACGTTAGCTTTATCGCGCATACCAGCAAGGGAGAGGTGATCACCGTAAATAACCCCTCTGAAATGCCCGAACCCACCCGTATCGAAAGGATCGAAGAACCTTATATCCGGGCCCAGATCATCACCAAACCGGATTATATCGGCAATATCATGACCCTTTGCCTGGGCAAAAGAGGTAATCTGATCAACCAAAGTTACCTGACCACCACCCGGGTGGAGCTGATCTTCGAAATACCGCTTACCGAGATCGTATTCGATTTCTATGACAAGCTAAAGAGCCAGACCCGCGGATATGCTTCTTTTGATTATTCCCCTATCGATATGCGGGACAGCGATATCGCTAAAATGGACATTCTCCTGAACGGAGATAAGGTCGATGCGCTCAGCGCCCTTATCCACCGGGCCCGGGCAGCCGAATTCGGCCGGCGGCTCTGCGAAAAACTAAAAGAGCTGCTGCCCCGTCAGCAATTTGCTATCGCTATCCAGGCTGCTATCGGCGCAAAAGTGATCGCCCGCGAGACGATCAGCGCCTTACGCAAGGATGTGACCGCCAAATGTTATGGCGGGGATATCAGCCGTAAACGGAAACTGCTGGAAAAACAGAAAGAAGGTAAGAAGCGGATGCGCCAGATCGGCAACGTGGAAGTGCCGCAGGAAGCATTCCTGGCGGTGTTGAAACTGGATGAATAATGAAATCTTTAATCAGCTCCCTCCTGTTGATCCTGCTCGCTGCGACGTCCATAACGTCCACCGCACAAGACGGCGTACGCATTATCAGGCTCAAACAGGAGCGTCTAATGGCTAAACCAGCCAATTTCCATATTACGGCTGTAAAGGACGATCGAGCCGATACTTCTACCATCGGCTCGGTCCGGGCCGGTATTTTTTCCCGAAAAGAAGTCTCGCTCAACTTGCCGGGCGGCGCCGCCAAAGCCCTGGATGAATTCTTAAAAACCAACCTGGCGCAGCAGGAACAGCGCCTCCCAATCGTCCTGCACATCTCCCAGCTGGAAGTGGCCGAACAGACCGGTGGCCTGAAGTCGGAGTCCGAAGTGCGGATGACGATCGGGTTTTACGGCGGCGGACAAAAAATAATGGAATACAAAGGCAGCAATACTATACAGGCAGGAGTGGACGCCTCCCGCTACATTGAACAGCTGATCCGCAAGAGCCTGGATAATATGTTGCAGCAATTCGATGCCTGGTGCGCCGGCAATAAAGAACAGGTGCAGGCTGCCCTGAACGGTCCGTCCATCCATATCGAAGCGGAGATTAAAGAAGATGTTGCCGATACGGAGCGCATTGCGTATTCCCCTCTCCGCCCCCTCACGCTCGATGATTTTACCGGCAAGCCTGATGACCTCAGCCGCGCAGCGGCTATTACCTACAGCGGCCTGGACGTAAAATACAAGACGGAATCCCAATTTGGGCAGACCAAAATCATGGTGACCATCCTGCCTTTCTTCGACAAGACCCGCTCCTGGTGCAGGGCCGCCAGCCATAATAAAAAGACCCTGCTGCATGAACAGCAGCATTTCAATATCACGGCGATCAAGGCCTGCGAACTGGCCACCGCCCTGAAGAACACCCCTTTCACCGTCTCCGGTTACATGAAGGAGCTGGAGCAACTCTACCGGCAGAAAGAAAAGGAAATAGCCCAATGGCAGGAACAATATGACCAGGAGACCCGCCACGGGCTCATCGCCGCCGCCCAGGACCAATGGGTCACCCGGATACAGGACAGCATCCGTATTCAACCCTGTTATCGCCGATAAATTTCCTATTTTAGTGGCTTCAAACGATCCCCATGCGCACCCCGCTTCAAAAAGGAGAAAAAATTCTATTGGTCACCTACAGCAGCTGGACCTCGCTAGTAGTTCCCTTCCTCATAGCCCTGGCAGGGGTGGTGGCTTCTTATTTCATCGGGTTCCTGCATTGGGGCTGGATTGCAGCCGTGCTGGGCATCCTCTTTTTCCTGGTGAAATATTATACCTGGAAAGTCAATATCTGGGTGGTCACCAATTTCCGTGTGATCGACGAGACCGGCCTGTTGAGCCATTACGCGAAAGAAAGTCCCCTGGATAAGATCAATAATGTATCTTATGATCAAACCATGGCCGGACGCCTCTTCAATTATGGACATGTGGAGATCCAGACGGCGGCGGAAGTAGGGGCGACGGATTATTTCAACGTCAATCATCCCAAGCGGTTGAAAGATACCATCACCGCCGCACAGTCGGCTTATAAGGACTTGCAGTTCAACAATCAGGCCCTGCAGATGGCCGCCGCTATCAACAGTACCAGGGGATCTGCCGTCTCCGCGGACGCGAATGCACCGGCCATCGCCGTCGAACTGGAAAAATTATTTGAACTGAAACAAAAAGGCGCATTGTCGGATGAGGAATATAACCGCGCCAAGAGCAGACTGTTGAATCACTGATCCCCTGGCTTTTTCACGGGAGTCTTGCCTTTCGGCTTCTTCTGCACATTCTTCTCGGACTGCTCCATGAGCTTCTGCTCATTTACATTGCCGCTCTCATCCAGCATTTTCTCCTCCATGGGGAAACTACCGTCCTTCAGCTTATAGTCGAAGATCTTTTTCTCTACATGTACCCAGTAACCATCCTTCCACTTAAATCCCTCGAAGTCACCATCGGGAATATAACTGTCTTTTCTCAAAGGCTCATCTCCTTCGGGGATCAGGTGATCGAACAGGACCATATCCAGCTCGGGGTCGTAGTTAAACCGGGTCGCCGCCTCTTTTTTATATTCAATGTTGAACCGGTATTGGTTGGGCTTGCGTACCGAGTCATCCCGGAAAGAGAAATAGGGTCCGCCGAAGGCCGGTTCTCCCTGGGGATTGAACGTGAGGACCTCCATCCATTTCTTGTTGCTGCTGGGGCTATAGTCGTCGAACCCCAACAGGGTATAGTAGTTCTGGCCGGAAAAGGTCTTTTCGATGATGCGGTAATAGATGGCGCCAATCCAGTTGCGGCGGGTCCTCACCGAATCCAGGGGACGGGCAGTGAACATCGAGACGTCGAATAAAGGGAATAATTTCAGGGATCCATCGGGTTGATTCATCTGGATAGCTCCCTCCTGTAAAAAGAGATAATTGTCTTTCTTATACTGCCAGGTGAGGATCCGGAAGCTGCTATCCGGCGCATAGAGACGCGAGATCGTCAGCAGGGAATCAAAAGGATAATAAAAGGAGTTTTTAAGCTTCAACGCCCTTACCAGCGAGCGGATAAACTGACTGTCGGAACGCAATCTGACCGCCGCTTCCTCCTCATTGACCAGTTGATCTGCCAATCGCTTCAGGGTGTCTTCTCTTTTCCGAAAGTCTCTTTTTTCAGCCGTGCTGAAGACGGGTTTGACCAGGGGCGTAGTCCGCTGGGCCTCCGCCTGCTTCATTCCGCTCAACAGGCACAGCAGCGCTGCAAAACAAAAAAGACCTTTTTGGTGAACGATAGACATATTCCCTGGATTCTGTTAATGGATGAAATGGAATAACTGGCTGTAGCCGTTGGACCCGGGTCCCGTGTTGCTAACGGCAAAGTAACCGCAAAATTTTATGGCAATTGCAAAGCTTTTGCAAAATCGTACAGGGAATTGAACGCCAAGTCGATAGCAGGATGGGGGAGGGCCTGTCCCGGATTGGTCGTCCGCACAAAAACGGTGTGCATGCCGGCATTCCTCCCGAATTCCATATCGCTGATATTATTTCCTACCATTACCGAACGGGCAAAGTCGATGGCCGGATGATCCTTTTGCGCTTCGAAGGCCATTCCCGGATTCGGTTTACGGCCGGGATGATCATTCAGCAGACTATCACAATGGTAGATCCCATCGATCCGCCCCCCCGCGGCTACGATCTCCTCCACCATCTTCACATGAATATCCTGCAGGTCCTCCGTCGTCATGAGGCCCTTGCCGATCCCCCGCTGGTTGGTCACCACTACGATCCGGGCAAACCGCTCAGCCAGGATCCGCAATGCATCCTTCGTATCCTTGTAGAAAGCAAACTCTCCATAATGAAATACATAGCTCTGATCCTTTTCATGATTGATCACCCCATCCCTGTCCAGGAAGAGGCTCCAGTCCTTGTCTATCTGTCGTAAATTGAACATTCGTTTTTAGTTTCGTTCGCCATTGCTTAACTCCAGTATCGTATTCACCAGCCGACTCCATGAATATTTTTCCTTCTCACGGTGCAGATGAGGAAGGAAGACGGCTTCTCCCATCTGATAAAACCGCAAAATGGCATCCGCCAGCGCCCCGGGCTCCGGCTCCGCGACCAATCCCACTTTTTCATGCGGCACCAGCGCGGGCAGCCCTCCCACATTGGATACGATCATAGGTTTTTCAAAATGATAGGCGAGGGGTGTAACGCCGCTTTGTGTGGCGTTGCGATACGGCTGTACAACGGCATCCGCCGCACAGAGATAATATTTCACCTCGCTGTCGGGGATAAAATCCGTTCGCAGGATCAGTAGATCCCTGATGCCCAGCCGGTCGATCTGTTCCTTGTACGGAACAGCATCCTCATAGAATTCGCCGGCTACCAGCAGTTGAATGCCTGCCTTCCTGATCCGGGTGTCCGCCATGGCCTCCAGCAGAATATCCAGCCCCTTGTATTTCCGGATGAAACCAAAGAAGAGGAGAATCTTGCCGTCACCCAGGCCCAAATGCTCCCGGGCAGCCTGTTTAGCGATCGGCTCGCCAAAACTATCGTAGAGAGGATGCAATACCTGCCGGGCCGGTTTGACCTTTTCAAAGGACCGCAGGTCTGCCATCACCTTCTCGCTCATGGTGATAAAGGCATCACAGCTTTTCAGAAAATAACGGGTGAAAGGCACATCCCCGGGACGCTTCTCATGCGGCAGCACGTTGTCCGTGATGGCAATGATGCGGGTATGTTTGTTGCGGCGCACCCTGCGAAGGATGGTCCCCAGCGCAGGCCCCATGACGGGCAGCCAGTAGCGGACCACGATGATATCGGGGCGTTTTTTCCGTAACTCCTCTCCGACACTCCACCAGTTCAGCGGATTCACCGAATTGATCCGGGAGAGGATGGTCAGGCCTGCCGGAGCAGGCTCGGTTGTATATTGGGTCGTACCGGGAAAAAGAAAGGACGGATACTGCAGGGAGAACGAATAAACAGGACACTCATATTCTTCCCGTATGAATTCGGTAGCCAGCCTTTGGTCGAAAGTGGCTAATCCTCCCCGCAGAGGATGGGCGGGCCCGATGATGATGACAGATCCTTTCATGGGGCCTCTAATCCTAGTTTTTGTTCGATCAGGTAAGAATTTCGTCCCGATGAATTCCGGGAGATCAGCTCCGCCACAAAACCCGTGAGAAATAACTGGGTGCCCAGCAGTGTCAAGGTCAGCGCCAGATAAAAAGAGGGCTTATTGGTCAGCGTGAACGAAGACATATGATTGAACTTGGAGATCAGCAGATAAATGCTCTGCCCGAACCCGACCAGGAAACACACGACGCCCAGCGGACCGAAAAAATGCATGGGACGCTTGCTATACTTTCCCACGAACATGATGGAAGCCAGGTCAAGCAACCCTTTGAGCCCACGTCCCAGCCCCCCGAACTTGGTATACCCATACTTACGGGCCCGGTGCACCACGACTTTTTCTCCGATCTTCCGGAAGCCGGCCCATTTCGCGATCACGGGAATATAACGGTGCATCTCTCCATAAACCTCGATGCTTTTAACCACCTTATAGCGATAGGCCTTCAGCCCGCAATTGAAATCGTGCAAAGGGATCTTCGTCACCTTGGCGGCGATGCCGTTAAAAAGTTTAGAAGGCAGTGTCTTGGAAATGGGATCATGACGTAGTTTTTTCCAGCCGCTTACCATATCGTAGTTATTGTCGAGGATCATGCGGCGCAGTTCCGGGATCTCGTCCGGGCTGTCCTGCATATCGGCATCCATCGTGATCACGACTTCCCCCGTGGCGGCTTTGAAACCTTCATTCAAGGCAGCGGATTTGCCGTAGTTACGCTGGAATTTAATGCCCTTGATCATGGCACTGGACTTGCGCAGCTTTTCGATCACATCCCAGGAATTATCCGTGCTGCCATCATCCACCAGGATGACCTCGCAGGAAAGCTGGTTCTCTTTTACCACACGTTCGATCCAGCTGCATAATTCCGGCAGGGATTCATCTTCATTATAAACAGGTATGACGATAGAAATATCCATGTCTTATTTTTTCTTTTTCACGATCGCCGCAATCAAAAGGGATAGCATAAAAAATACAATATAGATCGTAGCCAGGGACGTCAGCATTCCACCCAGTGCAAACTGATCGGACTCCCGGATCTGCTTCATCATCTCATTTAACTTCTGTTGATCATACCCCATGGATCGATAAGCTAACTCGGTTCTCTTGTCCATTTCAATGATGAGCGCCGCCCTGAAGTGCGTATCGAGATGGTTGACCAATAACCAGATGAACAGGGTCTGCATCAGCAGCACAATGACGAATACGATAAAACAGGTTTTCAATGCCTGCATGAGCTCCAGGCTCCCTCCATTGGCTTTCTTCTCCACCTGTGTGGCCGCTACTGCAAAACCGATCATGAGGAAATACCCCAGCCAGGCCAGCGGCCCCAGATAGACATCGACGCCGCCCTTGTACAGTCCCGTCATAAAAAGAACGATACAGGCTCCGCCTATCAATCCAACAATCAGGCCGATCGGTTTTTTTTTCATATTATTGATCACCGGCATTGTTTAAAACTAATTTCTCCCCGTTGAGGATCCCTACCACTTTCCCTTTCAGCTCTTTACCGATAAAAGGAGAATTCTTCGATTTGGAGCGGGTAGTGACTGCCTGCAGGGTCGTCATACCGGCCGGATCGAAGAAGCTGAGGACGGATGGCTGTCCTTCCGCGATGATGGGCTGTTCCATGCCGAATACCTTCCTCGGCTGCTCGGAGAAGAGCGCAACCGTTCTTTCCGGACTTAGCTCCGGCAAAATAGTCCGGGTAACTGCATAGGCGGTCTCCAGTCCCGTCATACCGGCCCGGGCATATTCAAATTCCACGACCTTGCTGTCATATTCATGGGGAAGATGGTGGGAGGCGATACAATCGACCGTACCGTCCAGCACCGCTGCCTGCAGCGTCTTTACGGAGGCCGCATCCCGGATAGGAGGGAAGACCTTCAGGTTGGTATCATACTCCACCAGGTCCGCATCCGTGAAGAACAGATGATAAGGCGTCACCGAACAGCTGACTTCCAGCCCCGAATCCTTGGCTCTCCGGATATAATCCAGCGAGCGGGGAGAGCTGACGCCGGTGAAATGGATCCTGGAACCCGCATAACGGGCCAGCTTGATATCCCGGGCAATGATCAGCTCTTCGGCCATCATCGGTTTGCCAGGCAGACCCAGGCGGGTGGAAATAATGCCTTCGTTCATGAGCCCGTTCGAACCCACCGTCTTGTCATCCGGCACCTGGATAATGACCCCGTTGAAAGCCTTCACATACTGAAGCCCTTTTAACAGCAGGCCGGCGGACTGCACCGGGCTGGTCCCGTCGCTGAAAGCGACGGCGCCGCTATGGCGCATATCGTACATCTCCGCCAGATCCTTGCCTTCCAGGGCCCGGGTCATGGCACCAACGGGCCATATATTTACGGGCAGGTTCCTGGATTTCTGACGAATATATTCTACCTGGGATTTGCTGTCGACGACGGGTTTGGTATTGGGGATGACGAATACGTCGGTATACCCGCCGGCTGCGGCAGAAAGGGCCCCCGTCTCCAGGGTCTCCTTATGTTCGTATCCCGGATCGTTAAAATGGGAGAAAATATCCACCCAGCCGGGAGAGACATAGAGTCCCGGATACCTGATCACCGTATCGGCAACGGCAGGGAGGTCTGTTCCGATGGCCACGATCCTGCCATCTTCGATTAAGATATCCCTGATCGTTCCGTTATGAGGAGATTGGCTGTCAATAATAGTAGCCTGTGCTATGAGGATCTTCATTACCAAAGAATTGCGCGAAGATAATTAATTCCGGCAAAGGATCAATTGAAATTTGATCCTTTGCCGGAATACGCTATTAATGTCTTTGAACCGGGCGAAGCCCGGTTTGGTCCTTGAAAGGATCAATCGAAATATTCAGCGAACAATTTGTCTTTATAACACCATAACCACTGCTCCCCCGGCTCCGAAGAAATGACGACGGGGTGATGTGTTTTGTGGTTGTGTTTGGTCATATGCGTATTCGGTGAGTCATCACAGCAGAGGGTGACGCCGCAGGTCTGACAGGTCCGCAGATGCACCCAGTCCTCGCCGGTTTTGATACACTCTTCGCAGACATATTCCTTTGCCAGCTTTAGCTCTTGGATTTCCTTAATATGCGAACAAGAAGGATCGGTGTTCATATGATTGATGAGTTTTAAACTTCCGCCAGGTATTTATGTACAAAACTGATAGCCATGGACCCTTCCCCGACGGCCGAAGCCACCCGGTTCATCGCCCCGGCCCGTACATCGCCTGCCGCAAAAATACCCGGACAGCTGGTCTCCAGCAAATATGGATCCCGGTCCTGCTTCCAGATCTTATTGAATCCATCATAAGTCTTCAGATCCCGGCCCGTCTCGACAAATCCTTTGTCGTCTTTGATGATATCCAGCCCGATCCATTCGGTATAAGGGCGGGCGCCGATGAAGATATACAGACCATCGGCTTTTTTGGTCTCCGTTGCCTTGGTCTCCGTGTCCCCGATGACCAGTTCCTTCAGCCTGCCTTCCCCGCACGCACAAGTGATCTCCTTTTTCCCCATCACATGGATATTGGGCCGGGTGCCGATCTGGTCGATCAGGTAGGCGGACATGGTACTGGTCAGATTTTCCTTCCGGATCAGGATATAGACGTTTTTGGCAAATTTCGACAGGTACATCGCAGCCTGACCGGCTGAATTACCGCCGCCGACCACAAAGACTTCCCCATCCCGGAACGCAGCCGCCTCCGTCATGGCGGCTCCATAATAGATGCCGGCCCCTGTGAAATCGTCGATGCCGGTGGTCTCCAGTTTCCGGTAGTCGACGCCGGTCGTGATCACCACCGTATGGGTATCGATCTCGTTGTCGTTGTCCAGTACGATCTTCTTATAGCCATCTTTTTGGCGGATCTCCTTTACATACCGGGGCAGTAATATTTCCGCGCCCAGGCGGGTTGCCTGAAGCATCGCCCTGCGGGTGAGGTCCGCCCCGCTGAGCCCCGTGGGGAAACCCAGGTAATTCTCGATCCGCGAGCTGGTGCCTGCCTGTCCGCCGGGAGAATGGCGCTCGACCAGCAGCGTCTTCAGTCCTTCCGAAGCTCCATAGACGGAAGCCGCCAGACCAGCGGGCCCGGCGCCGATGATCACCACATCGTAGATCGTATTCTTGCTGTTCGGGTTGAGCCCGATTTTTTCCGCCGTCTGGGGAATATCCGGGGCCAGTAAAAAACTGCCATCTTCGAGGAAGAGGGCCGGCAGATCCTTCAAACCGATATTGTTAAGCTTTACCAGCTGGGCCGCATCGGGGCTTGTTTCGATATCCAGCCACTGATAAGGCACCAGGTTACCGGAAAGGAACTCCTTGATTTCATGAGACTTAGGAGAGAACTGGTAGCCGATCACCTTGATCCCCCTGAAGACGGGCTTATATTCACTTTGCCAGTCATCCAGCAGCCCGCTGATGACGGGGAACAGCTTCTCCTCCGGGGGGTCCCAGGGCTTCATCAGGTAATAGTCAAGCTGAATGGCATTGATCGCCTTGATGGCTGCATCCGTATCCGAATAAGCGGTGAGTAGCACTCTTTTGGCATCCGGATAGAATTCCATGGCTTTCTCCAGGAAATCCACCCCGTCCATTTCCGGCATACGCTGATCCGAAATGATCATGGCTACCGTCTCCGATTTATTCTTCAGCTCCAGCAGGCTCTCCAGGGCCTCTTTCACCGAGTCGGTGTTTAAAACCCTGTATTCTTTTCTGAACTGTGCTTTCAGATCGCGGGTAATCGCCCTCAATACCTGGGGGTCGTCGTCTATTGAAAATATGATTGGAAGATTCATGTAAGGTCCTTAGGTATGCACAATTTAGGTTTTTTTCCGGCCTCAGCCGTTAATAGGAAAACAGATGATAAAGGAAGTCCGGCCCGGTGCCGAATCCACTTTTACAGTGCCCCGGTGCTGCCGGATGATCTGTGTAACGACGTCCAGTCCGAGTCCCGTGCCTTTTCCCATTTCCTTGGTAGTGAAGAAAGGATCGAAGATCTGGGACTTTACTTCTTCCGGTATTCCGGGGCCATTATCGGTAAAAATGATCTCTGCATAGTCTCCGTCTTTCCTTGTCCGGATATGCAGCTGTCCTTTTCCCGCCGGCTCCATGGCATCCACCGCATTATCGATCACGTTGGTCCATACCTGGTTCAGTTCCCCGACCAACGCCATGATCTTAGGCAGTTTCTCGTCATATTCCTCGATCACTTCGACATTCGCTTTTTTTATCTTGTAGTTCATCATGACAAGAGTATTCCGGATACCCGAGGGAATATCAGTATACTCCTTGCCCTTGCCCTGATCCATATGGGTGAAATTCTTCACGGAGTTTACCAGCTCCGAAATGCGTTGGGAGGCCTGTTGGATATCCATTACCATTCTCTCCGCCACCAGTTTGGAATTGATCCAGTTGAAGATAGGAGAAAGCGATTTTTCGGGAATATGCTCCATCAGGAACTCCAGGTCTTCGCAGTTGAATCCATATTCCAGGTAGTTCTCCGCTATTTCAGCGCTGTTGGCTATCTGGTACTCATCCAGGCAATCCCGGATCTCATCTTCTCTTTCCGACCGTTCCATCAGGCTCAGCTTGGGATGCTCCTTTCTCCCCAGGACTTCGAATATGCGGTCAAGGACCAGGTCTACCTCTTTATCTTCCATCCGGATCGCGATCACGTCTTTAAAAGAATCGGGAACGAATTGTAAATGTTTGCTGAGCAGAGAAGATCCGCGTACGATGGCTGCGGCGGGGTTATTCAGTTCATGCGCCAGCCCGGCGGATAATTTTCCCAACGCCATCATTTTCTCATTCTGCTGCTGCATGGAGGTGAAATCCCTTACCCGGGTGGTCATAATATGTACTAAGGCCTCAGTCAGCTCAAAGTTTCGGCTGACCAGTTCCCGCACCCGCTCCCTCGGAAGGGACATGGCATGGACGGTCTGCACCACTTTTCCCATCACGGTAGACATAAGCCCCCTTGAGAAAGGCAGGTAGCCGGAAATATGCGGGGCTTCCCATAGGGCCAGCTCCCGGGTCTCGTTTTTTAGTGGTAGCAACAACTTTACTTTCCCTTCCAGGATAAAATGAGTACCGGTTAAAAGATCGCCTGCCTTGAACAGGTATTCTCCCTCGGCCACCTCGTATTGGGTGCTGTTGTCGATCAGCCACTGAAGCTGTTCCAGCGGAACTTCGTTCAGGGACTCTATGGATTGAAGCCAGGCAGGCGTGACGGTTTGCATAGCTGCAATTTAGGCCAAAAAAAAGAAACCCCGGCAACGCCGGGGCCTCTTTAAGAATATCAGATGCTCTTATTAATAAGGTGCAATATAAGTGACTGTCTTACCACCTGCTCCCACCCAGACCAATTCAAAATAATAGAAGCCTGTTCCGGGGCAACTGGTTGGAGTACCTGTTGAATCAAGACCCAGTGTCAACGTGATTGTTACTGCAGGCCGGATCACTTCGATGACGCCGCTGGTGAGCCTCCAGTTACAGGACTGGGTGACCACAACCGGGGTCGTGAATACGGTCTCGAAACTGTTGCCGAAACGGTTGGTACCCCATTCCGTGATACCGGTAGTGCTGCCATCGGTATGCAGACCGCTTTCCGTTACGACGATGCCGGCATTATAACTATATACACGTTGACGAGCGACGCTCCAGGAGCGTTGCGTTCCATTGTCGAAGGAAATGGTCATATTATCGCTGGTAACAGTATGCGTGATGCTGCCCAGGGTAGGGAGGTTGACCAGGCTTCCGCCGCTGACGTTGGTATAGGTATGCGTTCCGTTGATCGTGATGGATTTTCCATCGAGGATACGGGTGATCTTTAAATTCTGGATACTAACGGTGACGACTGCCCCTTTATCCGACCATTTTACACCGGCAGGAATAGAGATGGTCACGACCCCGGTACGGGTACGCGTCATGGCGCAATTGGCCCCGCCATTATACGTAATAGTAATAGTATGGGTGGCGTTGGTCGTATCTACCATAATGGTGGCATCGCAGATAAGGCTCTTTACCTCGTAGACGCCTGCTGTCTGAACGTCTCCGCGCATAGCGACGCCGCTGCCGGTAACCGAACTCTGGTCGTTCATGGTGGTGTTCACGTCATTGGTGACGGCATCGTTTTCGCTGGAAACACGCGACTGATCATCGGATTGCGTTTGCACATCGGTAGTCGATGTATTGCTGTTATCAGTACTGCTGCTCTTCTTACAGGCAACGAATAGCAGACCCGCCATGGTAACAACAATTAGAGGACGATACATGTTTTTCAGTTTCATACTTACGAGTTTAATTGTGGGTGGTTGTTGGTTTTACTAAATGGTTTTATGTAGGATGTTAAATTTTTCAAATAGTTTAACGGGATCTTATTTATTTTATTTCTCATCTGTTTGTTAAGTCCTATCTGGTAGATAATAAAGGAATTACAGTAGAGAATATAGTATATATAGCATACGAAAAGATCAATTCCTGCGTTTAGGGCATTAGTATCGACCCCTAATCCAACATCTTCGATGAGAAATTTGCTGTTTTTTTTATTGGCCTTTATACTCGGCCCCGGGCTGGCCCATTCACAGGTTCCCTGCCGGAAAAAATCATCCTTATTCAAATTTGACGCATCGGTCCGTCCACGTGTCTTTACGGAGAAACTGGGCAACCATCCACAATTTCCCTTCCTGCAGAGCGAGAAAGGCGTAAATACCCGCACGCTGTTCCTCTCCGCCGCAAAAGATCCGGAAAACCGAAAAAATTATAAAAAAGAATTCGCTGAATTCAACGAATTATTAAAAGATATCGGCTTTACCAACGGTTATAAAAGCCTGAACCTCTCCCGCATCGAAAATCTGTATATCAATCCCGGCACCAACGGTAACCTGGGATTCTATAATAAGGAGTACCCGCTCAATAGTTATATCTATGTAAAGCTGAACCCTGCCGGAGAAGAACCCGATGGGGTGGCCGCCTGGAAGATCACCGGTCCATCCGGGTGTTATATTTACATATTACATACCTGCGGGAATGCTTTCTATCCCGCCAATGCATCGGCCGGCGAAGGTTGCTGTAAAGAGGTCCTTATCGAATCGATGGTCACCCCACTGGACATAGAAAAAGATACGTCCGCAAAACCCCTGCATGTGAAGATCGGGTTTTACCAGGCATGGATAGTCGCCACCCGCCGCAAAGGGAAGGACAGACCCGCCAGCGGACTCGACACTATTTATAAACTGGTCCGCACCATCGACACGCTCAGCTCTTTTAAAGATACTACCGGTGGAGGATTAAGGATCTATGCCAACACTTCCTCGCAGAAATACCTCGTCTGCCGGGACACGGTCATCCGCACGGACTCCCGGTTATTGGTAGATAGCTCCGCTATCGGCAAAAAACCGCCGGAATTTGCCCTGTCCGACACCAGCTTTGTCCGGGAATACACCAAAGGAGACTTCTCCTGTCATAAAAAATGGGAGATAGCGCTTGACGGCGGCGCCTCTTATAATGCCATTCCCCGCTTTGACAATACCACCCAGCACTCCCGTACCGATGGCGCCCATCTGGCGGCGGAGCTGGCGATTTCCCGGATCTTTTCCCACTGGTTTCAGGCAGGTATCTCGGCCTCTTATATTACTTTGTCCTACCAGGACGATATCGCCTATCCCGGATCGGTAGCCGGCACTTATAATACCGTTTACCTGGGCAAACCCATTATCCCCCTTCAGCTGTTTGGTAAAGCGACCATCGGAGGCCCCCTTCACTGGCAATCCAATGTGTCCTTATCGGCCGGCTATTCCATACCCACAAAGGACAAAATCGTTAACAGCGGAAATACGCTGACGACCAGCCCTTCCATGAAGGGTGGCCTGACCGCCGGCTTTAAACTGGGCATTGCCTATTTTTTCAGCTGCAAATTCGGGATCGGACTCTCCTTCGACGGACAATACTTTAATAACAAAGGCGCCTCGATGAACTACCACCTCGTAGCCCTGCCCATTACCCTGGGCATCCGCTACCGGTTTTAAGAGAGATGGCATCGCTGCAAACCCTTATAGGACGCGGATACCCCTGCTCCGTTTATAAATATTGTATTAACTCTCTCTTAACATAGTATTAACTTCTAAAAAGACTACAATAAGAGGCGTTAAGAGGATATACATTTGCGCAAAATTGAAATTTCATCAACTTTTCGCTTATGAATTCCAAGCAACTGTCGCTAAAACACACACTACTTTCTTTTCTCTTTTTGCTATTGACCACGCTGAGCTTCGCCCAATCCAGCGGGTCGGGCTCGGGCCTCAGCGGGTTTATTTATGAAGAAGGGGACAAGCCCCTGGATGGAGCCACTATCGCCATAAAAAATGCGGCAACGGGCTTCACCACATCGACCGCTACCAATAAAAAGGGCTATTTCACCTTATCAGATATCCCGGTCGGTACCTATACCATTGAAATTTCCGCCGTAGGATTTCAGCCCACGGTCTTAAAAGATAATGCCCTCAACCTGGGTGACCGCCTCGTGCTCCACAAGATCACCCTCAGCAAGAGCGCCACCACCCTGACGGAAGTCTCCGTTCATTCCACCAGCTTTAACAATAGCCGCGACCGGCTCGGTACGGGAACGGCTGTCAGCGGCAGGGCCATCCAAAAAATACCCCTGTCATCCCGGAACTATACCGACCTGATGGTACTGTCACCCCTGGCCAATGGAGCCTCACTCGCCGGCGCAAAAGCAGGCGGCACCGGCTACATGCTGGATGGCGTGAGCAACCGGCGTGCACACTTCGGCGGTATCTCCGATGCTGCTTTCTCCATCTCCTCGGAGACGATCCGGGAATTTGAAGTATCCACCAACTCCTATGATGTCACCAATGGCCGCGGCTCGGGCGGAGTGGTAAAAGCCATCACCAAATCCGGTACCAATAAGCTGTCCGGTTCGGCCTGGGGTTACTATGGCTCCAATTCCCTGGCGGCTACCAAGGACGTCAACGGCAATCACCTTACCAGCAAGTATGAAGTAGGACAATGGGGCGGCTTACTCAGCGGTCCGATCATCAAGGACAAAGTGCATTTCCTCATCTCTTACGACCAATATCGCAACACGATCCCCTTCAGGGCGTACGATTTTACTTTCTCCGGCGCCACACAGGCACAGGCGGAGAAGAACCTGGGCATTACCAAGGCCAACCTGGACCAGATCGTCAATGCCCTGTACTCGCCCGCATTCGGTTTCCCCCAAAGCCAGCAATACGGCACGATAAATATTGTCCAGGAAACAAAGAATGCCTTTGCCAAGTTCGACTGGAATATCAATAAGAAGAACCTGCTGACCCTGAAGTACAACTACCTCCACTTCGTGGATCCCAACAAGCTGAAATCCGCCGGTCTCCTTACTACCGAATACACCGGTGTGGAAATAGACAATGCCGTCATGCTGGGTCTGCGGTCGGAGATCTCTCCCAAAATGACCAATGACCTGAAATTGAATTTCAGCACCTACCGGAAATTCCTGCATTTCGTGAACAACCACGTACCGG
The DNA here is from genome assembly GCA_035555335.1 of Puia sp. GTDB lineage: Bacteria > Bacteroidota > Bacteroidia > Chitinophagales > Chitinophagaceae > Puia. Next base: position 34,087 of record DATMGS010000050.1, read on the forward strand.
AAGGGTTTGTCAATGTCACTTCCACCTTCGCCGATGGCAGCACCGGCAACACCACCGTTGCTTTCGGAGATCAGAACTGGGTACCGGAAAGAGATGCCTCCGATGTGATCCAGATCGTGGATAACCTGCGCTATAAAGTGGGTAATCTCAACTTTGTCTTCGGTACCGATAATAATATCAACCATATCACCGATCGCCTGTCGCATGACCAGCAGGGTCAGTTCTATTACAACAGTATCGCCGATCTGCAGAACAACAACCCTTATCGCTTCAACCGGAAAATTCCGTTGAACGGCAGCAACCCTGCCATCAGCGTTCCCCTGATCGAGCTGGGATTATTCGCACAGATGGAGACGAATATCAAGCCCAACCTCAACCTGACCGTGGGCCTGCGCTGGGATGCGCAGATCATCGGCCACAAACCTACTTACAATGCCTTATTGGATCATGACCTGGGCGTAAGAACGGATGTCGTGCCTTTCGACGCGAAAAATATTCAGCCCCGTGTCAATCTGATCTGGGACGTCAACAACAATGGCCGGGACGTAGTTAAGGTCGGAGCCGGTCTCTTTGCTTCCGAACTGACCACCCAGCCTATTACTTTTGCCCATATCGACAATGGCGTCGATTACCGCCAGATCGATATCCGTCAGAATGTGCCCTATGCAGACTGGGCGGCTTACCAGAAGGATTTCAGCAAAGTGCCGGGAGTCGCTTATTATAATTCCTTGCCTACTACGCAGCCGGCCACCGTCCTGGTACTGGACAAGCACCTGAAGAACCCCCTCACCTTCAAGACCAGCGCGAACTATTATCACTATTTTAATAACTGGTTCCGTATGGGCGCGAATGTCTATTTCGACAATACCTGGGATAACTTCTACCTGTATGACCTGAACCTGAAGCGTACCCCTGAATTCGTGACCAACGAAGGCCGCGAAGTATACGTGCCCGCCAGCACCCTGACGGCTACCGGTACGAACAGCCAGCCTATCCTGGCTAATTCCAGGATCTCTTCCAACTTCAACCAGGTACGATATTTCACCAATGCCAAATGGTCTTCCAAATACTTCGGCGTGATGCTCGAAGCTGCCGCGCAGCTGGGCCGCGACGGTTCTTTCAGTCTCTCCTATGCAAGAGGCAAGGCTACCGGTACCCCTCCTTACGATAACGGAGACCCCCGCAATGCCAACTTCGGCGTAGGTTCTTCCTACTGGACCTATCCTTCTTATGGAAAAAACTGGTACAGCGACGGCGATCAGAAGCACAAGCTGGTAGCCTTATTGCTGAGCCCTACCTTCTATGGCTTTAGCATCAGCTCTTCCTTCCAGGCTTACCAGAATGCCCGCTTCACGTCTTATGTAAACAAGGATGTGATCGGCGAAGCCAATGACGGTACGGACCTGGCTTATATCTACAATCCGAATGACCCCAATACCCCCGCCAATATCAAGACCGGCATGCAGACCCTGCTGGCGAATACAAGCCCGCAGTTCCGGAAATACCTGACGGACAATTTCGGCAAATTCGCTCCCTACAATGGAGGACTGATGCCCTGGCGCACCCAGTGGAACCTGAGCGCGGCCTATGACCTGAAACTCACCGGGACGCATAAGCTCACTTTCCGGGCGGATATCTTCAACGTGTTGAACCTGTTGAACTACAAATGGGGCGGCTATACCCAGATCGTCAATACCAATTTGTATAACCTGACAGGGTTCGATCAGACGACGAAGTCCTTCACCTATAGTGTCAACACCAATGCCGGAGCCAAACAAAAAACGGCTGTTTATTATTCCGTTCAGTTCGGAGCCAGATATTCATTCTAGTCTTTATAGATAAAAAAAAGGGTGGGCCTTGGCCCACCCTTTTTTTATCATACCAGCTTCACTTATCTTATCAGCGTGACGGTGCCATTCTTCCGCGCCGATCGTTTGGTCAGGGGATTTATATAATCGATCATCCAGACATAGACGCCCGCCGGCTGGGGCTTATTGCCCATACGGCCATCCCATCCGGCGCCGCTGTTGCTGGTGGTAAAGACCAATTCTCCCCACCGGTCATATACCGAGAACCGCAGGATGCTTACCGGTACGGAAGGAGGGATCCTGAACAGATCGTTCCTGCCATCTCCGTTCGGAGAGAAAGCGCCGGGCATGAGCAGATCGTAATAGACCCCCACCGTCTCCTTCCCGGAAGCGACACATCCGTTACCGGTCGTCACGGTCAGCTGGTAGGTAGTGGTAGTGGCAGGGGTAGCCACCGGGTCGGGTGAACCCGGAAGATCTAACCAGGTGATCGGGCTCCATTGATAGAAAAGGATCTGCCCGGTAATAAGAGGATCGAGGCGTATACTGCTTCCCGCTGTGATGATCGTATCGGGAGGCATGTTTATCTGAGGAACCGGGTATACCGTCATCGGTATACTATTGGAGGTCTCCGGAACGGAGCAATACAGGCTGCCGAGCATGACCACACTGACCACGTCCCCATCCTGCAGGGTGGCAGAGGAAAAGACGTCCGCATTCGTTCCGGCAAGCTGGCCATTGACCATCCATTGATAGGTCGGATCGCTGCCGCCATTCGCCGGGATGGCGGTAAAGGTGACCAGACTGTCGCTGCAGATCGTAATAGCCGAAGCCGCAATATTCACGGAGGAGACAACGATGGGAGTGACGGTCATGGATATGATATTGGAAGCCGCGACGGGATCGATCACGCAGGCTGCATCACTGGTCATCGTACAGCTGACCTGATCGGCATTGACAAAGGAGCTGCTGCTATAAGCCGGACCGGCGGTTGAAACGGGGATTCCATTGATCGTCCATTGATAAAGAGGCGTATTCCCGCCATCGGCAGGCAGTGCGGTAAAAGCAGCCGGCGCGCCTGCACAGATATTGTCCGACGAGGCGGAGATCGTAACCGCCGGATCGGGTATTTTCAATACGACGATGGTGCTGGGGGGCGAAGCCACCTTACAGGAAGAAATGGATATATTCCCGGATTGAGCAGCTGCTAACCGATATAAATAAGCGCCGGCTGCGGAGGGCAGCACTGGGTATGATAGGCTGACGGCGCCAGGAATATCGGCCCATGTCTGTCCGTCGGTGCTTTGCTGCCATTGATACGTTGGAGAGCTATAGCAATCCCCGACGCTCCCCTGGAGTAACTGCGGCGTGGCGCTGCCGGCGCAGATCGTCACGCTGTCGGTAGCCAGTCCGTTAAGCGTGACACTGACCGGGGGGCCGGCTGGCCGGAAGGTGATATCGTCCAGGGCAAGGTCGTTACCGTTGCCCCCCGGAGCGTTGTTGGTCATCCGGAGAACAACGGTATTGATGCCCGGAGGGGTGGTAAAAAAAAAGCCATATTGAATCCATTTCCCTGGATTGGCCTGGGGAATATTGCCGGTGTGAATGCTGTCCAGGAGGGTACCATCGGTCTTTTCGATACTGAGGGAGATATTGGGCAGGATCAGCCCGGAGTTCGCCGACAGGTTCATTACCCAGGCGGCAAACTGGTACTTGGTGGCCGCACAAAGTCCCGAGACTGTCTGTACATAAAAATCACTGGGATTGTAGGAGGCATTGATCAGCATAAAATAGCCATTCGGGTCGCCTGTATGGTCCGAGCTGAGATTCACCCAGGTTCCTTCAAAGCAGCCGCTGCTGCTATGCGTAATGGTATAGGATCCATCATTAGGGCATTGATCCGATATATAGCTCAGATTGGTGATGCCGGATGCAAGAGGAGGTCCATAATTAGCGCCGGCGCCGAAAGTAATATTGGTGATGGGATCTCCCAGGCCACCGGTGCATGTCTGCGAACGAACGAGAGTAGCGGAAAAAATGAAAACTAAAACGAGTGCATATTTCATTGGCAGATGGCTTCGGGGTGCTACCTTCCTGGTATTCCGGTTTACAATGTACAAAATTCCCCATACAAAGAGGGACTCCCGTCCCGGCATAAAATAAATTACTAAATTTATTAGCAATTCCCTATATTTGCTTTTTGTTCGGCCAATTATTGATAAGGCCCGGCTCCAATAGGGGCCGGGTTTTTAATTCGCCTCCACATATTTTTTAAAATTATCCAGGATCGCCTGCCAACCTCCCTTTTGCATTTCGATGGGATTAGTGCCCTCCGCTTCAAAATTCGTAACCACTTTAGTCTGATCTCCCTTACCGGTGAAATGGACGACGACCTTTCTGCCATCACCAATGGTATATTCGATCAGTTCATTTGTTTTCACCGTGTCATAGATCCCCCAAAAGTCAAAACCGAAGCTGCCGTCTTTGGCTTCCATTCTGGAAGAGAACTTACCGCCGACCCGCAGATCATTTTCCGCAGAGAGCGTATGCCAGTCTTCGGACGCATTGTTCCATTTGATAATGTGCTCGGGCCCTGTCCATAGTTTCCAGACTTTCTCTACCGGTGCATGGACCGTGCTTTCTATGGTGATGGTTGTTTTGCTTGTCGTTTCCATTTTTTAGTTTTTTTAATGATTAATGATTCGATGATGCAAACATACTGGATGTGTTTTAAAACGACGATGTGCATTAACGACAAATGGGAGGGGGCTTTGCGACAGAAAATTACTAATTTTAAGTCATTCAGATAAACCAATGAACCAGCCTTACCGCCTTATAGCCCGACCAGGGATCGACGAATATCTTACGGACGAACCTCCCTATCCCGATCTGTTGCCGGCAGACGACCTGCTCCTGCAGCATATGGAAGAGAACTTCCTGTCAACAAGGTCGTTGATCATTGATCTTCCGGAAGAAAAATTATCATTCCGTTACGCTCCCGGTAAATGGACTATCCGGGAAATGCTCATGCATCTCATCGACACCGAGCGGATCATGACCTATCGGGCGCTGCGATTTGCCCGTAATGACAGTACAGAATTACCGGGTTTCGATCATCTGAAATTCGTTGGCAATTCCGGAGCCGATCACCGCAGCCCCGAAAATATGCTGGACGAATTTCAGGCCGTCCGGTTTTCCACGATCGCCTTATTCAACGGACTGGATGAAGAGGCCCTCCTCCGAAAAGGAAGGATCAATAAGAACAGCGCCAGCGTCCGGGGGCTCGCGTATCATATTGCCGGGCATGAACTACATCATAGGAACCTCATCCATAAATATTATATCTAACCTGCCATGAAAGTCTTAGTCACCGGCAGCGCCGGGCATCTTGGCGAAGCGCTGATCCGCACGCTGAAAGAGCTGAAATACGAGGTACTCGGCCTGGATATCCTGGCATCGCCTTATACGACCCATATCGGTTCTGTTGCCGACCGCTCTGTCGTACAATCCTGTCTCAAAGGCGTGGAGATCATCTTCCATACCGCCACCCTGCACAAACCCCATGTCGCCACGCATAGCCTGCAGCAATTCGTCGACACCAATATCACCGGCACCCTCAATTTACTGCAGGAAGGAATCTCGGCAGGGATCGGGTCTTTTATTTTCACCAGCACGACCAGCGTCTTCGGAGATGCCCTGGTGCCGCCGGCGGGGGCGCCTGCTGCCTGGATAACCGAGGAGGTCAGGCCTGTCCCGAAAAATATCTATGGAGTGACCAAGGCGGCGGCAGAGGACCTCTGCCAGCTCTTTTATAGAAATCATGGGCTACCCTGTATCGTCCTGCGGACCTCCCGTTTTTTCCCCGAAGAAGACGATAATAAGGGGGCCCGGGAGACGTTTACAGACGATAACCTTAAGGCCAACGAATTCCTTTTCCGCCGCGTCGAGCTCGAAGATGCCGTTAGCGCACACCTGGCGGCGGCGGAACGTGCGCGTACCATCGGCTTGGGAACCTATATCATCAGCGCCACCACCCCTTTCCTGCCGGCCGATGCAGCGGATTTGCGTGCTGACGCCCCGGGTGTGCTAGGTAGGCTGTTTCCGGGTTACGAAACGGAATATCGACGCCGCGGCTGGAAGATGTTCCCTGGCATCGACAGAGTCTATGTTAATGCAAGGGCACGCAAAGACCTTGGCTGGCAGCCACGCTACGATTTCAGCTATGTACTTGACCGGCTAAAGACGGATGATGATTTCCGAAGCCCGCTGACCCGGCTGATCGGATCGAAAGGGTATCATACGGAGACCTTCCCGGAAGGCCCTTACCCGGTGAGGTGATCCGAATCGTTTGCAAAGCGTCCTCAGTAAAATAGTAGCAGGAATGGATAGGCGCGTTGCACCCGGATTTCTTATATTTATAGGGATAAATCCCAACATGACACACAAAATAACCGCTATCGCTCTTTCCCTGTTTCTCGGGGCCTGCAGCATCGAAACCCAGGCCCAGCAAGCCTCGGTATTACCCAGGAGCATACCCGAAAAGGAAGGCGTTTCCTCCTCCGGCATCAGCCGCTTTCTGGATGCAGCGGCCGGCAGCAAAGACGAATTTCACAGTTTTGTCTTTTTGCGTCACGGTAAGATTATCGCAGAAGGGTGGTGGAACCCCTATAAACCTGCCCTTCACCATACGCTCTATTCCGTCAGCAAAAGTTTCACCTCGACCGCCATCGGTTTTGCGGTCAGTGAAAACCGGTTAAGCGTACACGATAAAGTTATTTCTTTCTTCCCGCAGGACCTGCCGGATACGATTGCTCCCAACCTGAGCGCTCTCACCGTCCAGGATCTGCTCGACATGTCGGAAGGCCAGGACCCGGAGCCGACAGGCAGGGTCATCACCGGTGACTCCAATTGGGTTCGTTCTTTTCTGGCTATCCCGGTCGTACACCGGCCGGGCACCCAATTCCTTTATAATTCCCTGGGCGTTTATATCCTGGCCGCCATCGTGCAGAAAGTCACCGGGCAGACGGTGGTCGATTACCTGGCTCCCCGCTTATTTCAGCCCCTGGGCATCACGGACGCGGACTGGGAAGTAAGCCCGCAAGGCATCAGTACGGGAGGGTGGGGGTTACGGCTAAAAACGGAAGACCTGGCCAAGGTCGGGCAACTATATCTTCAGAAAGGCAGCTGGCAGGGACGGCCATTGCTCCCGGCGAAATGGATAGAAGAAGCTACTAACCAACATATCGACCAGGTCCATGACTCCCTGACCCGCGCGCGGCGCGATTCCAGCGATTGGCTGCAGGGCTATGGCTACCTGTTCTGGCGCTGCCGTCACCATGCCTACCGGGCCGACGGGGCTTTCGGCCAATATATCATCGTCATGCCCGATCAGGACGCCGTACTGGCGATCACCTCCGAGACATCCGATATGCAGGACGAGCTGAACCTGGTTTGGAAATACCTGCTCCCCGCTATGCAAAAAGATCCTTTGCCCGCGGCCCCCAAAGAGGTGGCCGCTTTACAGCAGCGACTGACTTCCCTGGCCCTCCCTCCGCTTCCCGCAGCAGCCGATGCGCAGGCCGAAGCAGGTATTTCCGGTAAGACCTATCCCCTGGCGCCCAATAGTACGCATATCACGGGCCTCTCCTTTTCGTTTAAGGACCATCTTTGCCAGCTGAGCCTGCAAACCGATTCCGCGACCTATCCACTCTCCTTTGGTTCGGGTAAATGGGTGGAAGGCACAACGACCCTGCACGGCCCCCATCTTACATCCGCCGCGAAAGCTTCCCTCACCGGTCTGCCCCCCTTCCGGACTGCCGGCAGCTATCGCTGGAAGGATACCAATACCCTGGAGCTGGCGCTCCGGTTTATAGAAAGCCCGCATACCCAGACCTTCGAATGTCATTTCGATTCTGATAAAATGTCTGTGACTATCTATAACAGCTTTGATTTTGCGCATAAGGGCATTGCTCTTCATCCTTAACGTAATGCCGCGCCTATATTCATTCCTGAATGGGAAACTCTACCTTTATCTACATGAACAAAAAATTTCTGCTTGCCCTGCCGCTTTGCCTTATCTGGATGGCTTGCACCCACCGCCCCCTTACCTGGGTAGCCATCGGCGATTCGATCACCTATCTGAACGATCATCCGGATGAGACGGGCCACCGGCTTACCAAAGGATATATGACACAAGTGACGGAGAAGCTGCCCTATTTCCATTATATCAACCAGGGACATAATGGCTGGACATCCGGACAGATTGCCCATTCCATAGAGAAACTAGGGCTTGTCAAGGCGGATGTCTATACCGTCTTTTTAGGTACCAACGACTGGTGGCATTCCAACCGGATCGGCGATTGGGCTGATTATGCCGGCAATACCGGCGACAGTACCATCTATGGCGCCTTCCGGATCATCCTGGACAAATTACACCAACTGAATAAGGAAGCTGCCATTACGTTGATCACCCCTATGCAAAGAGGAGACTTCGTCTATATCCACAATCCGAAGAACAATGCCTATGGCTCCTATAAAGACAAGGACGGCCGGACGCTCGAACAAGTGGTAGCTGCCATTCGGGCCATCGGAAGCTACGAGCACCTGAAAGTGATCGATCTCTACCATAACACCCGCCTCGGCTTACCTGACATGGTGAAATATAAGCGGCTGAAGGATCCTCAAACCGGTCAGTACCGGAATTATTCTTACCCGGAGTATATTGGCATCCCTTTCGATCCCGCCGGTGATGAGTATCCCTACCCACCGGATGCCATGAATATCACCTATGATGGTCTCCATCCATCCGACAAAGGCGACTCCATTATCGCGCATCAATTAATAAAGGTGTTGAAGAAAGTATAATGGCCTGATCGGACCGCCGTCTCTTATTTCCTTGCCCAAAGCGGATCCGCCTTGAGCGCTTTTTTATAAACAGCACAATTGGCTGCATGGGCGCCAGGCAGGTAACCTATGCTGGTTAAAAATTCATTGACGATCTCCCCTCCGGTAAATTTGAAGGTCTTTTTAAAGAGCTTCACCCATTCCTCCCTGGTTTTAGGATGCTGCTCTTCCAGCCATTTCTCAAAAGAACCATATTCCTTTTGCAGCTGCAGAATAGTTTTGGCATTTTCTATGGCGGCATTGATCTTAAGCCGGTTGCGGATGATCCCTGCATCTTCCATCAGCCTTGCCCGATCGGTCTCCTTATAGGCTGCCACTTTTTTGATATTGAAATTATGATACGCCTTTCTGAAGGAGGCTTCCTTTCGCAGGATCGTTTCCCAGCTGAGGCCAGCCTGGTTGATCTCCAGCACCAGCCGGCAAAACAATTCATTGTCATCATGGATCGGGAAGCCGTACTGGTGGTCGTGATAAGCTTTGTGTAATGCCTTTCTTTCTTCAGGCATGGTTTCGATTACGCTGCAATAAGACATCGGTATATTAAATTTAAAATCATTTCATTAAAGCCTGATAATCCCAACCAGGGATTTTCAGGCTAAATTACGTATAAAAACTCCTCCACCAGCATGATCGTCATCTCCGGCAACTTACTCCCCGGTAGGATCGCACATACCTCGCCGATACAAGATCCATGTATACCGGGCAAGATCGCCAGCCGGGCATCCGGTATCAGCTGCGACATCTCCAGCGTATGCCCGGCTGTCACTACATCCCGGTCGGCAACCATCAGCAGGGCAGCGGCTTTTATAGCCCGCAGCTCATCATCGGGGATGAGTCCGTCTTTCCTGGAAGCACCTGCGATAACTACTATTTTGTTTACGATGTCCGGATGCCTGCCTTCACCATGTATTTCATAATATAGCCGAAGGCCATTTACCGGCGCCCCCGGGGAAATAAATAATCTTCGGCGTCAATTCTTCATCCGCGTTAAGTATACCTCTAGTTTGTCCACGTTTTGCTTCAGTCCTTCATCTGCCTTAAAGGTCTTTACCACCTGGATGAATTCCTCGGCCGTTTCAAAAAGCATGTGCCAGGTAAGCTGCGTTTGGTCACCCTGTTCCTGAAATTCGATGGTGGCAACGAACCTGGGACCGGAGACATGTTCGTAAACGAGCTTTTTAAAAGGGATGATTTCTTTAAAGATACTTTTGTTTTTATAATCCGTTCCGTCCGGACCATGCATAACCAGGTTCCATTCGCCGCCGGGACTTACATCCATCGTGCTGATCGTATTCGTAAATCCATTAGGCCCCCACCAGTTGACGATATGTTCCGGTTGGGTCCAGACTTCCCATACCAGTTCTACCGGAGCATTCAGCTTTCTTGACAGGATCAGTTCCCGGTCCCGTGTGTCACTTTTTTTGTTTTCCATATTTTTCTTTTTTGAGTTTTTCCAAATAGGTTTCCAAACTATCCAGCTTACTCTCCCAATGCTGCCGGTACTGGTCCACCCATACCGATACTTCAATGAGCTTATCCAGCTGAGCTTCGCAAAACCGGTCCCTTCCGCGCTGCCGGATGATGATAAGACCGCAATCGGTCAGGATCTTAACATGAAGAGATATAGCCTGGCGGCTGACATCGAACTTTTCGGCTATCGAATTTACATTATGAGGTTCCGCGGCAATCATGCTGATGATAGCCCTCCGGGTAGGGTCGGCGATGGCCTGGTATACGTCACGTCTGGCTTTCATGTTATGCAAGTATATGCTTGCAAATATAAGAGCAAGTATTCGCTTGCGCAATTTTTTTTGCGGGAATTTTTCAAGCTGACCCGTCATCGCACAGCTGCTGTATCGAAAACGCACAGCCTTATTGGCGAATAATGCCCTAACTAATTTATTAAGAGGGAATTAAATAAATGGCATTATTTCGGTAATAGTTCAGTTCAAACTTGCCTTTCATGATCCAAAACTATTTCCGGACTGCCTTGCGTTTCCTGCTGAAGAATAAGACATTCAGCTTTATCAACATCATTGGGCTGGCGATGGGAACCCTTTGCTGCCTGTATATCCTGCTCTATGTGGAGGAACAATACAGCTATGATAAGCACGAGGATCATGCAGGCGATATTTACCGCGTTATCACCACCATGAAATTATTGGGTGATCATCACCAGATGGCCACCGTGTCCCCGCCGATAGCCGCCGGCCTGAAACGCGAGTTCCCGGAAGTGCAGCAATATACCCGCGTATTCAATCCCAGCATCTTCGGAGCCGATCAGCATCTTTTAAAATACAAGGATCGGTCGTTTTATGAAAAAGAAGCCCTGTTTGTTGACTCTACCTTTTTTGAACTGTTTACCTATCATTTTCTTCGCGGGAACCCTTCCCTGGCAATGGCGGAACCCTATTCCATCGTATTGACGGCAGCCACGGCCGACAAGCTCTTCGGCCGGGAAGACCCGATGGGTAAAATTATCCGGATCAATAACAAGGCCGGGGAAGAAGACCTGAAAGTCACGGGCATCATTGACGAGGTCCTGGGCAGATCGCATATCAAAGCCAACGTTTTTATTACGATGAACAGCGGACTCATCGGCAGGATCGTCAATCGGACCGACACCTGGGCGGGCTCTAACTTCATCTACTCCTATGTTAAATTGCGGTCCGGGACCAACCCGCAAGGCCTGGAGAAAAAACTGCCGCCTTTTCTAAACCGCTATGGCCAGCAGCAGCTCAAGGCGATCGGCATGGAAAAGCAATTGCATTTGCAACCCATCAGGACGATCCATACGACGATGGATTATGAAGTCGAATTGAATAAACCGATCAGCCCCTCCTTCCTTTCCATCCTGTTATTGATTGCCCTGCTTATCCAGGTGATCGCCTGCATCAATTTCATGAACCTGTCGACCGCAAGGGCTTCCCAACGGGCGAAAGAAGTAGGGGTAAGGAAGGTGATCGGCGCCGGGCGCAGCGACCTTATCCGGCAGTTCCTGGGAGAATCCCTGTTGCTTTCCCTGGTTGGCGTATTACTGGCATTGCCCTTACTGGTGTTCTTGCTTCCCTATCTGAACCAGGTCACCCGGGCCGATATCCAGTTGTCTTTTTTCAGGGATTACCGTCTCTGGCTGGTCTTACTGGCGCTGGTCTCCTGCACCGGCTTGCTGGCCGGAAGTTATCCCGCCTTTTATCTGTCGGCTTTTCAGGCCATCAACGTAATCAAGGGAAATTTTACCAGCCGGGTATCCGCAGTCGGCCTGCGCCGAAGCCTGGTGGTCTTTCAGTTTACCCTATCCATTATCCTGATCAGCGGCATCGTAAGCATCTACAGCCAGCTAAACTATATTAAGAACAAAGACCTGGGATTTGAAAAAGGGCAGAAGCTGATCTTCAATATTTATACCGATGGGGTAAACACGTCCAGGCTATTGGCTGATCTCCGGCTCCTGCCCGAAGTCAAGGGTGCGACAAAGAGCAATAGCCAGTTGGGCAAGCCCATTTTATCGGATAGGGGCATTTACCTGGCCGGAGGCAATGCCGCCAACGCGCTGGATGCCAATATCATGTTATCCGATAAGTATTTTGCCCAGGCTGCCGGACTCCGGTTCCTGAGCGGCCGGGATTTTCATGATTTCGATTCCGGTAAGGTCATCATTAATGAGACGCTGGCCCAAAAGCTGCGGCTAAATCCTGCCACGGCCCAAGGCACAAAACTCTATTCCAGGGGCGACGATTCAGTGCTCACCTATGAGGTCGTCGGAATCGTGAAAGACTTTCATTTTAGTTCCCTGCATGAGACCGTAAAACCATACATGCTGATCTGTGATCCGAATAGTCCGTCCTTGTGCACGCTCATGATCAATTGCAATACCGGTAATTATAAAGACCTGCTGACCAAAATAGCCTCCGTCTGGCAAAAAGAAGCGCCGGGCGTTCCTTTTGAATATTCCTTTCTCGATAAGGAGGTCCAGAAGCAATACGAGACGGAGATCACACTGTCAAACATTATCAATTGCTTTACCGGCATGGCTATCCTGATCTCCTGTCTGGGATTGTTCGGATTGGCGGCCTTCAGCGCAGAACAAAGAAGTAAAGAGATCGGGGTGCGCAAGGTCTTAGGCGCCAGTGTTTCCGGGATCGTACAGCTCCTGAGCGCTGACTTTCTGAAGCTGGTAGGGGTAGCCCTGCTTATCTCCATCCCGATTTCCTGGTGGGCTATGCATAAATGGCTGCAGGGCTTTGCCTACCGGGTCGATTTGCATTGGTGGATGTTTGCCCTTTCCGGTCTGCTGGCGATAGTGATTGCCCTGCTTACCGTCAGCTTCCACACGATCAAGGCGGCTACGGTCAACCCGGTGAAGAGCCTGCGGACGGAATAGCCGATTGTAAAAAATCATTGACCATCCTGTCGCATTTCATATTTTATCATTAAGTTGCTCCCCCGGCCCTGATAAAGAACCTCCTCTCAAAATGATAAAAATGAAAATGGCATACAGGCATAACAGAATTTGGCTTGGTCTTATAACGTTAGCATTGGTTTTCATCTGTTTTTTTTCCTCCTTTCACCGGATCGCACCCCAGCCGGGACATCCTGGTAAAGAAAAAGACCATCCCAAAATCGTAAACATCGTCAACTTCATTCGCTTGCTCGAACCAAGGGACTCCGCCATCACCGGGGAAGTACTTTATCAAACCGTGGTTAAACAAGTCGCCATCATGAAAAAATACCAGCTGGGCGGCACGTTCCTGTTGCAATACGACGCCTTGCTGGATCCCCGGTACCAGCAGCTGTTAAGAGCCCTTCCCCGCGATGCTTTTGAAATCGGCGCCTGGTGGGAAATCCCCCAGCCCCTCGTTGAAAAGGCCGGCCTCACCTGGCGCGGACGATATCCCTGGGACTGGCGTGCGGATATAGGATTTTCCACGGGCTATACCCCCGCAGAACGCGAGAAACTGGTCGACGTATACATGAGCGATTTTAAAAAGATCTTCGGCTATTATCCCAAGTCGGTAGCATCCTGGTTTATCGATGCCCATACCTTGAATTACCTGTATGAAAAGTATAAGATCATAGCTTCCGCTAACTGCAAAGATCAATATGGCACCGATGGATATACGCTGTGGGGAGGTTACTGGAACCAGGCTTATTATCCCAGCAAAATAAACTCCTACATGCCCGCCCAAAATGAAACCAATCAGATTCCCGTACCCATTTTCAGGATGCTGGGAAGCGACCCCGTCCGCCAATACGATAACGGATTGGGCTCCAACCGGCAGGGCGTCGTTACATTGGAACCTGTGTATAAAGATGCAGGAGGAGATGCTGCCTGGGTCAATTGGTACTTTAAAGAATTGGTGGAGGGGAGCTGTATGGAATACGCCTATACCCAGGCCGGACAGGAGAATATGTTCACCTGGGATGCCATGGCCAAAGGTTTTGAGATTCAGATGCCCCTGATTGCCCGGTTGCGGGATGAAAAGAAGATCAAAGTGGAGACATTGGCAGCATCAGGACAATGGTTCCGCGAACATTATACCATCACTCCTGCCACTTCCGTGACCGTGAACGAAGACTTGCCCGGCAGCGACCGTAAAACAGTATGGTTCGACAGCCGGTTCTACCGGATTAATCTGTTATGGGAAAAAGGCACTTTGCGCTTCCGCGATATTCATTTATTTAATGAGAGTTTCCCCTCCCCATATACTACGAACAAGGCGACATCCAACGAATGCTCCTTTTTCACACTCCCTTTTGTGGACGGATATATCTGGAGCGGTCCCGATAAAATAGCAGGGCTTCGATTCAAAGCCCTTGTCGACGGAAAAGAAATATTGATCGAAGGCAAAGACCCCGTTGTAACGGATTCCATGCCCGGTAAGCTGCATATAGCGTGGCCATTGACATCCTTTGCCGGCGCCCTGGTCATGGACATCGACGAACGGAAAATAAAGATAACGCTGACGGGAGCGAAATCCGCTGACTGGTTTCTGGACCTGTCTGCCGGGGAGAAGGCCAACCTGCCGTTTAAAAAAATAAACCCTCACCAGGTCCTCTGCCAATTCGAGAACATGGATTATGCGATTGCCGCTACGGAGGGCTCTTTCTCGAAGCCGAATGATACTACGGTTCTGCGGATAGCGCCTGAAAGGAATACGATGACGTTGAATTTAACCAACCTACCATAATTTCACCTATGCGAAAATTATTGATTGCCTCCCTGCTTATTATTTCTATCCTGGATACCAGGGCGCAGGCACCCGCCAGTTACGATAAAAAAGAGTTTATCATTTGCTGCCGGGTCACTCTTCTCAATTCTTTCAGGCCTTTCTTTATGTCCGGCCAGTGATGGAGGGTAACGAAGGCCGTTGCGGCGTCAAATGATTGGTCATCGAACGGCAGCGCATCCGCCGTGCCAATAACAGCAGGGACTTTATGGTTGGTTAAGCGCTGCGCACGCATGGCTATTGACGGCTCGACCGCTATGACATATCGGTCTTCGGGTTCATAGGAACCCGCGCCGGCGCCTATATTAATCACTGTTTGGGCATCTCCTAATGCCTTATAAATATAGGCGGCAATCTGCGGCTCGGTTTGCCGTCGACCTGAATATTGCTGTCCATATTTGTCGTAATCGAACGCCGGGTCGGTGATTTTCATAATGATAAAGGTACTCATTCCATTCTTAGGCTATCCACGCGGTCAGCGACCGCTATAGCGGCTCCCTTCCCCTCTTGCCTTCCGTCACCGCATGTGTTTGCAGATCGATGACGATCGAATCCGCGGCGATGCCATAGCTGACATCGATGGAATTGAAGACGACGGCCAGCTGCGTCGCGGTAGCCTTGATCTTCATATAGCCAAATGTCTTCATATACGCCTGCAGCGAAGGGTCATTGGCCATCGAGGGGGGAACCTTGACGGTCGGGTCGCTTGCTTTGGCATAAGGGGAGAGGTTATAGCCGCCGCAGCCTGCTATGATATAGGGCAGCTTGATCCCGTTGACATCCCTTTCAAAACGCTCGTAGAGATGCGCATGCCCGGAGAGGATGAGGTCGGGCCAGAGACCGCCCTTGGTGAAAGCGTCGTCCAGGTCGGCGCCCAGGGTATTCTGCGTGCCGCTGCCGGTGAAAGGAGGATGGTGAACGGCGAGGACCACGGCAGTCTTGTTCTGCTTCCGGATAGGGGCCAGGCGCTTCAGCTCGGAGATCAGCCAGTTCTTCTGGTCGTCGGAGACGATGCTTTTATATTTCGGGTTGTTTTCGGAAGAAATGATGCCCGGACCTTTGTCCACCACATTACTGTATAGCCCGATGATCGTCACAAAGGGCGCCTCCAGGGTAAAATAAACGCCCGGCTGGTCCATCGTGGTCCGCATCAGGCTGCCGGCATTGGTCGCATGCACCGGCGCCGGGGTGCAGAAATTAGCCTGGAAGGCTTGCAGGGTTTGCATGGAAGGGGCCCAGATCATGCCGTCATGGTTGCCGGGTATGGCGAATATAGGAGCGTTGTATAAGCAGAATGGCTCATAAAACTGCCCGTAATAGCTATCGGCCTGCCCGAACTCATAGACGACGTCCCCCAGGTGATAAAAAAAAGCCGGCTTTTCCGCAGGGATCGTTATGGCGAGATCCTTGGCCATCATGCCCGCTACATCCGCCTCATCTGCCACCCGGTTCTGCTTGTCAGCCCCCGTGTCGCCCACGGAATGAAAAACGATCTTCCCCGATTGGGTGATAGCATCCACCGCCGCCTGTCCCAGGACGTCCGTCAGCTGCATGACCATATTGGCGCCTTTTCTCGGAGGGGGGATGGGTTGTAAGATACTGGCATAGGCATCGTATTGGTTGACCTCCCCGGTTGTAAGCTGACCTGGCAGCAGCGGCACAAAGGTAGGCTCCGCATAGATCCGGCCGGGAGGTAAGGAAGGAGGAGGGGTAGCCGTGGGAGGCTTTGGTTTGGGAGATCCAGGGCCGCGCTTAACAGGTGTCTTTTTCTTCGGGGGGGCTTTTTTTGACTTTTTCGCAGGTGTTTTTTTGGGAGCGGCGCTGGCTTTTTTGGCTGGCATATGAATAGGTTTCCTCTAAGCTACCTTTTTTAATCAGGCCGGGGAATCGGGCCCACATCAATAACATTTAATTAATCAAAAAAAGGTGTTTTCACGGGGGTATAAATATTTCATGCCATACAGGTAAC
Source organism: Puia sp. (assembly GCA_035555335.1). Lineage (GTDB taxonomy): Bacteria > Bacteroidota > Bacteroidia > Chitinophagales > Chitinophagaceae > Puia. The sequence continues at coordinate 50,997 of DATMGS010000050.1, forward strand.
AAATTTCCCCATCGGTTGATCTATCTATAGACAGGGGCGTCGTATATAAAAGACGATCCCGTAACCTGATTAAATCAATCAAAATTACATTCCAATGTTTTTAAAACACATTTTGCCGACCCTTCTGATACTAGGTCTTTCAATGTCCGTCTTTTCACAGGATAATACGGAGAAACATACTGACGATCCCGTACCACGTATCGGTCTCAAAGGCGGACTGAGCATCGCCACCCTTATCAAAACCAATGACAACAACTTTTCATCCATGCCCCTGTATGGGTTTAATGGGGGCGCCGTGATACAATTACCTCTGGGCAGGATCATCGCCCTTCAGCCCGAAGTTTTATTCTCACAAAAAGGATACAGGGCCAGCGGGTCCGATTTGACGGGAGATTATAATTACCGCCGGTACCTCAATTTTTTAGATATCCCTCTGCTGCTTAGGGTCAATGCTTCCAAAAGCCTGGGAATTTTGGTCGGTCCGCAGTATTCCTATTTGCTGGCAACGCATACCAAATTCAATTCCGGCGGTACCTCCTATGAACAGACGGTGAACAATGAGAATGATAATATCACTAAGAATATTTTTGGAGGAGTGATCGGCCTGGATATTAACCTGGATAATAATGTATTTCTCTACGGCCGCTATACCATCGATTTTAAAAACAACAATGGCGATGGGACTTCTTCCACGCCAGCCTACAAAAACCAGGTCATCCAGGTTGGCATTGGTATTCTCTTGTAAGACCCGGCTGTTACCCCGGATCACCGATCCGGGGTAACAGCCCTTCTCAGAAATTAGGATCGAAATTGAAATAGATCGGGTTCGACAGTCCCACCATATTCCCGCTAAGCGCCATTGATTCGGGAACTTGCGGATAGGCGGTAGGCGGTCCCTCGACCACTACGCGGTAGTAAGTCCGGCCAGGTGTTACCGGTGTATCGGTGAACTCGACCATGGGCGTTTTGCCAGTCACCTTGAAGGTGCCGAATTCATTGCCATCCTTGACCACGCTGACGGTATAGGTCGCTTCCGGAACAGTATTTCCCGTTAGCTGAACGCGGAACCGGACAGGCTTACCCGTAGCCTTGGCATTATCGCCCATCATCATGTCCATCTTGCCATCCTGATCGAGGTCGGCATAGAATTCGACGCGGGGCGCATAAGGGTTTGCGCTGACACAAACCCGCCCGTTCGTGAGTGCGTCTACGACCGCCTGCGAAGTCCGTGCAGTGGCAAATACCCAGGTCGTCGGCGTTCCGACATAGTTGGCCTTCGCCTGGTAACTGTTCTTCGTTGCCTTGTCGGGCGTATCCGGAGTACCATGATGCGCGTCGCTTCCCCCTCTGCCGGTCAGCTTACGGCCCGATGAAAGCATGTCATCCCAGATCATGATCGCATTGGCATTCTTGGGCCAGATCGCAGAATTCCAGACTTCGATCGATTGGACCATGTCATAGGAGTATCCGAAATGGTCTTTTCCGCTCGGATGGTTGGCCGACAGATGAATTCCCAGCTCCTTCTTCACCGCCCCGACCACTATGTCACGCTGATCGCGAACATCGTATAGCCGCTGGTGATCATAGGGCCTGGCCGAGAACACATTACCATGGCCGCGGGTCGTTGTCCATTCCGCGCCATACAGGAGCAGGACGGAGTCTGACCTGAACTCCGGATCTGCCCAGGTATGATTCGCAACGTCGCCATCTACATGGTTGTCGTGGTCGGTGATACAGACATAGTCTATTCCGGCAGATTTGGAGAAGGCGATGATCTTTGCGATAGGATTGTTCGAAGATTCCTTGCTGTGCCGGGAATGCACGTGCAATTCCCCCTTCAGCCACACACCGGCTGTAAGACTGGCAATGGGCGGCAGCGGGCCGATTTCCGTGGGTGCCCATGGATTGCTGTGACCCGACTGCCCCCGGGCAGCGCTGCTGATACAGCCCGCCAGGATCACCAGCAATACGATGCAATATCCTTTCTGAATCTTCTGTAAGAGCTCAGGTATCATCATTTGTTCTGATTTCTGACTAAGACAGTTTTCTGGCAAAAGAGGGTTACGCGGTAATATTACCAAATTGTTACCGCTAACGTAAAAGGTTAGTACAATTGAAGCGTATCTTAGCAAAAGATGTATATTAAATAACATATAATAAGCCGAAAAATGAATTTTGATTTTGCTCAACAAATAAACCCTGAGCTCAAATTGCTCAATTTCAAAAACGCATTGGATATTGCTGAAAATAAACTCATCGCCCTACCTGAATCAGCATTCCATGCTGTTTTGGGCCAATCGCTGGTGTCTCAGGCCGACGACCTGGCCACCTGGATAGACGTGTTTTATACGAAGGCTGCTGCAAAAATTTCTGTAAAAGCCCTTTATTTTGAAATGAATGAATTTGATATCAATACGGACGAATGGTTTATAGATGGGTTTGCATATGAACAGGACGGCGGTCCTGATCCCCTGGATATGGAGTGGATTACTGATTGGCAGGCGGATACAACAATGGAGACAGGGACGATCTTTATTATTGAAGGATATGAGAAATTACAAAACGCTTTTGAGACGATAGAACTAACAACGAAAGACCTGGATAATGCAAGGGACTGGTGTGAGCAAATAATTATTGCCCGGTTTATGGAGCTGATGAGGGCCGTTCATCTGAAAGCCGAAGAGAGAGGTCTGGCATGGGCGAAGCTCCCGATTTATTTCACTGAGCATTCCTATGATTTTATAGTCAGGTCAGTGATTTCCTAAGTGCTTAAATAGCGCGTAGCGATAGCTTCTTCCAGGACTCCCGCTTCCCTCCGGCCGACATTGTGATGGTAATCCGGCAGGGTCACGACGCTGAAAGCCCGCGTAGGTGTTTTTTCCAGCGAGGCCTGCGCGAGTCCCGCAATGCCGTCCACTCCTTTTATCAGGGAAAAGTTAGGGTCTGTATAAGTGGCGTCGGCTGCCCAGCATCTCGCAAAAGCCGCTTTAAAATCTTCTAATCCTTGTTCATTCCAGGATGCTACATATTGCCGGATCATTTCTTCTACTGATGGTATCATCTTTATTAAATTTGGTGTTCTGCAAAAGAAGAACACCTCAGCCGGAATAATCTTAAAGTAGTTTTATAAATAAGAATATTGCACGGTTACGCCAACGAGTCAAATAGCGTTCAGAAACGAACATTTTATAGTGATACGGGGCAGTTTTAAATACAATAAACCCCCTGACTTTCCCTTTATACTAATGAGGATCAGGGCATTTAGGTAAAGTAGTCCAGTAAGAACCAATAGAATCTTTTAAACAATCAGGAACAGGCGAATTGTATTGTAGTAAATTGTAATCCGGATTACTCTTTGAAAAAGAAACAAAATACTTGTCCCCGATTTTATATCTATTGGTACCGGCAAAGACTCCGGTATAGGCTTCTCCCGCATAAATAAATTCGTAGGTAAGATCATTTCCTTCGGAAGTTGCTACTGCCTCCTTAATAATGGCTACTCCATATACTCCTATGACTTTTAAATATAAGAACAAGAATAAAACATATAAAACTAATAAAGAGATAACCCCCCACAATATGTAAAATGATCTTGGTTGGTTTTTAAATCTTTCTTTTAGAAACCTCATTTTTGGATAGTTCATGCGAAAAATTAACTCAGTGATATATCCACTTGCAGCTTTGTTCCTAATTGTTTGTTTAAATACCGCTCAAATTCAAAAGACAGATTATTTTTGGCGAGGGAGCGAAGCCTTAGCTTATGTTTTTTCTTTCCTTCTTCCAGTTTCAGTACAGGTCCTTTTTTTAGGGCAATATAAGTACAATAAACCCCTAAAAAAGCAGGGATGATAGGTAAAACAATTGATTCTATGTAGATCGTATGTTCCTGTGGATTAGTAAAGAGCTCGACTATCCAACGGCATTGATAAAAGGAAAAACATATCAGTAAAATACCGAAGAGCAAAGTGAGTGGCGCGTTCCTGATTTCCGTTGATCGCTCTATGGTAGCCATTTCTATTTCAGCATACCCAATGGTCCTGAAATTGAACTGATTTCTTAAAAGGTGGACGCCACTGTCTGACAGGGCAAAATCTTCCAATTGGTATAGATATAGGCTCATATAGGAGCTTCCAATATAATACAAAATAATTAAATTCCATTATTATGGCTTTACCCGGCTCCGGACTAATAGTGCAGGTTCTCGGGCATTTTAGTCAGCAGCAGGGACATCGTGTCTTTATAACCGGCCATTTTCCATTGCATATGACCCGCAGTTGGCTTAGTCACGATAGCATATAACGTGTCGGCAGCTGATGTCCTGGAATGAAGCACGAACTGTATGGTTTGTTTCGGTCCTTCGTATTTATAAGTACCTGCCGTGACCCTGGCTGACTCTACCACATATGGATTAGGATTGAACGTTGCCCGCCCATATTCTTCCAGGTAGATATTTTTCCATGCCAGGCTATCTGTTACCCAGTCGCTGGCTTTGGCCGTATCACCATTCCTGACCAATTGATCGACCCTCCACTTGCCGGTGAGTTCGGCCGGAGCTTTGGTGGTAGTCACATAGTAAATAAAAGCAAATGCGTAGGCGGCAAGAACGATGCGGAGCAAATTTTTTCCTCCGGCCAAACGAATGGCAGGCAATGACGGCCGGGATTGTATAAAAAAGGTCTTAACGGCGCGTCCCTGGAGCAGAAGTAAATAAGAAAGACCGAGGGTAAACAGGATAGCATTCATGAGCGCACCGCCGGGAAGGGAATAAAAGATGTCGATCAGCACAATGTTGACCATTACCGGCAGTAAAAGGATCACCCCTAAAAGAGTAGTCCGTCTGAACAAGAGCAAGGCAGATCCTGCGATCTGTACGCCGGCAATGATACAGGACATCGCATATGAATAACTGAAATAGTTCCAGGTAAGGTCTAATCCCGATAGACTATTCCATGGGGAGTCCCCTTTGAAATAGCTGGGAGCGAATTGCGTACCGAGGATTTTGGCAAAGCCATAGTTGAATATTTCCACGGCCAGCCAGTAGCGGATAACTCCTGTGAACCAGGCATGACGAAACCCTGAATCCGCCTTGCCATTGCTTTCCCGCCGATGCCAAAGAATAGGATAGACAACGGCAAATAACAAGGCGGCCACGGTTAACAGTAGATTAAAAAAACGGAACGGGAATTGATAATGGGAAAGGGCAGGTATAAAAAGAATCGGATATAAAACCAACGAACCGTAGAAATCGATGATTGCAATGGAGACGAATAGACAATCAAGGAATTTGATGTACCATTTCATAGCAGAAGTTTAGAAATGAGAAAGCCTTAAAAAGCATTCCGGTTCTACAAAAATGACGAATTGTCGGGTTCTCTGCTTTTGATGGCTGGTCAGGAATGTATTTCGTCAGCCGTAATCATCTTTTGGCAGTAGTTATAAAAGTTTGAAATTTCAACTCATGGTTATCCACGACCGTGAAAGTCGCACCGTCATCCCTGCTTATGGCAGCCGCCCCGCCCGGGAAATTACCGGGGTCGCTCACGGCAATACCGTAACAGCCCGAAGTTGCCGCCGATTTAAGCACAACAACGTAGCGACCACCTTTCTTTACGGTCAGATCAGGCGCGATGGCAATGCTTTTTGCTGACCAGCCGACCGCGCTCCCGGTGAGGGTCTTTGTAAACAGCGCATTGCCTGTTGGCGCAGCAACACCGTCCGCCCGATAAATAGCAATCGTCAGCCCCTGGTCAGGGTCGTTGTTTTTAAAAAGGGTAACGCTCAGTTTTGAGAGGACGCCGGTACGGCTTACGGTAAAGGACTGCACTCGCTGTAACGGACCCGCAATATCGCATTGGAGGCTGAATCCATCGGATCCGGATGAATTATCCAAATCGGCGGGAGCGCTAATTTTTCCCTTCCGGGGTAAACGGTAGTCTTCCAGACAGTTTAACGGGTTGATAGACCCATCGGCAGCGAAGGTCAACGGAGCCCAGTAGTAATTGGCAAGCGCCTCATTCTTTGCTGCATTATTCCACAGATCGCTTCCGTACAGATAGACCGTCTCCGCGTTTATTTTCACAGTGGATACGAAGGATGGCTGCCCGCCGCAGGAATTATCACTGATTTTTTTTCCTTCTGACCAGGGGCTTCCGTTTGCCCCTTGGTTACTGCCCTTACGTACTGGCCGGTACCGGTTAAATAATCGGCGCTCAGTTTCTCAATGACTATAGTACCGTGGGTTCTCCAGTCCGTATAAGCGAGGTAGGCGACGCCATCATCATCAATATAAGTATCGTGGTCGCCGTTATTTAAGCCTGCCGCAGGCATATCACTGTTCACTGCCAATTTTGGTTCCGCTACTTCGGTGAAGGGCCCCACAGGTTTTTTGCTGGTAAAAACACGGTAGCCAACCACATTATCATAAACATTTATCCATAGTATATAAAGCCTGGTTTTCTCATTGTAGATGACGTGCGGACGAAAACAGCCATAGGTTTTCCCGTCACACCGTGATTGCCAGACTGGCGTCAGGGGATTAAATAAAAGGCCCCTGTCTGTCCAGTTGGACAGGTCTGTTGATGAATAAACTTTAAAACCGCAAAATGGTGCGCCCTTGTTACCCCACTGAAAGCCGCAGTCGTAACTGGTGCCATATAGATAATAAACGTCCTTGAAGCAGGCTATCTCACCGTCGTGCGCATCGATCGCATCACCTGTAGTGCTGAAACGGACCACCTGCCTTCCTGATTTATCAAAATTTTTGAGTGGAGTGTTTTCATCGTTAATAAAACTACCGATGATTTTTGATGCGAAACCTCAAATGCCAAAAAATACAGCCAATTGATCAAATTATCTATTTAGCAACGACACTGGCAAAAGTGAACAGGATTTGGAAAAGTAAAAATTACCCGTTAACTTTGTATTTCAAAGTACTTCTAAATACAATGCAGATTACTCCCAAACCTCCTGGCCGGAAGAAAAGCTTCTTCAGAAGCTATCTTTCCCTGATCTTATTATTTATTCCCGCAGTACTCTTTGGAATATTGCTGTTTCTGTATGGGCATCACCTCAAAGTAAAAGTCAGCTCTCATTTTCCCTACCTGAACTGGCAGTTTTACGCCATCGCCGTATTCGGAACAATAGCCACCATTGGCGGGGTCCTGGATTGGAAATATCACAGAAACCCCCTGAATATGAAGATCCCCAAAAAAGAGCGTGACGCCGAGGCCCTGGCGCTGGGAGCCGGCGGGATCCCCATGTTCCTGCTGATGTGGTTTGCCATGTTAAGCCCGAACCCTGCTAATTTTTTAATCCCCATCCTGGTCGTGTTGATCTATACCGTTGTCGGGATCAGCTATGACGAATTCGTTTTTCATATCAAACGATGCGGCAAACTGGAGAACAGGTATCACCGCATGCTGGTCTTCGGGAATGGGCTTGCCTGGATGTGCTGGTTTCATTTTATCTATTGTGCATGACCTATAAAAAATTGATCGCTGCCGGCAAAACTCACCTGGAAAAATATCCCGGTCAGGATCCTGCGCCCGATCCCGCGACCCTGTTTTCTGCAGGGGCACGCTGGATGAGCGACCGGCTTAACCAATTGGATGGTAACCATACACCGGCCTTCAATCCGCATATAAACTATACGCTGTACGGATCGCTTAAATATGGCATTTGCCTTCTCGGGTGTGGCCTTTCCGGATGGTGGTTGTCAAAATATAGTATGCTGCTCACCCCTTTGTCGATCCTTGTATTCTTTCTGCTGGAAGTTAACTTCCTGTTCTTATTCCCCTTATTGATAGACAATTCCGCGACGCCTGTCAGGGGAAGCATACGGGCAGTCTTTAAAATAGGAATACTGAAATGCGTCTTTACGGTCATTCCAATCGCCCTATTCATGGTTGTCGGTCTGTTTCGGAAAAGAGAGACTGTTCGTAACTGGTATATAGGTTGCCTGGCTATTTTAATATGGTATAATGATGAAGTTAGAAATAGGATATAATCATCCGTTTGAAATACGCAATTATCAATATCCATTTGATAAGCTGGCCGGAACGAAAATTCTATACCTGTCGGACTTTCATTTTAACCGGTTTGGCAGCAGGCTTGTTGAAAATGTCTGTGCGGAGATCGAAAAAATAGACCCTGCTATCGTCCTTTTGGGCGGAGATTATGCCGACTCAGGAAAGGGACTCAGCTATTTTAAGAACATGATGAAATTTATCGCCCGTTATAAGACTGTTTGTGCCATTCCCGGCAATCACGACGTCTTCCGTAAAAAGCGACTCCGGGAGATTGTCGGGGGGGGTAACGGGATATGGCTGCAGGAAAGTTCAGCGACGGTCCAACTGAGGGATTCAACTATCCGGATCGATAGCATCCGCGCGCCCCTCCAGCCAGACACAGCGGATTTTTCCATCTTACTGCTGCACCGCCCCATCGACGTCACCAGGATTGCCCACCGATACAATGTAATCTTTGCCGGCCATTTACACGGCGGCCAGGCTGTTCTTTGGAGTACCGGGAAAGGATTATTTCCCGGCAGGCTGCTATATAAATGGAACAGGCTTTCCGCTGATTTCGGGAATTGCCGGTACCTTATCAGTAAAGGGCTTGGCGACACCTTGCCCATTCGGTATAATTGCCCGAAAGATGCTATCCTGGTAGAGATCAACGCCCCGGCGCTCATTCGCGAATAAAAAATAAATTATGAGGCTATTAGTTTCCATCATTATTGCCGCCATCTTCGGTCTCGCCATTCGTCTGCTTTTTGGTCTTTTCGACAGGCCGCTGGGAGTAATGACTATTGCCTTTTTCTTTGTGGCTCCTATGTGCATAGGCTATCTTACGATCCTTTTGATTCCTTACCAGGCGAATCAGACGGCGACCGGTGCCTTCTTTAAACCCTGGTTGACCTGTCTGTTAATTCTGGTGATCACCGTGACGTTTAACATAGAAGGCGACATATGCTGGATGATGGCCTATCCTGTACTCGCCTTCTTCGCAGGTGTCGGGGGACTCGTCGCTTTCAACCGGAAAAAGAAACGGGCGATGGTGGATGAGAAGTGGGATTTCGAAAAGGACGAATGGGATAAACCGGGCGGACTGCAGGTTTCCTTTTTATTTTTGATTCCCATCCTCGCCGGTTTACTGGAAGGTGACAGGACCTCTTCTTTTAAAGAGATCAGCGTTGAAAAGCAGGTAGAAATAAAGGCTTCTCCGACTGTCGTATGGAATACCTTAATAAAAAATAACCAGCCCGTGGTGACTCATCCCTTCTCCTTCTCCAGCGTCCTGGGTTTCCCGCATCATGTAAGCACCGTCCTGGATACGCCCATTGTCGGTGGCTCCAGGATTGCCACCTATGAAAAAGGGCTGGTGTTTACGGAGATCATCCGTAAAATCCAGCCCGGGCAATCGATGACCGTAGAGATTCAGACAGATCCGTCCACTATTTCAAAAGCTATCATGGATGAACATATCGTCATCGGCGGCAAGCACATAAAAATGAAGGAAGACGAATACACCCTGAAACCATTGCCCAACGGAACCACCCTCCTTACCCTGTCCAGTCGTTTTGATATAAATACCCCCTTTAACTGGTACGCCGGTATTTGGGCAAGGCTGCTGCTCTCAGACATTTTAACCGAAGAATTAAGCACCCTGCAACAGGCAGGCGAAACGCGTTGATGGGCCGGATTGGCAATCACATTTGTTTATAGGCGGCAATCACCCTTGTTTAAAGGCGGCGGCAAATTCTTTTGCAAAGTCCGTCAGCTTTACCTTGCCCAAAACCCGTGGCCTGTTCAGGTAATAATCCTGGAACAATTCCCCGCTACGCATACTTGCATTCATCTCAACGAAACCGGCAGCAATGTTTTTCGGCATCCCAAACGCTTCTAAACCGCTTAGTAGTTGTTCATCCGGAATAATTATCCATTTCAAATCAGGCTTCCCGATAGCTGTCCCTAATATATTGGCAACTTCGTTGCCCGTCAATTCATCACTAGACACATACCGTACTTTCCTGCCAGCAAGCGGTGTTTCGAGCTCTTCCGCAACCGCGGCAGCAATATCTATAGGGGAAACCCATACTACCTTATCCCCTCCGTAGTTAGTCGCTATAACACCCGTGTTTTTTATACCAGCTGCAAAGCCGTATAAATTGTAGTAAAAAGCAGTGGGACGCATGTGCGTGATAGCGACATCTGACAGCTTGTTCAGGATAGCCTCCACTGCATGATGACCGAGGATGAGACCTGAGTTCTTGTCTAAATGAGCGCCAATGCTGCTGAGATGAACCACCCGCTTTACGCCCGACCGTTCGATGGCTTGTGCAAAGTTATTAGCAAGCCTGCGCCAATATGCCATTAGGTCAAAGCTGGGGTTGAAGAAGTCGGATGGCGGTACCATGGTGTACACGGCATCTGCGCCGGTAAAGGTGGCCGCCAAAAAAGCAGCGTCTTCCAGTGTGCCGATGGCAGCGGTGGCTCCCAATGCTTCAATGTCTTTTTGTTTTTCGGGCTTGCTGCTGATCACTGTTACAACATGCCCTTTTTGTACTAATGTTGATGTCAGTGGCTTGCCGATATGTCCTAGCGAACCTGTAATGGTAATTTTCATTTTCCTGTTTTTTTGATGTTGCAAACTTATGCAGCAACAAAGAAACGGATGTAGCCGAATTTACTATTGTTGTAGTCGAATCTATGTATGCCTCCGGTATACGACCTGTCGTATTTACCCCTTAAAATAGTCTTTTTCAGCCCCTGAAATTATCCTGCTTTCCATTTAGTTTTGCTAAACAAGCAATTACAGCAATGGAAAAATATAATATTGACCGTGATATCAGCCTTTTTTATAAACAGGCTACTTCTTTCCCCATGGGTGTCGGTGGCGCTTTCGCAGCATTGCAAGCGCTGTTACCGCAACCGGACGGCAGACTGCTTTACGGCATTTCCAACCCAAATAAAGATGGCGCCATCATTTATCGTGCTGCAACCGAAGAGGCCTATCCGGGGGAAGGGAGGGAAAAAGCCTGCGAAACGTTCCTGGTCAGGAAAGGCAGTTTTATCAGCCTCTACCTCGCTAACTGGAAAAAAGATGAGTCAGGTATCGGTCAGTCCTTCAGAAAGCTTTTATCCTATCCGGGTATAGATCCAATGGGCTATTGCCTGGAAATTTACGAGAATAATAATGATGTTCGCTGCCTGGTGCCTCTGACACGGTAGTTTTGAAATCAGTTTCTAATTGATCCAGGGTGATAAACAGCAGTTGTTTGATATGTGCTATTTCAAATCCTTCTCACATTGGGTACCTCCAGCACCAGATCCTCGCCATAGACTCCTGCCGGTGTCTGACTGCCCGCTGCATAATTTCCATCGAGTACTTTTTTCACAATGATCAGGCTGCTATGGGCTGTAAGATCATATCCGTTAGGGGTGACAAGACCCGCCTGTAACGCTTTCCCGCCCGGCTCCCGGACTTCTCCCCACACCACGATCTTTGACTGCCGCAGCGTGTCGGCAGTCGGGCCCGTGATATTCTTATGGATCCATTTTTCGATAAGACGGCGGACAACGGAAGCCCGCAACAGCCAGTTAAAGAGGAATTGCACTTTGAGAAGCCGGTAGACAAACGGTTTCATGGCTGTATAGGTTTCTATGGCAGGGATGCCCGTAGTACGCCAGGCCGTTGAAATATCTCCCCAGGGAATCGTCATCACAAACTTGCGTTGCCCGTCGAAATCCAGCCACATTCCTTTATGCCCCAGCGGTTTGCTTACCAACCGGCCGTTTTCTCTTACGGCGCCTTTTTCCCCCAGGCTGGCGATGGTAGTGATAGCCGTCCCGCGGGACATTCCCCCGCCCATGGGCGCGAATGCCAGCTTCAGTTCACTCGCAGCGGGCAGGCGATGTTTCAGGAACAAGGCCAGACAATCCGTCGGCACGACATCGAAACCGGTTCCCGACATAATCATTACGCCTGCTTTCACTGCTGCATCCTGGTACTGCTGTATCATTTCAAGGACAGGCACCTCCCCGGTAATGTCCAGGTAGTGTTTTTGGGCTGCCAGACAGGCTTCGATCAGCTGTTTGGCGGTCTTTCCGAAGGGGCCTGCGCAATTCAATACCAACGGCACTTCTTCCAACGCCCTTGCCAGCTCCTCTTTCTGACCCAGGTCAAAGACCCGGTAAGGCAATCCGAACTGCGCGGCAAGGGCCCGGATTTGCACTTCGTTTCTGCCAGCTATCACAGGTATAAGGTTATATTGAGACGCCATCTCTGTGATCAGCCGGCCAGTATAGCCGTTGGCGCCATAAAGAAGGAATGAAGTATTTTCCATCATAATCAGGTGTTTTTATTTCTCCAGCGAAACAAAAAGCTCGGCCTGAATCTTCCACGCATTTTTCTCCTTACGCCACATCGCAGAATAGTTGCCGCCGCCGCTATAGGAATGCATCGCTTTCCACTGGCCGCTCTCCCAGGCCAGGGAGTCATTTTTACTGATGGTAATCTGCAGAGGAGTACGGATATACACGACACCAGGCATGCTGATAAATGTCTTTTTCCAGAAGGCTGCTACACTGTCCCGCCCGTCCACATGCATGCCCCTGCCGGTGACGATGGAATAAGTTGCGCACATGTCCTGCACGATACCTGCCGGATCATGGGCGGCAATGGCTTTGTTGCTGGCCTCCCTGGCGGCCCGGATCTGCGCCTCGGCCTGCCGGGCATCGGTTTGGGCGAAGCAGGCAGTAGCATAAAAGAAGAGCACAATGATAAACGTGTACTTACACACCCATTTAAGAATTCCCCAAATGATTATTAAGGACAGCCCAATAAGTATGAAGGGTGTGACACGATTGGATTTGCCTTCTACGACAAAATCAGTAGGATCGTCCGGGTTATATATGACACTCACCTTGTCACCTTTAATAGGAACTTTCGCGGTTGTCCAAAAACCAGGTGTTTGAGTTATCCATACATTTTGGACGGTAAGAAACCTGATAACCGGATAGGAGATCCTGTAATTTTTTCTGTATTCTACATCAAAAACTATCCCTTCCGTTTTTATACCGTTCCTGGATATTTTCTTCAGCTTGAAAAGGAAAATTAACGATATCATCAGAAATGCTAATCCAAAAATGAGCAGAATAATCATGATTTAGGGTGCTTTTAGAAGGCCGTCATTATATATGCCCGGTCTACATACGATCTGGCGACGTATAGGACAAATATAATGTAAGTGTCTCAATTCATCCGACCTAAGAGTTTGATCACTCTGCTCTCAAACTCTTCACCGGGCTCGCTATCGCCGCGCGGATGGCCTGAAAACTTACGGTAACCAGGGTTATCGTCATGGCCAGCAAGGCCGCCAGGATAAATATCCCAACCCCGATCCCGATCCGGTAACTGTATTTCTGCAGCCAGTTATAAAGAAAATAATAGGCCAGGGGAGAGGCTACCACCCAACCTACCCCCACCAGCACGATGAACTCACCACTCAGCAAAAGCCATAACCGGGAGACAGAAGCCCCCAGGACCTTGCGGATCCCGATCTCACGGGTACGCTGCTCGGCCATGCTGGCCGCCAGCCCGAATAACCCCAGGCAGGAAATAAAGATGGCCAGACCCGCGAAGATCCCAGCCAACCGTCCGACCAGGGTCTCAAAATTGAATTTGGCGGCATAGCTTTCATCGGCGAACTGGTAACGGTAAGGGTAGGCGGGGTTGTATTTATTGAACACCACACCCAACCTGCTCAGCGCATCCTGCACCCCAACGCCGGGCGACAGCCGGTAGACGAGATAATTAAAGAGCGATCCCCGGGGGCCATACCGGAATATGGTGGGATCCGCAGCCGAAAAAGGACTGCCCATCAACGCATCCTTTACCACTCCGATGATTTTACATTGTTTACTCTGCCAGGTGATTGCCTGGTTCAGGGGTTGCTGCAGACGCATGCGCCTTACCGCCGCCTCATTCAATATGATATTCATCGTATCCGATGCCAGGGAGAAATCCCGGCCGCTCCGGAACTCCATACCCATGGTCCGGAAATAGTCATCCGCGACGATGAGCGTACCTATATTCACCGTCTCGCCGGGCTTTTTCCCGGGCCAATCATCCACACCGCTGTGCCAGTAAATTTCGGTGATGGGACTGGAAGAGATGGACACACTCTCCGTGAGACCGCTATTCATCAGCTCATTCCTTAGCGCCGGATAATGACTGCTGAGGTCACTGTTCATATCCGTACACATCAGCCTGTTGAGATGGTAGCCGGTGGGTCGGTTCCTGGCATATTCTATTTGCCGGTAAATGGTGAGGGTGCTGATGATCAGCGCGATGCTGCAGCTCAGTTGGAGGACAACGAGAACCTTCCTGGGCAGGTCGGCGCCCTTCCCAATCTGCAGCCGGCCTTTCAGCACTTTGACAGGCCTGAAGGAGGAAAGGTAGAATGCCGGTCGGCTGCCCGCCAGGAGCGCCGTAATGATCACGGAGCCCAGCATAATGCCCCAAAAAGAGGGACTGCTGAATGGTATGGCCAGCTGGCTTCCGGTAAGCCTGTTAAAGGCAGGCAGGGATAATTGAGCCAGCAGGAGGCATAGCAAAAAGGCGATTAGCGTTATCAGGAATGACTCGGCGAGGAACTGCAGGATCAGTTGCCCGCGTCCCGAACCCAGAGTCTTTCTTACGCCAACTTCCCTTGCCCTCTTTACCGACCGTGCCGTGGTCAGGTTGATGAAATTGATGCAGGCTATCAGGAGCACCAGGATCCCAATAATGCTGAACATATGGACGTAATCGATAAAGCCGCCGACCGCTTTCCCATTCTTGAAATCAGTGAGCAGGTGCCAGTCCTTGACGGGCTGCAATATTACCTCGAGATTTGACGCGGCATCATGCCGCTTGCAGATGCCTTTTATTTTTGCTTCTACCTGCCCATAGGAGATGCCAGGCTTTAGCTGCACAAAGGCCTGGAAAGAATTTTCCCGCCAGCCCGCACGCCGTTCGGCCTTTACCCAGTCGCTGGTCTGCTCGTAATAGCTGAAGGGTACCAGGAATTGGAACTGCAGGCTGCTATTGGCGGGAAGATCCTTCAGAATCCCCGTTACTTTCAGATCGTGCTGGTTATCGAATCGCACCATCCTGTCCATGGCATTTTTATTGCCGAACAAGGCCTTTGCCGTAGACTCCGTCAGCACAATGGAATACGGGTCTTTCAGCGCCGTGCCCGCCTGACCATCCAGTAGCGGGTATGGGAACATCTTTAAAAAGCCACCCTCTATCTGCCCGCCATTCAGATACAGTTTTGTATCGCCTGCCATCAAAACATGCGGCCAGAACCAATCGCACTCGGCCACATGTTCGATCTCGGGAATCTCTGCGCGGAGCCCATCCGCCAACGCCAGGGACGAGGAACCGAAGGTATTGATCTCCCCGTTATTTTTTGCGTTTAACTTCAGCTGGTACAGCTGCTCATAACCGGGAAGGAATTTGTTGTAGGAGTATTCATTATGCACCCAGATCCCGATCAGCAGGGCTACAGCCATGCCGGCTGCCAGTCCAAGGATATTGAGGAGGCTGAATACTTTATTGCCCCGGAGGTTGCGCCAGGCAGTGGTGAAGTAATTTTTAAGCATATACATTCGTTTTTTTCGTTGGGTCTTTCACTTATGAAAGACCCAACGGCCGGCGGGATGTTGCATGGCAGGATAATTTCTGCGGCAAATACATATTATCTATGGCTCCTGGATAGGTACTTTATTCATTTCCCGTCTCACACGGCTTATTCTTTCATATACAATTTTACGAACCCGGTTTAAACAACCTAATGGTCTGTGTTCGGGTAAAGTATGCCAAGGGTTAAACGACAAATTTTCTCCTAGATTATCTAATTCCGTTGTTTGGAAATTTTGTTTAGGTATGCGTATCGTAGCTGCTTCATAAAATGGAGCTTGTTGTTCATCCCACTCTATGGTATAGTCTTCTACACTCATATTGTCGGATGTTTTGGGCTGTATATAAAACTTTAAAAGTACATCGGCATTGTTCAATGTATTTTGCATAGCAGTTCGTAAAAAACCATCTTCTGCATTTTGTGGCATAGTGTCTGTTTCAGCGGATATAGGTTTTACACAGAATTTTACTGCTATTTTATTAGCGCCCAGGCCGAGTTGATAAGGTGAAATAGAGTTGTATCTGATTTGCAAGGGATTGGATATTTTGCCACCATTAAATTTATTTGCCAGCATCAACCCTCGAAAGCCTAACACAAAAGGCAGGGACAATTTGTCAAAAATATTTCCATTAATTCTTTTCATTACAGCTAAATATGTACTTGGACTGCTTGTAAAGAACGCAGTATGATTTTGCATTACAAAGTCTTGCGTAGAAGCCTCTTTGGCATTGTCCAATACCTTTACCCCGGGCACATTTAATAATTTTATTGCCATGCCTCTGCCGTCGGGTTTTTTATCGGAACGACCTGGCAACGCCGAACCGTTGGAATACCTGATATAAGCCTGGTAGGTTTTCCCTGGCACAAAAATGCCTTGTGCCAAATGAACAGGAATATTTTCGTTTACACTAAATTCAGCTTTTACCAAACCTGTTAATTTTGCATGTACATCTCTTTTTACGGTGCCTGTTTGATACTGTTTGCGAAGATCTTTTTCAATCGTATCGGCAGTTTCAAATGCGATTTTTTCCTCGTCTTTAAAATGTTTTTCGCCTAAACTTTCGTCAGAAATTTGATAAGATATTTTCATGCTTTTTGTTAGATTATTACACAAAACTAGCGTTGTGTAACCAGGAAAATATTAACCCAGGTTAAAATCGTTCATTTCCCTGAAATTCTTTTTCGGATACGACTTAGTGATGGCCCCTGAATGCCCAAATAAGAAGAAATATGATAAAGCGGAATGGCATTGCAAATGTCAGGGTAGTGTTTTATTAAATCCAGATAGCGTTCCTCAGGTGTTTTGAATAGGAAACCCTCTGTCCTTTCAATCACCACGTTAAAAGCTTCCTGAGCCAGCAGCCTGCCAAAGGTTTCCCATTTATGCGATTGTTCATAAAGATAAAGCAAGTCAGTGATGCTGATGTAAATTACAGTAGCATCTATCATGGCTTGTGTATGATAATCGCAGGGAATTTGATTGATAAAACTTTTGAAGGTAACGACAAACTGGTTTTTACTATACAAAAAAATATTCTTATCAGTATGCCTCTTTTCATCTACGATATAAGACCTGAAAATGCCGGTAGTGATAAAGCCTAAATATTTACACACAGCTTTGTATTCGTTGTAATAGTCTCCCTTTTTATATTCCTTGGGATGCCAAAAAGGTAATGAAAGATTGAAGTCATCTTCATTCAGGTTGGCAAAAGCTTTTAACGCATTTTTAAGTATTTGAATTTCTTCCATTTTATTGATTGCTCATATTCGACCTAAAAGCTGGCAATATATGGACAATTAATGGCAAAACTAAAATCATATTGAGTCACCGATGCAACAGGGAATCCCCTATTCTGTCCTGAGGCTTTTTATAGGATTAGCTAAAGCGGCCCTGATAGCCTGGAAACTAATTGTCAATACGGCAATTAACAGGACAATCGCTCCTGCAATAGGAAATACCCACCAACTGATTGAGCACCGGTAGGCAAAATCCTGAAGCCAGCGATCCATAAAATACCAGCCAATAGGAGAAGCAATTAAAATAGCTATAATAACAAGACCGATAAAATCCTTTGCTAATAGGCTGGTAATGGATGAAACGCTTGCACCGAGAACCTTTCTTATTCCTATCTCCCTGGTTTTTAATTGGGCCGCATAAGTCATCAATCCAAAAAGACCCAGGCAGGAAATGAAAATGGCAATAAAGGCAAACACTTTGAACAATGAACCTGTCCGCTGGTCTGTAGCATACATCCTATTATATGCATCATCCAGAAAATTATATTCCAATGGATATTCGGGATTATAAATCTTCCAGATCTTCTTCACGGCTGCAATTGCATCCGGGGTATGCCCTGCGGTTGCCCTCACATAAAGTTGCCCAATCCATTCCGGTTTCCAAAACAGGACACAAGGGCCTATTTTTTGGTGCATATCCTTAAAATGAAAATCCTGGACAACACCGGCAATGATGCCCTTTGTCTTATAAAGGGTAAATTGCTTGCCAACCGGATCTTTCAAGCCCATCTCTCTGATTGCCGTCTCATTCAAAAGAAAATATCCGGAGTCGGCCGCGGTTCCGCTGAACCCTTTCCCTTCCATCAACTTTATATGCATCATAGACAAAAAATCCCTTTCAACAGGAAGAGAAGATATTAATAGCGTTCTTCCCGGATCCTTTCCTGGCCAGTCATTCGTTGTAGTATTGGAGCCAACCTGCAAAACATCCTGCCCTGTCGCCGTAACACCCGATATTGAAGGCGCCCTCAGCAATTCATTTCTGACGGCCTCATATTTTTCCCTCATATTTTTAAGATCAAAGCGAAAGACATTTTCCTTGTTCAGACCCAGGTTCTTTGCCTGGATATAGGTCAATTGCTTACCTATAATGATCGTGCAAATGATAAAAATGACGGAAAAACTGAATTGACTGACAACCAGGAGCTTCCGCAGGAAATGATTGCCTCTTCCAATAGAGAACTTTCCTTTGATGGCTTGCAGAGGCTGGAAAGAAGACAGCAATATGGCCGGGTAGATCGCTGATACAACCAGCGTTACAGCCATTGTTACGCCCAATACTTTCAATAGGGAAATATCAAATAAATTAAAAGAAAGGTCTTTCCCGGTCAACGAATTGTATAGAGGAAACAGTAGTTTTATCAGCAAGACGGAAACAACCATTGCCAAAAAGAAGACAATTAAGGATTCACTGATAAACTGGAAAAAAAGCTGCCGCTTCCCGGCGCCGATAACTTTACGCACTCCAATTTCCCTTGCTCTTTGGGCAGCTTTGGCAGTAGTAAGATTTATATAATTGATTGATGCGATCAGGAGTATCACAAATGCCACCCATGTAAAGATCCTTACCATTGTGATCAACCCATCTGATCCATCGGGATTATACAAATGAATTTTTGCAAGTGGCTGAAGGCTGTAATTCAACGTTTTGGTAATATCATCCGAAACGTTGTGTTTTTGAAGCTGTGTTAATTTGGCAGCCACAGACGCGGTTGATGTCCCGGGGTTCAACCGGATATACATTTCATAATCATAGTTATTCCAATCTCCGTCTACTCCATTCCTGCTGTCCGCGGGATTTCCAAAATACTCATTAATAATGTTCAGTGGAAGGAAATAATCAAAGCTCATTTGGGAATTATGCAATACTTTCACGACTCCGGTAACAGTATAATTCTCCTTTAGATCCTCTCTTGCTATAACTTTCCCCAAAGGATCTTCGTCGCCAAAATACTTTTTTGCAAAAGGCTCGGTTAGTACGATTGACCGATTGTTCCCGAAAGGCATTTCCCGGTTGCCTTCGATAAAGGAAAAATCAAGGATATTAAACAGGTCCGGATCAATGAATGCAGAATTCTTTTCGGAAAAGCTTTTTTCCTTGTATTTGAACACCTGTTCATTCCAATTCCTGATAATGCGACCCCTTTTTTCTATGCCGGGCACCTGTTTGGAAACATATGCAAGGGCGGACGGCGTAGTTGGGAAATAACTTTTATTCCCGCCGGAGACAAAGCCCGGGATCACCCTGTAAATATTTTTCGAATCCTTAATTGATTGATTATAGCTTCTTTCGTCCTGGCACCAAAGCAGGATCAGGATGCCTGCAGTAAGCCCTATCGCAAGTCCAAAAATGGAGATAGACGAATAAAACTTATTGTTCCGGATACTTCGGAAAGCAACCCTCAGGTAGTTCTTAAACATTAGATAAAGGTTTGAGATATTCTAGTCAGTAAATATTATGCCGTTTTTGCAAATAATTGACAACTAATAGCTTGAAGATTGTTTTGCCCGGCGCCGAAGTGCAAAACCGAACAAATGAGTCTGTTTTTGATACAGGTGTACCGGAATAGGCGTTGCCTCCAACATACAATTTATATTTGTTATTTTTGGTTATTATGGATCCTATAGAGAGATTAAGGAAAATGGTCGGCGACATCTCAGGGATGAGCCATGAAAATTTCGACCTTTCGATTGATTACTGGCAGCAAAAGACGTATAAGAAGGGAGAGTTTTATAACGAATACAAAAACGTCTGCAAATACCTTGGTTTCGTTCTGACGGGCGTTTTCAGGATTTATAAATTCCATGATCAGCCAGGCGTCGAAAAAAACATGCAGTTTTTCACCAATGATCAGTTTATGACTTCGTTCAAAAGCTTTTTCAGCCAGGAAAGTTGTGAATATTATACAGAGTCAATGACTGAATCGGACATCTTATATATCCATTACGATCATTTGCAGTATCTATATAAAACTTCCCACGCATGGGAAAGGTTCGGGAGAATATTTGCTCAATCCACCCTGCATGCAGTCATGGATAATACGGAGGCCATCCTGTTCAAAAGCCCGGAAGACCGTTACGCGGAGCTAATCAGCACCCACCCGGATATCCTTAAATCTGTTCCATTATATCATATCGCCTCTTATCTCGGCATCGAAGGCCCATCCCTAAGCCGCATCAGGAAGCGTATGGCCTTAAAAGAGCTATAAGTTTTTCCAAAAAACATCTCCCATTTTAACCTGGGTTAAAATTTTCCGTTTTTGACGGTGATAGTTTTGTGTTGTCTAAACAAAACAATTAGGCAAAAAAAAACATGAAAAAATCAATTCTCTTATTACTGATTGCAGTAATATCGGCTGCATTGCTCTCCTGCGCTAAAAATGACAATACGCCTGCTGTCGCTGCCAAAACCTACGTTATTGTACCAGGAGCCTGGTCAGCGCCTTATGCCTGGGATAATGTAAAGGCAAGTCTTGAAAAGTCCGGTAACAAGGTTGTTGTTGTTCAACTGCCCGGTCATGGATCGGACCAAACCCCTCCGCAGAACCTGACTATGGATGTTTACCGTGACATGGTAATTAGCACAATGGATACCCTTAGTGGGAAGGTGATACTCGTCGGCCATAGCCTTGGCGGTGTTGTTATTTCAGAGGTGGCGGAAAAAATCCCTTCAAAAATCGAAAAACTAGTGTATGTCGCCGCTTTTGTTCCCTTGTCAGGTCAGTCTTTACTGGATTTAGCCAGCACGGATACTACTTCTGTATTGGGTGCCAATCTGCGCCCTTCTGCGGACAACCTGACCATAGACATAGTACATGATCAGATCATTAATGGCTTTATTCAGGACGGAACTATGGATGAGCAAAACCTTTTGCTGGCCAATTACAGGGTAGAGCCGGCTATCCCACTCACGAATAAAGTAACCCTTACCACTGCCAATTATGGCTCAGTGTCTAAAGTTTACATCAAAACCTTATTAGATCATGCGGTCACTCCGACTCTTCAGAAACGTATGCTGGCAGCTACAGCAGGGTTTTCGACAGTCTATCAGCTAAATACCGGCCACTGTCCTTTTCTGGTAAAGGCTGATTCAGTAGCCATCTTGCTGACCAGTATTGCTAAATAAAAATCACTAAAAATTAAAATCATGAAACGTACAGCAAACGCACAATGGAAAGGTACCTTGCAAGAAGGCATTGCATGCCGGCTGCTTTTCTATGGCGCTTAGCGCGACTTTAGCGCATGATGGTTTTACGGCCGGGGAAATATTCGCTATTTATTATCTTCGATACAGTATATATCGCGTTCGCAAGCTTCTTTGCAGATCTTTTCGCACTCAGCCGGATGCGGATGCCAGAATTTCACAGTAGTTGCGTGATAATTGGTGCGCTCGAACCCTAACTTCCCAAATTTATAATTTCCCGCGTAAGCAAACAACATGATTCCCACGATTACGGAACCCCCAACCCTTTTTTGCAAAACTGATTTTAATTTCATCCAGGCGAATAGGCAAAGGCATCCTATCATCATCTGAGGATACATCAGATAGCGGGAAGTCTGAAATTGAGCATCACTATAACAAGAACGAAATGCTGCAGCCAAAAACATCGTGCATAAAGGAAACAAAAAAATACAAAGGATCGGAGTGAATCTTGGCTGAAATAGCTGACGCCACGGGAACAGTACGGCCAGAAGAGCGAGCACCAACAATCCAATGAGGAGGCTATTGTTGAAGCTGAAATGTGCTCCTGACTGCCGGATGAAAAAAATGACCGGCAGGTTTAAATCGAATGGGAGTTTATTGGGGAGCGTTACGGTATGAAAATTAATAAAATAGAGCCCTATAAAAATACAACTTGCTATTAAACTGATAGTCCTCTTTCGCGGGGATTTAGCGATATTAAAGAGCGCAATGAATACCCCGGCTGCCAAGCCATTCGCATTTGAGAAGATGCAAAAGAACTGAAACAATACAGCGATCGGAATCCATCGGTCCTCTTTATCGTAGAAGTAGAGGGCCGCAAAGAAATAACAAATAACACCGTAATTTCCCATAGCATTCATGGTCATGCAGGCATTCTCATACGTATTAAGATCGAAAACAACCAGCGCCCATATAAACGCGAGCAGCCGCCAGGATTCCGGGAGGTATTTCTTTATGAAATGGATCCCCACAAATGCCACCACCAAAAGCTGCAAGTCTCCTAAGATTCCCAATATCCTGAAGTTTAACCCTCCTGTTATATAATAATAACTTATATATATCAACTTGGAAGGGACCAATCTATGCTCCGCATATTGCGCGAATATCATTCCTGATTTCCCTTGAAAACCCGCTTTGGTAAAATTCATGACATACTCTAAAGGCATGTTGAAATCATCCATGGTAGGGATATTGGTCAGGTTCTTCGATACCTGGATATAAAAGAAAAAGGCAGGAAATAACAGCCAGGAGTTAGTAAGTATCGCGCTTATTTTTCCTATCACCTTTATAGGATTGCCTTTGGCAGAGGCAGCAGTAGTAACTGTGTTGTTCATCTATTAATGTTTAGGGGGAATTGGAATATTTTCATAAGATAAGCCCGACCGTAATTTCAGGCAAGCGCCATTTGATAGTCGTGTTGATATTAACAACAGGTGTGTATGATTAGATGATAGACGCGAAGGGAATCAATATCGCTTCCAGGAAATAAGCCGGGTCCAGGCTACCCGTCCAATACCACATTCGTATCACGGTGTGGCGGTTCTAAGCAAATAAATTGTATTTTCGGTACTTACAAATGCAGTGTCCCGACCGAACGGCATACAAAGGCAGGAACTCAAAGATAGTTCCTTTAAAAGCTTCCGAAAATGGCGGAAGCCGGAAATATCTAGGCAACGAGCAAATAAGTTGGTCGGTAGGTTCTGAAAGCTCTACTTGCGTGATCGTTGGGGCTAAAAGAATGATCCGTTCATCCCGGCATTCGTTGCAACTTCCACCTCAATTCTCCGAGCTTCTCTAACCCGCATTGATGCGCTATGGAATCATACTGCAGGCAATCTATGCGGTAAATTAATAACGTATCCTTATCGAACCGGAAACCGTATACATGGACGTTCTCTTGGGACCGCCCCATGCTGATGCGGTCAACGCCGAGATCTTGTTCTTCCGTATAGTCCGCGTGTGGTTGATAATAGGTGACCGTATCGAGGCCCTTGATGTGGCCATCTATTTCGAAGACCACTTCTTTACCGTCTTGGCTTTGATATTTCCCGCCAAAAAGGATCTCGTTCAGGATACCCCATTCGTACTTCTCCATATCCTGATGTTTCAGCTTTTGAAAATATTGATTACCGATACGGAGACGGTCGGGCGACATGGGCTCGATGATATCCTTAGGCGTTTTGAATTCGGGGTCATAGAACTGATATCGGTTACCGTCCTTTACTATCACCATCTCCGCGCCGCCTTCGTGAAAGCCACTGATCATACTCGTCGTCTTAAGCGTGCTATCGGGGATGTTAATACAGCTTTCGCTGATCCCTTGGTCCTGTCTTGGCGACCGGTTTTTACGGATGCTATCGACATAGATCTCGTTGACCCATGCGCCGGCGAATCCAAGGGCAGTCTGGAACGTCTTAAAGTTGGGAACTGTTCTTCCCGAAGGTGACCTGCCGGCTATTGGCGAGACTGAACTATCAGGGTTCGAGTTGGAACTGCGGTCCCGGGGAGAAGCGCAGGACAACATACAAAGAATGATAAACGGGGATAGAAGAGCGCGGGTAATCATTCCGAAAGATAATAAATCCAATTAATTTTGGTAGGGTAGTCCTTGTATTTATTGACGATGGGCAGGGGTAGGAGAGGGGATCCGTGATTGGGTCTCCGTTTATCATATCCGGGGTCGTTCGGCCGCTCTATTTTATACGACCAAATCCCGTGTCCTCATAATCCCGGAATATGTTAGCAATAATTCCTTTTTGAAACATAGTTTTTAAAAGCGCTGTGGGGTAGTCGCTTTCTTCACCTGAAACAAAGTAATCGTCGCTATTGAATCTATAAACATAGGCATTGTATTCCAGGTTACTATGATAAACGACGGCTGTTTCACCATGTATTTTAACGATCCGCAGAAAATACCATGCGGTCGGTGCGGGCAAATCTCTTTTTACGAGATACACATCGCCTACCTGAGGATGATCGATATACTGGTCCCGTTGATGGGCACCAAATGCACTCAGGACAATTCCTCCGGCGATCAATAAGCCAACAAGGATCGTTCCGGAATATAGGTAGAAGGGCGTTTTCGTCCGCTTTTCATATTCCCGGCTTACCGAATCGATCCTCACAAGTTGCCCGCAGCTAGCACAGTACATTTTTGTCGATTTTATCCCAAAGGCGGCAAAAGGGATAAAAAAGACATGAAAATATTTCATATATATCCCCACCGAAAGATTAAAATCCTTACACGCATCACACTGGTGAGCATGATCCTGCCAGGTCTTTATTCTTATCGTCCGGGTACCTTTTAGGAATAACATTTGAGGTGTTGCGCGTTTGTGAGGAAAGTTTTTAGATAACGTGTAGAAGCAGTTTTTTATTTTGAGCTTGGTCTCCATCGTCGTTGTTTACTCGGCTTTATTTTTGAGGCTTTTATATAGCCTGTCAAACTGCTCAGCTAAGCCTAAATATTCCTGATCATATTTTTTTTTCTTATCTTACCCATTTCATGAAGTTAACCCTAACCCTACTTCTATTAACTTGCACCTTTTCGGCCCTGGCCACCACATTCACCGTGACCTCCAACGCTGACAGCGGGCCCGGCTCCCTTCGTGACGCCATTAACCAGGCCGCTGCCAATAGCGCCATCCCCAACCTCATCGTCTTCAATATTGCAGACCAATCCCGGGCGGGTCGCACCATCACCATTGCGTCCACCCTGCCCAAATTGCCCTCAAATCTCACGATCGACGGAACCACACAACCCGGAGCACCCTTTGGCATTAGCGCCGCCCGCGTCATCATCACCGATATAGACCCCGCTGATAGGTTTTACTATTTTAATATCGTTGGGGTCAACAATGTTCAGGTGTACGGACTCTTCCTCCAAAGTGTCTCTTACTACTTTGGCATCTATATTCAGCAAAGCAATAACGTTAACATTGGCGCCGCCAACAAAGGAAATATCCTCCAGGGCTTTGCGGCGCCGATTGCCGTCACGAACAACTCAGAAGAGCCGTTTACCACCACCAATATTGTCATCCAGGGTAATATCATGGGGACCGACGAGAGCGGAACGAGCGCTAGTGCCACGCAGCTCAATGGCACCAGTATTTACTCGCTCGACGTTACCAATCTGCAGATCGGCGGTCTCAACCCTGGCGAAGGAAACCTGATGAATCAAACGGGTGAACCCCTGGAATATTCGCTGATCGACCCTTTGAACTTCGGCTATGTCAATATTCAGGGTAATAAAGAAGGCACCGATATCACTGGAAATGTCAGGCTTTCTCCCAATAACACGCCTTTCCTTATTGGTGGTAATGTAATTGTCGGGCAATCCATCGTCATCGCCAATATCACTAATAATGTCAGCGTCGGCGGTTACGAGATCGCTTATACCCACAGCCCTTTCACTATTCAGGGTAATCACATTGGCGTAGGCCTGGACAACGTCACCAACCTTATCAGCGGGGGGACGGTCAGTAATGGAGACAATATCTCACTGAACCGTTGTGGCCCGGGTCTCATTGGCGGCGCCGATCCAAGCCAAAAGAACTATATAACCAACAATAAATATGGCGTTATCGAAGAGGCCTGCGGCCCCATCACGATCTCCCAAAACAGCTTTTTCTGCAATGGCACGGGCATCGTACTCGACCCACAAGACTATCCACACCCTACTCCCTATGCTAACATTTCCGTCCTGACGCCCGGCACAGTCGGCGGCTCCGCCCTGCCCAATTCCACCATCGAGCTCTTTTATGATGACGAATGCCCTGGATGCGAAGGAAAGATTTATATAGGCACTACCACCGCCGATATCAACGGCAACTGGAGCTATTCCCTTCCTGCCACCGGCGCCATCATGGCCACCGCCACAGACACCTATGGCGAGACTTCCGCGTTTTCCACCGCTACCATCAATTCGACGAATATTGTGGTTCAAAACGCCACTTGCGGCCACAACAACGGCGCCATCAAAAACATCCAAGTCTCCAGTGGAACAGAATGGTACTGGCAGGATGCGGCCGGAAATATCATCTCCAACAGCCTCGACCTCACAAACATCGGCCCCGGCACCTATACCTTTGTGACTTCCATCGGCGGCGAAGCCTGCAACGCCTCCAGCACTCCCTATACTGTCACCAACGTCACCCTGCCTGCATTCGATCCTGCCTCCGTTACGGTAACCCAACCCAGTTGCGGACAGGTCTCCGGTTCCTTCTCCTATTCGGGCACATTCGATGCGGCCACGAACTATAGCTGGCTAAGCGCCGGGATCACGGTTTGCCCCGATTTCAGCGTCGCGAATCCTTTACAGGGACTCGCCCCCGGGACCTACATGCTACAACTCGCGCTTAAACAGGACCCCACCTGCTTCGTACAATACGGTCCCTATACGGTCGCCAGTCAGACGAACCCCTCGCTTATTACGACGCCGGTCAGTGTGATCGGCACTACCTGCGGCAATGCCAATGGATCGGTGACCGGAATGACCTATCAAAACGCGACACCGCCCGTGTACTTCGCATGGCGAAACGACCAGGGAGCCACCATCGCCACTACCCTCGACCTTATATACGCTTCCGTCGGTAACTATCGCTTCGTGTTCAAGGATGGCAGCAGCTGCGACACCATCTTCTCGGCGTTGTATACGATCCTGGACAACGGTGTGATCATCTTCGACACCAGTGTAATGGTCATTAATCCTGCATCGTGCGAAACGCCAAATGGCTCCATCACGGGTATCGTTGCCACGAACGCCTCAGTCTATAGTTGGACCAACACTGGCAACGGCAATATCGCCGGCACAGCCCCGGACCTCACCGGCATCGGCGGAGGCCTCTATCGGCTCACCATGAGCAACGCCCTCGGTTGTCAGGCACAGACACCAATCCTCACCGTCCCGCAGATACCCAAACCTGCGTTCGATTACACTTCGCTGCAGGTGCACGACGATACTTGCAATGCGGGCATCGGCGCCATCGCCGGCTTGGGTATGGTCGATGCTACCCGATCCTACACCTGGAGTTGGTACAGTGCAGGCAATACTATTTCTCCGATCGCCACCATGGCTGGTTATCTGGACAACCTCAAAGCCGGTGATTATATGGCTATCGTCACCGACCAGTATGCATGCACGGTCACGAGCAATACGCTGACCATCGCTGACCTGGAGCTCTCGCCGCCGATGCCGCAGGTCGCCGGTCAATATATTCCCAGGAATACCGCAACCACCATCACCGTAGGCAACCCGCAGCGAGGCCAGTATGTATTGTTCGATGGACCTTCGTTTGCCGCGACCATCCTTGACACATCCGCATCGGGCATCCTGCATACACCCGATATCTCACAAGACGAGACACTATATGTCGGGTTCACGCGGGGCGATTGTAGCAGCGTCCTCGCGCCCGTGACCATCAAGGTTTTCGATTCGGTACGCATCTTCATCCCCAACGCTTTCACCCCCAACGGCGACGGCGCTAACGACCGCTGGCATCTCATCATCCAAGGCCTCACCAAAAAGTTTCAGGTTAATGTATTCAACCGCTGGGGCAGCATGGTCTTCAGCAGCAACGATCCCAACCTATCCTGGGACGGTATCGCCGGCGGCCACCCGCTCACCGGCACCTTCGTCTACATGATCGCTGGAGTGGATTATTACAATAGGCCATTCCTGCTAAAAGGTACCCTCATTATTATCCGTTAAATTGGATGAAGCCTTCAACTCCTCTAGCTAGGAATCCCGATTTTGCAGCTATATAAATATGTATAATTCTATTCGCATGCCCGCTCTTTACAGGCAGCATTATGCCCTTTGCTTCAATCTAGGGGGCAACTTTGCCAAAAGCAGTGTTTCTCGTAGCCCAGGTGTTCGTCCAGCTCCCCTTTGAGCATTTCTTCGACCCCCTGCTTATAGAGGTCAGAAAAAAATGACTGGAAGTCTTCCTTGCTTTTGAATTGCTTGAAAAAATCTTTGGGGAATTGTTGTTGTTCTTTGTCCATAAATCTGTATTAAAGGTAATAAAAACGGGGCCATTTTTCGCCGCCGGCCCCGGGCAGGTGGAGCGAAGTGAGGCGGAGCGTAGCGGAGCCGAACGAAGCGGAACCTGCCCGGGGGATTAACCCTCTAATACAGTTACTTACTTATATTTACACAAAGAACTTTATACTACCAATTATTTTTGACCCACTTTTGTCTTTATATATTGTAATTGATCTAAGGTCAACTTCGTTTTGTCAATAAAATTTCCCATCTTTTTACTATGGTATAAAATTAAAAAGTTACTAACTTCCTTTTGTTTAATTATGTGTGTCCACAAAAACTCTCCTTTAAAAGTAAGCCCTTCAACAGCCATTCCTTTCTCACCAAATGTATATTTTATATCATTTTTAAAACTTGCGTTTGAGAGAAATTGTCTTACTGATATTATTACTATTAATGTTGGTGAGAGGAAAAGAAATAAACCACAAAATATTTCAAAGTATGGTGTGTCGCTATAATAATTTATTATTTTAAAATAATCAAGAATTAGTGTCACTATATAATAAAGTCCGATAAGCGTTGCAAGTATAAATGCCGGTTTTTTGTATAGCCCAAGAAACATGACTTTCGCATATTGTTTTGTTGTCAAACGGGATGTTATTGTGAAATCTTCCATTTTAAATTTTAGTGCCCTGAAATTTTGCAGCCAATGGCCAGGGTATTGCCGATGGAATTTGAAATCCGTTCCCCGAAACCACTGCGTAGCATTTTAATAGTAATAAATATTATGAAGCTAATGTATGGCTTTATTTGTCAAGTACAAAATAGTTAACCTTGACCTCCGACCGCCATTCTATTTAGCTTAAAGTTTATCTGACAATATGAGAGCAACTTATGTGGATTTTCCGTTATACCCATGATGGTTTGTAAAAGCGCCTGGTCTACAGTTGCTTTCATAAAAGATTTTGAAAAGTGAAAACAATTATTACCTTCGCATCATAATGAAACAACAGACGTCATATTGTAGTTGGTATAGCTCCTTTACAGAAGGAACAGACCGAGCTATGTTATGATGTAACTATAAAAACATTCACAACCCGCTTGGTTACTACCAAGCGGGTTTTTTTGTGCCTGTATTGTCACCCAACAAGCACACCCATGGGAGATCGGCTACGATGGCGGAGTAGCGCCGGACTGTAAATCCGGTACGTAAGAAACACAACAGGTTCGAATCCTGTGTCTCCCACAATCGGAGAGTAGGCAAATGTTGGTTTGTTGCGGCATCCTGCTAAGGTGTTCCGTGTAACAGCGGCGATGGTTCGATTCCATTGCTCTCCGCTAATGAGCATGTACCCAATGTTGGTATAGGGAATAGTCTGCAAAACTATAAAACGGCGGTTCGATTCCGCCCATGCTCTCATCTTGAACTATTAATAGAATTAAATATGCTGAAGGACTTGAATGAAGATCAGACAAAACTAGCTGAATTAATGAGCTGGATGTCCGAGGAAGGTTATTGCGCAGGATGGATGAATACTCTTGAATTTGATTTGTGGAAAATAATAAACGGCAATCGACTTGAAAACCTGGGAAATAATATATGCTGATCTGTAATAGACATTATTTAGCCGTACACTATTGAAAGCTAAGGCAGCATTTGATTTTACATTTAATCAACATAGGCGGGATATCCAAAAAGTATAAAACTGAACATAGAGTGTGCGGAAACGGACAATTAATAAAATCAAATAAATCGCAACTAATTGATTATTAGGGCGTAAAAAAATAGGTACTTTTCTGGCTACTGTTCTGCTGTATTCTTAAACTAAGAGCATGTTCAAAAACTATCTCCTCTTCTCCCTCCGCCAACTTCGCAGGAACCGCGGCTACACCTTGATCAATGTTGCCGGCCTCGCTATGGGAATGGCCGTCGCCTTCGTTATCGGCATCTGGATCACCGGAGAAGTCGCTGTCGACAAATCCTATCCCGACCGCTCCAGTATCGTGGAGATCATGCAGGACCAACGCCCCAAAGGCACCCCGCCGGGTTCGCCCATCACCTACAGAGGAATGACCGTCTCCTCCGCCCTCGAGCCCTTTCTGCAAAAGGGTTATAACGATATCTTCGCTGAAACGGCGATGGTCGAATGGCCCGACGATTGCCTGCTGACCAACGGTGACAAAAGCATCATCCGCCAGGGATCCTGGGTGGAACATACTTTCCCCACCATCTTCGGCTATCAGTTTCTTAGTGGGAACGCGGAGTCGCTGCGTGATCCTTCCACGGCGGTGATCTCCCGGTCCACCGCCATCGCCCTCTACGGGACCCAAGAGGCACTGGGCAAAACCTTTAAATACAACAACCAGTTACTGTTCACTGTCGGAGGCGTTTATGCCGATCTGCCCCAGACCTCCTCCTTTCATGACATCGGCATTTTGACGCCGATGACGAACAAATTGATGGATGATCTCACCCACAACACGGATTTCAATAATCATGGCTGCCGCATCTTCGCCCGCCTCGCCGGCAATACCACCACCGAAGAGGCCACAGCGCGGATACAGAATCTCTGTACACCCTTTGTCATACACAACATCGAGACCTATACCGTACTTCCTTTTGATGAGCTGTACTTGTACTACGACGCCTCCGACGTCGCCGGAAGCGGGCGCATCGGCTTTGTCCGGCTCATCGGGATCATTGGTGTCTTCGTGTTGTTGCTGGCCTGCATCAATTTCATGAACCTCTCTACGGCCCGAAGCGAAAAACGGGCAAGGGAAGTTGGTATCCGAAAAACGCTGGGCTCGCTGAGAACCCAACTGATCTCGCAATTCCTGGGCGAATCCCTTCTTGTCGCCTTCTTTGCCTTTGTCCTCGCAATCGGCCTGACCGTGCTAAGTCTCCCGGCGTTTAGCCAACTCTCCGGCAAACCCATGACCCTTCCCCGGACCAGCCCGATCTTTTGGGCCCTTTCCCTCGCCATCACGGGGATCACGGGCCTGCTGGCCGGCAGCTACCCAGCGTTCTATCTGAGTGGATTCCGACCCGTAAAAGTCCTAAAAGGCGCTTTTAAGGCCGGCAAAGGCGCAAGCCTTCCGCGAAAGGTCCTGGTGGTAGCCCAGTTCTCCATTTCGCTGAGCCTGATCATCGGCACCCTCGTCGTCTTCCGGCAGATCCAGTATGCCAAGGACCGGCCCGTCGGCTATGACCGCGCCGGGCTCATCAATATTCCTATCAGCACAGATTCGCTGGATCGGCATTATGAGCCTCTTCGCACCAGCCTCCTCAACACCGGGGTAGTGGCCAATGTGGCGAACTCTTCCACACTACTGACAGCGTTTTACCAGAATAACTTTATGGAATGGCGGGGCATGACCGAGGAGCAGAAAAGCATATCCTTCCGCGATATAGAGGTCAACGCCGATTTCGGTCCCACCATCGGCTGGACGGTGCTCCGGGGCCGGGACTTCTCCCGGGCCTACCGGACGGACAGTACAGCCGCCATCGTCAACGAGGAAGGCGCCCGCGCCCTTGGATTTAACGACCCGATTGGCAAAACCTTCCGATTGGAGAACAAGGATTATACGATCATCGGGGTAACAAAGGACATGATCTCCAACAGCCCCTATGACAAGGTCCAACCCGCCGTCTTCCTGGGTCACGGTGGACACTCAGTCGACATTATCCGCATTAAACCCGGCACTCCCATCCGTACCGCGCTCGCTGCAATCGAAGCCGTGTACAAACAATACAATCCATCCAGTCCCTTTATCTATCATTTTAACGATGACGATTATGCGCAAAAATTCGCCACCGAGACCCATATCGGCAACCTGACCACCGTCTTTTCCGGCCTGGCCATTCTGATCTCCTGCCTGGGTCTCTTCGGTCTCGCCTCCTTCGTCGCGGAACAACGCACAAAGGAGATTGGCGTCCGCAAGGTCCTCGGAGCCGGCGTCGTGAACCTCTGGGCGCTGCTATCGGGCGACTTCCTGAAACTCATCGCCCTCTCGATGGCGATCGCCATGCCGCTGATCGGGCTGGCCATGAACAAATGGTTGCAGAATTACACGATCCACACGTATCTCTCGCCCTGGATCTTCATTCTGGCCGGCGCCGGCATGCTTTTCATAACTTTATGTACCGTTAGCTTCCAGGCCCTGAAAGCGGCCCTGATGAATCCCGTTAAAAGTCTCCGCACCGAATGATTTTTACTTTGGATTTGTAAGATTAACCCTCGACTTGTATTTCCTTTGTGTTGGTTCAAGTAGTGGCTTTTACAGCTGATCGATATTACCCTACATCCCCAACCGTATCCTCAATCGCTGACTCTCCTCCAATTCCTCCTCCTGACCTCGCTCCGTAGCACACCGCTGCCGGATCGCTTCCAGCAAATAGGAGGGGCCCAGGCTGGCCCCTCCGAACACCGCCTTTGCATCATGATCCACAAAGAAAATGTCTTTCGCCCCGTCTTTTTTAGCACCCTGTAACACGACATCGATCCCTTCCCTCCCCATAGCCTGTTGGAACCCCTCCCAGTCAGGCGGCGTACCGGCCAGCGTCCAGTCGATAGCTGTCTTCACCCGTTGCTGGTTTTCCTGTGTTAAGGCCGCATTCAGCGCAAACTTCTTCTCCAACCTGGCCAAGGTAGGTTTGAGGAAAAAGTCACTGGCTTTGATTGATTTTCCTATCCTCTTTCCATTTTCATCCAACGCATGATAAATTAGTCCGCCCGTCTTATAGACCCGGGAGTTTTCACTTCCCCGGTTGGCTTGCACGTTGTATAGGCGAAGTATTGCGTTATATTCTTTTAATGAGGTGTATCGATAATGGTCGAATACGGTATTCAGGGCATCGCTGATACCATGTTTCAGGGACGATTGCCCATATACTACCCGCTGTGCCTGCCGCACCCTGAATTTTTCCCCATCTTCCTGCTTCATCCTCCGCACAAGGCTAAATTCCTGTTCTATTTCCTTTGACAGTTGATGGGACCTTACCAGGTCTCCGCGATTTAGAGACAAGGGGTCACCATCCTTTGAGATCCTCGTGGTGACGATATGACAATGAGGATGCCCCGCATCATAGTGCCGGTAAACCAGGTAAGGCTGCTTTTCAAAGCCGATAACGGCCATATAACGTTTGGCGACCTGCAGCATTTGTTCATTGCTGATCTTTTCACTCACGTCGAAATTTATAGAAATAGGGAGGATACCGGAGGCCCGCTCATTGAGAGAGGTCCGTTGTAAAAAACGATCCAGCTTATCCTCTTTGGTTAATAAATTTCCCGCTTTCACAAAGTTTTCCGACGCGAGAAATTCCGCCGTTCCGTGGCTTATCTTTTCTTCGTTATAGCGCAGGGCTCTAATGGTGCGGGCGTTCTTTCCTATTTTCACGAACATGATCATATAATTTAACAACGGTGTCGGTAATGATCTTTATTTGTTCCTTTAGCCATTTTTTTTCGTTTTCAGTGAGGCCTCCCTTTTCCAGGATAGCATCCAGATCCTTTTTGAAATCGATATAGGCCTCGGTAAATTCATCATAAGATTGGTTTCGGTAATAAGCGGTCACCGGCTTACTTAATATCTTTCGCCGGGCGTAGTCCGTAAAACTACGGCAGGTAGTAGCTGACATATCCTCTAGAATCTTTTTCTTCTCCAGGGGTGTCAGGTTTAACGTCAGGTGATTATAGGAGCATTTTTTGGGAAGTCTCATGATTGATTTTTTTTCATTGTTGAAAATTTATAAGATTATCTTTTTACCATCTTCTTCGACAATACCGGATCTCCCAGGATCCGCTGTGTCTCCGT
The DNA here is from genome assembly GCA_035555335.1 of Puia sp. Taxonomy (GTDB): domain Bacteria; phylum Bacteroidota; class Bacteroidia; order Chitinophagales; family Chitinophagaceae; genus Puia. The sequence goes on from DATMGS010000050.1 coordinate 85,485, forward strand.
CGTAACCATCTCTTCAATCTCCCGCTTGACCTGTTGGAAATTCGCCTCGATCATCGCCGCATCGACCTGCCTGACCACAGGCATTTCCTCCGATCTTTTCCGGTCAGTGGACTTCGCATCCTTGGTAATTCGCGCATGAAAAGCCTTGAATTCCACTTCCAGCTCCGGATCGTCGGCGACGATCCCGACAAATTCCCCGGACGACAAATTAGCAATCGTCGCTACATCAACCGCGCTGGTCGTTTGTTCCGACCGGCTGACAGATGTGTCGCTGCTGTTGACGGATACCGTCTTATTATACCGGACCACGCCGGGAAACCGCTCGCTGACCCATCGGGCCGTCTCGCCGCCCACCTGCCCGCAGACCAGGTTGCCGGCAATGTTCAGGAAGAGATCAGCCTCATCCCGCGAATACTGCGTACGCAGCTGGCTAAGATCCTGCACGGCGATGATCGGCACGATATTGTTAGACCGGCCGGTAGCAATGATGGTCGTCATGCTGTAAGCCCGCACCGTCGCAAATTCATCACAGACCAGCGCACATTTGTACTTGCCTTGCTGATTGATCCTTTTGTTAAGCCGGTCGATATACAACGAGAGGATGGGCGCCAGCGCCTCCTGCCGGGGCGGATCCCCTCCCAGGCAAAGGATCTTCGGCGCAGCCGGATCATTGATGTCAAGACTGCCATCATTGCCGGTCAGCACATAATACAGGTCCGGAGAAGCAAGACGCCCCAACGGGATCCTGGCAGAAGAGAGCTGGCTATCCAGCATCTCCATGGTTTTGTTCCGGTAGGCCTCGATAAATGGACCGATCAATGTCTGGATCTCCGGCTCGGCATTCAATAAGGTGAACAATTTATCATAGGGAACCTGCGCCAGCTCGATGGCATGCGGCAGCGTACAATAGATGCCGCCCTGGTATTTCCGGAGGAACCAGATCAGGGCCGCGAGGAAATTGACCGGGGATTCGACGAAGAAGTCGCCCTGCCGGTTGACCCAGGTCTTGTTCATGCTCAGCAGGATTGTACGGCTGGCTCCGATAGCATCGGCCATATATTCCATGCTCTCCGGCGCAATCACATTGCAACGATGGCTGCGCGACAGATCGGTGAAATTGATGCAGTAGAATTGAGTGGAAGCGGGGTATTTATCCCGGTTCCGCTGGAATTGATCGTAGACATGCTGACTAAGCACCGGGAACTTGAAATCAAATACGAATAGCGCAAAACCCTTTTCGGTCAATTGCCCGATCATCGGCTCGATCAGGAACCAGGATTTTCCAGAACCGGGCGAACCGCAAATTAAAATCCCGCGACGACTATTGATGAACGATATATAGCTATCCCTCCATTTACCTTGCCATTTATACCGCGCCCGCAGGTGTAAGGAAAAATCGGTTTTCCGCAGCTGCTCCTCCTGTTGGAACCCCTCGTTGTGTCTCCGGAAAGCGCCTCCCCGCAACGACCGGCTGATCACCCGCGACAGCCGCACACCGCCCATCAGCACCAGCAGATAGCCGATGAAGGTCATTCCCATGTAAAGACACATGAGTGTCATCGGTTCGGCGTTCAATGAAAAGATCATCGTCCCGGATAAATAGGGTAGGAGCCCGATCAGCATCAGCCAGAAGCCCCCCCTGTAAGTAAAAGTCTCCTCTTTCCGTCCCCGCACCCCCAGTAAGGAAATAATCAGGAAGGCCAGGGCCATTCATTTGCAGCTATCCGGCCTGTTAAAGAGCCCCGTCTTTTGAATGTTCTCAAGGACCCTGTCGGAAAGGACCGTCGTCAGTCGCCATTGCCGGAAAGCCGCATAACAGCTATCATAAAAATGCAGCAGGAGGAACCCGACGCTGATCCAGCGGCTCAGGTCCAGTATCTTTCTCATCCCCTGCATGTCTTCTCCCGTATTCATAACCACCTCCTTTTATTTTGCTTTTACTATTATTTTACTCTT
>DATMGS010000051.1:0-23449 GCA_035555335.1 Puia sp.
ACAGCACTCCTCCCGGTCAGCATGTCGCCACCAAAAAGCGCAAAGCTCCCGGAGAATATGCATTACAGCTGAAGGAGAAACAAAAGGCCAAATACACCTACGGGGTATTGGAGCGCCAGTTCCGCAAGACATTCGAAGAAGCTGTGCGTCGTAAAGGCGTTACGGGTGAAAACCTGATCAAGCTGCTGGAAGCCCGTCTGGACAATACGGTTTACCGTCTGGGCGTAGCTCCTTCGCGGCCTGCCGCCCGCCAGCTGGTTACACACAAGCATATCACTGTTAATGGAGACATCGTTAATGTCCCTTCTTACCAGCTGAAACCCGGTGATGTCATCGGTATCAAGGAAAGCACCCAGGGCAACGCAGGCCTCACTGGCCAGATGCGTGGCAAGAATGCCAAATTCAACTGGCTGGATTGGACCGAAGCCGAATTCAAAGGTACTTTCATTGCTTATCCCGAGCGGGAAAGCGTCCCTGAGAACATTAAGGAGCAGTTGATTGTTGAATTGTATTCCAAGTAAGCTGTCATCGGCTTCTTATTATCGTAAACGTTAAATCGTAAATTTAAATATGGCCATTTTAAATTTCCAGAAACCAGACAAAATCATTCTTCAAAAAGCGACTGATTTTGAAGCTCAATTCGAATTCCGTCCTTTAGAGCCGGGCTATGGTGTCACCATCGGTAATGCTCTGCGCAGGGTATTACTGAGCTCTCTCGAAGGTTACGCGATCGTAGGGGTCAAGATTGAAGGAGCCGACCATGAATTCGCTACGCTGAAAGGTGTGACGGAAGACGTGGTGGAGATCATCCTTAACCTGAAGCAAGTTCGGTTCAAGAAGAAAGTTGAACACGAGGTCACCCAGGAAAAGATCACCCTGAGCCTGAAGAACAGAACGGAATTCACTGCCGGAACCCTGGGAGAAGCAACCCCCAGCTTCGAGGTAATGAATCCGGGCCTTCTCATCTGTACCCTGGACTCTTCTGCCAAGCTGGATATCGAGATCACCATCGGCAAGGGCCGTGGCTATGTCCCTGCAGAAGATAATAAGCCCAAGGATGCCCCATTCGGCTATATCCCGACGGATGCTATCTTCACGCCTATCAAGAACGTAAAGTACTCCATCGAGAATACCCGCGTTGAACAACGCACCGACTTCGAAAAGCTGATCATGGAAGTATCCACGGACGGTACCATCCATCCTGAAGAAGCCGTTAAACAGGCTTCCCGCATCCTGATCCAGCATTTGATGATCATCACCGACGAGAACATCACTTTCGACAATAAAGAAGAGAAGAAAGAGGACCTGGTAGACGAACAGACCCTGCAGCTGCGTAAGATCCTGAAAACGCCTCTGGAAGACCTGGATCTTTCCGTACGCGCCTTCAACTGTCTGAAAGCAGCCAAGATCAACAGTCTTAGCGAGCTGGTGACCTACGAACAGGAAGACCTGATGAAGTTCCGCAATTTCGGTCAGAAATCTCTGGCTGAGATCGAGCAGGTTCTGGGCGAAAGAGGCTTGCATTTCGGGATGGACCTCGGCAAGCTGAAAGTAGATGATGAATGATTTTAACGGACGGTTCGCGTTACCCGCGAACCGTCTTCTTTTTTTATAACATAGTCTTGTAATTCCTGACACGGTGCAAGGCTCCAAAATTTACATGTCATGCGTCACGGAGACAAAATCAATAACCTCAGCAGAACGGCTTCCCATCGTAAAGCCCTGATGAGCAATTTAGCCATTCAACTGATCACGCACAAAAAGATCGTTACTACGCTGGCTAAGGCGAAAGCTTTAAGGACCTATGTAGAGCCGCTGATCACCAAGGCAAAAGAGAACACCACTCACCAACGTCGTATAGTATTCAGCTACCTGCAGGATAAAGATGTTATCGTGGAATTATTCGGTAACGTCGCTACAAAAGTAGCTGGCCGTCCCGGTGGTTACACCCGAATCATCAAATTAGGCGCCCGTGTCGGTGATAATGCCGAGACAGCCATGATCGAACTGGTAGATTTCAACGAGATCTATGGTAAGGGTAAAGGCGAAGTGAAAGAAACCGCCGCTAAGAAGACTCGTCGTTCAGGTGGCAGCCGTAAGAAGGCCGATACTAAAGCTGAAGGTGCAGAAGCTGCTGAAATAGTAGAAGAAACTCCCGCAGCCGAAGTAAAGAAAGAAACGAAAAAAGAGAAGAAAGCAGCAGAATAAAATGCTAAACTATTAAGATAAAAAAAGCAAGACTCTGAAAGTCTTGCTTTTTTTTGGGCCGGAGACGTCTAATTTCTTTAATTTTGCAAAACTTTTCTCAATAAATGTCCCACACAAGCTCCCACACATCAGCCATCCTGTTACTCGAAGACGGTTCCGTTCATTATGGTAAGGCATTTGGTAAACAAGGTACTACCACCGGCGAGATCTGTTTCAATACGGGGATGACAGGATACCAGGAAGTGTTCACCGATCCCAGCTATTATGGGCAGGTGTTGATCATGAACAGCGTGCATATCGGCAACTACGGGGTAAAAGAAAGTGATATAGAATCCAATAGCGTCAAGATCCGCGGATTGATCTGCCGCAACCTGGAAGAGCAGTTTTCCCGTAAGCAGGCCAATGGCTCCCTGGATGAATACCTGAAGGTCAATAATATCGTCTGTATCGAAGGCGTGGATACCCGTGCCCTCGTTGAGCATGTCCGTGTGAAAGGGGCCATGAATTGTATTATCTCTTCTGAAATAAAGGACCTGGATGCTTTAAAAGCCCTGTTAGCCAAGACTCCTTCCATGGACGGACTGGAACTGGCTTCGGTGGTGAGCACGGATAAGGAATACGAGCTGGGCAATCCGGGGGCCGATATCCGCATCGCGGTACTGGACTATGGGGTCAAACAGCATATCCTGCAATGTATGGTGGAAAGAGGCGCTTATGTCAGGGTCTTCCCTGCCAAAACACCTGTGAGCAAACTCAGGGAATTCAAGCCAGATGGCTATTTCCTTTCCAATGGCCCCGGCGACCCGGCTCCCATGGATTATGCGATTCCTACGGTGAAAGAGATCCTGGAAGAGAAGAAACCTTTATTCGGCATTTGCCTTGGGCATCAGCTGCTGGCGCTGGCCAACGATATCCCCACGTTTAAGATGCATCACGGACACAGGGGACTCAATCACCCTGTGAAGAACATCATTACGGGCAAATGTGAGATCACCACCCAGAATCATGGATTCGGCGTAGATCCGGTTGCCGTAAAAAAAGCGGCTAATATCGAGATCACTCACCTGAACCTGAACGATGAGTCCATCGAGGGGATCCGTCTGAAAGACCGTCCGGCCTTTTCCGTACAATATCACCCGGAAGCGACCCCCGGGCCACATGACAGCCGCTATCTCTTCGACGATTTCATCGAACTGATAAAAAAGCATAAATTAGCGTAGCCCACTCACCTTTCGCATTAAATAGCCCTTTTTATTCATTCTCTAAAACAACATCTTATGAGAAGAGTATCGTTATTTACCTGCGTCATAGCCTCCCTGATCATTGCCGCCTGCAGCAACACCCGAATTCTTTCTTCCTGGAAAGCAGAAGACGCCAGCCCGCAGAAATTCAATAAGATCCTCGTGGTCGGCATGATGGGCGCCCGGGATCAGACGATCCGGCAAAATGTAGAAAACGCCATGGTGCAGCAATTGCAGTCCAATGGCATCAGCGCCATGGCGGCTACCCAGCAGTATGGCCCCCGGACATTCCGGGATATGAAGGAAGAGGATGCCATAAAAATGGTGAATGGCGATAATTTTGACGGGGTGCTGGTCATTGAACTGATCGATCGGAAAAAAGAAACGAATTATACTCCGGGTTCCGTCACGTATGCTCCTTATGGCATGATGCGGGGGCATTGGTGGCCCCACTACCGGGTGGTCTATGATCGCATTTATACCCCAGGCTATTATACCACTACTACTGATTACTGCCTGGAAGTCAATATGTACGATTCGAAACAGGAAAAGCTGGAATATTCGGCGCAAACCAAGACTTTCGATCCCGGCTCCGCGCAGTCCCTTGCCAGCGATTTCAGCAAGACGGTCGTAGCGGATATGCTGAAACAGGGAATTATTATGAAATAAAGGGCCCGGTAGCGTATATTCGTTCCCGAATAGTATTCCTTTATGCGTATAGCAATCATCAACGGTCCCAATCTGAATCTGTTAGGCACCCGGGAGCCAGAGATATATGGCAGCCAGACTTTTGAACAATATTTCGTCACCCTGAAGGAGAGATATCCTACTGTAACGTTCACCTATTTCCAGAGCAATGTGGAAGGGGAGCTGATCAATGAATTACAACGGGTTGGATTTTCCTATGATGGCATCATCCTGAACCCGGGAGGGTACACGCATACCTCGGTAGCTATCGGGGATGCGATCGCAGCCATTACGACGCCCCTGGTAGAGGTGCATATCAGCAATGTACATGCACGGGAAGAGTTCCGGAAGCTCTCCTATGTCTCCGCAAAGGCAAAAGGGACGATCATGGGACTGGGGCTGAAGGGATATGAGCTGGCGGTCAATTATTTCTTATAAGAATATCCGCATCATCAGCGCAAAACCTGTGTCCTGGCGGGGATCATCTGTCTTCCGGATAATATGCAGTCCGCTGGGGCTCCAGATCTTAAAGACTTCTCCTTTTTTTCTTATTGAGATCTCATGTTCGATCTGGGGTAAGAGCATCCCCCGGGCTATCCATCCCAGGTCGCCTTTCGTAGCGGCTTCTCCACCCATAGAATAGGCCTGGGCCAACTGCTCGAAGCTGGCCGATCCATCCTTTATTTTTTCCAGGATTTTGTTACCTAAAGAGTCGGCAACCCGGGGACGGAATACGGCGGTATCGATAAAGATCTGGCTGACATGGTAGAATTCGTTGGGTGCTTTGGTCAATATCTGCACCAGGAACTGGCTGCCTTTGTCTCCATAAGGGCCGTATACCTTTTTCACCTTTCCGGAATAAGCCAGGCTGTCCGCCAGACTGCTGAATCCCCGGGTCTTCGTCACCGCAATGGTGTCGATCTTAAATCTTTTTTGCAGGATCTGCTTGGTATATAATACAGGATTAGGGGATTTCTCCAATTCCACTTTCAGCTGGGGGATTGTCATCTTTTTAGCCTGGGCCTGCATCTGCGCTATCATTTGCGCCTCCTGGGCAGGGGTGAGGGACCGGGGCTGTTCTTTGCCCTGGGCCGGAGCCTGTCCCTGCGGGGCCTTTGCCTGGGCCCTTGCTGCCATGCCGCTGAACAGCAGGCAAAATCCCATAATAAAAAAATTCTTCATGTTAGTCAGTTGAGGGTGCAAATATAGGTGGGGTATCATAAATTGGAACGATTTTCGTTCTCTACACAGTGAAACCGGGCTTCTTCCGGTCTAAAACCAGTAACGATGCGGCGGATAATATTTCTTTTCTCATTGATTATCTTACAGATATGCACCATAAAGGGATACGCCCAATGGAAGGATTATACTATTAGTCCCAAAGGAGATACTATCAATTGCACTGACAAACAGGACAAAAAGCAGGGCAAGTGGGTGAACCATTTCGATGAAGTGAGGGGGGAACCGGGATATGAGGAGGAGGGGCTATATAAGAATGACCGTAAAGAGGGCACCTGGCGGCTTTACGGCCTGTCCGGAGATCTGTCAGGGGTAGAGTACTATAAATGGGGCAATAAGGACGGCGTTTGCCAGTATTTTGGTATTAATGGCACCCTGTTGCGGGAAGAAAGCTGGAGGGCTTTGAATCCTGATAAGCAATATGATACGTTGCAGATAGAAGATATCGATCACCTGGATAAATACAAGACTGTCATCGTAAAGAATGAAGGCGTCGCCATCAAAGACGGCACCTGGAAGTTTTATGACCCGACGACGGGCATGGTGTCGAAAACAGAGATTTATACACTAGGCAAGCGGGAAACTCCCAAAAATACCGGCGCTTCCACTGCGGCGGCCGATGCCTCCAAGACCCAGACCAAACCCAAAGAAGTGCTCGACTTCGAAAAGAAGGCCGGAAAGAAGAAAGTCAAGGTGCAGACCGGGAGTGCGTTTTAGTTCGATTCATCCTATAAGGTAGATGGTTCGTATAAAAGGGCGAATTTTGTGAAAGTTCGTATAATTGTACGAATATTTTAGGGGTTCGTATAAAAGGCCGAATTTTGTGAAAGTTCGTATATTTGTACGAATTATTCAATTATGAAATTATCCTCTTCTATCCATGCAGTTCTGACGGGAGATATCGTTAATTCAACCCGATTGGAACCCGCTATGGAAAAAGGGTTGATCAAGGCGCTGAAGGAGATCCTGGTGCCTTATAAGTATGAATTTTACCGGGGTGACAGTTTTCAGGTTTATTTGAAAAAGCCGGTTTCCTCTCTGCGATTAGCCTTGTTATGCCGAACGCAGGCCATAAGTATGACGGAGGGTCAGGATGAAACTTCGCTGTCGGATATCCGGATCAGCATTGGCATCGGTCCCGTGGCGCTGCCGGTCAAGGACCTGGGGATGGCTAAAGGAGAGGCCTTTGTACTATCCGGCCGATTTTTCGATAAACTGCAAAGCAAGGGGGCGGGTACGGAGAAGAGGTTGTCGATCTCATCGGGCCAGACCATAGCTGATATAGGTTTGCGGGTGATAGCCGAATATATCGATGCCATTTATAAAAGAATGACAGGGAAACAAGCCGCGGTAATCCTGGGTTTGCTGAAAGGGAAGGCACAGCAGCAGATAGCCTCGGAGCTGAACAGATCGAAGAGCACTGTATCGCAGTCCGCCAGTTCGGGAGAATGGCCGGCCATCGAAATGTTGCTAGAGCAATATGAACTTTTAATCAATCATCTGGTATGATAACAGGATCGGTTTGGCTGACAAAATTATTGATTGCTCACCTGTTGACGGATTTTGTCCTACAACCTACTCAATGGATTAAGGATCGTCAGGAAAAGCATTTTGCTTCCTCCCGGCTATATCTGCATGGATTGATTACAGCGCTGGTCGCTTTTATTTTTATCGGCTGGTCCTATTGGATGGCAGCCCTTGTTATTTTAGTAACCCACACTCTTATTGACGGATGGAAATCATACAGGCCGCAAAAGGTCAGCTATTTCCTGATCGATCAGTTCCTGCACCTGGCAGTTATTGCTGCATGCTGGTATGCCGTATTCGGCAATATGGATGTCTTCCGAAAGGACTGGCAGCGATTGAATGCAGATCCACATAGCTGGCTCCTGCTGGCAGCCGTCCTATTCGTGACGACGCCCGCCGGTATCCTCATCGCGCAATTAACCGGGCAGTGGAGCAAAAAGATAGAGGACGCCGATAACAGCCTGGCGAATGCAGGGAAATGGATAGGCATTGTCGAACGTATTATCGTTCTTATCCTGGTATCGCAAAATCAATATTCAGCCATTGCCTTGCTGGTGACTGCCAAGGGAATTATCCGCTTCAATGAAAAGGACAGGCAGGAAGTGAAGACGGAATACCTGGTGATAGGCACATTGTTGAGTATCGGTATCGCCATTATAACCGGACTGCTGTTGAAAATAATATGATCAGACCCTCTGATCATATAACCAGGCTCTTTGACGAAAGCGCTTGATTACACCGCTTTCCTAAAGTATTTCCGGAAGAACAAGATTTGGTAGTCGATGCTATTGCTCCAGTAAGCGCCGTTATGTCCGCCGGGGCGTTCGGTATAATCGTGATCGATCTTCTTTTCCAATAGCTTAAGGTGAAGATCGCGGTTCACCTGTAAAAAGAAACTGGTAGCTCCTGCTGCGCCGAAGAGATCCTGGTGACGGATACCCAGGTAGAGCCCCCCATGCCCTCCCATACTCAATCCTGTGATGGCGCGATGCTGCCGGTCGGCAATTGTCAGGTAATGGCTGTCAATATAAGGGATTAGTTCTTTGGTTATAAAGGTCTCATAACAGATGGATGGATCGACAGGGCTGTCAAAGTACCAACTACCGAGACCTCCATCGGGACAGACAAAGAGGATACCCCATTCATCCGCCTCTTGTTGTAATTGGGGCGCCGTCTCCGGCCATTGAGCATAGCTGCCGCCATAGCCATGCAGGAGATAAATGACAGGCCATCGGGTACCGGGTGCAGCGGCGTGGCTGGGATGAATGAGGACACATTTGATGTCTTTATTCATGGCCGTGCTATGCACCCCGATCGTATCCGTTTGCGCGCAGACACCAAATGCAAAAGACAATAAGAGAATAAGGAAAGGGAATAATCTCTTCATGCGATAATTTTAGCAACAAATATAAGGCGGCGGCCAATACGTTCGTCGGGGAATGAGCGGGCATCCCTGAATAAAGCTTTATTTCCATCCTCCTCCCAGGGCCCGGTAAAGGTTCACGGTAGCCTGCAGTTGCTGTAGCTTGTCGTTCACCCCGCTCAACTGGGCGGCCAGCAGGCTTTGTTCCGATGTTAGTACATCCGTGTAATTGGTTGCCGAGCTATAGCGTAATAATTCTTTGGTGAAATCGACCGATTTCTGCAGCGCCTCCAGCTGTAATTGCCGGGTTGCTTGTTTGGAAGCTGCTGTCTGGTACGAATATAAGGCATTGGATACTTCCTGTCCTGCCGTCAGAATGGTTGACCTGAAGGTATTAAAAGCTTCCTGTTGCTGTGCCTTCGCAATCTGATAACGCGCCTTGTTTTGCCCCCGGTTAAAGATAGGTTGCGTCAACCCGCCTACCAGGTTATAAAATATCGAATGATCGAAGAGATTTTTCAATTGTAAGGTGGATAGACCTCCTTCGGCAGTGATGGTAAGCGTAGGGTAGAAGTAGGAGTGTGCTACATTGGTATTCTCGAATGCCGAGCGAAAGGCGAATTCCGAAGCCTGCACATCCGGACGGTTGCGTAATAGCTGAGTGGACAGCCCTTCATTCAGGGCCGTTGCCGCCTGCTGGTCGGTCAGTGTATTTCTTTTGATGGGGCCGGGTACCCTGGCCAGTAGGATACACAACGCATTTTCCGTTTCGCGGATGCTTTGTTTCAGATCGGGGATCGATACTTCTGCTGCATAACGATTAGCCTCGCTTTGTACTACGGCTGCTCCGTTGACCACGGCATTCTCTTTCAGCTCCTTCATTGTTTCTACATCGGATATCCTGTTGGTCACTGTTTGCTGAGTGATCGCCAGTTGCTGATCATAGGCCAGCAGGGTATAGTAGTTGTTCGCGATGTCGGCGATCAACTGGGTTTGTACGGCTCGTTTCGAGGCATCGCTCTGCAGGAAATTAGCCAAAGCCTGGCGTTTTAAACTGCCTAACTGTCCCCAGATATTTATTTCCCAACTGGCGCTTAAAGAAGCCTGGTAGGTCGTAGTATTCAGGTTAATGCCGATGCCCGTTGGGAAGTTCAATGCAGCCTGTGAGGATTTAGCTTTGGTCACCTGTACACCTGCGTCCAGCGTGGGAAAATAGGCCATTTTAGCTTGGCGCAGGGTTGCCTGCGACTCGACGATTTTCAGGACAGCGGTCCGAAGGTCCAGGTTATTATCGATTCCTTCCTGTATCAGGGCTTGCAGAACGGTATCGGCAAATAACGATCTCCAGGGCAGATCGGCCATTGAGGTGGTATCCGTACTCAGGCGGCTGCTGTCTGTGTTCAGGCTATCGCGGTAGAGATGGCCGGGAACAAGATCCGGGCGTTTATAGGTTTGGGATACTTTGCAAGAGGCGATGATAAGGAGCCCCGCAAAAACAAGCATGCTATATTTCAGATATTTTGTAGTCATCGTTGTAAAATTTTAAGAATGATCATTATACTTCTTCATCGTCCAATTGCTTTTTTATCCGCACTCTTTTAGGCTGGCCGCTGATCTTTTCCTGCAGGCTTTGGAAAATGATGAATAGTATCGGGATCACGAATAAGCCAAACAAGGTACCGATCAGCATTCCTCCTACGGCGCCTGTACCAATGCTGCGGTTGCCTACGGCACCTGCACCCGATGCCAGCATCAGAGGCACCAGGCCGAGAATAAAGGCAAAGGAGGTCATCAGGATCGGTCTGAGACGGGCTGTGGCTCCTTCAACGGCTGCCTGGACAATGGATAGGCCCAGGCGTCTACGCGCTACGGCATATTCCACGATCAGGATAGCGTTCTTGGCAAGCAGACCGATGAGCATGATCAGCGTGATCTGCAGGTAGATATTATCTTCCACCCCGAATATTTTTGCGAAGATGAAGGCTCCGGCTAACCCGATGGGCAGTGAAAGCAATACCGCAAAAGGAAGGATATAACTTTCATACTGCGCCGACAGCAGGAAATAAACGAAGATCAGGCACAGCATAAAGATGAAGAGGGTCTGGTTGCCGCTGGATAACTCCTCCCGGGTTAAACCGGAATACTCATAGCTGTAGCCTGTTGGCAAGGTTTGCGCGGCGACTTCCTCAATAGCCTTGATAGCATCTCCCGAGCTAAAACCCGGTTTGGGGGAACCTTGTACGGCAATAGAAGTAAACAGGTTGAACCGGTTAATGGCTTCGGGGCCGTACACTTTTTTAAGGGTTACGAACTCCGAAATGGGCGCCATCACGCTGGTGGTGCTGCGTACATAGATATTATTCAAACTGGCGGGGGTACTCCTGTACCCGTAGTCAGCCTGGATCATTACCCGGTACTGCTTCCCGAATTCATTGTAATTGGAGGCGTACAGACCGCCATAATAACCCTGCAGGGTTGACAGGACGGTGCTGACGGGAACATTGGCATCCAGACATTTGGGGACATTCACTTCGGCCTCGTATTGCGGGAACTTCGTATTGAAGGAGGTAGCCGCATACATGATCTCCGGTCGTTGGTTCAACGCCCCTAAGAACTTTCCGCTTACTTCGCTGAATTTTTCGATGTCACCGCCGGTTTTATCCTGGAGCTGGAACTCAAAACCATTGCTGTTACCAAAACCCTGTAGCGTCGGCGGAGCGAAGAAGAGGATCTGGGCCGATTTAATACCGGCCGTCATCCCGAATAACTTACCGTTCAGGCTGGTCAGGTCCTGACCTTTGCCGGTACGCTGATCCCAGGGCTTTAATTTGATAACGATCATTGCATACGAACCACCCGCACCCGCAATAAAATTCTGGCCGGTAATGCGAAGGGTTGTTTCTACCTCGGGCAACTTGCGGATGATCTGATCCACCTGCTCAGCCACCACCGCTCCGCGTTCCATGGAAGAACCGGCTGGTAAGCTGATATTGGCAAAAAGTACCCCCTGGTCTTCATTCGGTACGAAACCTGTGGCGGTTGTCTTTAACAGGAACCAGAAAAGGCCGGCAAAAATCAATATACCAAGGCCTGCCAGCCATTTTTTACCGACGAGAAAATTTACCGAACGCCGGTATCTGCCGGTGACGGATTCGAAGGAGGCGTTAAAGGCTTTATAAAAGCGTTGCAGGTAAGTTGTTTTAGCATATCCGCCTTCTTTATGCGGTTTAAGGAGCAGGGCGCAGAGTGCAGGACTTAATGTAAGGGCATTGATAGCCGATATAGCGATCGCTATGGCCAGGGTTAGCCCGAATTGTTTGTAGAAGACACCGGCCGAGCCTGATATGAAGGATACCGGTACGAATACAGCTGCCATCACCAGGGTAATGGATATAATGGCGCCGCTGATATCATGCATGGCGCTGATGGTTGCTTTGTTAGCCGATTGTTCGCCCTCATCGAGTTTGGCATGTACGGCTTCGACGACGACAATCGCATCATCGACCACGATGCCGATCGCCAGCACCAGCGCAAAGAGCGTCAACAGATTGATGGTAAATCCAAAGAGGTTTAAGCAAAAGAAGGTGCCGATAATCGCTACGGGTACCGCAATCGCGGGTATAAGCGTAGACCGGAAGTCCTGCAGGAATATGAACACCACGATGAACACCAGTATGAAGGCTTCCACCAGGGTATGGATCACCTTCTCGATCGAGGCATCCAGAAAGTCGTTAGCATTCAGCAGGGATGTGTATTTTACCCCCGCCGGGAAAGATTTCGAAGCCTGTGCTATCGTCGATTCCAGCTGTTTGATCAGTGCGTGTGCATTGGACCCGGCTGTTTGATTGATGGCTACCCCTATGGATTCGTGCCCGTTGGTGAGGGTATTCCCGGAATAGGTTAAGGATCCCCGCTCTATCCGGGCGATGTCTTTCAATCTTAGTAGCTGTCCTTTGCCGGCTGAGCGGACCACGATGTTCCCAAACTCTTCAATCGTTTTTAAGCGGCCTTTATATTTAATTGTATATTGGAAGGACTGGTTGCTGTTTTCGCCGAATTTACCGGGGGCTGCTTCCACGTTCTGTTCTGCCAGGGCGGTATTGACATCATCCGGTATCAGGCCGTAAGTAGCCATCACGGTGGGATTAAGCCAGATCCGCATGGAATAGTCCTTTGAACCGAAAACGCTGGCGTCACCTACGCCGGTGATACGTTTTATCTGCGGCAGGAGGTTGATGTTGGCATAGTTCTGCAGAAAGGTCTGGTCGAATGATTTGTTTTCGCTGTACAGCGAGAAAATCATCACCATGCTGCTTTGTCTTTTGCTGGTCGTAACGCCTGCCTTGGTCACCTCGGCGGGTAATAGAGATGTCGCTTTGGAGACCCTGTTTTGTACGTTGACTGCAGCCAGGTCGGGATTAGTCCCTAATTTGAAATAAACGGTGATGGTTGCCGAGCCGTCATTGCTGGCGGTGGAGGTCATGTAGGTCATGTCTTCGACTCCGTTGATCTGTTCTTCGAGTGGAACGATGACACTGCTCATGACGACATCGGCGTTGGCGCCCTGGTAAGCGGCCGATACCTGTACGGTAGGCGGTGCGATTTCAGGGTATTGGGAAATCGGCAGGGAGGTCAGTCCCAGGATTCCAAGAATAACGATGATGACCGATATGACGGTAGACAATACCGGACGTTCTATAAATGTGCGTAGCATAGTAAGTTTTTAACGGACTGGGTTATTTATTTAAGTCCTGATACACTTTATCAGCGGCCATCAATGCCGGCGTAATCTTCGTAGAATCCTTCAGGGAACTCGTTCCGTCATATACCAGCGTATCATCCTTTTTAAGACCGCTGGTTACTACGTAATATTGCCCTGCGGTAAGATTCATGATTCCGACCTCCGTATTTTTAACGATTTCGCCTGCTCCAACTACGTAGGCAAATCGCTTCCCTTGCAGTTCATAGGTCGAACGTTGGGGAACCAGCAACCCGTCTTTAATTTCCTGCGGAATACGTACACTTCCGCTTCCTCCGCTGCGAAGCAAGCCAACAGGATTAGGGAAGGTGGCCCTAAAACTGGCTGATCCCGTTTCGGTATTGAGCAGGCCGCTGATGGTCTCTACACGACCTTTTTCAGGATAGGTCGTGCCATCGGGGAGGATCAGGGATACGGGCGGCATATTGGCCAGTTTTTCGCGAAGGGTGCTGCCCTTGAAATTTCGGGAGAAGTCGAGCAGCTGTTTTTCATTCAAGGAGAAATAGGCGTAAACTTTACCGATATTCGAAATGGTCGTGAGCGGGTTTGTACTGGTGCTGGTAACCAGGCTGCCTGTTTTGTAAGGAATGGCGCCTGCCACTCCGTCGACGGGGCTGGTTATAACCGTATAGCCCAGGTTGGTCCGGGCATTGGCCAGCGTTGCTTTTGCCTGGGCGAGTGCCGCCTGGCGGGCCTTTAACGTATATTCCGCGGACTCCAGTTCATAATGGCTGATGATATCTTTCTCAACGAGCGGCCTGGTTTTGTTGACCTGCAGCTGGGCTGAACTTACATCGGCTTCTGCGCTGCTGATGGCTGCGGCAGAATTGTTTACATCCTGCTGATATTGCGGGGCGCTGATGCGAAAAAGCAGCTGGCCTTTTTTGACTACCGAGCCTTCGTCAATATATATCTTATCTACAAAACCGTCTACTTTGGGGCGGATCTCGATATTCTGCTCTCCCTGCAGGGTTGTCGGGTAGTCGCTGTTTAAAACGGCCGACTGCGGCGAAAGGGTAAACACTTCGTAGGTTGCCGGCGGTTGCGCGGCGTCCGGGGCTGCGGCGGCTGCCTTGTCCTGGCTGCTGCCACATGCCGACAAAATAAATAATGCCAGACCGGCCAGAGCCGGGAGGGGGCGGATGTTGCTGTTTTTTTGTGAGGAGTGCTGCATATAATTTAGATGCTGATTTGAAGTTATTGTTTGATTTTTGAGTTTGACATTTTTGTCAATTTTTAGTTAAATTTTTTTGTGACCCTGGGAGCTGGTTTTTAGATGAAGAGCAGGTCCACGATCATTTTTTTGCGTTCGGTCAACAGTTTTTCGTACTGGGGGGCGTTCAGGTCGAAGACCCATTTAAAGAGCGGACGGGTTAGTAAAGGATAGGCCATCAACGAAAAGAGATTGATGATGAAATTTACAGGTTTCATTTTTTTTACCAGGCCGTCATCTATCGCCGTCTGTATCTCTTTTAAAAAATTTTGGAGCGGGATCGAGCGCTCTTTCGGAGGAGTGACCCAGCCATGGGAATTGATCTCGCTGATCATAAAGGCCTCTTTGTAAGGATAGGCGGTCAGTTCCGTATAAAATATGTCGATGAATTTTTCGACCTTTTTCTTAAAAGGGAGATCGGTCATCAACTCTTTATCCAATCGTACGCGCATATCCTCCATCCCTTCTTTTAAGACCTGCTCGAACAGGATGTCTTTGGAGCGGAAGTAATAGTTCACCAGCGTGCGGGACATACCGGCGGCATCGGCTATATCCTGGGTAGTGGCATTCAGCTTGCCTTCCGCAAAGAATATGCGTTTGGCAGTATCCTTGATCAATTGTTCCGTGCCGGTGTCCCTGATAGCCATATTTTACAAGTGTGTTTGACGATTTTGTCAAACAAAGATAGGAATAAAGAACATATAGGCAAAAAAAACCGCCTCCATTATTGGGAGGCGGCTTAGACTTATAACCGGATATTCTCCGGCTGGTTTCTTTTTGATGTTTATAACAGCTTGTATTAGAAGGCTTTCTTGTCCTGTGCCTGCTGCATCGGGTTATTAGTTTGCGGGATGCTGCGCAGCAACTGTTGTTTGGCTTTATAAACCTGGAACTTGCTTTCCGTCGTTACGGCGGGCCAGCTGTTATTGCTTTCGTCGATGTCGGCTGTTTCCCTGTTGGGATCCAGCTTAATGCTCTGTACCTCTTTATCCTTGATGAACAGCTTGGTCAGGTGGCCTTCATTCTTACGCCAGACCTGGGCAGGGATGCGTTCAACTTCCTTGCTGCCATCCTTGTAAGTCCATTCGATAATGATCGGCATGACCAGGCCTCCTTTATTGCTGAACTGCAATTCGTAGAACTGCCTGGATTTGACTTTTTCCCTGGTGGCATCGTCCATGGGCTCGTCATACTGGGTGGTATGCTGTGCATACTTTGTGGTATCATAAGGAATGATGCCCCGGGAATATTTCCAGTAGAAATCATGTAATGACGTATCTGTATCGGTGGCGAATGTAATATTCTTATCATTCCGGTTGCGCTCCTTGGATACGTCCTGCGGGAATTTGCCATCAGGCAAGGGCTTGTCGATACTTTTCATGATCGTAGTATCCACTTTCGCGGGAGGGTTGTTGAGATCGGCGGTATAATGTTTGACGCTGTCGAGGGAGAGATCTACCGCGTCGATGCCGTAGAACCAGCCCCGCCAGAACCAGTCGAGGTTTTCCGCACTGGCATCATTCATGGTGCGGAACAGGTCGGCCGGAGTGGGATGTTTGAAAGCCCAGCGGCGTGCATATTCCTTGAAGGCATAGTCGAAAAGTTCGCGGCCCATGATCGTCTCACGCAGGATATTGAGTCCGGTCGCCGGTTTGGTATACGCGTTGGGCCCGAAGTTGACGATGTTCTCCGAGTTCGTCATAATAGGCTCCAGTTGGTCTTTCGGCAGTTTCATATAATCCACGATCGCCCATGCCGGTCCTTTACCGCGAACAGGAAATTTGTTGTCCCATAATTCTTCGGTGAGGTATTCCACAAAAGAGTTGAGCCCTTCATCCATCCAGGACCATTGTCTTTCATCACTGTTGATGATCATGGGGAAGAAATTGTGCCCTACTTCATGGATCACGACGCCTAACATCCCGTATTTCGTTGCTTCGCTATAGCTGCCATCTTTTTCCGTCCTGCCATAATTAAAGCAGATCATGGGGTATTCCATCCCATTGGAGGCTTCCACACTCTGTGCTACCGGGTAAGGGTATGGGATGGTGAAATGAGAATAGGTTTTGATCGTATGGGCCACCGCCTTGGTGGAGAACTTCCGGTAAAGAGGATAGGCTTCTTTACCATAATAACTCATACACATTACTTTCTTTCCTTCTACATAGGCGGGCATGGCATCCATGACGAACCTCCGGCTGGAACCCCAGGAGAAGTCACGTACATTGTCGGCTTTGAAGATCCAGGTCTTTTTAGCCTTATTCTTTTTCACCTCGGAAGCTTTGGCTTCGGCGAGGGTGACGATTTCTACGGGCTCCTTGGCAGTTTGTGCCTGCTGCCAGCGGCTGAATTGTGTTGGCGTCAGTACCTGCTGATAGTTCTGGCATTCGCCGGTGGAGCCGATAACATGGTCGGCGGGAACAGTCATCTGCACTTTGAAATTGCCGAAGGTCAGGGCGAATTCGCCTCGTCCGGTGAACTGGTTGTTCTGCCAGCCCTGGAAATCGCTGTATACGCAAAGACGGGGATACCACTGGGTCATGGTAAAAAGGTAATTGCCGTCTTCGGCAAAGTATTCATAACCGCCCCTACCGCCATATTTCATGCGGTCGGAGATATGGTAGTTCCAGTCGATCTTAAAAATGAATTTCTGTCCGGGTTTTAATACGACCGGCAGCTCCACTCTCATCATGGTCTTGTTGATCGTATATTTCAGGGATTTGTCCAGCGCGTCCGTGATCTTCGTGATATTTACGCCGAAATCATTTTCCTCATTTCCCCTGTTCATCCGGTCTATCCCCTGGTCGCTGATCACCTTGCTCATGCTGCTGCCATCCTGGTAGTTGGCATTATGCTTACTACTGAGCTGGTTCTCGTCCAGTTGCAACCACAGGTAGGTCAGTTCATTGGGAGAGTTGTTGGAATAGGTGATGGTTTCCGATCCGGTGAGATGTTGTTTGTCTTCATCCAGCTCGCATTTGATATCATAATCGGCCTTTTGCTGCCAGTATTTGGGGCCCGGGGCGCCACTGGCGGTACGGTATTCATTCGGCGAGGGCAAAATAGTGCCCAGGGCTTCGAATTTGTTACCGTGGTTGGAATTAGGATTGTTCTGAATATTCTGCGCCAGGAGGGCTCCCGCGGAACAGCAACTCAGGAATAAAAGCAGTGATTTCTTGCAATTCATGTGTGTTAGTTTTATAGCTTGTTAGTCTTTCTGTTTTACCGGGCCAGCGTTCAAGAGCCATTCTTAGGGACAGGATCAGGATCAGGGCCGAAGCTCCCCGGACCCACCATATCCTCCGGAGCTTTATCCCCTGCACGAAAATAAAGGAAATTGCCAGTATGATAGCCACTACCAGTAATTGAGCGGCTTCGATTCCCAGGTTGAATGCCAGTAAATGGAGGACCAGGCCTTCTTTTCCTTCCAGGCTCAAAAAAGTGTTGGCATAGGCCATTCCATGGATCAACCCGAAGAAAAGGGCGAAAAAATAGATCAGGGGCAATCTGGAAGGGTGGTCGACCTCCCCGGTCTTCTGGACCAGGTTATTGATGGCGGTAGCGACGATAGTCAAAGGGATCAGGAATTCGATCCAGCGGGTGGGAACATGCACGAGTCCCGCTGCGCTGAGGGCCAGGGTAATGGAATGGCCGATGGTAAAAGCGGTGACGAGCACTACTACCTTTTTCCAGTCCTTTACCAGGTAGCGCAGGCATAAGGCCGCCACAAAGAGGATATGGTCCAGGGCTTCCCAGGTGAGGATATGTTCCGTTCCCAGTCTGAAATAAAGGTTGAAATCTTGCATATTGTCAGAGTTGCCAAAATTATCCAGACTTTTGTAGCATAAAAATTTACTTTTTAAATGGCAGCATCCCTATTTAAATGGTTTTTCCTGGTTTTTCACCCGCTCTATATCAGCGTCACCGAGATCAACCATAATGCAAAAGATAAGACCCTGGAAGTCAGTTGCAAGATGTTCACCAACGATTTTGAAGCGACCCTGGAAAAGTCGGCTCATGTTAAAGTGGATCTTTCCGAGCCTGCGAATAAGAGGGTTACGGATAAGCTAATTACAGATTATGTGAGCGCGCATTTGCAGCTGAAAGTGGATGGCAGGGCCGTAGTACTGCATTATATCGGCAGCGAAAAGGAGGCGGACGGCACCTGGTGCTATTTTCAGGTCAATGATATCCCTGCGGTGAAAAAGATCGACATTATGAATAGCCTGCTATACGACAATTTTGCGCAGGAGATCAATATTATGCAT
This sequence comes from Puia sp., assembly GCA_035555335.1. Lineage (GTDB taxonomy): Bacteria > Bacteroidota > Bacteroidia > Chitinophagales > Chitinophagaceae > Puia. The sequence continues at coordinate 18,506 of DATMGS010000051.1, forward strand.
GTTTCGGTTGGCGGCGAGAAAAAGAGCACAAGACTGAACTATCCGGATGTGAATGCGAGCTTAGAATTTTGAGATCGCTGATTTCTCGAAGTTGTTAGTGAGCGAAGCGGGGACGATGGATCGTCCCGGGCTTCGGGTCTAATGATGACCCCTTCGGGGCAAAACGCCTGTGGCGTTTTACGAGTCTTCTTTGATAGCGGCTTTGAGGTCTTCGGACATCGTCACCAGCACTTTATCGATCCGCTGGGCATCCATATCGACGATCTCGAAGCTAAATCCCCTCCAAGCGAGCTTGTCCCCGCTGCGGGGTATTCTTTCCAGCTCATTCAGGATAAAGCCGGCCAGGGTATCGAATTCATGATCGCCTTCATTCATCCATTCCGTTTTGTGAAACCGGGACAGGAAGTCATAGAAGGGTATCTGGGCGTCGACCAGGAAAGACCCGTCCTCTCTCTCCTTGATCTCATAATCAGCAATATCCGGCTGAGCTATTTCCCCGACGATGGCTTCCAGGATATCGTTGAGGGTGATCAGGCCCAGCAGACTGCCGTATTCATCCACGATAAAACAGCAGTGGATCTTGGACTGTTTGAATTTTTCCAGTACCACATAAGCTGAATTGTTCTCCGGCACGAACAAAGGCGTGGTCATAATGTCTTTAAATAAGACGGTATCATCCGTGACGTAGAGGTCTTTAATAGAGACAACCCCTTTAATATTGTCGATCTGGCCATCGCAGATGGGATAGACGGAATGGGTTTCTTTTATTATTTTTTCCTTGATCGTCTCTTCATTCTCATTGAGGTCAAACCAGATGATATCGCTCCGGTGGGTCATGAGGGAGGTGATATTGCGGTCGCCCAAATGGAATACCCGTTCAATGATCTCCTGCTCTGCCTCCTCGATGGTGCCTTGTTCCGTTCCTTCATTGATGATGGCTTTGATCTCATCTTCCGTAACGGCCCCGTCCTGTGAAGGAGTGATAGGAAAGAACTTGAAGAAGAGATTGCTGCTGGTGTTCAGCAACCAGACGAGCGGATGGGTGATCAGGGACAAGATCCTTACCGGTCTTGCGACCAGGCGGGCGATCCATTCGGCACGGAGCAGACCGATGCGTTTGGGGATCAGTTCCCCGAATATGATAGAGATCAGGGTGACAAAAACCAGGATCAGGCCGGTAGAGATATTGGCGGCATAGGGTCGCAGAACGACGATCCTTTCCAGGTAAGGCTGGAGATCGGCGCTGAATTTTTCTCCGGAGTAGAACCCTGTAAGGATGGCGATAAGGGTAATACCTATCTGGGCGGTAGGGAGGAATAGTTCGGGTTTTTCTGCCAGTTTCAGGGCCGCCCTGGCTTTTTCGTCTCCGTTGTCAGCCAGGTTTTCCAGACGGCTTTTACGTGCAGACACGAGCGCGATCTCTGTCATTACGAATAGTCCGTTCAAAAAAATCAGAAAGAATAATATAATGATCTCAAGCATGTGAGTGGTTGTAAGGTTGCAGATGGAGGGAACCGAATTGGAGGCGGAACAGGCGGCTGGTTCCAAAGCCAATCAAGGTGCCTATCAGGGCGCCTCCGGTTATATCGATAGGGTAGTGGACGCCAACATAGACCTGCGCATAAGCAATGAAAAAAGCCCATGCAAATACCAATCCCCACCAGCGGCTGAAGGGCCGTAGGGTGAGGAAAATGAAAGTGGCCAGCGCAAAGTGATTACAGGCATGGGAGGAGGTAAAACTGGAACTGACCGGGCAATAATTCACCAGGATCCGAATATTTTCCGCCATTGCCGGATCCTGGCAGGGACGCAACCTGAAGATCAGCTGTTTTATCCAGTGGCTGCTGACCAGGTCACCGACGATGGCGGTCATTATGAGAGATATTGCCCACCAGCAACCTTTTTTTCCGAAATTGAGCGTGATAAAGACCAGGAGAAACAGGTAAAAAGGCACCCAGAATTCAGCCTCCCGTAAATAGGGGAAAACATTGTCTAACAAAGGGTTGGTCCATTGCTGATTGATCCTGGAAAACAGCCAATAGTCACCCTCTAAGATCTTTTGTAATAGGCCGGTATGGCTGCCACTATCGAGTAAAATCATGGTTTCCAAATAATTGCTCTAATTTTATGCCCATTTAATAAAAAAGGCTATGCTAACCAGATCGGGGATAAAGATACCAAAATTGGTCCGTTTCATTTTTTCAGTGGAGATTATTTTTTTGTTGATCATGAGCCTGTTGCGTATACTGCTATTTCTGGTTTTTTCCAGGCAGGGAAATCATTTCGCCGAGGTGCTCCCCTCCTTCCTTTTGGGGGTGCGATTTGATCTGCGCTATGTTGGTATTTTAGGGGCTCTTTTGCTGATAACAGGTAGTTTTCCTGCGCTGAACCCTTTTTTGACGACGTGGGGGAGGAAACTGGCCCTCTTTTTCACCGGGCTGGCCGCGTTCCTGGTGGTATTTTTCTACGTGGTGGATTTCGCGCATTATAGCTACCTGTCCCAGCGGCTGAGCGCCAGTGTATTGAACTACCTGGTCGATGCCCGGATCTCTACGGGTATGATCTGGCAGACCTATCCGGTCTTTCGCCTTATCCTTTTACTGATAGCCGGCACCTGGCTGATCCGGTTCCTGGTAAAAAGGGTCTATGGAAAGATACGGAAGGCGGAAGCTCCTGTGCTGCCCCGAAAGAACAGGATCTCCTGGTTCCTGGTCTTTTTCTTATTAACGGGCCTTGCCATCTTCGGAAGGATCGGCCAATATCCTCTCCGGTGGAGTGATGCCTTCGGTCTGGGCAGTGATTATAAGGCTAATCTTTCTCTAAACCCTTTCCAATCTTTTTTTAGCAGTTTGAAATTCAGGAACAGCGGATATGATGCCGCCAAAGTGAAGGAGGCCCTGCCGGTATTGGTACCTTATTTCGGCTTTGGAAAGACCGGAGCGGCTTCGGGGACGACTGATTCAACAAGCCCTTCGGGGACGACGGGCGCTTCGGATGACCTGGCCGGGGCCTTTGCCAGAAATGTCCTGCCCCGGGCGGGTGCGCTCAGGTCCCGGCCGAATGTGGTCGTGGTGATCTGTGAGTCGTTTAGCGGCTATAAGAGCTCCATGTGGGGTAATCCTTTGAATACTACGCCTTTTTTCAATAGCCTATGTCAGAAAGGAATATTCTTCGACCATTGTTTTACTCCCAGCTATGGCACGGCGAGAGGGGTCTGGGCCCTTATTACAGGAATTCCCGATGTGGAAGTATCCACTACTACGTCCAGCCGCAATCCTTCTGCCGTCGATCAGCATACGATCATCAATGACTTTAAGGGCTATGATAAGCTTTATTTCCTGGGTGGTAGCACCAGCTGGGCGAATATAAGAGGTTTGCTGACCAATAATATCAAAGGACTGCACCTGTATGAGCAGCAGAATTATACGGCCCCGAAAGTGGACGTATGGGGTATCAGCGATAAGAACCTGTTCCTGGAAGCCAATAAGGTGCTGAAACAGCAGACAGCTCCTTTTTTCGCCGTCATTCAGACGGCGGATAATCATCGCCCTTATACGATTCCGGAGGAAGACCGGCAGGCTTTTCATTCGATCACCGTACCAAAGGATTCTTTGCGGAAGTGTGGGTTCGAGAGCATTGAGGAGATGAATGCATTCCGCTATACCGATTTCGGATACCAGACTCTTATTGAGACGGCCTCCAAAGAAAAATATTTCAGCAATACCGTCTTCCTGTTCATCGGTGACCATGGTATCCCCGGCGATGCCGGAGCTATGTTCCCGCGTGCCTGGACAGACCAGCGTCTTTCGGCCGAGCATGTACCTTTATTGATCTATTCTCCGGGATTGATCTCGCCGGAACGTATTCCCGGATACTGTTCACAGGTAGATGTGCTGCCTACCCTGGCCGGCCTCTGTAACATCCCTTACCGGAATACCACGCTGGGACGTGATCTGCTGGATACGGCCCTCTATAATGGCAAGGCCCTTTCTTTTATTTATGATCCTGACCAGGGAGAGATCGGAGTGGTCCGGGATGGATATTTCTATCGCCGGCAGCTGAAGACGGGTAAAGAAGAAATGGTCTCCGTGACGGGAAATGATCCCGTGCCGGATGCCGTGGCCAAGGGCCCGGTGAAGAAAGAGCTGCAACAGCTGTCGGAAGGTCTCTATGAGACGGCGAAATATATGCTGCTGAAGAATAAAAAGAAATAATCCGACGGAAAGGTTTTCTGTTGGATACTACTGTTTCTGGTAGACCACTGGAATATCGAGAGAAGCAGATCCGGCAGCAACCGAGATATGACATTGATCGAATTGCGTCATTGAAATCTTTTTTGGCAGGCTTCGCTCGTAGACCAGGGACGAAGAGTTGAAAATATTATTTTCCTGTCGGAACAATACATCCTGGGATACAGCGACCGCATAGTCGCCCTGGAGGTCCGCTGGCAAAGTCACGAGGAGGGTATCGCTGCCACCCGGCAGGACATCGATATGAAAAGTCATTCTGGCGGTGGCGGCAGAACGTCCTTTTTGATAAACACCAATATGCAACGTCGCTAAGTGGTTTTGAATGTTGGAGATATGTAACCTTACCCCTGGCTCCTGCGCGTATACCGGAAAGGTTAGAAGACCCTGAAAAAGGGTGGCGAATAGTATAAATAGTTTCATGATTCTGCGGCTTTTTAGAAGAGCTCGCTGCTTTTACAAACGCCTTTGCCATTAAAAAGTTCAAAAAAAAGAGGGCGGCTACTGCCGCCCTCCCTACGCCCTTTTTATATTTTTATGATTATAAGCGTATTACCTTAGTCGTTTCTACACGACCCGTGACCGGGTGTTTGACACTCAGGATCCAGATACCGGCGGGCAGATGGCTCAGATCCAGCCTGATCAGCTGGGCGCCTTGTCCGGCGGCTACCAGTTCCTGGTGTATGACGGGAACAGA